>CANRFT010000006.1 GCA_947629955.1 uncultured Oscillospiraceae bacterium
ATGTCCGGGTGGCCCGCCTCGGTGAACACCAGCACGGCGGGGCGGGACTCCACCGTGGGGATCAGGTTCTTGTTCTTCCGGGTGATGTCCAGGATCTTGACCCGCTCCAGGTCTACCTGCATATTCTCGGCGAAATAGGTCAGCCAGGCCAGGATGTGGGCATTGGTGAACATATTCTCCATATCGGTCCCTCCGTTTCATTGGAATAAATCACTACAGCAACTATACCACGGCGGTGTGGAGACTGTCAAGGGAAGGACCGCGGACGCTTTCCCTTTCGGACCGCAGGCGCCTCTCCTTTCCGGCTGCCGTCGGTGTTCGGGGCGGGAGAAACCCTTTGACTTTTCGCGGCACCGTTGGTAATATGAGAGCACAGGTACTCAGTGGGAGTTGAAACGATTTGAACACTGCGGAACAGACTTTGATGGAGGCGCTGGGCGCTTTTGACTTCGGCGCCCCGGCGGCGGATGTGAGCCGCTTTGGCCGCGGCCATGTGAACGACACCTTCTGCGTCCGCACCCTGCCGCCCGGTGAGGAGCGCTTTATCCTCCAGCGGATCAGTTCCGCCGCGTTCAAACGCCCTGACCAGGTGATGGCCAACGTCATTGGCGTCACCGAATATCTGGGGGAGAAGATCAGGGCCGCCGGCGGCGACCGGAGCCGGGAGGCCCTGGAGGTCCTCCGCACCCGGAGCGGCGCGGGATACTATTCCGACAGCCGGGGCGGGGCATGGCGGGCTTTCCCCTTCATTCGGAACGCTCATTCCTTCCATTCCGCCCGGACGCCGGAGCTGTTCGCCGCCTCCGGGCGGGCCTTTGGCCGGTTCCAGCGCCTGCTGGACGGCTACCCCGCCGAAACCATGTATGAGACCATTCCCCGGTTCCACGACACGGCGGACCGCCTGGCAAAGCTGAAGGCCGCCGCGGCGGCCGACCCCTTGGGGCGGGCCGGGGACTGCGCTGCCGAGATCGCGTTCGCTTTTGAGCGGGAGGAGGACTGCTCGGTGGCCCTGGACGCCCGGCGGCGGGGAGAGCTGCCCCTGCGGGTGACCCACAATGACACCAAGCTGGACAACGTCCTCTTTGACGAGAGGACCGGCGAGGGCGTCTGCGTCATCGACCTGGATACGGTGATGCCGGGACTGGCCATCAACGACTTCGGGGATTCCATCCGCTTCGGCGCCAACCACTGCGCCGAGGACGAGCGGGATCAGAGCAAAGTCCGCCTGGACGTGGAGCTGTTTTCCGTGTACACCTCCGCCTTCCTGGAGGGCACCGGGGGCATCCTCACCCCGGCGGAGATCGGGTACCTCCCCTGGGGGGCGCGGCTCATGACGCTGGAGTGCGGCATCCGTTTCCTCACCGACTATCTGGAGGGGGACGTGTACTTCCACACTGACCGGCCCGGCCAGAATCTGGACCGGGCCCGCACCCAGTTCACGCTGGTGAGGGACATGGAGGCCCGCTGGGAGGAGCTGAGCGCCATTGTCCGGGCGGCGGCGGACCGCTGAACCGATAACCGAACAGGAAGGGCGCCGGGAGTTCCCGGCGCCCTGATTTTGTGCGCAAGAAGGTTCTGTGATGATGCAAAACTGTCGAGGGAACTGCCTTCACAGCATAGTCACCGTCCCGGAGGAGATGGCATAGGACTCCCCGTCGTCCCCGTATGCAACAAGGGCGAAGCGGTCATCTACGCCTTTGGCCGTGCCGGTGAGACGCCGTCTGTCCCGCTCGAAGGCCACCCGCCGGCCGGGGGTAAGGCAGCGGGCCCGGTAGCGCTCCAGCCAGTCCTCCCGGCGGGAAGGGAACTCCCTTGCCAGGGTGTCCAGCCTCTCCAGCAGGGCCAGGGTCAGAACGTTGGGGTTCACGGGGTATCCCGCCTGGGCCAGGGAGACGGCGATGTCCTCCAGCCCCTGGGCCCGGAAGGTATCCGCGCTCTGGGTCAGATTGACCCCCATGCCGATTACCGCCCAGTCCGCCCCGCCGCGTCCGTCCAGCGGGGCCAGCTCAGTGAGGATGCCCACCAGTTTGCGGCCGTCCAGCCAGATATCGTTGAGCCATTTGATCTCCGCCGGGGCGCCGCTGGCCGCCTCCACGGCCTCCCGGACGGCCACGGCCGCCCAGCCGGTGAGGGTGAGCAGGTCTTCGACAGCCGCTCTTGGCCGCAGCAGCACGGACAAGTAGAGCCCCTCTCCCCTGGGGGACTGGAAGGAGCGCCCGTGGGTGCCCCGGCCGGCGGTCTGCTCCAGGGCCAGCAGGGCGGTCCCCGCCGGCGCGCCGGCGGCGGCCATAGCCTTCAGCCGGGTGTTGGTGGAGCCCACCACGTCCTCCACCGTGATCTTTCCCGCGAACAGGCTGTTCGCCGGGACAGAGGCGTTGAGCCAGGAGGCGGACAGGACAGAGGGCGGGACCGCGTTTTCCGGCCGGCTCATGGCGTCGACTCCTGGCCCAGCGTGTCGATGAGGGTGAGGGCGATCTCCAGTTCCTCCCCGCCCCGAAGGACGGTGCAGGTCACATCCCCGTCCACCCCGGCGGCGTAGAGGATACGCCGCAGAGCGGGCAGGGTGGGGGTCTCCGTGCCGTTGGCGGCTACGATCAGGTCGCCCACACGGAGGCCGGCTTGATAGGCGGCGTCCGCGGTGACCTCCCGGACCTCGATGCCTGTGCGGCCGTCCGCGGAGGCGACCACGCATTTGATGCCGATGGAGGGCCGCCAGCTCTCGCCGGTGGCCAGGATATGGTTGACAAAGGGCAGCAGATCGGTGGTGGGGATGGCCAACCCAAGCCCCTCGATGACGGTGTCGTTCTGCATACCAGTGATTTTGGCGGACACGATGCCCACCACCTGGCCCCGGCTGTTCAGCAGGGGACCGCCGGAGTTGCCGCTGTTCAGAGCGGCGGAGGTCTGGATCATGCCCAGGCTGTTGGGAATATCATTTCCCTCCCGGTCCAGGGCAGACACGATGCCCTCGGTCATGGAGCCGTACAGATCCCCCATGGGATTGCCCACGGCGTATACCTGCTCGCCCACCGAGAGAGCGCCCGAGTCCCCCAGGGGGAGGACGGGCAGGCCGCTGCCGTCGATCTTCAGCACCGCCAGATCAAATTCTTCGTCGAAGCCCACCACCCGGGCAGGATGGATGGAGCTGTCGGACAGCAGCATGACCTCCAGAGCGGTGCCCTCGTCAATGATGTGGTAGTTGGTGAGCACATAGCCGGAGCTCTCCACGATGAATCCGGTGCCGGTGCTGTAGCCGCCCCGCAGCGCGGCGGTGACGGATACCACCCCCGGCAGGACCCGCTCATAGATGGAGGAGGCGTTCATCGCGGTGCCTTCGGATGTGTCCAGCGCCAGCCGGACCGCCGGATCCGGGTCAGCCCAGGGCAGGTCCTCCGGGGTCCAGCCGGAGGGCTGCTGGCTGTTGTAGGCGGGGGCCGCGGCGCTCGGAGCGGGGCGGGGACTGGACGCGATCTGGACCAGGAGGATGAGGCGGATGACAAGGAAGCCGATGAGCACCAGCAGGGCGATAAGCGCCAGGATCCCCATGACCAGAAGGACTGCGCGCAGCACGTCCCGCCGGGGCTTTCCGGTCTTGGGCGGCATGGGCAGGGGGCGCTCGTCGGCGTGAGCGGGCCAGCGGTGGGACAGATAGTTGTCCATGGGCACGCCCTCCTTTCCTTACGCCCGTGTCAGGGTGAATACGAACTTGGTGAGACCGTCCTCGCTGGTGCAGGTGATGTTCTCCTTGTGGCTGTTGAGGATGGTCTTGACGATATAGAGCCCCAGACCCACCCCGTCCCGGTCCACGCTGCGGGAGTGGTCGGTCTTGTGGAACCGGTCGAAGATGAGGGCCAGCTCCTCCGGGGGGATGGTGTCCCCCTGGTTGCTGATGGTGATGGTGGCCTTGGGCCCTTTGGCCACCACTGACACCCCTAAGGTGCCGCCGGATCTGGAGAACTTGATGGCGTTGTCCAGCAGGTTGTAGCACACCTGGGTGATGGCGTCCTGGTCCCCCCAGACGGGCACCGGCTCCTCGGGGAGCTGCATATCCACCTGGAGCTGAGCGGCATCCACCTTGCTCTCCAGGGTGATAAGGGTGCGCACCAGGGTCTCCGAGATGTCGAACTGCTGCTGGGCGGCCCGCTCGTCCGACTGGAGGCGGGACAGGTCCAGCATGGAGCGCACCAGCCGGGACAGCCGCCTGGTCTCGGAGGAGATGATCTGGAGGTACTCCTTCTCCCGCTCCGGGGGGATGGTGCCGTCCAGGATGCCGTCGGCAAAGCCGGCGATGGTGGTCATGGGGGTCTTGAGCTCGTGGGACACGTTGGCGATGAACTCGCTGCGGCGCTGCTCGCTGCGGGAGAGGGAGTCGGCCATGGAGTTGAATGCCTCGGCCAACTCGCCTACCTCGTCCCTCCGCTTGCCCACGTCCACCCGCACGTCCAGCTGTCCCAGGCCGAACTGCCGGGCGGCGGCGGCGATCTCCTTGATGGGCTTGGACTGGCGCATGCTGGTGAAGGAGCAGAGGATGGCGGCAATGAGCACCACCGCCACCGCCGTGACCAGAAAGATGCCCGCCAGCTCCCGCCACATCCCGCTGATGGAGGACGCGTCGCTGGACACCATCACCAGGCCCTGGAGATGCCCGTTGCCGGTGATGGGCAGGCCCACCAGGTAGCGGGCCTCGGCGTACAGCCCGTCCAGATCGGTCATCCCGGCATAGGAGCCGCTTTTCACCCGGTCCACCAGGGCGGCGGCCAGGACCCGGTCCTCCAGACCGGCCAGCTCCTGCTGGCCGCTGGTGGCGTAGAGGACCAGGCCGGAGTTGTCGCAGATCATGATGTGGGAGCCCCCCACCTGGGCCACGGTGGACAGGTAGCCCTGGAACTCCTTGGTCTGCCAGCTGGTGCCGCCGTAGACGTTCACATAGTTGGAGGTGAAGGCAGCGATGTACCCGGCGTTGCGCTCCAGAGCCTGCTCCTGTTCCCGGATGGCGTACTGATAGCTCAGGGTGGCGAAGGAGGCGCCCAGCATGAGGAAGGACAGCAGCACCATGCTCGCCATGGCGGCGAACTGCCGTCCGTACATGGTCTTCATCAGCCGGCCACCTTGAACTTATAGCCCACGCCCCACACGGTCAGCAGCAGCTCGGGGTTGGCGGGGTCGTCCTCGATTTTCTCCCGCAGGCGCTTGATGTGGACGTCCACCGTGCGGGAGTCGCCGAAGTAGTCGAAGCCCCACACCTCGTCCAGCAGCTGGTTCCGGGTGAACACCCGGTTGGGGGAGGAGGCCAGGTGGAACAGAAGCTCCAGCTCCTTGGGCGGGGTGTCCACCCGCTTGCCGTCCACCACCAGCTCGTAGGAGTCCAGATCGATGATCAGGGACTTGGGCTTGTCGAACACCAGGCGGCGGCCGGCGGTCTCCTCCTCGCCGCCCGTGCGGCGGAGGACGGCGTGGACCCGCGCCAGCAGCTCCTTTGTCTCAAAGGGCTTGGTGATGTAGTCGTCCGCCCCCATCTCCAGGCCGTTGACCTTGTCCTCCAGTTCGCCCTTGGCGGTGAGCATGATGATGGGGGTCTTGGAGGTCTCCCGGATCTTCCGGCACACCGCCCAGCCGTCCATGCCGGGCAGCATGATGTCCAGCAGCACCAGGTCCGGCTGGAGGGACTGGAACTTCTCCATCCCCTCTACGCCGCTGCCGGCGGTCTGGCACTCCATCCCCTCTTTTTCCATGTAGAGGCGGATCAGATCGGCGATATTCTTGTCGTCCTCGACGACCAAAACCTTTTTGGGCATGGATAACACCCTCTCCTCGGTAGATTTCATACAGAGATATTATACCTGTTTTCAACAGGATGCGCAAGCCTTTTACAGCACGTGGGAACGGTCCACCCCGATGTCCGGCCGGCAGCGAGGCTCCTTTTCCCGCAGCTTTTCGGTGAGGGCCGCTCTGATCTCCTCGTCACTGAACTCCGCTTCATAGGGAACCACCACGTCGAACCGCAGGTCCGTGGGGTCGTCGCCGTCACAGCGGAGGTCGTGGACGGTGGCGGCGGGGTGCAGCTCCCTGGCGGCCTCCTCCGCCAGGGCCCGAAGCCGGCGGAGCTGGGGGCCGTCCGCCCCCACCGGGTCCATGTGGATGACGGCGTCCAGCCCGAACCGCTCCTTCAGTTCCCGCTCGATGTGGTCTACCACAGAGTGGATGGCTACGAGCGGGGAGTCCTCCGGCACCTCCGCGTGGACCGACATCATCCGGCGGCCGGGGCCGTAGTCGTGTATGATGAGGTCGTGGACACCCCTGATCTCCCTGTGGGAGAGGATGAGCGCCTCGATCTCCGCCACGACGGAGGGGTCGGGAGGCTCTCCCAGCAGGGGACTGACCGTTCCCTTGGCCGCCGTCCAGCCGGAGCGGAGGATGAGAAGGGCGACTGCCAGCCCCAGCACCCCGTCCACACGGGGACCGAACACCGGCGTCAGCGCCAGACCGATCAGCACCGCGCCGGTGGCCAGCGCGTCCCCCACGGCATCCGCGGCGGCGGCGTCCAGGGTGGGGGAGCCAATCTTTTTCGCCCAGTGCCTGTCGAACCATGCCAGGGCCGCCTTGACCAGGATGGTCAGTGCCAGGATGGCTGCCGCCGGGGCGGTGAGGGCGGCCCGCTCCGGGCGGACGATCTGCACGATGGCGTCCCTCGCCAGCTCCACCCCCACCAGCAGGATCAGCAGGGACACCCCCAGTCCCGCCAGGTACTCCATCCGGCCGTGGCCAAAGGGGTGTTCCTGGTCGGCCCGCTGAGCGGACAGCCGGAAGCCGATCAGGGTCACCAGGGAGCCGGCGGCGTCAGACAGGTTGTTGAAGGCGTCGGCGGTGACGGACACCGCCCCGGTGAGCAGGCCGGCGATCATCTTGAAGGCGAACAGCGCCAGATTGACCCCCACCCCCACCCAGCCGGCGAAGGCGCCCTTTGATTGTCTGGTTTGGCTGTTGTGTTCCATAGCGGCCTCCCACAGCAGAATGGTTATTTGACAGGAAACATGGATGTGCTTCTATCATAGTCTCTTCCGCCTGTCCTCTATGCCGGGGCGGGTACAAGAAAACCGCCCGGGGGCGGCTTTCTCTTTTCTCAGGAACCGGGGCGGCAGGCCCGGAGCACGGACAGGGGAGGCATCTGCCGGGGGAGCCTCATGCGGAACAGGGTCTGGGGTGTTTTGACCTCCCGGAGGTCGATGCCGTCCGCGCCCACCGGCATGGGCGCGGTGAAGGGGACAGCGGCCACATCCGGGCCCACGATCTCCACTCGGTCCCCGGCGGCGAACTTGTTCCGCAGGGAGAGCAGGGCGTCCCCGTCGGGAGCGCAGCTGACCACCACGGCCAGCACCTGCCAGTCCCGGATGTACCGGGCGTCCCCGGTGTACTGGCCCGGCTGGCCGAACCAGAAGCCGGTGGAGTAGGGCCGGTGGCTGACCTTGTCCACCTCGGCCCGCCACACCGGGTCCAGGGGAGCCCCTTCCCACGCCGCGTCGATGGCGTGGCGGTAAGCGGCGGCGGTCATGCCGGCGTAGTAGGCGCTCTTGGCCCGCCCCTCGATCTTCAGCGAGTGGAGTCCGGCGGCCATCAGCTCAGGGATGTGGTCGATCATGCACATATCCCGGCTGTTGAGGATAAAGGTCTCGTTGTTCTCCTCGAACACGGGGAAGTACTCGCCGGGGCGCTTCTCCTCCATGAGGGCGTATTTGTAGCGGCAGGGCTGGGCGCAGGCCCCCCGGGTGGCGTCCCGCCCGGTCATATAGTTGGACAGCAGGCAGCGCCCGGAATAGCTGACGCACATGGCCCCGTGGACGAAGCCCTCCACCTCCAGCCCCTTGGGGGCCCTGGCGCAGAGCTCGGATACCTCGTCCAGGGAGAGCTCCCGGGCCAGGATCACCCGGCTGACCCCCTGCTCATGCCAGAAGCGGGCCATCTCGTAGTTGGTGATGCCCGTCTGGGTGGACATGTGGACCTGGAGCCGGGGGGCGTACCGCCTGCACAGGGACAGCACCGCCCCGTCCCCGGCGATGACCGCGTCGGCCCCGGCGGCGTCCAGCAGTTCCAGCCAGCCGGGGAGCTTTTCGATCTCACCGTTCCGGGCCATGGTGTTGCAGGTGACGTGGACTCTGGCTCCGTAGCGGTGGGCCAGTTCCACGGCCCGGGGCAGTTCCTCCTCCGAAAAGTTGCCGGCAAAGGCACGCATCCCGAAGGCGGGACCGGCCAGATAGACCGCGTCCGCCCCGTAGGCCAGGGCCATCTGCAGCCGCTCCATATCTCCCGCCGGGGAGAGAAGTTCCGGCTTAATTCCCGGCCTCACGGTTGATCCGGTCGATGTTGGCCTGGTGCTCGGACAGGTTGCGGGCGAACACATGCTCGCCGGTGGCAGGATCCAGCACATAGTAGTAATACTTTGTGTTCTCCGGGTTCATGGCGGCGTACAGGGAGTCCATGCCGGGGTTGGCGATGGGCCCGGCGGGTAGGCCCTGGTACAGATAGGTGTTGTAGGGGGAGTCGATGAGCTTGTCCTCCTCAGTGGGCTGTTTGCCGCCGTTGATATAGACCAGGGTGGCGTCGATCTGGAGGTAGCCCGCCGGTTCGGCGTCCAGGTGTTCCAGCCGGTTGTGGATGACGGAGGAGATGGTCTTGTAGTCCTGGCCGTCGGTCTCCTTCTCGATCAGGGCGGCGATGGTGACGATATCGTGGAGGGAGTAGGTGCTCTCCTCGGTAAAGCTGTCCAGATATTCGTCCATCTTGGCGTCGAACTGGACCAGCATCTTATTGAGGACGTACAGCGGGTCCTCGCCCATATAGAAGGTGTAGGTGTCAGGGAACAGATAGCCCTCCAGCCGGTGGTAATCTCCCAGGGGCTCGTGGCCCTTCAGCCAGGAGAAGGCGTAATCGTGTTCAGCGGCCATCTTCTGGAGCTGCTTCACTGTGGACACGCCCTTTTCCTCCAGCAGGCTGAACACCTGGTCGATGGAATAGCCCTCCGGGATGGTGACATCCACCGTCTGCCGGGTGGAGGAGGACGAGCTCATGTTCACCACCAGGGCCCGGTAATCCATCTCGGTGTTCAGCTCGTAGGTGCCGGGGACGATCTTCCGGTCGGCGTGGGAGAACCAGGCGTACAGCTTGAACAGCCACTTGTACTGGATCAGGCCCTCGTCCTTCAGCTGGTCCACGATGGCGTCCATATCCGCCCGGGTGGAGGTGACGGGATCGCCGTTTTCGTCGGTGGACTCCACCTCTGCCATTGAGGATTCGGGCACCGAGATGATAACGGAGGTGTATTCCTTATTGAGGCCCAGAAGGTCACAGGCCCAGATCCAGCCCATAGTGGCGAGGATGGCCGACAGTCCGATGACCACCAGAACGTACAGCAGGGCCCCGGCGATCTTGGCGCCGCCGCTGTGTTTTACCTGGCGGGACCGCCGGCGGGTGGAGGTGCGCCGCCCCCCGGGCTCCTGACTGGGGCGCTGGGAACGGGCGCGGTTGTTTTCTGCCATGGGGTTCACTCCTTTATGAGGGGGCGGCGTGTCACCGGTCCTGCGCGCGCCGCATAGTATGACCTGGAAACGGGAACGGAGCCCGGCTCCGGCGCCGCCGAGGCTGAGCGCTCAGCGTGGTGCGGCGTCCGAGCCGGTCCCTGTGACCGGGAATATAATGTGAGGTGACAAAATCATGTGTTGTGGCAACAATGGTGGTTTCGGCGGGGGCTGCTGGTGGATCATCATCCTGATCCTCATCCTGTGCTGCTGCTGCAACGGCGGCAACAACGGCTGCGGCTGCGGGAACAGCTGCGGCGGCAACGGCTGCGGCTGTAACGACGGCTGCGGCTGCTGAGCGTACTTCCACCGGGGCGGGGGAGCGGAGCTCCTCCGCCCTCTGCCGGTGTCAAAGGGGACGGGCCCTCAGCCCGTCAGCACCAGGTCCACCGGACGATCGAAGCTGTCCCTGGGGAGACGGTCTACCAGACGCTCCGGCGGGCAGAAGCACACCGAAAAGCCCCGGAACTCCGCCAGAAAACGGTCGTAATAACCGCCGCCGCGGCCCAGACGGTATCCCTCCCGGTCGCATAGGACGTGGGGGATCAGGGCGGCGTCCGCCTCCTCCGCCGGGACTACGGGGCAGTCCGGGCCCGGGGCGGGGATGCCGTATCTGCCGGGAAGCAGGTCGGCCTCTGACAGGACTGAGCGCAGCTCCAGACAGTTTCCCGGCAGGCACACCGGGTAGACCGCCCGCCTGCCCGCCGCAAGCAGGGCGCGGAGCAGGGGGCGGGTGTCGGGCTCGGCGCCCACGCCGTCGAAGAGCAGCACGGTGCGGGCGGACCTCACCCGGGGAAGGGACAGAAACCGCTCCGGCAGGCCGGCGGCCTCCATTTTTGGGAGGGAGGCTGCCCAGCGCCGAAGGGCGGTTTTTTCCGCTTCAACCGTCATTCGCCGTAGTGGACGGCGGCCCGGACCTGGTCGGCCTTGGCGGTGCCGGCCAGCATCTCTACGATGGCGAGACCAAAATCGAAAGCGGAACCGGCGGCCCGGCCGGTGATGAGCCGTCCCTGTGCCACCACAGGCCTGTCCATCACGGGGGCGGCGCCGGCGGCGGAGAGCTGGCTCTCCATGCCGGGATAGCACACCGCGTGGACGCCGGCAGGCAGCAGGTCCGCCCTGGCCAGCAGGGTGGGGGCGGCGCAGATGGCGGCCAGCCAGACCTGGGGATCGTCCGCCGCCTGGCGGATCAGCTTCATAGCGGCGGGGCTGTGTTCCATGGCGGAGACACCTTTCAGCCCACCGGGGAGGATGAGCATATCGTCGGGGGCCAGAGAGACGGCCGCGGCGGGCAGGTCCGCCTGGACGGTGATCCCGTGGCTGCCGGTGATGGTGCGGCCGGTCACTCCGGCCAGCGTCACCGGCAGGTCCGCCCGGCGGAGTAGATCGGCGGGGACCAGTGCCTCGGCCTCCTCAAAGCCGGGGCCCAGCAGAATATAGATCATGGAGGTCACTTTCCTTTCAAACGGGCACCCACAGCCTGGAACAGGATCAGGGGCAGCTTGGCCATTCGGCCGATTCGGGAGGGCTCTTTGTACAGGCGGTAAAGCCATTCCAGCCCCAGCTTCTGCATTTTTTCCGGGGCCCGGTCTACCTTGCCAGCAAACACGTCCAGGGAGCCGCCCAGACCCACATACAGCTTTGCCCCCGCCTCGGCCCCGTGGGCGGCGGCCCACAGCTCCTGCTTGGGGAAGCCCAGGCAGACAAAGACCACGTCGGCCCTCACGGCCCGGATGGCCTCCACCACCGGGGCGTCGTCCTGAAAGTAGCCGTCATGGACGCCGCAGATGTTCAGGCCGGGGTACCGGGCGGTCAGCCGTCTGGACGCCTCCTCTGCCACGCCGGGCTTGGCTCCCAGCAGGAACAGCCGCTTGTCCGTTCCCACCAGCTTTTCCATCAGCGCGGAGGCGAAGTCCACGCCCGGGACCCGTCCCTTCAGCGGCCTGCCCAAAATTTTCGCGGCGTAGATCACGCCGATGCCGTCAGGCAGGACCAGGTCGGCCTCCGAGAGCACTTTGGCAAAGGCCGGATCCTTTTCCGCCCGCTGGATCATCTCCGGATTGGGGGTGGCGGCCAGGTGCGGCCGGTCCTCCTCCAGCATAGCCAGTGCCCGGTCCACTGCCTCGTCCAGTGTGATATTGTCAAAGCTGACGCCCAGTACGTCGATCCGCATGGATGCCGCTCCTTTCGCCCAGTCATAGCAAACCAATTTTGAGGTAGTATATCATACCGAAACGGAAAAGTCCACCTCTGAACGCAAGGATTTACAGTTGCGTCACAACTTGATGGGAAACCTTGATGGGAAACACAGAAAAAGCCCTTGACAAAGGCCCGGTTTGCGGATATAATACAATTCCGTTGAGCGATGAGCGCTCGGCGCATCCGAATACGGACGATTAGCTCAGCTGGTATGAGCATCCGCTTGACGTGCGGGAGGTCACAGGTTCAAGTCCTGTATCGTCCACCAAGGAAACCCCGGAATCCAACGATTCCGGGGTTTCCTCCTTTGTGAAGCGTCATATTCACAGCAGCGCCATGATTTGCTCCCGCTCCGGCATGGAGCGGATGGCCCCCTTTTTGGTGGTGACCAGGTAGGCCGCTGTGTTGGCGAAGCACAGCATCTGCCCCAAATCGTCACGGGTCAGGCCTTCCAGCCCGTGCTCCAGCACATAGTTCAGCACGCAGGCGCAGAAGGTGTCCCCCGCGCCGGTGGTCTCGATGGTGCCGCCCAACTTGAGGGCGGGCTGATACACCCGCATGCCGCCGTAGTGGGCCCAGCTGCCGTCGGCGCCGGCGGTGGCGTTCAGCAGTTTGATGTGGGGGTGCTTCGCCTGAAGGATGGCCACGGCCCGGCCGATGTCCGTCTGGCCGGTGAGGAACTCCAGCTCGTTGTCGGCAATCTTGAGCACGTCGCACTGGCTGAGGCCCCACTCGATCTGGGCCCTGGCGTCGTCCAGGCTGTCCCACAGGGGCGGGCGCAGGTTGGGGTCGAAGGAAATCACCGCGCCGCTCTCCCGGGCCAGGGCCACCGCCTGTTTTGTGGCGGAGCGCACCGGCTCATGGGTGAGGGACAGGGAGCCGAAATGGAACACGCGGGCGCTCTGGATCAGCTCTGCGGGGACCTCCTCCGGCGTCAGCATCATGTCCGCGCCGGGGGCCCGGTAGAAGGAGAAGTCCCGGTCGCCCCCCGGCAGGGTCTTCACAAAGGCCAGGGTGGTACGGACGGACCGGTCCACGGCCAGGCCGCTCATGTCGATGCCGGCCTCCTCCGCCACGCCCCGCAGCAGGGCGCCGAACATATCGTCCCCCACCTTGCCGATGAAGGCGGTCCTTTTGCCCAGCTTTTGCAGCATGGCCAGCACGTTGCAGGGGGCTCCGCCGGGATTGGCCTCGAACAGGGGATTGCCCTGGCCGCTGGCGCCGTTCTCCGTGAAGTCCATGAGCAGCTCGCCCAGGGCGACCACGTCAAATACCTTGTCTGTCATTCCGTCCGCCCCCTCAGTCCATGACGATGTCGTATTTCTCCACATCCATCAGCACCGAGCCCACCGCGTCGAAACTGATGGCGGCGGCCTCCTGCCGGGTGAAGATGGTGGCGGAGGCAACCTGCTCCCCGTCGTTGACGAAGACCTCCACGCTGAACCGGTCCAGGACGATCCGCAGCTTGAGCGCGCCGTCCCTGGGCCGCACCAGGAGGCTGCGGGTGTGGACAATGTCGGCGTTGCTGCCGCTGCGGGTGCGGTCCAGCTTCAGGATGCTGGTGTCCGGCTTGTACCGCAGGGTGGTGACGTACTCCCCGTCCTTGGCCACATTGACCCGGAAGCTGCGGTAGGAGTCCCGGCTGGCGGGCCGGACGGTGACGATCATGTCGATCATCCGCCCCTGGATGCCGTGGAGGGTGGTCTCCGCGCCCACCAGCACGTTCTGGTAGGCGACCTTGTTCCGGCGATACCCCTCCAGCTCCCGCACCGGCGTCTGGATCAGGCGGCCCTCCCGGATGGACAGCTCCCGGGGCAGGGACATCTGCCCGAACCAGCGGTTGGCCCGGGGCTTGCCGCCGATGGTGTTCCAGTTCTGCATCCAGCCGATCATGATCCGGCGGCCATCGGCGGCCTCCAGGGTCTGGGGGGCATAGAAGTCGATGCCGTAGTCGATGGCCTGGACGCTCTCCCGCTCGAACCGGTTGCGCTCCTGATCGTAGCTCCCGATGAGGCAGACGTTCCCGTGGCCGGCGTGGAACTCCAGCCCGATGGGGCTCATCTCCATGGGGCTGACCAGCAGCACCTGCTTTCCGTCCAGGGGGAAGAAATCGGGGCACTCCCACATCTGCCCGTACTGGTTGTGAGAGGCGTCCACGGGCCCCACCAGGGACCAGTCCACGCCGTTTTCGCTCTTGTAGAGCAGCACCGTCCCGCTGCTGTCCGGGATACGGTTGCCCACCACCAGGCGGTAGGTGCCGTCCGGCTCCCGCCACACCTTGGGGTCCCGGAAGTCCTCCGGGCTTCCCCCGGCGGGCAGGTCCCTGGCCGTCAGCACCGGATTGGCGGGCCACTTCTCATAGTCCACTCCATCGCCGATGGCGACGCACTGGGTCTGGCAGTCGTGGAGTTCGCCGTTCTCCTGCCGGATCTGGCGCACCCCGGTGTAGACCAGCAGCTGGCGGCCGTCGGGCAACTCCGCCGCGCCGCCGGAAAAGCACCCGTTTTGGTCGTACTCCATGTCAGGGGCCAGGGCCGCGGGCAGCCGCTCCCAGCGGAGGAAGTCCCGGGTCTTGACGTGGCCCCAGTGCATGGAGTCCCAGTCTGTGGAGTAGGGGTGGTACTGGTAAAAGAGATGGTATTCCCCCTTATAGAGGGAGAAGCCGTTGGGGTCGTTCATCCAGCCGATGGTGGGGGTCAGGTGAAAGGCCGGACGCCGGTCGTCCGGGATGAAGGGGCCGTAGTGTGCCTCAAATTCCCGCGCTTTTCGCAGCTTGTCGCTGATCATCAGGATTCCTCCGTTTCGCTGTTGTCAGGGTCGCCGTCCCCGGCCGTCTCTTTCTCTGCGTCCTCCGGCCGCATGTGCAGCAGGAACACCTTTTCCATGGTGACGCTGCCGATCCAGCAGGCGGCGGCGGGGGCGATCAGGAGCAGGACGGGGGCGGTCAGGATCAGGGCTGCCCCGGTCAGGATGGGCAGGAACACCCACAGAGACTTGACGGGGTGGGCCGCCATGAGCAGAGCACTGAAGCGCAGCACGTCCTTCACGCTCCCGTTGAACCGGGCGCAATAGGCGGACAGCCATGCCGTCCAGGTCACCTCCACGCAGATGAGGATCAGGATCACCCAGTAGAGGTTCCCGATCAGCTTTCCCTGGAGGTACATGGAGCGGAACACCAGGGCGTCCACCGCCAGCAGGATCAGCAGGGCCAGGGCGGGCAGCCAGGCCAGGGTGGAGCGCTTCAGGTTCTCCCGGAAGGCCTCCCAGAAAGTTCGCCACAGATACCCCTCGTCCCGGCGGATGTATTTGTACACCGCGGCGTACAGGGCGGCGGACGCCGCGCCCATGGTGACGATGGGAATGGAGAAGACCAGCCACAGTACGCTGAGACAGATGCAGTCGGCAATGTGGATCAGGCCGCGCATGAACTTGCTGTCGACGTCAAACAGTCGTCTCATTTTCCCTGCCCCCGCTCGTTTAAAGTGTGGTTTGGATGGAACTCAGGCGCCGTCACGGCCTGGTGTACTCCCGCAGAGAGGAGAACAGCACCGAATTGTTTTCCGCGAACAGCTGGATGGTCTTGCCGCTGGCCCCGTAGAGCCGGACGGTGAGGGCGGCCTGGCCGTCGATGTAGAACACGCCAGCCGAGCCCTCCTGGATGTAGGTGAAGGAGTAGTCCGTATCGGGTTCCAGGTCCACCGCCGTCTCGGTGATGAGGGTGCCGCCCTCGTTGAACTGGAGCTGCACCTTGTCCTCAGCGGGGACCAGGGCGATGAACTTGTTTTTGTCGTCCCGGCCGTTGTAGTCAAAGCTGAGGCCGAAGGAGCCCTGGCCGGTGTAGCGGAACTCGCCGGTGAGCTTGAAGCTCTCATAGCAGGTGAAGGCATCGGCATAGGCGTAGACGGAGCCGGACTCCACGGAAACGTGGGTGTCCTCTGCCGCCAGCGCCCGCCGGACAGAGAAGGCGTCCTCTACGGCGTCCACCGGGGCCAGGGACAGGGCGCCGTCCTCGTTCTGGATCAGCTTCTGGACGGCCAGATTGCCCGCCCAGCCGGATACGTCCTGGGTGGAGGAGGGGGACTCGGACCTCCTGGCCCAGCCCACCATGTAGCAGTTCTCGCCGTCCTCCACGTGTTTGGCGGCGTAGAACAGCTTGCCGTCCAGCCGCACGGGGTCCCCGTAGGGGCCGTAGGGGGTGTCGGACACGGCGTACCAGAGGGTGTCGTCCTGAGCGGAGTAGGTGATGTAGTACTTGCCGCCCATCTCAAAGGTGTCGCTGCACTCCAGGTTCCAGAAGTCGCCGTTTTTCGCCTCGTCGTTGGTGAAGATGACCCCGTCGTAGTGTTTGTTCTCCAGATCGGGGCTGAGGGTGTATTTCAGGATACGGGCCACCCCGTCCTGGGAAGCGGTGACGGTGAGGACGATGTTCCCACTCTCGTCCACGTATGCCTGGGGGTCCCGAAAGTCGTTTTTCTGGCCCAGCTCGGCGGGGGGCATGATCTCCCAGCCCTCCAGCTTCTCAAAGGCGGTGGGGCTGTCGCCCACGGCCACCATGATCTTCTCGGCGTACTCCAGGATGTTCCCGTCGCCGTGACCGGTGTAGAAGAAGTAATATTTCCCGTCAACCTTCACAACGGAGCCGGTGCCGATCCAGCTGTCCTGGCCGCCGGAGCGATTGGCCTCCAGCACCGGGTCGTCGTATTCGGTATAGGTGAGGAAATCGGTGGTGGTGGTCAGATAGGCCGAGTGGTTGTAGGAGTCGCCGGCCTCTTTCAGGTAGTAGATGTAATAGGTGCCGTCCTCATAATAGGGCATGGTGTCGCCCACGTAGGGCTGGCTGGTGCCGTCCATCTCCGGGAGGAAGAAGGTGGTGTAGTCGTAGGCCTCCTCCTGGCTGCCGGGGGTGCGGAGGGAGGAGAAGTCCTTATCGTTTCCGGGGTCGGAGACGGAGTCCCCGGTGTCCTTATCCCAGCCGGCGTAGAGGGTCATATCGGCCTTGACCTTGTCCGCGTCGGCGTTCCAGGGCTGGGTGAGGCCGGCATCCTGGAACCAGCCCAGGAAGGTGTAGCCCTCCCGGACGGGGGCCTCGGGGGCCGTGATGGTCTTGCCGGAGGTGACCGTCTGGTTGGGGATGGTGATGTCTGCATCGGAGTTGTCGTCAAAGGCCACTGTGTACTCCGCGGAGGGGCCGCAGCCGCACAGCAGGGCGCTGAGGAGCAGGCACAGGGCGGTGAGCCCCGCGATGATGGTTCGTCTCATGTTAGCTAACCTCCCTATGTCGTTGAGCGCGTCCGCAGTACGCCTGCAGAGGGGATACCCAGGCATCCTCTCTGCAGGCGTTTTGCGTATAGTCGGATCAGATCACGCTGCTCTGGTAGATGGTGATGTCGGAGATTTCGATGGTCACGTCGCCCATGTTGGCCAGATCGGCGGAGCCGAACTGGAACAGCATCTCGAAGTCCATGTCCATGATGAGGGTGTCGGTGGTCTCAAAGGTGAAGGTCTGTTCCTCGGTGGTGAAGTCGATGGTCCCGGAGATCCGGGGGTCCCAGCCGCCCAGCACGTTCAGGAAGAAGCCGCAGGACACGGGCTTGGACGCCTTGGCGGTGACCTCCACGGTGAAGTAGCTGTCGGCGGGGAGGGTCAGGGGGTTGTCGGTGTAGCCGAGGATGAGCTTGTTGTGCCAGTCCACGGTGCCGCCCTGGTCGATGCGGTAGTTGAGGCTGCCGTTTTCGGTCCAGATGGTGCCCACGCCCCGGTCGTTGTCCTCGTCGGTGCCGTTGTAGGTGGTCCACAGGCAGTCCGGGTCAGGGGCGGTGGTGGTGCTCATGCCGAAGGCGTCGATGGTCTTGGCGGTGTTCAGGTCGCCCTCCACCTTGCCGAACTCCAGGGCGGTGACGGTGATGGTGTTGGCGGTGACACCGTCGGAGGGGTTGCCGATCTGCATGCGGATGACGGGGTCGGACACGGCGTTCTCGGCGGTGAACACGTTGGTGATCTCGACCTCCTCGCCGGCGGCCAGGTTCAGGCTGTTGAAGTTGGCCCGGGCCGCGTCGGCCTGAGAGGCGCTCTCCACCAGCAGCTCGCCGGACTGGGCGCTGTCTGCCTTGACGGTGAAGCGGTAGTAGTACTTGGTGCCCGCCTCCACGGCCACGCCGGGCAGGGCCAGGTCGGCCTTGATGCTCCACACGCCGCCCTCGGTGGGATAGGAGTCGATCTGGAAGGCAGCCGCGCCGCCCGCCGCGTTCACCGAGGCGGCGGCCCCGTCCCCGGCGGAGACGGTGGCCTCGGCCGCGTCGGAGAAGGTGGCGGTGTAGACGGGGGCCATGGTCTGCTCGCCGGTGATCTCATAGATCTCGATCTTGTCGATGGTGACGGTGAAATCGCTGGGGGTGGTGTCGCCGGGGTTGTCGGGGTTGGGGGTGATCTTGCCCAGGTTCAGGAGCAGGTCGGCGGTGTTCTCCCCGGCGGAGGTGAAGTTCAGCTCGATGGGGGCAATCTCAGGGCCGATGGGCAGGTTGTAGGCCCCGCCCAAGTTCTGATCCCCGGCGTTGGCCAGCAGGTGGGCGTAGGTGGGGGCGGTGGACTTGGCCCACACCTTCACCCGGTAGTCCGCCGCCTTCAGCGCCACGCCGGACTTGACCAGCTGGATGTCGGTGTCGCCGCTGCCGGGGTCGGTGATGTCGAACACATAGGCGCCCTGCTTCAGCGCGCCGGCGGCCTGGACGCCGTCCGCGACCTTGGCGGTCCAGCCGTGGCTGTCGGCGGCCCTGTCGGAGAAGTCGAACTTCTGGAACACCACCGCCTCGGCGGTCTGGCGGGTGACGGTGAGGGTGGCATAGGCCTTGCTCTCCAGCCCGCCCTTGTCGGTGACAGAGTAGGTCAGCTCATAGTCGCCGGGGTTCTCCGGGGTGGCCTTGCCGTTCTGGAAGGTCAGTTCGGGCAGGGAGGTGATGACGATCTTGGCGGTCACGTCGCCGTCCTCCGCGTCGGTGGCGGAGACGCCGGCCATGGCGTCGAACTCGCTGCCGGCCTGGACGCTCTTGTCCGCCACGCCGGCGATCTCAGGGGCGGTGTTGTCCCCGCCGCCGGACTGCCCGCAGGCGGAGGCGGAGAGCAGCAGGGTCAGGCACAGAAGCGCCGCGAAAACTTTACGAAGCTGTTTCATTTCGGCGCACTCCCTTTAAAAGCTGGCCGTATAGCGGTCATAGGCGTCCTGATAGATCTGCTGGATGGCGCTGAGGTTGACCCGGCCGTCCAGGTCGCTCTGGAAGGTGGACCAGTCGCTGTCGGACACGCCGCCGTTCATCAGCCACTTGATGAGATTGGTGCGGATATAGTCGTTCAGGTTGGACTCATAGCTGCTCAGGGTGTTCAGCTCCTCCAGGGTGAACTGGAGGTTGGTGGGGCAGGGCACCACGCCCTCGGGCACATAGGGCTTGGCGCACAGGTCCAGCCGCTCCAGGCGGAGCTGGGCACGGGGCTCCATGTGGACCACGCTGGTCCAGGCGTCCTCGGACAGGTAGATGATGCCCAGAGGGGCGTTCTGGAGGCGGAGCTCGTCGGAGGTCATGCCCTCGGGCACTTCCTTTTGCACCAGCATGCCGTTCTCGTCCAGCTCGTCCTCATAGACGATGCCGATGGGACCGTAGTTGATCTGGGCGGAGACGATGGGATCATAGTAGCGGTCGAAGTAGGCCAGCAGGACCTCGATGTTGGGCACGCCGTTGAAGAAGATGACCTCGCCGGTGCTGACCTCGGGGTTGTTGGACACGCAGACGGTCTGGTCGCCGTTGGGACCCACCAGGGGAGAGCAGCAGATGTAATTCTCAGGGTTGGACACCACGGTCTCGCTCTCCCACCAGTAGAAGGCGCCGTAAGTCTCGTCGCCCTTGCCGTTGGCCAGGAAGTTGTCCTGGGAGATCTCGAAGGACACCTTGTCGATGAGGCCCTTGGATACCCAGTCGGCGATGAAGTTTGTGGCTTCCTTGAAGCGGTCGTCCTGGACGGTGTAGGTGACCTTGCCGTCCACGATGACCCGGTGGTCGGTGTTGTCATTCAGGCCGAACATGCCGTAGAGGTCGCACTGGTTGCCCTGCCAGTTGTTGTAGACGAAGCTCAGGGGCCGCTCGTCGTCGGTCTTGCCGTTGCCGTTCATGTCGTTGTCCCGGAAGTAGGCCAGCATGGCCTCCATCTGGGCGGCGGTGAGGGACAGGCCGTCCTTCAGGTCGGCGGCGGTGAGGCCGGTGACGGCGCCGGCGTCGATGGCAGCCTGGGCCCAGTTCTTGTTCAGGAAGAGCAGGTTGGGGTGCTCCAGCAGACCCATCTCCTCCACACGGGGCAGGGAGTAGATCTTGCCGTCCTCGCTGGTGAGCTGCGCCTTGATGTCGGGGCGGTCTTCCAGGATCTTGGACAGGTTGGGCATGTACTCCAGATAGTCGCTGATAGGCAGCAGGACTTCCCGCTGGGCGTACTTGATGATCTCGCCGGCGCTCATGCCCGCGTGATAGATGGCGTCGGGCCGGTCGGAGGCGTTGCCGAAGATCAGGTTCTTCTGCTGGCCGTAGACGGACTCGGACACGTTCTCCCAGGACACGTACACGTTGGTGCTCTCATACAGGTCCTGCATGATCTTCATGTCGTTGTAGTCCAGGGCAGAGGCGTTCTTGGAGGAGTAGACGTTGAAGGAGATCTCCTGGGCGCCCTTGTCGTTGAGGATGGGGGCGTCGGGGTCGGTCCACTGGAAGCCGTACTCGGATTTAAGGGTCTCGATGTCGGAGCCGCTCTGCTGTCCGCCGGGGTTATTGCCGCTGGGGCCGCAGGCGGCCAGGGACAGGACGAGCGCCGCCAGCGCGAGGATGGAAAGGAACTTTTTCATACTGCGTTACCTCCAGTTCGATGGTAAGTTGAGAAATATGTCGGTAGGGATCAGCCCTTGAGGGAGCCGATCATCACGCCCTGGGCGAAGTACTTCTGAACGAAGGGGTACAGGCAGATGACCGGGGCGCTGGACACGATGACGGACACGTACTTGATCTGGTTGGCCAGGCGGTACTGCTCCAGGATGGTCTCGCCGCTGCCGCCGGTGGTGCTCTCGGAGGCGATGAGGATCTCCTTCAGCACCAGCTGGAGCGGGTACAGGTTCTCGTCCTGGAGGAAGATCATGGCGTTGAAGTAGCTGTTCCACTGACCCACCGCGTAGTACAGCGCCATGACGGCCAGGATGGCCTTGGACAGGGGGATGACCAGGTTGGTGAAGATGCGCCACTCCCCCGCGCCGTCGATCCGGGCGGCCTCCACCAGCCCCTCCGGGATGCTGGACTCGAAGAAGGTCCGGGTCATGAACAGGTTCCACACCGACAGGATGGAGGGCAGGATCACCGACCACATGTTGTTCACCAGGTGCAGGCTGTTCATCACGTTGTAGAAGGGGATCAGGCCGCCGCCGAAGAACATGGGGATGATGAAGTAGATCATCCAGAACTTTTTGCCCAGCAGCGTCTTCCGGCTCAGTGCCCAGCCCGCGGGGATGGTGACGATCAGGGAGAGGACCACCGTGAGGACGGTGTAGATGATGGTGTTCAGGTAGCCCCGCCACACGTCGGACCGCTCCAAAATCTTCTGGAAGCCGGACAGGGTCACCCGCACGGGGTAGAGCACCACCTCGCCGGCCAGGACGGCGTCCGGGTCGGAGATGGCGGCGATGATGATGAAGTAGATGGGGTACAGGATGATGAGGGTCATCAGGCCCAGGAACAGGTAGTTGAGGGTGTAGAACACCTTGTCGCCCATGGTGCTCCGCATCAGCTTATTGGGCTTTGCTTTCGTTTTCACTGGCATCGTCACAGCCTCCCTTTAGAACAGCGAGTTCTCGGAGAACTTCTTGGATGTGGTGTTGGCGATGATGAGCAGCACCACGTTGATGACCGAGTTGAACAGGCCGATGGCGGTGGCGTAGGCCTGGTCGGGCACGCCGGTAAGACCCTGTTTGTACACGTAGGTGGCGATCAGCTCGCTGACGCCCAGGTTGCCGTCGGTCTGCATCAGCAGGGCCTTCTCGTAGCCCACGCCCATCAGGCCGCCGATGGACATGATGAGCATCACGCTGACCATGGGCATGATGGCGGGCAGATCCACGTGGATGACCCGCTGGAACCGGGAGGCGCCGTCCAGGATGGCCGCCTCATGGAGCCCCGGGTCCACGTTGGACAGGGCCGCGATGTAGATGATGGCGCTCCAGCCGAAGTCCTGCCAGTTGCTGGAGAGGATGTACATGGGCCGGAAGGCGCCCTCCTCCAGGAAGTAGGACACCCGGTCCCCTCCGATGCCCGCGATGATGTTGTTCACCAGGCCGTACCGGCCGAAGAACAGGGTCAGCATACCGACCATGACCACCAGGGAGATGAAGTGGGGGGCGGTGAAGATGGTCTGGATGACCTTGGCCGTCCGCTTGCCCTTCAGGGCGTTGAGGGACAGCGCGATGATGATGGGCAGAGGAAAGCCGATGATGAAGCCCAGGATGCACAGCAGGAAGGTGTTCTTCATCAGGGGCCAGAACTGCACGTCGGTGAAGAAGCGGATGAAGTTGTCGAACCCGACCCAGTGGGTGTAGGGGCCGATGATCTGGTCGCCGGGCATGAAGTCCTGGAACGCGATCAGCACGCCGTAGATGGGCAGGTAGTTGAACAGGAACACTACCAGCACCGCGGGAAGCAGCATGAGCAGCCACGGGAAGCTCTTCCGCAGCCGCCTCCATTTTCCTCCGCCCACGGTGTTCCCGTTTTTCGGGACGGCCACCGCGGTGGAGGAGCTTTTTTGTCTCGCCATTTTTTGATCCCCTTTCTTTTTTCCAAGCTTTATATATAAGGCTTTACGCCAAAGAGCGCGTTACTGGAAATCGTACGCCTTGCAGACAGGGGCGTTGGCATCGGCGGACTCCTTGTCATACCACATCAGGTTGTTGCCGCTCTCCTTGTCGAACAGCTGGATCAGCTTGGGCTGGGTGGTGAACTTCACCGTGGCGCCCTGGGACACGTCCACCGTCAGGTCCACGGTGGGGATCACCATGACCACCTCGTCTGTCTCGCTGCGGGCGTGGAGGTTCACCTCGCTGCCCAGCATCTCGTTGACCTCGATGGTGGCGGTCAGATCGCCGCTGCCCACGCTGATATGCTGGGGACGGATGCCGCACACGATGTCGCAGGCGGGCTGGTGGTTCTGCTTCAGGGCCTTCTGCTGGAAGTCGTCCAGCTTGAACTTCGCGCCCCGGATCTCCGCGTAGTAGGTATCGTTCTCATAGAGCAGCTTGCAGTTGTCGAAGAAGTTCATGACGGGCATCCCGATGAAGCCGGCCACGAACAGGTTCACGGGCTTGCCGAAGACCTCCTCCGGGGTGCCGATCTGGTTGACGAAGCCGTCCTTCATGATGACGATCCGGTCGCCCAGGGTCATGGCCTCGGTCTGGTCATGGGTCACGTACATGAAGGTGGTGTTGATCCGTTGGCGGAGCTTGATGATCTCGGCCCGCATCTGGTTGCGGAGCTTGGCGTCCAGGTTGGACAGAGGTTCGTCCATCAGGAACACCTTGGGGTCGCGGACCATGGCGCGGCCGATGGCCACGCGCTGCCGCTGGCCGCCGGACAGGGCCTTGGGCTTGCGGTCCAGGTATTGGGTGATGTCCAAAATTTGGGCCACCTCGCGGACCTTTTTGTCGATCTCGTCCTTGGGCACCTTCTTCAGCTTCAGGGCAAAGGCCATGTTGTCATAGACCGTCATGTGGGGGTACAGGGCGTAGGACTGGAAGACCATGGCGATGTCCCGGTCCTTGGGCTCCACATTGTTGCAGAGCCTGCCGTCGATGTACAGCTCGCCGTCACTGATCTCCTCCAGGCCGGCCACCATGCGGAGCGTGGTGGACTTGCCGCAGCCGGAGGGGCCCACCAGCACGATGAATTCCTTGTCCTTGATGGCAAGGTTCACATCGTGGACGGCGGTGACGCCGCCGTCGTAGACCTTTTTCAAACCTTTCAATAAGACTTCGGACATAGTTTTGACTCTCCTTTTCTTCAAATGTGCGGCTGGCCGTCATGGGAGGGCCCCGCCATTGGGACAACAGCTTTGGTTTACATTTGTAAATACGATATTTACATTATCGACTGTTCTGATGGGGCTATTGTAACCCTCGATTTACGATATGTCAACAGATTTTTGTGCATTAAAATCAAAAATGGCACATTCGCCAATTCTAAAGCGCATATTTTGTTTACATTTACATATTGGATTTACAAAATGCACATCTTGATTTTTCACTCTGAGTGTGTTATCATAATAAAAACTGGCAGAGAAATGCAGAGGAGTTTGACAAATGCCGCATAAACGTGTAACCATGCAGGATCTGGCCGACGCCTGCGGCCTCTCCCGGAACACGGTCTCCAAAGTCTTCAATGACCGGGGCGCCGTGCCGGAGGCAACCAAGAAAGCTGTCCTCCAGAAGGCCCAGGAGATCGGCTATCTACAGACACCTTATTTTCTCGTCCCGGAGAACGAGGCCGCTCCGTCCCCCGCCCGCCCTCAGAACATCGCCCTGATCACCAGCCACATGCCGAAGGACTACCACTTCGCCATGCTGATCCTGCCCGTCTTTACCGAGCGCCTGGGCCGCGGCGGATATACGCTGATGATCTATGAGCTCTCCCCGGAGGAGCTTCGGGAGAGACGGCTGCCCTCCCATATGCCCCTGGAGCAGACCGCCGGCATCCTGGGGATCGAGCTGTTCGACCGGGGCTATATGGATATGCTCTGCTCCCTGGGGCTCCCCGTCCTCTCCGTGGACGGCTACATGGAGGCCATGACCACCCCCATGAAGTGCGATTTCATCCTGATGGAGAACCTCTCCAGCACCATCGCCGTCACCGGGCGCGCCATTGCCGCCGGGGCCAGGCGGCTGGGTTTCGTGGGGGACATTGCCCACTGCTGCAGCTTTCACGAGCGGTGGATGGGCTTCTGTCTGGCGCTGGAGAGCGCGGGCGTCCCCCTGGACAAAAGCTGCTGCATTCTGGAGAAGGACTCAGAGCCCTACGACGATGTGGACTGGGTTCAGGAGCAGCTGCAAAAGATGCCCGTCATTCCGGACGCCTTCGTCTGCGCCAACGACTATCTTGCCTTCCCTGTGGTGGCGGCGCTGAAGCGTCTGGGCCTGGCGATCCCCAGGGACGTGATGGTGGCTGGCTTTGACGACACGCCGCCCTCCGCCGTGATGGACCCGTCCCTGACCACGGTGCAGATCCCCAGCGCTGACTTCGGGCGGATCACCGCGGAACTCCTGCTGGACCGCATCCAGCGCCCCGGCGCCCCGTTTTTGAGCACCTACGTCAAGACCACGCCGGTCTGGCGGGGGTCTACGGATAAATAAACGCAAATAAAACAGCCGGTTTCGCAAGAAACCGGCTGTTTTCCGTGGGCTGACCATCCCAAAATACATAGGCGAAAGGGGTCCCTGTAAAACCGCCCTTTGGCTTTGCGGGGAGAGGAGGAGCAGCGGAGCGAGCGCGCTCCGGCGTAAAAAACGCCGGAGCAAGCGATACGCAGCTTGCTCCGACGTGGTGACCCGCCTCGTCCAGCGGTCGAACCCGCTGCGCTGCGGCGTCTACTTCCTTCAGGGTGATCGTGCGATTATCTCCAGAGTAATTGAAGGTGATGGTGCCCCTGTCATCATAGACGAACACCGCGTTGACGAATACTGAGATGATCCTCCGCTGACTTTCTGGCTCATTGAGATCCATATTGCGGAATTGCGGGAGGAAGTATTTGATTTGTTCCTGGGTCAGCTTGAAGCCGTTGATCAGCTCCGCGTCGGCCAGGGCCGCCTCCAGGTCTGCTTTTTGCCGGTCGAGTTCATCCATTCGTGCTTTGGTGGCGGAATTGAAAATGCCCGCCTCCATAGCTTTGATCAGATTGGAAATGGCTGCCTGTACTTGCCCCAGTTCCGCGCGGAGCGCGTCTGTGTAGGAGGTATCCGTGTTTTGCTCCTGGTAGTAGCGGAAGGTCTGTTCAGAGATGTAGTCCACCATCTCGTCGCTCATAACGATGGAGATCGCCTTTTGCAGGACCAGATTCTCGATCCACTCTTTACGGACAGCCCGCTTTCGGCAGGAATGGTGGTTCTTCTTCCCTAGACAGGTGTAGTAGTAATAGGTGGTGCCATGCTTGCCAGTCCCGCATTCTCCAATCATCGTGCTTCCGCACAGGCCGCAGAATAGTTTTCCGGTGAGCAGATAGTCTGCTTTTGACCACTTCCTGGCCGGGGCCCGCCTGTTTTTCACAAGAAGGTCCTGGACCTTTGCAAATGTCTCCGCATCAACAAGGGCGGGGATATAGGCGTCAGGGTACTCTTTCCCGTCGTAGTGGTACACGCCTATGTATTTCTTGTTTTTGAGGACCGCCCGGATGCTGTTCACAGTCAGAGGTTTCCCTTTCCTGGTTCGCAAGCCTTCGGCGTTCAGCGCCTCGATGATTTCTTTTTGGGTGTGCCCCGCCGCATACATCTCAAAGATGCGGGTGACCAGAGGAGCGGTCTTGGGATCCGGTTCCAGATGCTTGTCTGGGCCGGTCCGATAACCGAGCGGGAGCGTTCCGCCTATGCTTTGACCTTTCCGGGCCGCATTGTCCATGCCGCGCTTGACGTTGGTGGCCAACTGCACGGAATAATACTCCGCCATACCCTCCAACACAGCTTCCAGGATGATCCCCTCTGGGGTATCGGGAATGCTCTCGGCGGTATAGAGGACTTTAACTCCGTTTTTCTTACAGCGGTATTTATTGAAGGCGATCTCTTCCCGGTTGCGGCCAAAGCGGTCGATCTTCCAAATGATAATGGCCTCAAACTGATGCTTGGCGGTGTCCTTCAGCATTTGCTGAAACTGCTCCCGGTCATCGTTGCGCCCGGTCTGTGCCCGGTCGCAATACTCGTGGATGATGGTGTAGCCGTGCTCTGCGGCGTACTTGTAGGCAGAGGCTAACTGCCCCTCAATGGACTGTTCGCCCTGCTTATGGCTGGAGTATCGGGCATAGACAACAGCGTTCATTCGTGCCTCACATCCTTAAGCGGCTCCAGGTCGAGAGCCAGACGGGCGGTGTTCCTGTCCTTTAGGGAGGCGGCGTCATAGGCTCTGGCCACCTCCCGTGCCTCTACCGTGATGTCCTGCGGAGTGTAGGACTTGTCCCCCGTCCACACCTCCAACGGCACTCCCAGGGTGTCGGAGAGCTGCAAAGCGATGGGGAGGGGCGCATCCTTCATCCTCCGCAGGATGATCGTACGCACCTGACGGTCGGTCAGCCCGGACACCCGGACAAGTCCCGGAATGTCCAACCCCATCCCTTCCATGACCGAGATCAGGATCTTATAAAAAGGCGGACGGTCCCCGGGACACAGGGAGTTGAAGGCGGCCTCCTCGGCGGAGTCCCCCATTAGATAATCTGCTGAGACATTCAACGCCTTGGCATACTGCTGTACCTGGGTGATTTTGGGGATACGCTGGCCGATCTCGTACCGGCTGAGTACCTGCTTAGAGGTACCCAACAGCGCCGCGAAATCATCCTGAGACAGCCCCTTTTCCTTACGGATCGCCCGGAGACGCTGACCGAAAGACACATACTCCACATCTACTGCCGGCGGTTCAGGGTACTCAGTCTTAAAAAAGTCCATACTTCTCCACCTCGTTTTTGATCAGGGTATTCCAATTAAAGCACATAAAGTCAACTAAGTCAATACCTAAATGTACATATATACAAATTTATCACCATGTAGTTGACAAACGGGAAAGGAGGCGCTATACTGTCACTATCATCCGTCAACTGTTCCAGTGAATTTCTACTAAAAGTGTCACCAAACGGTTGACTATTGGAGGTGATACCTACTGTTGACCTGATTCGGGTCGATCCCCAGGCCATCCCCCGCGTGGAACAAAAAATACTGTGCGCCACTTTGCTGGAAGCCGTGCTGCGATTTTACGAGGACCCTGAAAATCGGGCAGCTTTCGAGCGGTGGCGCATGGGGAAAGGAGGAACCCAGCGTGGACAAGAAGACTGCGGACCAGTTGCGTAAAGAGTATCCCAACTATATTAAGCTGGAAGTGGCCAGCAAGTATCTGGGCGTGTCGCCCCGGCAGCTCTCAAAGCTGATCGCGGAAGGCCGGGAGCCCTTCGCATCGATTGGCGCAAACATCGGAACGACACAACGGTATACCCGCATCTATACGGAACCCATGATTGCTTTACTTAGTGGAGAGCTGCGCTGACCGTGGGTAAGCATTGACAGGGGGTGATTGCCTTCTGTGAGGGCGAACCGTTCTCAACACCCAGCCGGGCGGCAGAGAAACAGCTTTTGTCAGGAAGCTGTTTCTCTGCCGCCCGGACACTTTTTATGAGGAGCTTCAAATGAAACTGCACGAAAATCAACTGAATTTGATTCGCTTTTTAGCGCGGTTCAATCTGCTTGATTACCAGGACTGCCTGCAATTTCTGGATACGGCAGGGACGGGCGACCGCACCGCGCTCTCCTATATGTTCCGGCCCTTGACGAAGAACGGGTATCTTATCAAGCATAAAGACGGCAGCGTCTCCATCTCGGCGAAGGGCCGGGCCTTATTTCCGGAGATCACTCCGCTGATCTCTACTGGCGGCAGAGGGCCAGAACAACATAGAGTGATGAAAGTCTCCCATGTGGCGGCCCTGATGGATCGAAACGGTATCCCGGCATCCGCGAAACCGTCGAAGGACGGCGAGCCTCGTTTTATCCCATCGGCTTGCTGGCGGAATATTGCCCCTGGGATCTTGTCCACCACGCGCTTTGTCGGTGTGCTGACGGCTGAAGAACACCGCCTGGCAGTCTATGATATTGGGGACGGCAAAATGGAGTGGCAAGTCCGGGCGGAAGGATCTCTGTTTTATACCAAGTATGGGAGTTATAAGACAATGGCCACAGGAATGCTGCTGATTTGTCGGGAGGACGATTGGGATCAGATCGCCAAAAACATTATCCGGCATACCATGTGGCACCGCCGCCGGCTTATGAAGGATCGGTGCCTGGAGCGGAACAGACCTACACGCTGGTCCAGATCTCCCATTGTACTGCGTTCCAAGTATGAGCATGTCTATCTCACTACGCCGAAGCGGCTGGCGAAAAGCCTCCGGCTGATTTGGGAAGAAGAGGAGTACATCGAGGATTTTCTCGGTAATGCTGTCAAAAGTAATGAGCCGCAGATGTGCGACGCTGAACTCTGACCCCGGCGCTTGTTCGTAAATCCAGCCACTGATTTGTTGAAATATGTATACTTTTTTGCGGCGGTCAAAGATCAGTTGAGTCTATTGAAGGATGAGCGTTTCTTTATCAGTCCCATTCAGTATGAAATCTATATCCAGCCGGCGGATCGGGCGATTCTACAGATGTACCCGGAAATCGTCAGGGAGGAGAGTGTAACAGTCTATGTATATCGATCTGAAGAAGACGATGGAGACGATTGAGCGGTGCCTGCCGGAAAACGAGGCCGCCACTCTGCCAAGCTTGCAGCAAGCTTACCGGCATACAATCCGTCTGCAAAGCCAACTTCTATCCGTCATTTATGATATGGAGACATTCGGCACCCACACAGAGCGGGATCCGCCCCCGCTGGCGAAGCAACTGAGCGCGGGAGGAAATGCCGGCCATGCGGTTACGCTGACGATCCAAGAGCCGCTGCCTGCCATGAAATATCTCTCTGAATCTGTGGAGGAACACTGGAAAGCAATGATCCACTCGGCGATCGCTGATGCGGCGGCACTGGGACCGCTCCCTTACTTTGCGAAGGCCTTTGTAGAGATTGAGATCATCACTCCCAAAGGGGCCAATAACAGCCGCGTGTGGGATACCTCCAACCGGGCCATCAATGTGATCATCAACAACCTGAAAGGAATCTTTTTTCGGGACGACGATATGGGGCACATGGCTTTCTCGGTGGTAGGAAGGTGGGGTGAAGAAGGTGTCACGATTATTCGTGTTTCGGACTTTGACAAATAACAGCAAATCAGAGCCATCCGATCATGCGGTAAAAACAGTTGAAACTATGGCTTTTCAAAAATGTCATGGGGAAAAGAACGCGAAGCCCTGAAATCAGCATTTTGGATCGTAATATGGCGTGATTTGTATTGAATGGGCAAGCGGCTTTACCATAGCCGCGGAGGGGTTCTGTGAGGAGCCTCTGCGGCAGCAGATGCGACGAACAGAACAGAAAAAGGGGCCGAAACCGTGTGAGCGTCAGAATTGACGCGAACACGGTTTCGGCCCCTTGGTGATCTTCAGTTTTGCTCGGTTTCAATTATCCGTTCACTTTGTAAAAAACAACGAGGGCAAGGCGGCCTAAGAAATCATTCCGCCACTAAGCGTGTGGCAGGCAACTTCACAAGGAGGTTCTTACGTTTCTTGTCACTTGAGGACGCTGGGGAAAACAGATTTCAGAGTCTTGCTGGATGTAATCCCGAAAGCTGTTTGTGCTGCAACTGTTGAAGAAAAAACAACCCGGAAGACGGCATATGAACAGACATTGTATCTCTATCTCTGGATTTCGTTTAGAGAGATTTTGCCATATTCCTGTTTGATGTCCGGATTATGGGACTGTAGATGCGGTGAAATTAGTAGGATAAGTAGAACAGCGGGTAATCATTCATTTGAAATAATGTAATCTTGAGTATGTGGGAATGTCTTTGTTGAAAAGAGGCTGTGTTTGTTATAAAATAATAATTAGAAGCAGCTTTCCCAAGATCAGGAGGTCGGTACCGGTGCTGAATAAAGAATATATCTTAGAGACCATCCGGCCCTACCTAATTGAAGGAAAAAAACTTCGGGAAAGTGATTTTGACCAATTATTTTCTGAACTTACCCGTAAAGAGCAATATCAAATCATTGAAATTTTAATCGACGAAGATATCGACTATGTTGATGATGAAATGGATCCCACTATTGCCCAGGAGAGTACTATAGACATACTTGCCGAAATTGAGCCAGAGCAAATTACCGAGACAAAAAAGCTATCTACAGCGAAAAAATCCACCATGGGAGGAGATGCTAAACAGCTCCTCGGCCTTAAAAACGAACAATTGTGTACTCTATATCAGCAGGGAGAGTCTCTCGCTCTTGAAGCGCTGATCCTTAAAAATGAGAAATTTGTTTATCGAGATGCCCTTATCCTTTCAAGACAGTTTAAGCAGAACAGCCTTACGATAGATGACATTGTTCAATACGGAAATATCGGACTAATTGCGGCAGCAGATCGTTTTGATGCTACTCGTGAATGTTCATTTTTGACATACGCAGGCCACTGGATTAAGCAAAGCATTATCAGGAATATTATTGACCATGCATATATGATACGGTTGCCTGTCCATGTAATGGAACGGGTGCGCCGTTTTTGGGGTATACGTGCAGCACATCCCGATTTTACTGAAACTGAATTGATCAATGAAATTATCACATTAGGATATGCTACATCGGCAAAAGAAATCCGCTACCTTCTTAACCTCGGTGATCAATATTTGAATACTACCAGCCTTAATGTCCTAATTGGCGAAGATGAAGAAACAGAGCTTGAGGAATTTATCCCTTCGGATATTTCAGTGGAAGAAGTCGTAGATCAAACATTGCTTCGGGAAAGCTTGGAAAAAGTGTTATCCATGCTTACGCCACGAGAGGAAAAAATTCTTCGCCTTCGGTTCGGGCTTGATGATGGCATCGAGCGGACTTTGGAGGATGTTGGCAAGATATTTGACGTTACACGAGAACGAATCAGGCAGATTGAAAACAAGGCGCTAAAGAAATTGCGACATTCATCAAGGGCCAAATACATTCGTGACTTTTACGGTGACAAAGCGAAGAAAAAATCTTCTTCCAAAAATAAACTGAAGCCAACACAGCAGGATGTTACTCCTAAGCAACAACATAGAGAATCCTTTGACTTTTTCGCAGACACAGAATTCGATACCCAAATACAAGAGGTCTTGAATCATCTTACCGAAAAGGAAGGTTTTATCTTCTCGTTAAGGTTCGGAATAGATTATGGGCATTGTTTAACTCCGGAAGAAATGGATACTCTTTACGGAATCAAAAAAGAAGAATTATATATCGTAGAAAACAAAGCATTGTTTCAAATGGATGCTTCATTTCGAGAAAAGTTTAAGGCTATATTCTATGGAAGGAGCGCACAAAAGTGATTGTGGATAAAATTCAAGAATATATTGAGAAACATAATGGCCCTGGAACACTTTTTGTAATCAAAGGATATGCCTTCACAGAATTTGAAAGCTGCAATGCATCGCTGGAAAGGACACTGAGGGACAAAGGTGCCCGATTTATGGAAATTCTTCAACAGCCCACAAAGGTTGTCCTCTATGAAGAATTTATTTGTCTTCGAGAGATTATTCTTTCGATGTTCTCAAAAATCTATATTTTTGAGAACATCGATTATATAAATCTGTTCCCTGTCCGTGTGAACCTTCAGCCAGAAATTATTTCTGCGTTGTGCGTACATTATGACGAAGAATCCCAGGAAGAGATCTCGCTGGAACATTTAAGCGGCTATATTGATATTTACAGCAACTTTTTAAAGATTGGGGATTATTTCGCCTGCCGCTATAATTTGGATGAAAGTTATCTGCTCAGCGAAAAAATTGAACGCCTGTTTATTTCAGAAGATGAGCCATGTGATTTATGTACATGCGAAGTAGATAACGAAACCATTTTGACCATTTGTGAGGAGAGTGATTATTTTTCCTTAGCATACGGTTTAGAGGTGTCAGATACCGTCTTTGCGGTTGCGTTGGACAGTGCTTCCGTAGGAAAAACTGTACTGCAGGACAAGCTGCGGGGACTATGCGGAAAATATCCCAACAGACTGTTCAACTATGTTCCCCGAGCGGATAAGCAGATTCGGAAGTGCCCGCAAGAGATATACGATACGCTTGGCCGCTACTGGGGATACGATACTTTCCGGTCAATAAAAATGTATGACGTGGCCGCTGTTGAAGATCATCAAAAGAAAGTCATCACGATCTCGCAGGAAGACATTATTTGCGATCTTATTGAACAGGCGGAAAATTGTGTGGAGGGGAAAACATACCGGGATATATTTGTAACTGCGCCGACGGGTTCCGGAAAATCATTGATGTTCCAGCTTCCGGCGATTTACTTGGCGGAAAAATATAAGCTGTTGACTCTGGTTATTACTCCCTTGATTGGGTTGATGAAGGATCAAGTTCAAAATCTTGAGGAACGGGGATATTTTGGCGCCAAAACCATCAATTCTGACATTTCTCCGATTGTTAGAGAGGAGACCCTTGCCGCGGTTGCAAATGGGGAGTGCGATATTTTGTACTTATCTCCAGAATCTTTATTGAGCCGCAATGACGTGGAACAACTCATTGGGAAACGCAGGATTGGTATGCTTGTTGTGGACGAATCTCACATTGTCACAACGTGGGGAAAGCAATTTCGCCCGGACTATTGGTATTTGGGGGATCACATTCGAAAACTCAGAAAGCGCCAGTCTCAAAGGGAAAACGATCCTGCTCCGTTTATTATTGCCACATTTACTGCAACGGCGATTTACGGCGGAAGCGAAGACATGTATCACGAAACGCTGAATAGTCTCCATATGGTGAATCCCATTACCCATTTGGGACATATCAGGCGGAGTAACATTTCTATTGAAGTGACTCAGGCGGAAAAAAGAACCCGCAATGAGTACGAGAGTGACAAATTTGACTTTTTAATTTCAGAAATCCATAAAGCGCTAATCCGTGGACAGAAAGTGTTGATTTACTTTCCGACAGTCGTCCTGATTAACAGCTTCAAGTCCTATTGCTATGCCAAAGGCCTTGGAAAACACCTCTCCATTTACCATGGCCAGTTAGATGCCGACGAAAAGGACTTCAATCTCAATGAATTCCGTAATGGCAACAGACTTGTTATGGCCGCAACAAAGGCGTTTGGCATGGGCATCGACATTCCAGATATTAGCATCGTCATGCATTTTGCACCTACTGGGAATGTGTGCGACTATATGCAGGAGATTGGTCGCGCTGCGCGAAAAGCGGAGATTGATGGACATGCCATCTACCAGCATATTAGCGATGACTTTAAGCACATTAACAGGTTGCATGGACTTTCGACCATTAGGAACTATCAACTTATCGAAGTCATTAAAAAAATCCTGGAACTTTACACGGCCTCCCGTTATTCTGAAAAATCTAAGCCTCTCACCAAAAAACGGAATGAGATGCTTGTGGATGCGGAAAGTTTTGCCTATATTTTTGGAGCGGCATCGGCAGATGATAGCGATTTGATTGCAAAAGTAAAAACGGCGATGCTGTTGATTCAGAAAGACTACGAGCGGAAAGGATTCGCACCATTTTACATGAGACCGATCCCCGTTTTTGCCCATGGCTATTTCGCAATTCCGATTACTCAACAAGCAAAGCTAAATCGAAAGTATCCTGTTGCCGCGCAACTGGTTTTCCGCGAAAAGAATATATTCAAAGTCGATCTGCGCTTGATTTGGGATCGGGAGTACAGCAGAGAAATGTCCTTTCCGAAATTCAAATACCTGCTTTACACGCAGAGCCCGGAATTATCATTTAACGAGCAATTCTCTCTGACGCCGGCAATGTCTATTGACATCACGCTGGCAGATAACAGCGGGCTTATATTTGACTCCGTCATAAATGCTTTGCACGGTATATTCCAAGAGTCGATTTCCTCGGGGAACTACCTGAAGGAATCCATCATTTCAGAACGGCTTGCATCTTTGTGCAGTTCCTTGGGCATCAATCGTTATAGAGCGCAAAGCGCAATTAACGTTTTTTTTGCGGCTGCCAACACATATGCAAGTGAATACTCTAAGCGCCTCAATGGAAGGCTTTATCTCACTCGGGCAACCCATGCGGGAGACACGTCATATTCCATCAGGTCTTCTATTCAGGACTTTTTTAACTGGATCAAACGCCGCTTCAGGGAGATTTTAACACAGTCGATCCCTGCTGATTCGGAGACTCAGCGTAAATTGTACCTTATAAACGACAGTCATAATACGCAATGCAAGGAGTATCTAACCTGCTTAGGTGTCTTGGAGACCATGGGGGTTCTTCGTTTTAAGTCGCTGGGCGGCTCAAATAGCCAGCTTTACATCTATGTAAACTCGGTAAAGGATATGACCATAGTCAGAGACCGCCCTGCTAGCTACATAAACCGACTGCTGGAATTGGTGAATAAGCGGCATAGAGATTCCGTTGAAATGTTGACGTACTTATTCCAGAACGATTTTACAAGCGAAGAAATCTGGGATCATTTGGAGAACTATTTTCTTGGAATCATGCCAGATACATTTGGCGGGAAGACTGTCATGGACACATCCATTGATTGCGACGACAGAACTGTTATTCTCCAGATTGGCGATGATTTTAAAGAAGATTACACGTCTTGGAGCGAGGCCGCGATTCTGTTTGATGATTTTCAAACCGAAAAACTTGACCTCGCAGGGATACCTTTGGCTGACTACTACAGCGCAAAGCTGTATGCCGGCAGTCAGTATGTGGATGTCCTCCTTGCTTGGCAGAGTCAAAAAATAGCTTTGGTTGATGTCAATATTCCTGACGAGCTGGGCGAAACCTTTAAAGAGAATGGATGGCTTGTCTGCCAGTGCAATACCTTGGACTTAGATAAAATGAAACACAGATTTGAGGAGCGATAGAGATGGCCAGGATGATTCCCAGCAATGTTACCCACGAAGAATTTCATGGTAGTATCGGTGAGGAACGCACCTACAACGCACTGTCTACGCTGCCGGATGAGTATGTTATATTTCATTCGGTCCATTGGAACAAGGCTTGCTCAAGTGGGAGAGTTGTCTGGGGGGAATCGGATTTTGTTGTCTTCCATCCGAAGCGCGGGCTACTTGTCATCGAGGTTAAATCCGGCGGCATTGCCTGCAAAGATGGCCGCTGGTATCAAACAAATACTTTGACAGGCGAGTGTATGCAGATGAAACGTTCGCCCATGGCGCAGGCTGAACGAAGTAAGTTTACATTTGTGGATCTTTTGGCAAACTCAAAATTGGATACAGTCAGGAATTACTGGGTGGAATGTGCGGTTTGGTTTCCAAGTGTCAATGAGCGTAGCAAAATTGGAGATATGCCTTGTGAGTATTCTGTGGGGAATGTACTCTTGCAAAATGATCTGAACAATCCTGGCGTAGCCATCATGCGAGTTTTCGACTTCTACAAAATGCACGCACCCTTTAATGCCTCTAAAGAAGAAACCGATGAGGTTATTCGCATTCTATCCCCCAGTTTTGATGTTGTTCTTACCTTCTCAGGTAAGGCCATTGAGCAAGACTATTGTTTTAACCGAATGACAACGGAGCAAAGCTATTTGCTTGATTATCTAGAGGAACAACGTGTTGCAGCCATTCAGGGCGGTGCCGGAACGGGGAAAACGATGTTGGCAATTGAGAAAGCCCGGAGACTGGCAGAAACGGATCAGGTTCTGTTTCTATGTTTCAACCGCCATTTGCTACAATATCTCCAGAGCTCCTACGGGACTGCCATTCCCAATATTACATTTACAAATCTACCCCAACTTACCTGCAGACACATGCAAGTCCTTGATGCCGGTGGAGATGAGGGGATATCCCGGTATCTCAATGAATATGATCGGCACTCCTGGCCCTATCGTCATATCATCATTGATGAAGGGCAGGACTTTGCCGAACACCATCTGGAACTCCTCTACACCATAGCCGAAATAGCAGATGGCTGTTTCTACATTTTCTACGACAAAAACCAACTTGTCCAACAGCGGCAGACCCTGGATTGGGTTAACCGTGTTGAGTGCAGATTAATTCTTTCTCGCAATTGCAGAAATACCCGTAGCATCGCAGTGACATCGTACAAGCCCCTTGGAATTGAGAAAATCAAAATGCGATTAGATGTTCCGGGGCAGAAACCGACTATGTATCTCTCCAGGAATATAGAGGATGCACAGCAAACTATTGGATCTGTAATTCACAACTACACACAGCAGGGGATTCAGAAAAAGCAAATTGTAATTCTCACTGTAAAAACAGAAGATACGTCGATTCTGTCTGGCGTTTCCTCTATTAGAGAGTACCCACTTGTTCCCAATCGGGATGATAGTGGGATACTGTTTACATCTTCCCGCAAATTCAAAGGCTTGGAATCAGATGTCGTTATCGTTGTGGACGTAGATAACAGCTGTTTCCTTGACGATGAAAAACGGAGAGTGTTCTACGTGGGAGCATCAAGAGCAAAACATTATCTGGATATCGTATCTGTGATGAGTGATGAGGAAACGAATAGCATGGTTTTGCTTTTAACTGGTGAAAAAAAGAAGAACGCTAAATTAGCGTTGGGATCATTCTTAAAAGTTAAAATTGTTTCTGGTGGCACAACGTCTTAGGGGTATAAAAGAACAAAGATAGAGCCAAGGCCTTATGGCCTTAGCTCTATCTCTTCTTCAACCGCAAATACATTCCTTACAACAAAGAGGGTTCGTATCTGCGCGTTTTGGTGACCCGTCGGGGGCTCGAACCCCGGACCTTCGCCTTAAAAGGGCGTTGCTCTACCAACTGAGCTAACGAGTCATTTTTTGGTGAGGGGTTTCCAAAAATCCGCTGGGCGGATTTTTGGAAACTGGCTGGGATGGCTGGACTCGAACCAGCGAATGCGGGAGTCAAAGTCCCGTGCCTTACCACTTGGCTACACCCCAATGTGGAGTGAGGCAAGGGCCGGAGCGGACGCCCCGGCCCTCAGCCTGATATGGGGTGGGTAATGGGGCTCGAACCCACGACACCCGGAACCACAATCCGGTGCTCTCCCAGCTGAGCTATACCCACCATATCAACTTGTACTGCCATACCCGCCCTGATGGGGTCCCCGCAAAGCCGTCCCCCAGGCTTTGTGGGGAAAGGAGGCGCAGCGGAGTGAGCGAGACCTGCCGCTTGCGGCGGGGCGAACGATACGTAGCTTGCGCCGACGTGGTACGCCTGAAGGGACTCGAACCCCCGGCCCGCTGCTTAGAAGGCAGCTGCTCTATCCACCTGAGCTACAGGCGCATATTGTGCCCTTTCGGGGCCCCCGCAAAGCCGCTCTCCAGGCTTTGTGGGGAAAGGAGGCGCGACGAAGTGAGCGAGCTCTGGCCGCAGGCCGGAGCGAGGGATACGCAGTCCGCGCCGACGTGGAGCGGGTGATGGGAATCGAACCCACGCGACCAGCTTGGAAGGCTGGGATTCTACCATTGAACTACACCCGCATGGCGACTCCGCAAAACGTCGGCCTAAGCATAATAGCACAGGGGCCGGGGCTTTGTCAATCCCCACATTGAAAAAACCTCTCTATACGGGCCCGAAAATTTCCTCCAGGCAGCCCTCCGCCTCCGGCCCGGGAAGAAGGGCGGCACAGAGGCCCGCCCGGTCGGCGGCGGCCAGTTTTTCCCGGACGGAGCGTGGGCTGTCGAACAGCACGAAGTGGGCCTTGTCCCGGTCCATGTAGGTGTAGTAGTGGGCACAGAGGCCCCGGTCCAGGAACACCGCCGGCTCCAGGCGGGCGATCTGCCCCTCCAGCGCCGCCCGGCTGACGGGGGTCCCCCGGCCCGCCGCCGGCAGGGGAAAGTCCTCCCGGACCCACTCCACTGCCAGGGCGGTCCGCTCTGGGCCGTACCGCTCCGCCGCGGCCCGGAGACGCCGCTCCAGCGACCCGGCGGTGACGGCGGAGGGGACGAGCACCCGGGCGGCCCGGACGAAGGGGGCGCAGCTCTCTGGGACGTACAGCGTCCAGCCTCTGGGGGCGCAGTTCCGGTCCAGCAGCTCCACCAGCCGGGGCAGGCAGCCGGAGGGCATCCCCTCAAAGTCGCAGACGATCCCCCGGTATTCCCGGCGACGGCACTCCATCAGGATCTGCCGGGCGCAGGGGACCGGGTCGCCGTTCCCGTCGAAGCCCTGGCAGTCCAGCAGCATGTACCCGCCCCGCAGGCCGGCGGGCAGGCGGGCGCCCAGCAGCCGGGGCCCCGGTCCCACCCGGTAGGCCATGTGGGCGGGGACGAGCCCCCATCGGCCGCATTGGGTACAGCGCCCGGCGGGCAGGGCCAGCAGCAGTTCTTTCATCTCAAGTCCCCCTTGTGACCGGCGGAAAGTTGTGGTATGATACTACCATCGTATGCTGATCTCAGAGGGAATAGAAGGTGAGTCCATGGCGCTGTTCCGGGCCGCTTATCTGGCCGACGATATCTATGCGGTGACCGGTGAGGCGCTGGAGCGCCGGGGCATCAAACTGCTGTTGGCCGATCTGGACAACACCCTGGTCCCCTACGGGGTGCCCCTGCCTGACGACCGGCTGAGGGCCTGGCGGGACGACCTGGCCGCCCACGGGGTCACCCTGTTCATCCTGTCCAACAACCGGAAGGAGCACCGGCCCCGCGTCTTCTCCGAGGCGCTTCAGGTGCCCTATATCGGCCACGCGGGCAAGCCCAAGACGCCCTCCTTTTACAAGGCCATGGAGCAGATGGGGGTCACAAAGGAGCAGACCGCCATCATCGGCGACCAGGTGTTCACCGACGTGCTGGGGGGCAATCTGGCCGGGGTGGCCGCCATCCTGGTGAAGCCCATCCGGCTGGCGGGCAATCCGGGGCGGTATCTGCGCTATGCGGTGGAGGTCCCCTTCCGCCTGCTGAGTCGAAGGGGGGAGGCCCTGTGAGCGCCATCTTCGGCCCCGCCGGCAACTGCGACAGCTTCTCCAAGGTCCACAAGTCCTCCCTGGACGCGCCAAAGTGGATCGCGGACTTCGGCCTGGACTGCTACGAGTACCAGTGCGGCAAGGGGGTCCACGTGGGGGAGGCGTCCGCCGTGAAGCTGGGGGAGAACGCCAGAGCCGCCGGCGTCGTCCTGTCTCTCCATGCCCCCTACTTTATCAACCTGGCCAACCCGGACCCGGACAGACTGCAAAAGACCATCGGGTACATCACCGCCGCTTGCCTGGCGGCCTCCTGGATGGGGGCAAATCGCGTGGTGGTCCACTCCGGGGCCCTCATGAGCCGGAGCAGGGGAGAGGCCCTGTCCATTGCGAAAAAGTCTCTGGCGGAAGTCCTCACCGCCTGTGACGATCAGGGCTTCGGCTCCATCGCCCTGTGCCCTGAGACCATGGGAAAGATCAATCAGCTGGGGGACCTGGACGAGGTGCTGGAGCTCTGCACCCTGGACGAGAGATTGGTCCCCTGTATCGACTTCGGTCACCTGTACGCTCGGTCCCTGGGGGCGGACGACGGGGCGGAGGCCGTGGAGCGGATGCTGGACCGGGTGGAGGAGTTCCTGGGCCCCGGCCGGGCCTCCCGGTTCCACAGCCACTTCTCGCATATCCAGTTCACCCCCAACGGCGGGGAGAAGTGTCACCGCACCTTCGGGGACGACGGCGGCTACGGCCCCGCCTGGGAGCCTCTTGCCGCCGCCGTGGCCCGCCGGGGATGGAGCCCCGCCTTCATCTGCGAGTCCGCCGGCACCCAGGCGGAGGACGCCCTGACCATGAAACAGATCTACCGGCAGTACGCCGCTGAAGAAAAATAAAGGAGTGCATCGATATGAACCATTTTGAAAAGATCGCCGCCAGGCTGCCCGAGTACGGCCTGGACGCCATGCTGGTCAACTCCGACCCCGGCGAGTTCTACGCCGCCGGCTTCCACGGAGAGGGCGTGGCCCTGATCACCCCCGGCAAGACCTGGTATTACACCGACTCCCGGTATATTGAGGCCGCCGAACAGCTCGTCAAGGGGGCAGAGGTGGACTTGGGGCTGCGGGGCAAGAGCTACGCCGCTCTGGTGGCCGAACTGTGCGCCGCCCACGGCATCAAAAAGCTGGGCTTTGAGGAGCAGTACATGTCGGTGGCCGCCTACAACCGCTGGACCGCCGCCGTAGAGGCGGAGTTCGTGCCCGCCTCCGCCCTGCTGGCCGGACTGCGGGCGGTGAAGGACGAGGAGGAGCTGGCCGCCATGAAGGAGGCCCAGCGGCTCACAGACGCGGCCTTCACCGAGATCCTGAACGACATCAGGCCCGGCGTGGCGGAGTGTGAGATCGCCGCCAAGCTGACTTACTATATGGCCAGCATGGGCGCCGAGCGCAACTCCTTCGACCCCATCGTGGCCTGCGGGGCCAACGGCTCCAAGCCCCACGCCATCCCCAGCCGGAAGAAGATCGAGAAGGGGCACTTTGTCACCATGGACTTCGGCTGTGTCGTCGGCGGCTACTGCTCCGATATGACCCGCACCGTGGCGGTGGGGGAGCCCTCCGACGAGATGAGGCTGGTCTATAACACCGTGCTGAAGGCCCAGCTGGACAGCATCGCCGCCGCAAAGGCCGGGGTGCCCGGGGCGGATATCCACGCCGTGGCCGCAAAGGTCATCGGTGACGCCGGTTACGGCGGCTATTTCGGCCACGGCCTGGGCCACTCGGTGGGCATCGAGATCCACGAGGACCCCGGCTTCGCCCCCCGGTGCGACAAGCCCACCCCCGCGGGCGCGGTCATCACCGTGGAGCCCGGCATCTACCTGCCCGGGAAGTTCGGTGTGCGCATCGAGGACATGGTGCGCCTCACCGAGGACGGCTGTGAGGACCTGACCCACTCCCCCAAAGAGCTCATCATCCTCTAAAATGTCTTGCATTTGCTCCGATAATAGGGTATAATGACTTGACTATATTTGTCTACCAACTTTTTCATACGGGAGGAATTACCCATGGCAATGATCACCGCAGGCGATTTCCGCAACGGCGTGACCTTCGAGATGGACGGCAAGGTCATGCAGGTCCTGGAGTTCCAGCATGTGAAGCCCGGCAAGGGCGCCGCCTTTGTGCGCACCAAGTACAAGAACGTCATCACCGGCGCCATCCGCGAGGAGTCCTTCAACCCCACCGCCAAATTCGAGCAGGCCTTTGTGGACCGCAAGGACATGGAGTACAGCTACACCGACGGCGACCTGTACTACTTCATGGATCCTGAGACCTACGATCTGGTGCCCATCTCCAAGGACGTGCTCAGCGACAACTTCAAGTTTGTCAAGGAGAACATGGTCTGCAAGATCAGCTCCTACAAGGGCAGCGTGTTCGGCGTGGAGCCCCCCAACTTCGTGGACCTGGAGGTCACCGACACCGAGCCCGGCTTCGCCGGCAACACCGCCACCAACGTGACCAAGCCCGCCACCCTGGAGACCGGCGCCGAGATCAAGGTGCCCCTGTTCATCGGCCCCGGCGACAGGATCCGCATCGACACCCGCACCGGCGAGTACCTGGAGCGGTCCAAGGGCTGAGATCCGGAAAGGGAACAGATATGACCATCACCGAAAAAGTGGCTTACATCCAGGGCCTGTTTGACGGCATGGGTCTGGACAAGTCCGAGGAGCCCCAGGCCAAGGTGCTGTCCGAGGTGCTGGACGTGCTCAAGGAGGTCGGCGAGGAAATCGACATGCTGGACGCCACCCTGGACGAGCACGGCAAGGAGTTCGATGGGGTGGAGGATGCCCTCAACGACCTGACTGTGGGCCTCACTGAACTGGAGGACGAGGTCTACGGCGTCGACGATGATGACGATGACGAGGACGAGGACGACGAGGAGGAGGACGACGACAGCGAGGACTTTTTCGAGGTGGAGTGCCCCAACTGCGGGGAGGAACTGACCATCGACGACGAGGTGCTGGCTGCCGGGTCCATCGACTGCCCCAACTGCGGGCAGACATTCGCCCTGTCCTTCGACGAGGACGAGGAGAGCGGGGACGACTGAATTGTGTTTCATGTGAAAAGGCCCGGCTGGGAGACCAGCCGGGCCTTTTGCGCTCAGGTCAGGGTTTTGCTTTCAAATGAAAAATGACCGCCAGCGCCGCGCACACGGCGATCCCCACGGCGTAGGGGATGGCCAGCAGAAACGCCGCGTAGGGGGGAAAGCTGGTGGCCGGGTTCCACTGCAGGGCGCAGTAGTTGTACGCCACCGCCGCGCACATCACGTCGGACAGCAAAACGGCGAGGGCTCCAAAGACAACGGACAGGGTCTTCATCAGGATACTCCTTTACTTTTTTGAGGTGTTTTTCAGGAGCAGGCCGGCGCCCACGGCCACGGCGGCGGCACACAGGCCAAGAAAGATGCCATTGCCGTCGATCCGGACGGCGGACGACGCGCCGATCTGTTCGGCAGCGGCGGGGTCAAAGATGGAAAGCAACCCCCACACGATCAGCCCGATGATGCCGCCGGCGCAGATGATGAGGCCGGGCAGCCAGCCGGGCCGCGGGGCGCGGCCGTCCGGCGTATGGGCGGGAGCGGCGGACTGCTCTTCGCCCTCTTTCATCAGGTAGTCCAGTGTGACGTTGAAATACCGACTGACGGCCAGGAGCTTGTCGCTTTCCGGCACGGACTGACCGGACTCCCATTTTGAGATGGCCTGCCGGGACACCCCCAGCCGCTCCGCCAGCTGCTCCTGGGATAGTCCGCTTTTTCTGCGGAGCGCGTACAGCTTTTCTGAGAGAGCCATAGTACCTCCTTTCCCATCCAGCATACCGGCGGCCCGTGTGGCACGCAATACACCCGGATAGGCAATTCCGCAACTTTGGGTTGCGGAACTGTTTTTTTACGAAAACGCCCGGACATTTGACCCGCCCGGGCATTTTTGCGCTTATGTTCCCGATTCGATGGGGTCGATGATGGGGATCAGATCGGCGGCGGTTTCCGCGATGTAATCCGCTCCGGCCGCCTCAAGTTCCGCCCGGCTTCCGTAGCCGAACAGCACCCCGGCGGCGGGGAGACCCATGGCGTGGGCGCCCAGGATGTCGTGCTCCCGGTCCCCCGCCATCAGGGGCCGGCCCCCCGGCATGTCCAGCCGCTCCAGCGCCACGCCGATGATCTCCGCCTTGTCACAGTGGGCGCCTCCCAGGTCGGCACCGGCGATCACGGCAAAGTATTTGCTCAGCTCGAAGTGGTCCAGCACCCGCCGGACGAACACCTCCGGCTTGGAGGAGGCCACCGCCAGGGTCTTTCCCCGGGCGGTCAGCTCCGCCAGCAGTTCCGGGATGCCGGAGTATACCAGGTTCTCGTAAATGCCCCTGTCCCGGTAGTATTCCCGGTAGATCTCCACGGCCCTCTGCCCCTCCCCGGCGGGGAGGCCTAAGAAGCGCTCAAAGCTCTCGTGCAGCGGCGGGCCGATGAAGCAGTTGAGGACAGACAGGTCGGCCACCTCCACGCCGTAGCGTTTCAGGGCGTAGGCCACCGAGTTGCGGATGCCCTCCCCCGAGTCGGTGAGGGTGCCGTCCAGGTCGAACAGGATGGGGTCGAATCCGCTCATGTCACTCCTCCAGCAGCCCGGCGCACTTTTTCAGCTGGTCGATGACCGGCAGATGTTGGGGGCACATCTTCTCGCACTGGTGGCAGCCCACGCAGTCGGAGGCTTTGCCCCTGCCCTTCACGGCGGCCTGATAGTCCGCTTTTGCCTCGGCGGTCTGGCCGTTGGTCAAATGCTTGTTGGCGGCGGCGAAGATCTCGGGGATGGGGATGTGCTTGGGACAGCCCTCCACGCAGTACCGGCAGGCGGTGCAGGGGATGGCGGCGGACTTGCCCAGTACCACCTGGGCCTTCTGGATAATGGCCCGCTCGTCGTCATTGAGCGGCTTAAAGTCGCTCATAAAGCCCAGGTTGTCCTCCATCTGGGCCAGGTTGGACATGCCGGACAGCACGGTGATCACCCCGTCCAGGGAGGCGGCGAACCGGATGGCCCAGGAGGCGGGGGAGGCGTCCGGAGCGTAATCTTTGAACAGCTTCTTCACCTCCGCCGGAGGGTCGGCCAGGCGGCCCCCCTTCACCGGCTCCATGATGACGATGCCCTTGTTGTGCTTCCTCGCCACCTCGTAGTTGGCCCTGGAGGTGACCTTGGGGTTCTCCCAGTCGGCGTAGTTGATCTGGAGCTGGACGAACTCGGCCTCCGGGTGGTCGGTGAGCAGCCTGTCCAGCAGCTCCGGCCCGTCGTGGTAAGAGAAGCCGATGTGTTTGATGAGCCCCTTCTCCTTCTGCTCCTTTACAAAGTCCCACAGGCCGAACTTATCATACCGGCCCACCCCCCCGGAGGACAGGGCGTGGAGCAGATAGTAGTCGAAATAGCCGGCCCCGGTGCGCTTCAGGCTGGTCTCAAACTGCTTCTTCGCGGCCTTCTCCGTAGGGGCCGCCATAGCGTTCACCTTGGTGGCCAGGGTGTAGCTCTCCCGGGGATGGCGGTCCACCAGAGCCTTCTTGGCAGCCGCCTCGGAGCCCACGTACACATAGGCGGTGTCGAAGTAGGTGAATCCCGCCTCCAAAAATTTGTCCACCATGGCGGCGGTCTGCTTCACGTCGGTCCGCACCGTCACCTTGGGCAGCCGCATGAGGCCGAAGCCCAGCTTGGGGGTCTCTTTCCCAAAATAGTCGCTCATAAGCACACTTCCCATCAATTAGTTGTTGAGCATATGTATTATATCATATCGGCAGTCCTCTGTCCATTCGATTTTATCCCGCTGATGATTGTCTTTTCCTGGGGATTCCTGTATAATCGGAGTAACAAGCCCGGCAAATTTGATTTGGAGGTCTGCCCTATGTGTACCGCGGTATCCTTTCTGACCGATCATCACTACTTCGGCCGCAACCTGGACCTGGAATTCTCCTACAACGAGACGGTCACCGTCACTCCCCGGAACTACCCCTTCCGCTTCCGCCGGATGGGGGAGAGGCCCTCCCACTTCGCCATGATCGGCATGGCCTATGTGGCGGGGGGCTACCCCCTCTACTACGACGCGGTGAACGAGAAGGGCCTGGGTATGGCGGGACTCAACTTCCCCGGCAACGCGGTCTATCTGCCGGAAACGGAGGGCAAGGACAACGTGGCCCCCTTCGAGTTCATCCCCTGGGTGCTGGGCCAGTGCGCCACTGTGGCGGAGGCCAGGGCCCTGCTGTCCAACCTCAACCTGGCCGCCATCAATTTCAGCGAGCAGCTTCCCGCCTCCCCCCTCCACTGGATCATCTCCGACCGGGAGGAATGTATCGTGGCCGAGCCCATGGCCGACGGCCTGCGGGTCTACGACAACCCGGTGAAGGTCCTCACCAACAACCCGCCCTTCGACTTCCACCTGCTGAACCTGGCCAACTACATGGGCTGCACCCGGGAGGAGGCCACTGATCGTTTCGCCTCCGAGCTGGAGCTGCCCCTGGCCGCCTACAGCCGGGGCATGGGCGGCATGGGCATCCCCGGCGACCTGTCCTCCGCCTCCCGGTTCGTGAAGGCCGCCTTCACCCGGGCCAACTCCGTGTGCGAGAAGGACGCCTGCTCCAGCATCAGCCAGTTCTTCCACATCCTCGGCTCGGTTGCCCAGCAGATGGGCTGCTGCCGGGTGGGGCACAAGTTCGAGTACACCATCTACTCCTCCTGCTGTGACACCGACGCCGGCGTCTACTACTACACCACCTATGAGAACAGCCAGATCACCGGCGTGGACATGCACAAGGAAGATCTGGACGGCGATCAGCTGGTCAGCTATCCCCTGGTGACCGGCCAGCGGATCAACATGGTAAACTGAACCCACACAGACAAAGGGCCGCGCCGTATGGCGCGGCCCTTTGTCTGCCCTCATTCAAACTGGGAGGCGTAGAGCTTGTAATAGTAGCCCCTCTCCGCCATCAGCTGGTCGTGGGTGCCCTGCTCCACCACGTCGCCGTGATCCATCACCAAAATCTTGTCCGCGTTCTGGATGGTGGACAGCCGGTGGGCGATGACGAAGCTGGTCTTGCCCTTCATCAGCTCCCGCATGGCCTTCTGCACCTGCTGCTCCGTGTGGGTGTCCACGTTGGAGGTGGCCTCGTCCAAAATCAGCATCCGGGTGTCGTACAGCATGGCCCGGGCGATGGTGAGCAGCTGCTTCTGCCCCTTGCTGATGTTGCCGCCGTCCTCGCTGACCACGGTGCGGTAGCCCTCGGGCAGGCGCATGATGTACCCGTGGATGCGGGCGGCCTTGGCGGCGGCCACCACCTCCTCCATGGTGGCGTTCTCCTTGCCGTAGGCGATGTTCTCGAAGATGGTCCCCCGGAACACCCAGGTATCCTGGAGCACCATGGCGTAGGCCCGGCGCAGGCTCTTCCGTGTGAGGCCGCGTATCTCCTTCCCGTCCACCCGGATCTCGCCGGAATCCACGTCATAGAACCGCATGAGCAGGTTGATGACGGTGGTCTTTCCCGCCCCCGTGTGGCCCACGATGGCCACCGTCTGCCCCGGCTCCGCCGTCAGGCTCAGGTCGTGGAGGATGGTCTTGCCGGGGAGATAGCCGAAGGACACGTGGTCGGCCTCCACCGCCCCGGCGGGGTCGGTGAGTTCCTCCGCGCCGTACAAGTCGGCCAGCTCCTCCGGCTGGTCCAGCAGCTGGAACACCCGCTCGGCGGCGGCCAGGGCCGAATAGATCTCGTTGATGATGTTGGCGATCTCGTTGATGGGGCCGGAGAACTTCCGGGAGTACAGCACGAACTTGGAGATCTGCTTCAGATTCACGATGTTGAACAGGTAGAACACCGCCCCCAGCAGGCCGATGAGGGCCAGACCCAGGTTGGAGATCAGTCCGATGGTGGGACCCATGGTCATGCCTAAGGAGTCCGCGTCCCGGTAGGCGTCGGCCGCCTTGTGGTTGATGGCGCTGAACTCGTCGCACACCCCGTCCTCGTGGGCGTAGGCCAGGATGGTCTTCTGGCCGGAGAACATCTCCTCCACAAAGCCGTTCATCTCGCCGTAGGCGCGGCTGCGCTTGGAGTACCGGGGCCGGGTCTTTTTGCCCATGAACCGGGTGTACAGGATGGACACCGGGATGGTGACGAGCATCACCGTCACCAGGGGCAGGGAGGTGACGCACATCATCACGAAGGAGCCCGCCACCGTCACCACCGAGGTCAAAATCTGCACCACGTCGGTGGACAGGCTGGTGGACACCACGTCGATGTCGTAGGATACCCGGCTGATGATGTCGCCAGCCTGGTTCTGGTCAAAGAACTTCACCGGCAGGGTCATCAGCTTGTCGAACACGTCCTTCCGCATCCGTTTGGCCACGTTGCGGCTCACCCGCATCATCCCCTGGCTCACCAGGAAGGACAGCAGATTGCTGCCCAGGTAGGCCGCCAGCATACACTTGGCGTAGAAGAACACCCGGTCGAAGTCCACCTTGCCCGCGCCGGCCTCGATGACGCCGATGGCCTCTCCGGCGAAGGAGGGCCCCAGCAGGTTGCCGATGTTGCTGGCAAAGGCGCAGAGCAGCAGGAGGAGCACGATCCACTTGTACTCCGCCAGATAGTTCAATATCCGCAGCAGGGCGCCGCGGGTGTCCTTTGGGCGGCCCTGGCCGCCCCGGTCGCCGTGTCCGGGCATAAGCGTTCTCCTCCTTTCTCAGGTCATGGAGCCCATCTGGGTCTCGTAGATGGCGTGGTAAGCCGGGCAGGTCTCCAGCAGGTGGGCGTGGCTGCCGTAACCGATGCACCGGCCCTCCTCCAGCACCAGGATGTTGGTCATGGACTGCACCGAGCTCACCCGCTGGGCCACCATGATGACGGCGGCGTCCCTGTGCCGGGCGAAGATGGCCTTGCGGAGGGCCGCGTCGGTCTTGTAGTCCAATGCGGAGGAGGAGTCGTCCAAAATCAAGATCTCCGGCTGGCCCGCCAGGGCCCGGGCGATGAGCAGCCGCTGTTTCTGCCCGCCGGACAGGTTGGCCCCCTTGATGTCCGCCATATAGTCCAGGCCCGCGTCCAGCTCGCCGATGAACTCGGCGGCCATGGCGTCCTCCACGGCGTTCAGCACATCCCGCTCCTCCAGCCCCCGGCCGAAGTCGATGTTCCGGCGGAGGGTGTCGTTGAACACCATGTCGTTCTGGAACACCACGCCAAATTTGCGGTGCAGGTCGTCCTTCTCATAGGCGCGGACATCCTTCCCGTCCACGAATACCCCGCCGGCGTCCACGTCGTAAAACCGCATGAGCAGGTTCAGGATGGTGGATTTGCCGCAGCCGGTGGAGCCGATGATGCCAAGACTCTCCCCACGGTTCAGGGCGAAGCTGATGTCATAGAGGCACTTCTCCCGCTCCGCCCCGGCAAAGCCCTCATGGGCGGGGTCGTCGGCGGAGCCGTAGCTGAAGTCCACGTGCTCGAAGCGGATGAACTCGTCTCCCACCGGAGCGGGGCACTCCGCCGCGGGCAGGGTGGTCTGGTCCTCCTCTGCGCCGAGGACCAGGTCGATGCGGTCGGCGGAGGCGGAGGCCTTGCTCAGCATCATGAACACCCGGTTCAGGCCCATGACCCCCATCATGATCATGTTGAAATAGGTCAGAAACGCCAGGATGACGCCGGGATCCATCTGCCCGCCGTTGACCCGGTAGGCCCCCAGCACCACCACCAGCGTCAGGCCGATGTTCAGGCACATCTGCATGGCGGGACCGGGGACGGCCATGATGGTGCTGGCCTTGATGTCGCTTTTGGCCATGGCCTCGTTGGCCGTGCCGAAATGGCTCTTCTCGTACTCCTCCTTGGACAGGGCCTTCACCACCCGGATGCCGGTGATGTCCTCCCGCATGATGCGCACCACGTCGTCCAGCCGCTGCTGGACCTTGTTATAGAGGGGGATGCCGAACCGGGACACCCCCACGCACACCAGGATCAGCACCGGGGCCATCACGCACATGATGAGGGCCATCCGCACGTCCATGGTCAGGGCCATGATGATGCTGCCCACCAGCAGGATGGGGGCCCGGACGCACAGGGTCTGAAGGGACTGGACGCAGGACTGGACGTTGTAGCTGTCGCTGGTCATGCGGCTGATGAGGCTGGGCAGGCCGAAGGCGTCGAACTGGCTGCCGGACAGGTTCACCGTCTTGTGGAACAGGGCCTGGCGCACATCGTAGGAGATGTTGTGGGCGTTCTCCACCGCCCGGCGGTTGGCCGCCACGTTCAGCTGCCGGGTGACGATGGCCGCCGCGATCATCAGCAGGCCCCAGAAGATCACCGGGCCCAGCTGCCCCAGGGGCACCACTTTGTCCAGCAGGTGCTCCAGTATGTACGGCAGGGTCAGCTCCGCCATAGTGCCCACCAGCTTGACTGCCATCACCAGCAGAACGCTCCACTTATATCGTCCCAAATATCGGAAAATCAGCTTCAAAGGGGTCTCCTCCCTGGTCATTCACATATTTTTTCACACGAATCGCATTATATCAAATGAGTCCGGGGAAAGTCAAACCCTTTCCCGCAAAAAGGGCCATCCGCCCGCCCCTCAACCGGCGGTTGGACCCGGTCAAAAACGCCGCCATTGTCTTTCCCGCCCCGCCGGGGTATCATAGAACCAGTCCGGCCGGACAGAGCAAAAGGAGGTTTTCACCATGGAGATCGGCAATCAGATCAAGGCCCTGCGCCAGCAGCGGGGCGTCACCCAGGAGGCGGTGGCCGCCGCCCTGGGGGTCACCGCCCAGGCGGTGAGCAAATGGGAGACGGACGCCGCCGCGCCCGACATCCAGCTCCTGCCCGCCATCTCGGCCTACTTCGGCGTCACCATCGACGCGCTGTTCGCCCTGACGGACGAGACCCGGATGGAGCGCATCCAAAACATGATGTGGGACGAGCGGGACCTGGACCCCGCCGCCGCGGAGCGGGAGGCCGCCTTCCTGCTGGACAAGGCCCGGCGGGAGCCGGACAACGGCCAGGTGTGGACCATGCTGGCCTGGATGGAGAACCACATCGCCGGCACCCACCGCCGCCGGGCGGAGGGGTACGCCAAGGAGGCGCTCACCCGCGCCCCGGACGACAAGGACGCCCACGCCGAGCTGGCGGAGGCGGCGGGCATCCGCTGCCCCGACTGGTACTACAACTCCCACCGCCGGATCATCGACTGGTACAAGGGCTTTGTGGCGCACAATCCCGCGGTCAAGAGGGGCTATCTGTGGCTCATCGACGCTCTGGTGGAGGACGACCGCCTGGACGAGGCCAGGGCGTACTGCGACAAAATGGGCCAAATCGACCGCACCTTCCGCACCCCGATGCAGCGGGGCCGCGTCGCCTGGCGGGCGGGGGACCATGACGGGGCGGTGGCCATCTGGGAGCAGATGTGCCGGGACTTCCCCGACGACTGGATGGCCTGGTCCTCCCTGGGGGACGGCTACACCGTGGCCGGACGGTACGCCGAGGCCATCGCCTGCCACCAGGAGGCCAAACAGCGGCAGACCGCCCCCCCGATTCACCGACTCGTGGGAGGCCGTTGCCCAGCTCAGGGAGCGGATGGGGGACATCCCCGGCGCCATCCGGGAGCTGGAGGAGGAGATCGCCGTCATGGCCTCCGACTGGGAGACCACCAGCGGTGAGACCGTTGACGCCGTCCGCCGGGAGATCGACCGGCTGAAAAAGAAGCTGTGATCTCGATGGACTGACAAGCGTTCATCAAACCGCCCCAAATAATCGTCCGGACGTGTACGCGATACACGGTCCGGACGATTTTTGCGCGCTATTTGCCGCCGGCCAGCTGTGCCGCGAAGCCGGCGGATTTGGCGGTCAGTTCCACCCAGGCGGGGCGGAAGCCGCTCCTGATGGCGTTGCGTACCGATCTCAGGTTGGACCAGGCGGCACAGTAAAAGGGAACTTTGCCACGGTCCAAAATTTCCAGGGCGAGCCGGCTGGTCAAGGCGGAGGCCACGCCCCGGCGGCGGTATGCCGGCAGCACGTCCACGCCGATCTGCCACATGGTCTCGCAGTCCGCGGAGCAGCCCGCCAGCCCCACAAGAGTCCCGCCGTCGTAGGCGCCCACGCCCAGCACGTCCAGTTCCCGGCGGGCTTCGCACAGGGCGTTGGACCACTGGGGCGTGTAGAGCCCGTCAAAATCGGCCTGGCGCAGGAGCCGCAGCTCGAAGGGGCAGGGGAGAGGCCTCAGCAGGTCCAGGGCCGGGAGGAAATACTCCGCCATGAAGCAGACCCGCAGGCCCTTTGCCCGGAGCGCGTCGTCGAGGATGAGGAGGTTGGGCGTCTCAAAGCAGCGGAAGGCCGGGAATCGGCCGATGTACTCCTCCACGGCGGCCCGGCAGCCCTCCCCCACCGAGGCCACGATGTTGTTCCCGTAGGAGATCAGGTTGCAATCAAAGGGGAGTGCCAGATACCGGCGGGCGGCGGGGTTTGCCGCCGAGACCGCCACCACGTTTTCGGCCCGGGTGAAGTCCTCCGGGGCGCAGCTGGCGTCGATGGCCGATTGGGCCATGGCGATGCGCAGGATATCCTGATCGGTAAAACTCATGTCGTCTCCTTTATGGGGTCCCGGCCTCCGCCGTCTCTGCGGCCAGGGCCTTTTCGATGTCCGCACGGATGGCCAGCATGGGCCCCACCGGCACCTTGCGCTCTGCCCGGTCGTAGGTGTAGAGACCGTTGATCTCCCCCTCCACGTCGGAAAGCTGGGTGTAGATGCACCCGCACAGCCCGTTGGGGATGGAGGGCAGCACCATCTGGCCGTAGAGTTCCCGGATCTTTGCCGTGAGGGCCTCCTCCGAGTCGGCCTCTCCGTAGCCGTAGACCTTCTTTCCCGGCATATCATGGGCCCTCATCTGCCGGGTATAGCCCCCGCACTCGCTGAGGAACAAAAACTTGCCGGGGCGCTTCGCCTCCAGCACCTCGTTGTGGAGGTAGATGTGCTCGCTCTGGGCGTCCCCCTCCTCCTGAGCAAACCAGCCGGAGGTGGCGATGTAGAACCGGGAGGGGTCCCGCCTTTTGCAGTCCCGGTAGATGCGGTCGGAGTCATACTGGCCCCAGCCCTCGTTGAAGATGGTGTAGCCCACCACACAGGGGTGGTCATAGAGGTGGGCCTGGGTGTCCTTTACGTGCTGTTCAAAGAACGCCTTGCGGAAGGGGGAGTTGAAGCGGTGGGTGTCTCCCCGCTTTTTGAAGCCCAGGTTGGGCAGGGCGGTGTCCCGGATGTAGTCGTAGCCGCCGGAGTTCACCATGTCCTGGAGCACCAGCATCCCCAGTCTGTCGCAGGCGTGGTAAAAGGCCTCCGGCTCGATCTTGATGTGCTTGCGGAGGGTGTTGAACCCCAGCTCCTTCATGCGGCGCACGTCCCGCTCATACTCCTCCGGCTCCGCCGGGAGGAACAGACCGTCCTCGAAATAGCCCTGGTCCAGCACCCCGTGGAGGAACACCGGCTCCCCGTTCAGCAGCAGATGGGTGTGGCCGTTGATTTCCGCTGTGGACACGGTGCGGAGGGCGAAATAGCTGTGGACGATGTCCGTTCCGGTATAGACGGTCAGGTCGTACAGGAAGGGGTCCTCTGGCGTCCACAGGTGGGGATGGGGCAGGTCGATGCGCACCCGCTTTCCCGAGGTGGCGATGACCCCGTCCACCTGGGCGATGACGATGGTGAAGCCCTCTGCCTCCGAGTCGATCTCCAGGTCGATCCCCGTCAGATCAGGGGTGATGCGCAGGCCCCGGATGGCGTCTCTGGCGGGGACCGCCTCCAGCCACACCGGCTGCCAGATGCCAGACACGGGGGTGTACCACATGCCGTGGGGCTTTTTGGTCTGCTTGCCGTAGGGGTAGTCGTGGGAGAGGGTGTCCACCGCCTCCACCGCCAGGGCGTTTTCACCGGCTTTCAGCGCGTCGGTGATGTCGGCGGAGAAGGGGAGGTAGCCCCCCTCGTGCCGGACCACGGACACCCCGTTGACGAACACCTCCGCCACCTGGTCCACCGCACCGAAGTGGAGGAGCAGCCGGTGGTCCGGGGGCAGGAAGCCCTCTGGCAGGGTGAAAGCGGTCTCGTAGCGGAGCTGGTCCCCCACATCCCCGTAGGCGGACAGAAGCGCCTGGGGCGGCCAGGGCAGGCGGATGATCCGCCCGTTCAGCTTCCAGCCGTTGTTCAGGGGGAGAAAGCTGTCCCGCCGCAGTTGCGGGCGGGGATAGTACTGATCCCAGGTCATGTGATCCGCTCCTTTCGCTTGACGTTCTCCATTTTACCCCCGTTTTCGGGGCAAATCAAGACCCCCGGGGAGTGAACTCCCCGGGGGTCGATTTCTGTCATTGGTCCAGCGTGTAGGCAACGCCGTTTACATCATACACATCGGTGATGGCGGCGTCCGGGACGTTGGAGTGGATGATCCGATCCTGGCACCAGACCGTCCAGATGCCTGAGCCGGCCAGTTCCCCGACGCCGGCGGGGGAGAAGTCCGATCCCACATAGAGAGGGGCCATCCGCAGAGCGATCTCGGCGCAGCCCTCGGTCCCGGAGCAGCACATCAGCTGGGGCAGGGAGGTCCGGCACAGACCGTCCGACAGGTCCACAAATGGGGAGCGGATATCGCCGTTTTCCCACTGGTAGTAGCGGGAGAGATCCTCGCTGTCGACGGGATAGGCCCGAAGACTGACCAGGCTGAGGGGACCGGTGTAGTTCAGTACCCCGACGGTGCGGAGGGCGCCCTCTGACCGATCGAACAGGTTGAGGGAAAAGGACGTACCGCTGCCATCCAGATTGCGGGTGTAGCCGTCATAGCTGGACAGGACGCCCCGGGTGTAGCCGTTGGCCGCCAGTGTGTCGGCCAAATAGTCGGCCACGAAGGCGTTTTTCAGCCAGAAGAAGTCCAGAAAGTCCTCACCGCCGTTGGCCTCCGCCCAGTCCAGGTACTCCCGGGAGACGTTCAGCCGCACCCGGTCATCCCCCAGCAGTTCCAGGTCGACCGCGCCGGCATCCCGGGCGAAGGCCGCGCCCTCAGAGGCGAAGGCGGCGGCGCCCGCGTCGGTCAGGGGATCGAAATAGGCGGCGTCGACGTCGCTTTCGCAGAAGAACAGGCTTTGGTACATCCCGTAGACCGGCCCCAGGTAAAGGGCCCGGCTGCCGTGCTCCTCCAACAGGGTAAAGGCTCGGTACAGTACGGGGTCCACCTCCACGATCTCATTGGGATGGTGGTTCACGTCGTAGAGGCCGCCCACCCCGTCCCAGCTCTGCGCCGTGTCGAACACCTGATAGGCGTGGACGGCGGCGTCGGCATACAGGGCGCTGAGCGCCCGGTTTTCCGCGGTGGCGGAGGTCCCGGAGGCGCCAAGCTCATAGGACAGGATGAACTCACTGGCGCAGTTCAGACCGGTGGAGGAGCTGATCTCGATCTCCTGCCAGCCCGTGCTTGGAGTCATAAGGGCCGTAAAGCCGTAGGCAAGCGCGCCCGCCCCGATCAGGAGCAGGATCACCGCGGCCGCCAGCCGTAGCTTGATGTGCTCGTGGGAGAGCTCGATCCGCTCTACCGGCGGGAGATGGGGCAGATCGCGGTTTCTTGCGGTGCGGCCCATCAGATCACAGCCAGGATCAGCAGCAGGATAAAGATGACCAAAATCACCGCCAGGAAGATCAGTCCGGCGATGGCGCCCTTCCAGCACGCCTTATAGTTGCGGATGTGGTTATAATGCCGGAACAGCAGGGCCCCGATGATGCCCAGAATGGGCAGCAGGAAGGACAGGAAGGTGAACCAGGCGGAGCCGGTGTCGTGGACAGGGGCGGCCAGGAACTGCTTCTCGGCCTCGGCGTCCACGGCCTCGCTGCGGTGCTTGTTGGCCGCGGCGGCCGTCTCCGGGTCGGCAATGGTGATGGGCTTCAGGGGCTCGCCCTTCTCCCGGATGGCCTTGTACTCCTCGATCTCCTTCTTGTTGCCGTAGACCCAGTGGTCATGGCCGATATTGACGAACTCCGGCTTGTCTACGCTGTAGTCGTGGATAGAGGGGTCGTAGGTATAGAGCACCTTGCTCTTTTCCAGTTTGGGGTCCGGGATGGGGATGGCGGAGATCAGGGAGTGGGTGTAGGGGTGCAGGGGGAAGTCGAACAGCTCCTCGGCGGCGGCGACCTCCACGATGCGCCCCTTGTAGATGACGCCGATGCGGTCAGAGATGAAGCGGACCACGGACAGGTCGTGGGCGATGAACAGATAAGTCAGGCCCTTTTCCCGCTGGAACTTCTTCATCAGGTTCAGCACCTGCGCGCGGATGGACACGTCCAGAGCGGAGATAGGCTCGTCGGCCACCACCAGCTCAGGCTCCATGACCATGGCCCGGGCGATGCCGATGCGCTGCCGCTGGCCGCCGGAGAACTCATGGGGGTAACGGGTCAGGTGCTCGGGGAGCAGGCCAACTTCCTCGATCATGGTCTCCACCTTGTGGACGCGGTCGGCCTCGTTCTCGAACAGATGGAAGTTGTAAAGGCCCTCGGAGATGATGTAGTCCACCGTGGCGCGCTCATTCAGCGAGGCGGCGGGGTCCTGGAACACCATCTGCACGTTGCGGATGACGTCCCGGTCCAGGGAGTGGGGGATCTTGCCGGAGATTTTCACGCCCTTGTAGTCGATCTCGCCGGCGGCCAGGGGATTGACACGGATGACCGCCCGGCCGATGGTGGTCTTGCCGGAGCCGGACTCGCCCACCAGGGAGAAGGTCTCGCCCTTGTAGATGTCGAAGGACGCGTCCTGCACGGCGCGGACGGCGTTGTCGCCCTTGCCGAAGGTGATGTCGATATTCTTGATGGAGACCAGGATCTCTTTGCCGTTTTCGGCAATGGGGCCGGTCATATCATGGAGCTTGCCGTTGACCGTCACTGCGGTTTCAGCCATTGCTGGTCCCCCCTTCCTCGATGTTGTACGCAGCCATCAGCTTCTCGTGGATGTTGTGGATGCCCTCCGGCTTGTCGATCTTGGGGGCGCGCGGGTCCAGCAGCCAGGTCTTGGCGGAGTGGGTCTCCGTGACCTTGAACATGGGGGGCTCCTCCAGGGTGTCGATCTTCAGGCAGTACGGGTTGCGGGGGGCGAACGCGTCGCCCACGATCTGGTTGTACAGGGAGGGCGGGGTGCCGGTGATGGAGTACAGCTGGCCGCCCGACTGGGCGAGCTGGGGCAGGGAGGACAGCAGAGCCCAGGTGTAGGGGTGCCTGGGATCGTAGAAGACCTCTTCCACGGTGCCCAGCTCGATGATCTGGCCGGCGTACAGCACCGCCACCCGGTCGGCGATGTTGGCCACCACGCCCAGGTCGTGGGTGATGAACACGATGGTGTAGCCGAACTCCTTCTGCAGGTCCTTGATCAGCTGAAGGATCTGGGCCTGGATGGTCACGTCCAGAGCGGTGGTGGGCTCGTCGCAGATCAGGATCTTGGGCTGGCAGGACAGGGCGATGGCGATGACGATACGCTGGCGCATGCCGCCGGAGTACTGGAAGGGGTAGTCATCGAACCGCTGCTCGGCCTTGGGGATGCCCACCTTGTGCATCAGTTCGATGGCGCGGCGGCGGGCCTCCACCTCGGAGCAGCCCTGGTGCTTGAGGATGACCGAGGTGATCTGCTTGCCGATGGTGATGATGGGGTTCAGAGAGGTCATGGGGTCCTGGAACACGGTGGCGATGCGGCGGCCGCGGACCTTGGTCCAGTCCTTGGCGTAGTGCATGTTGGCCAGATTCAGGATGCAGGTGCCATGGAGCTGCTCCGGGGTCTCGTCCAGATAGCGCACCCGGAAGGTGACCGTGTCGAACACGGCGCTGCGCTGGATGTCGTCATTCAGGTCCACGCCCATCTCCATGGCCTTTTTCAGAGCGTCTGCCAGCTTGCGGGCCAGCTTGATCCGGGACGCCAGGGGATAGCGGCCCACGGACAGGTAGATCTCCTTGGCCAGGATCTCGTTGCGCTTGACGGTCTCGGGGCTGATCTCGGCCTGGATCTCCTGGGCATGCTTGGCCTTCAGAGCGGCCATCTTCTCGTTGAACTGGGCCTGATAGGCGGTATCATGGGCCAGTTCGGCCGCCTTCTCCTTGGCCAGGCGCTCGTTGCGGGCCTTCATGTCCTTGATCTGTTTGTCCAGATCGTTGATCTTGTCGGTGAGGGCCTTGATCTCGGCCTTCTCCTTGTGGGGGTCGAGGGTCTGCTTCAGGTTGAAGGCCTCGGTGCGCTCGTGGACCAGCTCCTGCACTTCGGCCTCGGCCTGGGCCTCCTCCTCGGCGCTGAGGCCGCTGCGCGCCTTCTTCTCGCTCTCCAGGGCGAGGATCGCCTTATAGGTCTCGGCGCCGAACTCCAGCTTGGAGTACTCGTTCAGCTTCTTCAGGGAGGTGCTCATGATGTTCTTGGCGATGCCGTCGATCTTCACCACGGTGTCGGCCAGCTCGTCGTCATGGAAGATCAGCTGGCCGTTGCTGATGAAGCCGTTGGAGTCCAGCATACCGGCGAAGGTCTTGGTAAACACCGACTTGCCGGAGCCCGACTCGCCCACGATGGCGATGGACTCGCCCTCGTAGATGTCCAGGGAGATGCCCCGGATGGCGGTGAGGATACGGCCGCGGACGCGAAATTTCACATGCAGGTCCTTGACGGACAGCAATACTTTTTTGTCTTCCATAGCTGTCCCTCCTTACATGTGGGTCCGGGGATCGGACGCGTCGCCCAGATTCTGGCCGACTACGTACAGCACCACGGTGATGATGGAGGCGATGACCACGGGGGACCAGAACTCGATCTCCCAGCCGGGGGTGACCATGGCGGTCTCGGACGCGTAGATCAGCTTGCCCAGAGACATCTCGCTCATGCCCATGCCGATGTAGGACAGGAACACCTCGTAGCTGATGTAGGAGGGGATCTCGGTGGCCAGCAGGGTCACGATGACGGAGGTCATGAAGGGCAGGATGTTCTTCATGGCGATCTTGATGGTGGAGGTGCCCAGGCAGCGGGAGGCCAGGTTGTACTCCCGGTCACGGATGATGACCACCTGGGTCCGGATGAAGTAGGCGATGCCCAGCCAGCCCACCACCGTCAGGGCCAGGACCATGGTCCAGAAGGTGGGGGAGAACAGCATGGCCATGACGGAGATGATCAGGATCATAGGCACGTTGCCGATGATGTTGTAGACCTCAGTCATGATGATATCCACTCGCTTGGAGAAGCCCCACACAGCGCCCAGCAGCACGCCGATGGTCATGTTGATGGCGGCGCAGATGAAGGCCAGGGAGATGGAGATGCGGGAGCCGTACCACATGGCATCCCAGGTGGACTGGCCGGAGCCGCCGGTGCCCAGGATCCAGTGGAGGGTGTGGCCGAACATCTGCATGGCCGCGGCGGGACCTAAGTGCTTGGACTCGGAGTTCATCAGGTTGATGTAGGGGTCCACCTCAGGGTCGTAGCCGATCACGGCGGGATAGATGTAGGCAAAGGCGACCAGGGCCACCAGCAGGACCAGGATGACGATATTGATCTTGTTGCGGAAGAACACGCGGAACACCGACTTCCAGTAGGAGTACCGGGGGGCGGTGATCTTTTCCGACTCCAGCGCGCTGTGGTCTACGGGAGCGAAGAGCTCAGCGTCGCTCAGATCGTGCTTTTTGTTCAGATCCAATGTCTCTTTCATCTTCGCTCACCTCGCTTTGTCCGTAAAGGAGATACGGGGATCCACAGTGGACATGAGCACGTCGCCCAGGATCAGGGCCACCACGGACAGCACCGCGTAGAACAGGGTCACGCCCACGATAACGCCGTTGTCGTACTTGTTGATGGCCTGGGTCAGCAGGTTGCCGGCGCCGGGGACCACGTACACGCGCTCGGTGATGATGGCGCCCGTCATGGCGAAGATCACGCTGCCGGGGATGCCGTGGACCAGCGGGATCATGGCGTTCTTCCAGATGTGCTTGGTAAAGATCTCAGACTCGGACAGGCCGCCGGACCGGGCGAACTTCACATAGTCGGAGTTCATCTGGTCGATCATGTACCGGCGCATCCACTTCATCAGGTTGGCGATGGAGGGAAGGGCCAGGGACACGATGGGCAGGATGTACATCAGCTTGCTGGAGGAGTCCATGTCGAACACCGTCGGCAGTCCGAAGACCCGGCCGCCCACCGCCTTGAACAGGAAGATGTAGGCCAGGGAGGGCACGGCGATGATGAACATGATGTAGATGGTGCCGATCTTGTCCAGCAGGCCCTCCTTGAACCGGGCCATGGCCAGGCCGATGGGCAGGCCCAGGACATAGGCCATGATGGTGGACAGGATGCCGATCACGAAGGAGTAGCCCAGCTTGCTGAAGCCGCCCCGCCGGGCCGCCACGCTGGTGTAATCGTCAGTGAAGCGGGTCTGGAGCAGCGGGTTGGCGGACAGGGACCCGGCCAGATAGGTGGCGGTGTGCAGGTCGTCCGCGCTGTCCTCGGTGTGGCCGGTGGGATTGGTGACGTAGGAGTATTTATAGGAGCCCTGGGACAGGGACATGGTGTCGAACACGTCCACGCCCATATTCACACTGTAGGACTGGCCCAGATGGATGGTGGCCAGGTTCTGGTGGAGATAGGGGAATTGATCGTCGAAATAAAGCAGGTACTTGTGATAGGTACCGTTGCCCATGATGGCGGGGGAGAACTTCTCGCCGCCGTAGATGGGGTCATAGAGCGTAAAGGACAGGCCCCGCTCTCCGATGTCGTTCTCAGCGGGGACATAGTGGATGTTGTCCACAAAGATCAGGTCCATGAAGTAGGTCAGCGCCCGCTGGAACACCGGGATGTCCCGGCTGGCGAAGAGCTGCTGTTGGCCGCCGTTGGCCACGCGTCGGCCGCTCATCTTGGCGTCCAGGCGGGTCACGGTGTAGCCCTGCTCCTCGTAATACGCGGTGAATTGCCGGACATACTCCGCGGTCTCGTCGGAGTCCTGTTCCGCGGTGCGGCCGATGGAGACCACCGCGTCGCGGGTCTCCTGGTCGATCTCACCGTCTCTGGCAAGCTGGTTGATGTAGTCCTGATAGGTGACATAGTGGAGGTAGCCGTAGTCCTCCCATTTCTGATACATATAGGTCGTGCGGCTGTTGTTGCTCTGGTGGGTGAAGTTGGGGTCCTGGGCGAAGATCTGATTCCGGTTCATCAGGGAGTAGATCAGCACCATGACCACGAGCACGACGATGATCACGGAGATCGCGCCGTGTATGAGCCGTTTCACTACATATTTTCCCATATTATTCTCTCAACTCGCTTTTCTACGGCACAGGGGGGTAGGGACAATCCCTACCCCCCTGTAAGCGTTTTTTGAAGTTTTCAGCGGATGATCGATCAGATCAATACACGCCGATGCACTTGGCCATGTAGCCGGAGTACTGGGGCAGGAAGGTGTCCAGATAGGTCTGAGGATCGCCGTAGTCAGGACCCCAGCCGGAGTCGTCGTACATGTCGTAGTTGGCCTGCGAGCCGTTCTCGGTGTCGTAGCCGCAGCCGTTCCAGCCGTCGTAGTCGATCACGTCGACCAGGTTGATGATGACGGCGCCGCCCAGAGAGGCCTCAACGGACTGCTTCCAGGCGTTGGCGCGGTCGGCATACTGCTGAACGCTGCCGGGATAGGGCAGGTCGAGATAGATGGGATGGTCAGCGGAGATGTCCACGCCGATCTGGGACAGCTCGGCAACGGCCTTGGCCAGCTCTTCCTGGGCGTTCTCGGGGCTGTACCAGCCGTCGAAGCCGTCGGAGGACAGCAGGTCGGGATCCCAGACCTTGATCTTCACGCCGTCGGCGTCGATCTGATCCTGCATGATCTCACCGTAGAAGGTGCCGGCGGGATAGGTCTTGGACTCGCCGTTGATCTCGATGGTGGCCTCGTTGGGCAGGGTCACGAAGTTGCCGGGGGTGTAGGTGTTCCGCAGGGAGTTCAGCTTCAGCTCCTCGCCGACGCCGGCGGCGTTGTAGGAGGCCCGGTCAAAGCCCATGGAGATGGCCAGACGGAAGTGGACGTTGTTCATGGCGCTGCGGGTGCGGGCGGCGTCCTCCTCGGTCTGGGTGGACACGCCCACGGTGGCGTCAGCCATGTTGGAGAAGGCCTGCCGGTTCAGGTTGTAGAAGCCCATGAAGGAGGTGGCCTCGGTGGCGCTCACATAGCTGTACAGGTCGTAGTAGGTGGCGTCCTCGCCCTCAGGCTTCTCCTGGCGGGCCAGAGGCAGGGTGTTGGTGCTGAAGGAGCAGCCCACAACCTTGCCGGCCTTGCACTCCTCATAGATGCGGGTGGGATCGGTGCCGTCGTTGAAGGTCCAGGTCAGCAGCTGGATGTTGATGTTGTCCTTGTTCCAGTAGGTGGGGTTGGCCTCGAACCGGATGACGGTGTTGGCGGTGTTGTTGGTCACCAGATAGGGGCCGCAGTAGGCGATGTGGCTGGGGTCGGTGCCGTAGGTGTAGCTGCTGCTGTCGCCGGTGGTAGCGGCCTTATAGGCGTCCTGGCCGAACACGCCGCCCTGGGACTCATAGTAGGTGCGGCACATGGGGGCGAAGATGGAGTAGGTCAGCATGGTCTCGAAGTAGGGGCAGGGACCGGTGAGGGTGTACTGCAGGGTGTAGTCGTCAACGGCCTTGACGCCCACCTGGGAGAAGTCGGTGATGTCGCCGTTGATGTACTCGGAGTAGTTGACCACGATGCCCTCCAGCAGGTACTCCAGGCCGCCCATGGTGTCGCACATATGCTGCAGGCCGGCGACCCAGTCGTCCGCCTTCACCTCGGCGCCGATCTCACGGCCCTGATAGTCCACCCACTGCACGCCCTTGCGGATGTGGAAGGTGTACACGGTGCCGTCGTCAGAGACCTCCCAGCTCTCGGCCAGGGCGGGCTGCATCTTGTTCAGCACGTCGTACTCCACCAGGCCGTCGAAGGTGTTGATGATGGCCTCGGAGTCGGCGCTCCGGGAGGTGGCCAGCACGTCCCAGGTCACGGGGTCGCTGGAATAGCCGATGGCGTAGGTGGTGTTGATGGTGTAGCCGTGGTCGGCCAGGTACTGCTTGACGAACTCCTCGTACTCTTTGCCGTCGTGGCCGGCCAGCTCCGCCCACTTGGCGCGCATGGCGTCCTGATCCTCGGACTTGATCAGCTCGTTGGCCACGATGGCCTGGTGATAACGGCTGGCGTCAGAGCCCCAGAGGACGGTGGGGATGGTGCGGGTGGCGCAATGGCTCATGGCGTACTGACCGCCGCGGGTGGTGGTGGGCACCATGACGGCGGCCTCCATCAGCTTGGCCTCGGCCTGAGCGAACAGGGCGTAACGCAGGCCGATGTCATCGACCTCGTCACGGCCGGCCATGTAGGTGTCATAGAAGTCACCCAGAGCGGCGTCGTAAATGGTGTCGGACTGCTCGTCGTACTCCATGGCGTCGATGACCTCCCAGTCGAGGCCGGTGTAAGCCTCGGGAGCCTCGGTGGGCTCGGTGGTGGGCTCGGTGCCGGGCTCAGAGGCGGGGGGATTGGTCTCGGTGGTCCCGCTGCCGCAGGCGCACAGCGCGAACACCATGACCAGAGCCAGCAGCAGAGCAAGGATTCTCTTCATCATTGGTTTCCTCCTTAATAAAATATCTTTAACCTTTCGGCGGCGGGTCGCCGCCGGGAGATTAAACCACGTAGAGGGGGCGATTTATCGCGTTGCCCCGTGAAAGTGTCCCGGTAAACCGGGACAGAGCGGCCCGCGGCCGCGGGCCGCGATGCCGTTTCGCTCACACAGCATGTACAATTGTCCGCAAAAGATAGACAAATACATACTAAATATTTTATACGAATACAGCTTTTTGTCAATAGTTTTTTTTCTCAATTCGGCCGTTTGATGGGAAACGGGATTTGGGCGTGATTCCCAACTTTTGACGGATCTGACAGATATCCGTCATTTTTCCGGTGAAACCGCACGAAAAATGGCGCTCGGGGACCAGGCTCCGGGCGCCGCTTTTGGTGAGATCGCACAAAAAACTCCTGTCACCCCGGGAGCAGTCCGCTCAGCCACTGGGCCAGGGGGATGTAGGCGATGGGCAGGAACATGGCGGGGAGCATGTTGCCCACCTTGATCTTCTCCTTCCCCAGGGCCAGCATATTGACGGAGATCCCCACGATGAGGGCCCCGCCCACGGCGGTCATCTCGGTGATGACGGCCTCGGGCAGGTAGGGGCCCACCCAGCCCGCCAGCAGGGTGATCCCCCCCTGGTAGATCAGCAGGGGGATGACCGAGAAGGCCACGCCGATCCCCATGGTGGCGGCGAAGGAGATGGAGGTGACCCCGTCGATGACCCCCTTGGAGATGATGGTGGTGTAGTTGTGGTTGAGGCCGGCGTCGATGGAGCCGGTGATGGCCATGGCCCCCACGCAGAACAGCAGGGAGGCGTTGACGAAGCCCTCGGTGAAGCGGCTGCTGCCGTCTCCCTGGGCCATGTGGGCCCGGAGGGCGTCCCCGGCGGACTCCAGCCGGGCCTCGATGTCCACGGCGCTGCCGATGACGGTGCCGATGACCATGCACACGATGACGCAGAGCATATCCTTCGTGCCGATGAGGTTGCTCACGCCGATGCCGAACACGCACAGGCCCAAAGCGTGGGTGATGACGGACATGAGCTTTTCGCTGATGAGGTTTTTGAACAGCAGGCCCGCGGCCGAGCCGGCGAGCACTAAAATGATGTTGATGACGGTAGCCAGCATGGAAAAGGTCCCTTTCTGTCTGTTATCTGTTGAAGTAGGCCCGGGTCTCCTGGGCGTTTTGCAGGATAGCGGCGCGGAGCGCCTCCACCGAGGGGAATTTCCGCTCGGGCCGGAGCCGTCTGTAAAACTCCAGCCGGATGGTCCGGCCGTACAGGTCGCCGTCGAAGTCCAGGATCCACGGCTCCACCGAGACGGCGCGGCCGTCGCTCACCGTGGGGCGGGTCCCCACGTTGGTCACCGCGGGCCGCTCTGTCCCGTCAGGCAGGATGACTTTGCAGGCATATACCCCGAAGGCGGGGGGCAGAACCCCCGCCGGCAGGGTCAGGTTGGCAGTGGGGGTGCCCAGCGTCCGGCCCAGCTCCGCCCCGTGGACCACCGTGCCGGACAGGATGTGGGGGTGGCCCAGGAAACGGGCGGCCTCCTCCGTCTCCCCCTGGGCGATGAGGGAGCGGATATAGGTGGAGGACACGGTGACCCCGTCCAGCTCCACCCGCGGGATGATGTCGCAGCCGACGCCCAGCCCGGCGCACAGGTCCCGGAGCCGCCGGGGGGTGCCCTCGCCCTTATAACCGAAGCGGAAGTCGTGCCCCGCCACCAGGTGGACCGCGCCGTGCTCTTTCACCAGGTATCCGGTGACGAAGTCCCGCCAGTCCATGCGCATCATGGCCTCGTCGAAGTGGGCGGTGACGACCTCCCGGATGCCGTACAGCCGCTTCATCAGCCCCTCCCGGTCACCGGGGGAGTTGATCAGCGGCACCTGCTCCCGCCCGACGATGACGTTCTCCGGGGGGGTGTCAAAGGTCCCCGCCGCGGGGACGGCCCCCAGCTCTCTGGCCCGCTCCGCCACCCGGCGCAGCAGGGCGGCGTGGCCCAGATGGACCCCGTCGAAAAAGCCCAGGGCGATGACTCGTTTTGTCTGTTCCATGCGCATCAGACCTCGAAAAAGCTTTTGATGGCAGTCAAGGTCCCGCCCTTGACGCGGCCAAGGGCGAGGAATCCCCCGTCCTGCCCGTAGACCCGGTACTCTCCGCCGGGGACGTCCGGCGGCAGGGAGACGGAGGCCCCGCAGCGGACCTTTTTCTCGCCCGCCGCCCCTACGGACAGCGCCGGCCGGTCCGCGAACAGGGAGTCCACCGGCCGCAGCAGGGCGGCGGGGTCGGCGGCGGCCTGGATCTGCTCCAGGGTGACGGAGTCCCCCAGCGTAAAGCCGGCGGCCTTGACCCGGCGGAGGGCGCTCATGCAGCCCCCGCAGCCCAGGGCCCGGCCGATGTCGTGGCAGAGGGTGCGCACATAGGTGCCTTTGGAGCAGACCACCCGCAGCTCGTACTCCTCCGCGGCAATACGCCGGGTGATATCCAGCGCTTTTATCACGATCCTGCGGGGTTCCCGCTCCACCTCTTTGCCCTTCCGGGCCAGCTCGTAGAGCTTTTTCCCGTCCCGCTTGACGGCGGAGAACATGGGGGGCATCTGTTCGATCTCTCCCCGGAACCGGGGCAGGACGGCCTCCAGATCGGCCTGGATGGCCGTGGCCGGATGGGTCTCGGTCACCTCCCCGGTGGTATCCTGGGTATTGGTGACCACGCCCAGTTTTAAGGCGGCGATGTATTCCTTATCGGACTGGGCGGCGAACTCCACCGCCCTTGTGGCTCGGCCGATAAAGACGGGCAGCACCCCGGTGGCCATGGGGTCCAGCGTCCCTCCGTGGCCCACCCGCTTTTCGTGGAAGATGCCCCGGAGCTTGGCGCACACGTCCATAGAGGTCCAGCCCTGGGGCTTGTCCACGATGAGGATGCCGTTAGCCATGGCTCTGCTCCGCCAGCTCCGCGTCGATGGCGGCCAGGATGGCGGCCTTGGCCTCCTCCATAGTGCCCTTCACCGTGCAGCCGGAGGCGGCGGCGTGGCCGCCCCCGCCCAGCCGGGCGCAGGCTTTGGAGGCGTTCAGCGCCTTCCCATCGGAGCGCAGGGAGATGCGGTACTCACCGTTCTCGTGCTCCCGGAGGGTAGCCGATACCTTCACGCCCTCGATCTGTCCGGCGAAAGCGGCGATGTCCTCCGTGTCCTCGCTGGTGGCCCCGATGGAGTCCAGCAGTTCCAGGGTGATGGGGGCCACGGCCACTGTCCCCCCATGATAAAACTCCATGCGCTGGGTCAGCAGGCTCTCCAGCTTCAGCCGCTTCAGCGACTTGGTGCGGAAATGCCGCTTGTTGATGAGTTGGTAGGGGATACCTATATCCATCAGCGCGGCGGCCACTCGGTGGGTGTGGGCGGTGGTGTTGGAGTAGGCGAAGCAGCCGCAGTCGGTGGACACCGCCAGGTACAGCAGGGCAGCGGCCTCTGCGTCCAGAGCGCCCAGCTCTTTGCAGATCTTCCAGATGATCTCCCCGCAGGCGGCCTTGTCCGCCTCCAGGCAGGTCTCCTTGGCAAAGCCCTCGTTGGAGGGGTGGTGGTCGATGGCCAGGGCGATCCGGCCCCTGTACTGCTCCGCGTTGGAGGGCAGCAGGCCCAGACTGGCCACGTCCACGCTCACTACCGTGTCGGGGACAAACCCCTCCAGGGCGGTACAGCCCTCCAGATAGGAGCCCAGCAGGGCGGTGGCGTCCAGGGAGGGCAGCACGTATGCCGTTTTGCCCAGATTCCGCAGGGTGCGGCACAGGGCTCCGGCGCAGCCGATGGTGTCCCCGTCGGGCCGCTTGTGGGTGAGGATGAGATAGCCGTCGTGGGTCCTCAGAAATTCCGCCGCTTCCAGGTACGTCATGGGTCACTCCTCCTCGTCGTCCAAAATGATGTGGGCGTTGGCCGGGTTGGCGGGCTTGACCACCTCTGGGTCCCGCAGCATCTCCAGGATGTGGACCCCCCGGTCGATGGAGTCGTCCTCGATGAAAATGAGCTCCGGGGTGTAGCGAAGGTTCAGGGCGTGGCCCACCTCCCGCCGGAGATACCCGGCGGCAGATTTGAGGCCCTTCACCACCTCTTTGGCGGAGCTCTTGTCCAGCATGGACACATAGACCTTGGCGTAGCGCAGATCGTTGGTGGCGTCCACCCGGGTGACCGAGATCATCCCCGTGACCCGGGGGTCCTTCACCGTGGGGATCAGGGCGGCCAGCTCCCGCTGGAGCTCCTCGTTGATGCGGCCCATGCGATTGTTTGCCATAGGGGGTTCCTCCTTATGATCGAGTTCAGAAAAGCCCATAGGGGCCGCCGCCTTCGGCGGCCCGCGGAAAAGCGGACAGGCTGCGGAGCAGACGGACGGGCCGCCCAGGGGGGCGGCCCCTACGCATCCACCGTCAGGCAGACCTGTGAGATCAGCCCCTCCGGGAACTCCCCGGTCAGGTCCGGCTCATACTGTATCTCCGTCAGCATACCCAATGTGTCCAGATCAAATTCGGACAGCGTTCCCCGGTAACGCCGGGGCCGGGTCCCGCCGCCGTCCCCCACCCACAGGGACCACAGTTCCGCCTCCTCGCCGGGGACAAAATTGGCCCGGAGGTAGTCCAGCAGGCGGTCCAGGTCGGCCCGGCAGCGCTCCAGGGACAGTTCGTACTGAAAAGGCTTCATCTCAAAGTCCAGCGCGTCCGCCGCGTCCCGGTAATAGCGGTGCTCCGCGATCTGAAATCCGCAGGGGAGTCCTGCGGCACTCTCCCGGTCCCGCAGGGGCAGCTCTTTGTCGGCGGCGATGAGAATGACACGGCTCATGGGCGGCTCCTTTCCAAAGACGGAGGGACGGACGATGCCGCCCGCCCCTCATAAACTCACTGTTCCACCTGCTGCATCTCGAAGGCCTCGATGATGTCGCCCTCCTTGATGTCCTGGTACTTCTCGATGCCGATGCCGCACTCGTAGCCCCGGGCGACCTCCTTCACGGCGTCCTTGAACCGCTGGAGGGAGTTCATCACGCCCTCGTGGATGACGATGCCGTCCCGCACCAGACGGATCTGGGCGTTCCGGGCCACCTTGCCCTCGGTGACGTAGCAGCCGGCCACCACGCCCACGCCGGAGATCTTGTAGACCTGGCGCACCTCGGCCTCGCCCAGGGCGACCTCCCTGAACTGGGGGGCCAGCATGCCCTTCATGGCGGCCTCGATCTCGTTGATGCAGTCGTAGATGACCCGGTACATGCGCATATCCACCTTGTTGCGGGCGGCGGAGTCGGCGGCGTTCTTGTCCGGGCGGACGTTGAAGCCCACGATGATGGCGTTGGAGGTGGTGGCCAGCATCACGTCGGACTCGTTGATGGCGCCCACGGCGCAGTGGATGACCCGCACCCGGACCTCGCTGTTGGAGATCTTCTCCAGGCTGGCCTTGACCGCCTCGGCGGAGCCCTGCACGTCGGCCTTGACGATGATGTTCAGATCCTTCATCTCGCCGGCCTGGATCTGGCTGAACAGCTCCTCCAGGGAGACCTTCTGCTTGGCCGCGCCGGTGGTGGCGTTCTTCATCTCGCTCTTGCGCTGCTCCACCAGCTCACGGGCCATGCGCTCGTCGGCCACGGCGTGGAAGTCGTCGCCCGCGCCGGGGACCTCGTTCATGCCGATGATCTCCACAGGCACGGAGGGGCCGGCGGAGGTGACCTTTTTGCCCTTGTAGTCGGTCATGGCCCGGACGCGGCCCACCGCCATGCCGGCGATGATCACGTCGCCCTGCTTCAATGTGCCGTTCTGCACCAGCAGGGTGGCCACCGGGCCCCGGCCCTTGTCCAACCGGGCCTCGATGACCGCGCCATGGGCGGAGCGGTTGGGGTTGGCCTTCAGTTCCCGGACCTCGGCCAGCACCGCCAGGTTCTCCAGCAGGTCGTCGATGCCCATGCCCGTCTTGGCGGAGATGGGACAAACGATGGTCTCGCCGCCCCACTCCTCGGGCACCAGACCGTATTCGGTGAGCTGCTGCTTCACCCGGTCGGGGTTGGCGTGGGGCTTATCCATCTTGTTGATGGCCACGATGATGGGGATGTCGGCGGCTTTGGCGTGATTGATGGACTCGATGGTCTGGGGCATGATGCCGTCGTCCGCCGCCACCACCAGGATGGCGATGTCGGTGATCATGGCGCCCCGGGCCCGCATGGCGGTGAAGGCCTCGTGGCCGGGGGTGTCCAGGAAGGTGACGGGCCTGCCGCCCACGTCCACCTGATAGGCGCCGATGTGCTGGGTGATGCCGCCGGCCTCGCCGGAGACCACGTTGGCGTGGCGGATATAGTCCAGCAGGGAGGTCTTGCCGTGGTCCACGTGGCCCATGACGACGACCACGGGGGCCCGGGGTACCAGGTCCTCCTCCTTGTCCTCGGCGGTGTCGATGAGCCGCTCCTCGATGGTCACGATGACCTCTTTCTCCACCTTGCAGCCCAGCTCCTCCGCCACGAAGGCGGCGGTGTCGAAGTCGATGATGTCGCTGAGGGAGGCCATGACGCCGTTGCGGATCAGGCATTTGACCACCTCGGCCCCCGTCTTCTTCATGCGGGAGGCCAGCTCGCCCACGCCGATCTCGTCGGGGATCTTGACGGTGAGGGGGGTCTTCTTGGCGATCTCCAGCTGGAGGCGGCGCATCCGGTCCTGCTCCTCCTGGCGGCGCTTGCTGCCCACGTTCTGGTTCCGGTTCTTGCCGCCCCGGTTCTGGAATTTCTGCTTGCCGGTCTGCATCCGGCTGGCCTTATCGGGGGCCAGATCCTCCAGCCGCTGGTCGTACTTCTCCAGGTTGACATTACCGCCCTTGCGGGTGTCCACCACCTTTTTGGCAGGGGTGCGGCTCATGGGCTGGGCGGGCTTGGCGGGCTGCTCCTTCTGGGCAGGCTTCTGCTGGCCGCCCTTAGGCTGCTGGGCCGGAGCGGCCTGCTGCCTGCCCTGGCCCTGGGCCGCCGGCGCCTTTCCCTCCTCCTTGGCCTGGGCCTTGGGGGCGGGCTGCTCCTTCTGGGGCTCGTGGTACACGTCGGCGTAGATGGACTCGATAGACTCCACCTGGTTCTTCTGGGTCAGGTGCTCAAAGATGATGGACAGCTCCCGGTCCGACAGGGCCTTGGTGGGAGAGGTCGTCCCCTTGGTATAGTCGGCCAAAATGGCGGTGATGGCTTTGGTCTGCATCCCAAAGTCCTTGGCCACATCTCTGGCGCTGTATTTGGCAAGGCTCATACGGGCCACCTCCTGTTGTTTCGCTGCTTGGCGGACGGCGCCGTCCGCCGGGTATCTGTGGGTCCGGGGCTGTCGGACAGGAGCTTCAGGCGCCCGTCCTCCGCCTCCAGCCGCTCTTCCACGGCGGCGGCGAGGCCGCTGTCGGTGACGGCCAGCACCGCGCAGGAGGCCCGGCCCAGGGCAAAGCCTGTCTGCTCCTTGGTGCGGGGCAGCACCGCGAAGGGGATCCCCGCCCGCTCGGCCAGCCGCTTTGCCCGGTCGGCGCTGTTGCCGGCGGCGTCGGCGGCGGCCAGGACCAGTTTCGCCCGGCCGGTCCGGCAGGCCTCGCCCACCGGCTCCTCGCCCACGGCCAGGCTGCCGCCCCGGAGGGCCAGCCCCAGCAGGGACAGCGTCCTATCCGTCATCGCTGTCACCCGCTTTCATCTGCGCCTCCAGCGCCTCGTAGACCTCCGGGGAGACCTGGGCGGACAGGGCCCGCTCGATGGCCCGGCTCTTTTTCGCCTTGGCGAAGCAGGCCATGTCAGGGCAGAGGTAGCACCCCCGCCCCGGCTTTTTGCCCCGGAAGTCCAGGGAGATCTCGCCCTCGGGGGAGCGCACCACCCGGATCAGCTCTTTTTTCGGCTTCATCTCCCGGCAGCCAAGGCACTGGCGCATGGGGATCTTTTTCGGCATGGTGTTCTCCTCCTTTCAGACGGATATTCTATCTTATTCCTCGATCTCGATGGTCTCCTCGTCGGCGGCCTCGTCCTCGGGGGGCTCGGGAGCGCTGGCGGGCCGGATGTCGATCTTGAAGCCCGTCAGGCGGGCGGCCAGGCGGGCGTTCTGGCCCTCCTTGCCGATGGCCAGGGACAGCTGGTCGTCGGGCACGATAGCCCGGCAGCTCTTGCCCTGCTCCAGCTCGATGACCTGGATCACGTCGGCGGGGGCCAGGGCGGCGGCCACGTACTGGCCGGGGTCCTCGGACCATTTGATGATGTCCACTTTTTCGCCCCGCAGCTCCTCCACCACGGCGTTGACCCGCTGGCCTCTGGGGCCCACGCAGGCGCCGATGGGGTCCACATTGGGGTCCTCGGACCAGACG
>CANRFT010000007.1 GCA_947629955.1 uncultured Oscillospiraceae bacterium
GCCCTGGGCCGGGACATGGAGTGCAAGGTCTACGGCCACGCCGGCCGGCCGGTGCTGTTCATCCCCTGCCAGGACGGGCGGTTCTACGACTTTGAGAACTTCCACATGGCCGACGTGTGGGCCCCCTGGATCGAGTCCGGCCAGGTGATGGTGTTCGGCATCGACACCATGGACGCCGAGAGCTGGTCCAACAAGTGGGACGACCCCTACTGGCGCATCCGCCGGTACGAGCAGTGGATCGCCTATATCGTGGACGAGCTGGTGCCCTTCATGCGCGCCTGGGCCAACGAGCGCAACGGTTGGGACGGCGACCCCGGCATCCTGGTGTTCGGCGCCTCCCTGGGGGCCACCCACGCCGCCAACCTGTACTTCCGCTTTCCCGGCGTCTTCGACCGGCTGCTGGCCCTCAGCGGCATCTACACCGCCGAGTACGGGTTCGACGGGTATATGGACGAGGTGGTCTACCGCAACTCCCCCGTCCACTACCTGGAGAACATGCCCCTGGACCACCCCTATATCGGCCTCTACAATCAGAACAAGGGGGTCATCTGCGTGGGCCAGGGCGCCTGGGAGCAACCCGACACCACCCGGCGCGTCGCCCAGATCTGCGCGGACAAGGGCATCCACCTGTGGGTGGACTTCTGGGGCTGGGACGTGAACCACGACTGGCCCTGGTGGTATAAGCAGGTGGTGTATTTCCTGCCGTATCTGCTGGAACCATAGACGACCGTAGGGGGCGGCCCATGTGCCGCCCCGCATCGAAATCACCGGGCACGGGCCGCCACATGGGGCGGCCCGCAGGCATCCACACATCCTAATCAAACGGGTCGCCGAGGGCGGCGACCCCTACAATACACGTACGAAAGCTGGTATTCGATATGAAAAACGTCATCTTCCTCTCCCCCAATTTCCCCACCAACTACTGGCAGTTCTGCCGGGAGCTGAAAAACAACGGCATGAACGTGCTGGGCATCGGCGACTGCCCCTATGACGACCTGGCCCCCGAGCTGAAGGACAGCCTCAACGAGTACTACAAGGTCTCCACCCTGGAGAACTACGACGAGGTCTACCGTGCGGTGGCCTTCTTCACCTTCAAGTACGGCCGCATCGACTGGCTGGAGTCCAACAACGAGTACTGGCTGGAGCGGGACGCCCAGCTCCGCACCGACTTCCACATCACCTCCGGCTTCCAGATCGAGGACATCCCCCGCATCAAGTACAAGTCCAGGATGAAGGAGTACTACCAGAAGGCCGGCATCCCCACCGCCCGGTACCACCTGGTGGACGACGAGAAGGGCTGCCTCGCCTTCATCAAGGAGGTGGGCTGGCCGGTGGTGGTCAAGCCCGACAACGGCGTGGGCGCCTCCGACACCCACAAGCTGTCCAGCGAGGAGGATCTGAAACACTTCCTGGAGACCAAGATGCCCGGCGTCACCTACATCATGGAGGAGTTCATCTTCGCCGAGGTCAACTCCTACGACGCCATCATCGACTCCAAGGGCGAGCCCATGTTCGAGGCGGGCAACGTCACCCCCATGTCCATCATGGACATCGTCAACGACAACGACAACTCCATCTACTACATCGTCAAGGACCTGCCCGCCGACACCCGCAAGGCCGGCCGGGCCACCGTCAAGTCCTTCGGCGTGAAGAGCCGGTTCATCCACTTCGAGTTCTTCCGCCTCACCCAGGACCAGCCCGGCATGGGCAAGAAGGGCGACGTGGTGGCCCTGGAGGTCAATATGCGGCCCTGCGGCGGCTTCACCCCCGACATGATCAACTTCGCCCGGTCCACCAACGTGTATAAGATCTGGGCGGACATGATCGCCTTCGACCAGTCCACCGTTCCCGTGGGAGAGCACTTCTACTGCGCCTACGCCGGCCGGCGGGACGGCAAGGACTTCGTGCTGGACCACGCCGCCCTCATGGAGAAGTACGGCCCCAACATGAAGATGGTGGACCGCATCCCCGACGCCCTGGCCGACGCCATGGGCAACCAGATGTATGTGGCCAACTTCTCCACCAAGAAGGAGCTGAACCAGTTCTACAAGGACGCGCTGAACGTGAAGTGAGCGCCCCGTCAACTGATACGGCGTGAAAGGCCCCGCCCGGCTCGGGCGGGGCTTTCCCGTGTTCCGGCAGGCTTGGGCCGCCCTGTCCCCCGCCGCCGTTTCTTTGTCCTTATGTGGAGGACATTATTCCGCCGGCCGGATATTCACTACTGTCTCTTTGTGCTATGGATACAAATAATTTAAAAATATTTGGGTCTTTTCCCCCTTTACTCCGGAGGATTCTGCGCTATAATGAGATTGTAAAAACAAAGAGGCGGTACAAAGTGACCGCCCCCAGAATACATTCAGGAGGTAGCTGAAATGAATAACGCTTTTCTGTTTGATCCCTTCATGGAGCTGCGCGCCAGCCACATCACCGACGAGAACCGTCTGCTGACCGCCGACAACGAGAACTCCCTCTGGAACGCGCTGAAGCGCTTCTTCCTCGGCAAGTGATCGCGATCTGACATGAAAAACGGGACGTCTCATGAGAGACGTCCCGTTTTTTACGCTTTCGCAGGGCGCCGGCCGCCGTCCCGGCGCTCCATGTCCCGGATGGCCAGCGCCACCTGATAGGGAAACAGGTCCTCCGCCGTTTTCAGGGGCGAGTCCAGCAGGGCCTTCAGCTTCTGGAGGCGGTAGTTCACCGTATTCCGGTGGAGATACAGAGCCTCCGCCGTCCGCTCCAGACTGCGGTCGTTTTCGATGTAGGCCCGGAGCAGCTCCAGGCCCTCCCGGCCTCTGTCCCGCTCCTCCAGGGGGCCCAGCAGCTCGGCGGCGTAGGAGCGCAGGATCTCCTCGTCCTTCACCGAGAACAGGATCCTGTAAAAGCCCATATCCTCGAAGCGGACGCAGGTCTCCCCCCGGCAGGCGGCCATCCGCATGGCGGCCTCCGCCCGCTGGCAGCTCCGGCTCAGGGACGCCAGCCCCGTCACCTCGGTGCCCACGCCGATGAACAGGTTCCCCGCCCGGTCAGCGTTCCGGTAGGACTCCGTGATGACGGACAGCAGCTCCGGCATCATGGACCGATCCAGATTGTTCACCGTCAGCAGCTGGCAGTCGTCCATGGGCAGGAGCCCGAACTTGGCGGAGGACGCCCTGCCGTGGATGGTCTTGAACCGCCGCAGCCGGTTGATGAAGGCGTACTCCGCCCCCTCCCGCTCCCCGCTCTCGCCGTCCGGGGGGCCGGCCCGCAGGACGATGACCACAAACTGTCCGTCCGGGTCGAAGTGGCGGCCCAGCACCTCCCGCCAGGCGGCCTCGTCCCCGCGCCCGAGCACCGCGTCGGTCAGCGCCCGGTCGAACCGCTCGTTGTCCTGGCGCTCCTGGATGATGCGGGTACAGAAGGTCTGGAGCATCTCGGTGACGTGGATCTCCCAGGGCATGGTCAGCAGGGGGAACTCCGCCTCGTCGCAGAAGGCCAGCACGTCCTCCGGGATGTCAAGGATGTACTTCCCCGTGTTGACGATCAATCCCGCCGCCCGCCGCCCGTGCAGTTCCCGCACCAGACCGCTGAGCCAGCCGGGGTCGGCCTCGGTCTTGATACCGGTGGTCACCGCCAGCTCGGAGCCGTGGAGGAATGGGATGACATAGTCGTCCTCCACCACATGGACCCAGGTCACGGCGTTGCGGAAGCCGTTCCCGCCGGCCCGCAGAGTGATCCGGAACTGGTTGTCGCGCTCGGTACACAGCGTCCGCAGCGTCAGCGACATGCGAACCCCTCCCCTGTTGAACTGTGCCGTCCCGTCTCCCGGCCGGTCAGGCCTGCTTCAGCGCCTGGGCCAGCTGGTCCGGGCAGGAGGTGGGCTTCATGCCGCACTTGATGCCGTCCATGCGGTCGATGGCGTCCTGCACGGTCATGCCCCGCAGCAGGGAGCAGATGCCCTTCAGGTTGCCGTTGCAGCCGCCCAGCACCCGGACCTCCCGGATCACGCCGTCCTCCACGTCGATCTCCATAGCGCGGGAACAGACCCCTTTGGGGGTGTACTTGATGGTCTCCATACTCTTTTGTCCCTCTTTCTTTATGAACTCTGAAAACGCCGGTCCTCCGGCCATTCCTCGCCGTTCCGGTAGGCGGCCAGCTGGGCCGCGTCCTTCCTGTCCAGGCTCCGCTCCCCCGCAAGCCCCTCCACATGGTGGGTCAGCTCGTGGCGGAGGGTGTCCCGCAGCTCGTCCACCCAGACCTCCCTGGGCTCGTCCGCCAGCAGGGCCGCAAAGGAGCCGTAATAGAGGTTGATGTACCGCCCCATCTCGTCCCAGCAGTACTCCCCCATCACGTACACATCCTCCCCCGCCTCGGGGTCGGCCACCTCGTCCTCCAGCAGCAGGACCCCGCCGTTCAGGTCCCGGAACAGCTCCTCCGGAAACTCGGCGTATACCTCGTCCAGGATATCATATACTTCGTCGATGGACAAGACCATTTTTTACTCCTCTCCCATCAGTGAAATGGTGACGGTCCTCTCGTAATAGGGCTCCTCCCCGCTGTCCTCGTCCGGCCAGAAGACCGTGATCCCCTTGAGGTCCAGGCCCCGGGCCTCCACCTCCTGCTGGACACGGAGGCCCCGATGGTCCGCGGCAAAGCTGCCGAAGGGGTCCGAGACCCCGTCCCAAAAGCCGGTCCAGCCGTCCGGGTCATAGTCGAACATGCCGATGTCCAGCGCCCCGGTCATGGCCAGCAGGCCCACATTCTCCGGGAAATGGCCGGCGTGGATGTACGTGAACTCCTCGTTGCTTCGGACACAGAACGTCACGGCGGTAACGGCCCCGTCCTCCAGCGTAAACACGGGGTCAAGATTGTCTATCCCGGAGAGCTTCAGCACATAGCGGTCGTCCTGCCAGGTCCCATCGCTGCTGAGCCGCTCCCCATAGTCGAATTTCTCCGCGTAATAGTTGAAGTTCTCCACATACCGCTCCACCGTCAGCGGCCCGCGGTTGGGCGGCAGATAAGAGGCGATCACCGACAGGGCGATCACCGCGAAAAACAGGACCTGCACGGCGATATAGGCCGCGCCGCCCAGGCGGGCCCCGCCGGGGCGCTCCTCCACCGTGTACCGGCGGCGGGCGGCCACGTCCCAGCCGGACTCAAGGCCGTCCAGGCCCTCCCTCCGGCATTTCCACATGGTCACCAGATCCCAGATGGGGATGGTCCAGCGGCAGCCCTTCCATGCCACCGACCAGGCCCGCTCCCGGGCGTCGGCCAGGGTCAACGTTTCGCCGTTTTCGTCCCGGAGCTTCAGGCCGAACAGCCACTTCCCCGGCGTCCAGCCCCAGTAGTGGAGCCAGAGGGGCTCCAGCGCGAAGGTCAGGGCGAAGCAGGCCAGGCCGATCAGCGCGTCCGCCAGCCATGAGGTCTCCAGCAGCCAGTACCCATGGAACACCCCCAGGACGACCACGTGAAAGAGGAGTTTATACAGGGCCATATCCAGCGCCCGGGCGAAATACCGCCGCCAGGGATAATAGCAGGCGGTGTACCGCGGGGGCTCCGGCTCCTTCTCCGGTGGGATCGGCGGCGGGAGGTTTGGGCGGGCCGGGGCCTCGATCTCTCTCAGCCACGGAGACGGGTCCAGGGCAGTGTACTCCACTCCGGAGCGCTCCAGCTCCCGGCAGACCTGGGCGGCCCGGTCCATCAGGACCAGGTCTCCCTCCAGCCGGTTGAGCTGGCTGAACAGGGCCTGATTCAGGGTGAGCTTCCCCTGCTGGACCAGCCGGATGGTGTCCAGGTCCATGTGGAGCTGCCGCAGCAGCCTGATCTTCTCCAGGGTCCGGGCGTCCTCCTCCGCGTAGTCCCGGTAGCCGTTGGGCAGGCGCTTGGGGGCGAGAAGCCCCTCCTCCTCGTAATAGCGGATGTTGGCTCTTGGAATGCCGGACAGGTTCTCCAACTCTTTAATGGTCATACCGACCACCTCCTGTCCGCAGGATAAGCTGTCAAGCCGCTTGACAGTCAAGAGGTTTTTTCAAAAAACGGAGATTTTTTGCGATGTCCATATTATAGCAGACCGCCGGAAAAATAACAAGTGCCCGGGGGCGGCCGTCTGTTCGATTTTTGTTTACACCGTCCGACAAAAATGGTATACTTGTGGATAAGAAGTGACCGGCCCGTCAAATATAAGGAGGACCGCCTATGAAACGCACTGTCTGCCTGTTCTGCGCCGCTCTGCTCCTGTTCCTGACCGCCTGCGGCCCGTCGGGGGAGGAGCCCGTCGTCACGCCGGAGCCCACCCCCACCGCGGAGCCGACCCCGGAACCCACCCCTGAGCCCACGCCGGAGCCCACCCCCGAACCCACGCCGGAGCCGGAGTTCTATCATCCCCTCACCGGCGTGCCCGTGGAGGAGGACCTGTCCGCCAAAAAGCCGATGGCCATCATGCTGAACAACATCAAGGCCGCCATCCCCCAGCAGGGCAACAGCCGCGCGGATATCATCTACGAGGTGCTGGCCGAGGGCGGCATCACCCGGATGGTGGCCATCTACCTGGACCCCGGAGATGAGGAGATCATCGCGTCGATCCGCTCCGCCCGGCAGTATTTCTGGGAGCTGGCCCAGGGGCATGACGCGGTGTACATCCACGCCGGCGGCAGCCCGGAATTTTACAGCAACAAATCCGCCTCCGGGGCCTATACCGTGGACGGCGTGAACGGGGACTACACCTCGGCCTCCATCTTCTGGCGGGACCGCTACCGGGTGGAGGGCCACGGCAAGTTCGGATTCGAGCACTCCCTGGTCACCTCCGGCAAGTCCATCACCGAACTGCTCGAAAAGAAGGGCCTGCTGACCCATACCGAGGGCTACACCTACGAGATGGCCTTTGCCGACGACGGCACCCCCGCCGGCGGCCAGGACGCCAGCGTGATCACGGCGACGTTCTCCAGCAAGACCACCACCTTCCGCTATGACGCGTCCTCCGGCAGCTACGGGGTGGAGGAATACGGCGGCGCCTACATCGACGGCAACACCGGAGAGCAGATCACCGTCACCAACGTGCTCATCCTCCAGACCGCCTGCAGGACCTACGACGAAAAGGGCCGCATCGAGGTGGATCTGTCCTCCGGAAACGGATACTTCGCCTGCGGCGGCAAGATGATCCCCATCACCTGGCAGAAGGGCAAGGCAAAGGAACAACTCCGCTACTTCACCGCCGACGGCCAGCCCCTGACCCTGGGCCGGGGCAGGAGCTATGTGGCCATCATCCCCCTAAGCCGCTCCGTCACCGTTGAGTAACTGGAATTTTTCAAAAAAATTTCCCGGCATAGCACGAAAGGCACGGCGCAAACTATCCCCGTGACAAGGACAAAAGCGCTTTCACGCGCTTCACGAAGGAGGTTTGTACCATGTTCCTGGATAAGCTGGCACTGACTCTGGCTGTCATCGGCGGGCTGAACTGGGGCTCCATCGGCCTGTTCAACTTCGACCTGGTGGCCTTCCTCTGCGGCGGCTCCGGCACCTGGCTGGCCCGTATCATCTACACGCTGGTGGGCCTGGCCGCCCTGTGGTGCATCACCCTGCTGTTCCGGCCGGAGACCGACACCCAGCCCCGCCAAAGTCACGCCTGACGCGAAAAGACCTCGCCTGACCGGCGAGGTCTTTTTTGCGCGCTTTATCTCAGGTCGCCCCGGACCTGTCCGTCCTTCACGGTGAGGACGCCGTAGCCCGCCCGGTTGTAGATTCCGCCGGCGGTGCCGGGGTTGAACAGCCAGATCCCCTCCTCCGGCTGGTTCATCGCCTCGTGGGTGTGGCCGAAGCAGACCATTTTGGCCCCCGCCCTTCTGGCCGCGTCGGGCAGCCGCCAGGTGCCGCTCTTGACGTAATACCTGTGGCCGTGGGTCAGCAGGAATCTCACGCCCTCCACCTCCACCACCAGCTCGTCGGGGCCGGCGCAGAAGTCGCAGTTGCCCTTGACCATGTCCATCGGGACCTCCGGGTAGCAGCCGGCCAGCAGCTTGCCATCCTGATAGTTGTCCCCCAGAAAAAAGACCCGCTGGGGCTTTTCTTTCTCCATGGCGTCCACCATGGTCCCCAGGCGGCCGTGAGAGTCGGAAAACACCAAAATTTTCATCAGGTCACCCTCCCGCCCCCTCCGCATATACTGGGATAGTCCCAGAAACGGAGGGGGAGCTTTTATGCCGAAGATTGACGAGCTTTTGAACAGCAGACAGGCGGCCGGCCTGCTGAAGGACGCCGGCAGGCTGGAACAGCTCCGGGACGCGCCGGAGACGCAGAGGATATTCTCCATGCTGAGCGGCGCCACCGGCGGAGACCTGGAGGGCGCCGCAGAGCGGGCCGCCAACGGCGACGCGGGAGAGCTGGCCGACGCCATCCGGCGGGTGATGAACAGCCCGGAGGGGGCCCGGCTCCTCCGAAAGATGAAGCAGACGCTGGACTGACAGTAAAGCGCGGGAGGGGGCGGCGCTATGGGAGAACTGGAAGAAAAGCTGGAGAGCGTCCTCGGCGACCCGGAGGCCATGGCAAAGATCATGTCCCTGGCCCGGTCGCTGGACCTGGGGGGAAAGTCAAAGAACGCTCCGCCGGAGAACGAGAGCGCGGAACGGTCCTCGCCCTCTCCCCCGTCCCCCGCCCCGGCGCCCCAGCGGGCGGAGGGCAGTCTGCTGGAGGGGCTCAGCTCCCTGGACCCGAAGCTGCTGTCCGCCGCGGCGGGGCTGTTCGCCCAGTATCAGGACGGGAACGACGACAAGCGGGTGGCCCTGCTGAACGCCCTGCGGCCCTTTGTCCGGGAGGAGCGGTACGCGAAACTGGATAAGGCCATCCAGATCGCCAAGCTGTCCCGGCTGATCCGGTCCGCGCTGGACCTGTTCCGGGCGGCGAAGGAGGACGGCCATGTATAATCAGTATTTCCGTGAGGACGACTTCATCCCCCTGGACGGCGAACAGCCGGAGGTCCGGCAGCCGCGCATACCGGCCCGGCCCGCGCCCCGGTACCGGCCGGGGAACGACCTGGCGGGCGAGGTGGCAAACGGCCTGTCCAGGCTGCTGGACGGCGTACTGAAGCACTTTTCCATGGAAAAGCTGGACGCCGGCGACATCCTGCTGGCGCTCATCATCCTGTTCCTCTATCTGGAGGGGGACGATCTGGAGCTGGTCATCACCCTGGGGCTACTGCTCCTGCTGGGCCTGGGGGACGGCGGTCAGGCCGAGGCCGCGGCCGGCGGGGAATAGAGGACCGTCCCGTCCGGCAGCGTGAACGCGGCGGCGGACTGCTCCATGGGGCTGACCACCTCGCCTGAGGCCATGGAGTAGACCACCACGCCGTTCTTCTCCGTCTCGGCGGCCATGAGCAGGCCGCCGGTCTCGGAGATCCAATACCGCTCCGTATAGCCGGGCCGCCCGCCCTCCGCCTCCACATAGACGCAGGGCACGCCGTCCCGCTCCACATAGTCGGCGGCGGTGATGCGGTCCCGGTCCATCTCCAGCACGTCCTCATAGGTGGGGATGCGCTGGAGCAGATCGCCGGGGATCCGCTCGGCAGGGCCGGTGTAAAGGAGATCCTCCTCACCGTACCAGAGCCAAAGGGAGCCCTCCCCCGCAATGGCGTTCTCCACCGCGCCGGAGGGCAGCGCCGCGGAGGAGCGCAGCCAGCCGCCGTCCGCCCAGACCTGGATGTTGGTGACGCCCAGGGACTGGCCGGCGTCGTCAAAATACTCCACCGCCATGGCGCGGCTGTAGCTCTCGTACCGCTCCAGCCCGGCGATCACTCTCTGCACCGTCTCCGGGGTGACGGCCACCACCACCCCCTCGGGGTCGGAGGGCTTCCCCGATGCCGGAGGCGGACTGGCGGTGGCGTTGGGGTCGGCCACGATCACCTCCGGCGGTCTGGAAAAGAAGTTGGGGAGAAAGCTGGACAGCACCGCCAGCAGCACCACGCACACGATGGCCGCGGATACCAGGATCCGTTTCCTGTCGTCCACACGCTCTCCCCCTCTCTCAGTGTTCCCCTTACCGGCTGGTGAAGGGCTCAGGCGGCCGGTCGGACCGGCCGAAGTGATACAGAATGGCGTCAGCGATGCGCCGGCAGGCGTGTCCGTCCCCGTAGGGATTGACGGCGCGGGCCATGGCCTCATAGGCGGCGGGGGACTCGATGAGCTCCTCCGTCATGGCGATGATATCCTCCCCGCGGGTGCCGGCGATGCGCACCGTGCCGGCCTCCACCGCCTCGGGGCGCTCCGTCTCCCGGCGGAGGACAAGCACCGGCTTGCCCAGGGCGGGGGCCTCCTCCTGGAGCCCGCCGGAGTCGGTGAGCACCAGATAGCTGCGGGACATCAGGTTGTGCATCTCGTCCGCCTGGAGCGGGTCCACCAGGTGGACGTTGGGCAGCCCGTCCAGATGGCGGTGGGCCACCTCCTGGACCACCGGGGACAGATGCACCGGATAGACAAGCTCCACCTGATCCGCGTACCGCTCCGCGATGCACCGCAGGGCGGACATGATCTGCTCCATGGGCTCCCCGTAGTTCTCCCGCCGGTGGCAGGTGACCACCAGGAGCTTTTTGCCCTCGCAGTCCAGTCCATTCAGCGCCGGGTCTGTAAAGGAATGTTCCTTTCGCACCGTGGTATTCAGCGCATCGATGACGGTATTCCCGGTGACATAGACCCCCCTGGTAATCCCCTCCGCCGCCAGGTTGCGCCGGTTGGCCTCGGTGGGGCAGAAATGGAGGTCGGCCAGCCGCCCCACCATGGAGCGGTTCATCTCCTCCGGGAAGGGGGAGTATTTGTCCCAGGTGCGCAGCCCCGCCTCCACATGGCCCACGGCGATCTGCTGGTAGTAGGCCGCCAGCGCCCCGGCGAAGGTGGTGGAGGTGTCCCCGTGGACCAGCACCAGGTCCGGCCGCACCTCCTGGAACACCTTCTCCAGGCCCAGCAGGCACTTGCTGGTGATGGTGGACAGGGTCTGCCGGGGCTCCATGATATCCAGATCGAACTGTGGGGTCAGATGGAAGATGCCCAACACGCTGTCCAGCATCTGCCGGTGCTGGGCGGTGACGCAGCAGAGGCTCTCGATCTCGGGGCGGCGCTCCAGCTCCATCACCAGCGGGGCCATTTTGATGGCCTCCGGCCTGGTGCCGAAAATGGTCATCACCTTCAGCTTATCCATCGCGCTTGTCCTCCTCCCCGGCGGAGTCCTCCGGAGGACGCTCCTCCCCCTGCTTCTCATGGCGCTCGTGGCTGAGGAAGATCTGCCAGGCGGCCAGCGCCGCCACCGCCACGGCGAACAGCACCAGCGCAGCCCGGGTGGCTCTCGTCGCGGTCAGCACCACGGCGGACAGGCCCAGGATGGCGGACACCAGGTACAGAACGCCCACCGCCTGCTTCTGGGAGAAGCCCATGTCGATGAGCCGGTGGTGGATGTGGCCCCGGTCGGGCGTCATGGGGTTCTGGCCGTGGGCAAGGCGGCGGAACACGGCAAAGGTCACGTCGAAGATGGGCAGGCCCAGCACCACGAAGGGCACCACAAAGGAGATGATGCCGTACATCTTGAACATCCCCTGCACCGACATGGTGGCCATGATGTATCCGAGGAAGGTGGCGCCGGTGTCCCCCATGAAAATCTTGGCGGGGTTGAAGTTGTAGGGCAGAAAGCCGATGCAGGCCCCCGCCAGCGCCGCCATGATGACGGCCACGTCCGTCTCGGTGACCAGCAGGGCGATGACCAGCATGGAGGCGGAGCTGATGGTGGACACGCCGCAGGCCAGGCCGTCCAGGCCGTCGATCAGGTTGACAGCGTTGGTCACCGCCACGATCCAGATGATGGTCACCGGCCAGCTGAGCCAGCCCAGCTCCCAATACTGTTCGCTGCTGAAGATGTTGGGGTTGGACAGCACCGTGATCCGGTTTCCGGCCAGCGCCGCGATGAGGGCGGCCACGATCTGCACCACGAATTTCAGTCTGGCCGACAGGGCGTACTTATCGTCGAACACGCCCAGGATCACGATGACCACCGCGCCCAGCAGCATCCCCCGCTTGGCGGTGTCCAGGGGGACCAGCAGGACCACGGCCAGCAGGAAGCCAAAGAAGATGGCCAGACCGCCCATGCGGGGGATGGGATGGTCGTGCATCCGGCGGTCGTCCTTGGGCACGTCGATGGCGCCCCACTTCACGGACAGCACTTTTACCAGCGGAGTGGCGGCAAAGGACACCACTCCGGCGATGAACAGCGCCAGCAGCACCTGCCATACGCCGCCTCCGCGGAGGTACCAAATCACATCCGGCTCCTGGGCCGAAGCCGTCAAAAGCAACTCTTCCAATGGAAACGCGCTCCTTTGAATCCGTCTTTATCTCTGGAGGAATCCGACCTTTTTGTAGACCTTCCGAAGGGTCTTCTCCGCCACGCAGGACGCCCGCTCGGCACCGGCGCGGTAGACGCTCTCCAGATAGCCCTTGTCCTTCAGTAGGCGCTCAGTCTCCTCCCGGATGGGCCGCAGGGTCTCAATGACCGCCTCGCCCACGGCGGGCTTGAATCTGCCATAGCCGCAGCCGACGAACTCCCGCTCCACGTCCTCAAAGGTCTTTCCGGTGGCGGCGGCGTAGATCTGGATCAGATTGGCCACGCCGGGCTTGTGCTCCGGATCATAGCGGACGCAGTTCTCCGTGTCGCTGTCGGTGACCGCCCGCTTGAACTTCCGGGCGATGTCCTCCGGCCTCTCCAGCAGGAATACGCAGCCATCTGGCTGGGACTTGGACATCTTGCTCTCCGGGGCGTTCAGGGACATGATCCGGGCGCCCACCTTCTGGATGTAGGGCTCAGGCATCTTGAACACGTCGCCATAGATGCCGTTGAACCGCTGGACGATGTTCCGGCACAGCTCCACGTGCTGCCGCTGGTCCTCCCCCACGGGGACGAAGTCCGGCTGATAGAGCAGGATATCCGCCGCCATCAGGCAGGGATAGGTGAACAGGCCGCCGTTGACGTTCTCCGCGTGTTTGGCGGACTTGTCCTTGAACTGGGTCATGCGGGACAGCTCTCCGAACATGGCGTAGCAGTTGAGCACCCAGCCCAGCTCCGCGTGCTGGTGGACATGGGACTGGATGAACAGGGTACACTTCTCCGGGTCCAGGCCGCAGGCGATATAGGTGGCCAGCAGGGTCAGCGTCTGCTTGCGCAGGGCGGCCGGGTCCTGCCGCACGGTGATGGTGTGCAGGTCGGCCAGGAAAAAGTAGCAGTCGAAATCCTCGATCATCTGGGGCCAGTGCTGGAGGGGGCCCAGATAGTTGCCCAGGTGCAGCGCGCCGCTGGGTTGGATGCCGGAGAGCATCACTTTTTTGGTCGCTTGTTCTTCCATATGGGAAAACCTCTTTTCGGGCTTATTCCTTCGTCAGGTATTCGCTGATGTCCACGGGGGCGGCGTCGGACCACAGCCGCTCCAGAGAGTAGAACTCCCGGGCCTCCTCGGTGAAGATGTGGACCACCACCGCGGAGTAATCCAGCAGGGTCCACTGGCCACCCCGGTGGCCCTCGATGTGGTGGGGCTCCTCGCCGGCCTTGCTCATGGCCTCCTCCACCGCGTCGGACAGGGCCCGCACCTGGGTGTTGGAGGTGCCGGCGCAGATCACGAAGTAGTCCGCCAGAGTGGTCTGGTCGGCGGTGTAGAGCACCTTGATGTCCTTTCCCTTTTTGTCGTCCAGAGCCTTGACAGCCAGGGCGATCATCTCTTTCGCTTCCAGCATGATAACACGTTCTCCTTTCGGTTTCAATCGTCACTCTGCCGAACTGCCGTCATCCGGCGGAGGGATCTTTCAGCCTGCCCGTGCTGGAGGACAGCCGGTTGCCGTCCTCGCTGACCGAGATCAGGTCCAGCTGGTCGATGGTGACCTCCTCCGCGTAGGGGTTCAGGGACTCGTTGATGAGGGCGATCAGTTCCCTCTGTTTGGGGAACACCCGGTAGAGGTACTTGGCGCCCTTGACGTCGACTCCGTAGTAGGGCATGGTGGTGAAGGTCACATCCTCCGTGTCCAGCCCGCCCACAACTGCCGACTGGGCGAACCAGACCATGTTCCCCAGGGTCATGTCGCTCTCCACGTTCCGGTCGAACAGGTCCACCAGCTGGGGCAGCTTCAGCACGTTCTGGGGCTGGAGCGTCTGTTTCAGCACCGCCTTTAAAAAGTCGTGCTGGAGGTTGAGGCGGGAAATGTCGCTGGAGGGGGCGCCGCCGACGCCGTCGTTGTTTTTCCGCCACCGGACCACTTCCATGGCCTGCCGGCCGTCCAGCCTGATCTGCCCCTCCTCAAAATGGATGTGCAGGTCCTGAACCGGGTCGTCGTATCCCATGTGCCAGGGGATATAGAAATCCACGCCGTCGATGGCCTCCACCATCTGCCCCACGATCTCCCAGTTGATCTTCACATAGTAGTCGGGCTTAAAGCCCACCAGATGGGACACCTCGCTCCTCAGGGCCTGCAGGCCCTTCTCTCCCCTGCCGTGCCGGGGGTAGACGGAGTTGATCATCTTCTCGGGCACCGAGATCCCCTCGGAGTTATAGATGAGATCCCTGGGAATGGACATGACGGTGGCCCGCTGGTTGGTCACGTCGTAGGACGCCACCATGACGGTGTCCGTCAGCCCGCTGGTCAGGTCCTCCCCAAAGATCAGCACGGTGTAAAAGTCCTCGCTCCTGCGCTCCCCGGTGGACAGGGGCCGCACCGCCTCCTGGACGGGGTCGTCGCTCGCCGCCGGGCCGTCTGTCGGAGCGCCGGCCCCCGGGTCCGCCGCGGGCAGGTCCGGTTTGACCACCCACCGGCTCCACAGCACCGTCACCACAGCGGCGGACACCGCGATCACCGCCAGCACGATCATCAAAACCATTAAGGGGCGCTCCCGCCGCCGTCCCGCCCCGGCGCCGGTCTGCCGCTCCCCGCCGGGGGGCGCGGCGTCTCTGTCCGCGTTGTTGTCGAACCGTTTCCCGCTCATGGACGCTTTCCTCTCGTGTAATATGTATAGGCCTCCACCGTGTTGTGGTGGACGACGCGGTTTCGCTCCTCCATCTCCTGGATGGACAGCCAGGCCCCCATGGCCACCGCCCCGTCCAGGTCCTCAAAGGCCAGTTCCCGCAGCTCCTCCACCTCCGGGAAGTCCCGGTTGGGCTCGATGTAGTCGGCCAGATAGAGCAGTTTCTCCTCCAGGCTCATGTTCGCCCGGGCGGTGGTGTGGTAGCGGATGGCCTCCGCCACCGCGTCCTCCTGGCCGAACACGTATTTCGCAAGAACAGCGCCGCTCTTGGCGTGGAGCAGCTTTTCCGCGCTCCGCTCCAGGTCGTCCAGGGGCTCGCCGTATTTGTCACAGAGGGCCAGATGCTCCTCCAGCGTCCAGTACTTCGTGCAGTCGTGGAGGATGGCCGCCCGGCGCATGACGTCCTCCTTCGCCCCCCATTGGCGGGCAAGGGCGGCCGCGGTCTCCTCGGTGCCCCGGATGTGGGCCAGCCGCTTGGCCTTCACCATGGACCAGGACACCCGCCGCAGGTCCTCTATCGTAAGACGGGCCAGGTCGGCGTTTGTTCCGTATAATCTCTCCCGGAGGATGAAGCCGTACACCGCAGGGGCAAGAAATTCGGCACCCTCTCCCCTGCCCAGGGACTCCCGCAGCCGGGTGGAGGAGATCTCCACCAGGCCGGGGATGGCGATGAGCTCCACCTTCGCGCCGAAGTCCCGCTCCAGGCGGGCCTTCTGGGCTTCAAGCTCCGCCCGGTCGTCGGACAGGCTCCTGGCAAAGGCGCACACACCGGCCAGCTTCAAAATGCGCTCCGGCTCGTGCCAGGTGGGGAGGGTCATAAACATATCGGTCCCCACCAGCAGCCACAGCTCGTCCCCCGGCCAGCGCCGGGACGCCTCCGCCAGCGTGTCGGAGGTGAAGCTCTTGCCCTGCCGCTCCACCTCCACGTCCCAGACCTCGGTGACCCTGGGCAGCAGCAGGTTGTCCGCCGCGACGGCCGTCATCTCCAGCCGTTTCTCCGGAGAGGGGCTGCCGGGGGCCAGCTCCTTGTGGGGCGGGTCCCCCGCCGGAACAAACACCAGCTTGTCCAGTTTCAGCGCGGCGACAGCCGCCCTGGCCGCCGCCATGTGGCCAAGGTGGGGCGGGTTGAAGCTGCCGCCGTAGATACCGATTTTCATGAGATCACCGCCTAAGGAGTTATGATATCACGAACTCACCGTCAAGTCATGGACAAAACGTATCGGATCTGTAAATTATAGCTCACCGGACCAGCCGGATGCGCTTCTCTTTCGGTTTGCTGTGGGTCTCCCGGTACAGGACGAACTTGGAGCCGATAACCTGGACCACCTCCGCCCGGACGGCTCCGGCCAGCTCCTCTGCCCCCTCCCGGGCGGACAGGGGGCTGTTCTCCAGCACCTTCCCCTTGATGAGCTCCCTGGCCTCCAGGGCGTCGTCTGCCTGCTTGATGAGGTTGTCCCCCACTCCGTCCTTGCCGATGTGGAGGATGGTGTCGATGTCGTTGGCCAGGCCCCGCAGCTGGGCCCGCTGTCTGCTTGTAAGGTCCACAGGCTTCACACCTCTTTTCGGTTGTGTCATGGTTTTCCCGTCTGTAGGGGTCGCCCCCCTGGGCGACCCGAACCCAAACTCTCTGGGGGACGGGCCGCCGAAGGCGGCGGCCCCTACATGGTCATTTCAAATACGCCGCTAACTTCTCCGCGAAGGCCCGGAGGGCCTTCCCCCGGTGAGAGACGGCATTCTTCTCCTCCGGCGTAAGCTGGGCGAAGGTCTTTTTCAGCCCCGGCAGGAAGAACACCGGGTCGTAGCCGAAGCCGCCCTCCCCCATGGGGGCAAAGGCGATGGTGCCGGGGCACTCCCCACGGGCGGAGATCACGTCCCCGTTGGGAAAGCAGCAGGTGACCACTGAGACGAACTTCGCCGCCCTGGGTTGGCCCCGCAGATTCTCCAGCAGCAGGCGGTAACGGCCCGCATCGTCCAGGCCGGGGCCGCCGTACCGGGCGGAATACACCCCCGGCGCGCCATTCAGGGCGTCCACGCACAGGCCGGAGTCGTCCGCCACGGCGGGCAGGCCGGACGCCTCCATCACCGCTTTCGCTTTCAGCAGGGAGTTCTCCTCAAAGGTGGAGCCGGTCTCCTCCACCTCCACGTCCACCCCGGCGTCCGCCTCGGAGCAGACCTCCACCCCCAGAGCGGACAGGATCTCGTTCAGTTCCACCAGCTTTTTCGGGTTTTTGCTGGCCAGTACCAGTTTCATAACATCACAGCTCCCACGGGTCCTTGCCCTTTTTGATATTTTCCCGCTGTTTTTCCAGCTCTTTTTCCTGCTTTTCCTCTTCCCGCCGGGCGCCGCGCTTCTCTTTGGCGGCAGTGAAGTCCTCAAACGCGCCTGTAAGCTTTTTGCCGATCTCGTCCACCTTGTCCCCGAGCTTGTCAAAGTTGTCCCGGAACTCCTTCACGGGAACGACGACCGTTTTGCAGCCCGAGCAGTAGAACGCCTCGGCCCCCTGCACCCGCAGCATGGGATACTCGCTGAGCCAGACCTCCTCCCGGTCGTCCAAACTGCCCCAATATCCCTTTGGACTGCCGGCAATCCACCTGACCCGGTATCGGTCGGCGGGGATAAACCCCTCGCGCATCTCTTTTTTGCAGTAAGGGCATTCCACTTGACAACGCCTCCTACAAAAGGGCCTCGGTGAAGGCGTGGGGGTCGAAGGGCCGCAGGTCGTCCACGCCCTCGCCCACGCCCACGAACTTGACGGGCACCCCCAGCTCCTGGGCGATGGCGATGACGATGCCCCCCTTGGCGGTGCCGTCCAGCTTGGTGAGGACGATGCCGGTGATGCCGGCGGCCTTGGCGAACTCCTTGGCCTGGATGAGGCCGTTCTGGCCGGTGGTGGCGTCCAGCACCAGCAGGGTCTCCCGGCTGGAATCGGGGCACTCCCGGTCGATGACCCGGCTGATCTTGTTCAGCTCGTTCATCAGGTTCTGTTTGTTGTGGAGCCGCCCGGCGGTATCCACCAGCACCACGTCGGCCTTGCGGGCCCGGGCGGCGTTCAGCGCGTCGTACACCACGGCAGCGGGGTCGGCCCCCTCGTGCTGCTTGATGATGTCCACCCCGGCCCGCTCCGACCAGATGGTGAGCTGGTCGGCGGCGGCGGCCCGGAAGGTGTCGCCCGCACACAGAAGGACCTTTTTGCCCTCCCCCTTCCAGCGGGCGGCCAGCTTGCCGATGGAGGTGGTCTTCCCCACCCCGTTCACGCCGATGAACAGCACGATGGCGGGAGGATCGGACAGGTCCACGTCCATGTCGTCAAAGGTCAGCTTCTCCGCCAGGATGTCCCGCATGAGGGCACGGGCCCCCTCCACGTCCTTGATCCCCCGCTCCCTGCAGCGGTCCCGGAGCTCGTCCACCGCCTCCATGGTGGTGTCGGCCCCCATGTCGGCCATGACCAGGGACTCCTCCAGCTCGTCGTAGAAGTCGTCGTCCAGCTGGGAGAACAGGCCGCTGAAAATGGACAGCTTTTTGATCTTATCAAAGAATCCCATGTTGAATCACCTTATTTAATGTTCAGTTCCTTCTCCACGTCGTTCAGGTTGATGGTGAGCATCCGGGACACGCCCTGCTCCTGCATGGTGACGCCGTAGAGCACGTCGGCCTCCTCCATGGTGCCGCGCCGGTGGGTGATGACGATGAACTGTGTCTTATCGCACATGCGGCGCATGTACCGGGCAAAGCGGATCACGTTGGGGTCGTCCAGAGCGGCCTCGATCTCGTCCATGACGCAGAAGGGGGTGGGCCGCACCTTCAGAATGGCGAAGTACAGGGCGATGGCCACAAAGGCCCGCTCGCCGCCGGACAGCAGGGAGATGATCTTCAGCGCCTTGCCGGGAGGCTGGACCCTGATCTCGATGCCGCAGTTCAGCACGTCGTCCGGGTCGTCCAGCTCCAGGGCGGCCTTGCCGCCGCCGAACAGCTCCAGGAAGGTCTTCTGGAACTCCCGGTCGATGAGGGCGAACTGCTCCTTGAAGATGCCGGTCATCTCCCCGGTGATCTGGGCGATGATGCCCTCCAGCTCCCGCTTGGCCTTGGTCACGTCGTCCCGCTGGTCGGTGAACAGGGTGTAGCGCTCGTTCACCCGCTGGAACTCCTCGATGGCGTCTGGGTTGATATTGCCCAGGGCGGAGATGGACCGCTTCAGCTCGGCGATACGCCGCTGGGCCCTGGACACCGACTCGATGTCCACCCGCTGGGCCTTGGCCGCCTCGTGGGACAGCTGGTAGCTCTCCCACAGCTTGTCCAGGATCTGGCTCTCCTCCATGGCGGCGGAGGTGTTCCGCTGCTCTAAGACGGAGACCTCCCGCTCCATGTTCAGAAGCTCGCCGTTCTTGTCCCTGGCCTGGCGGTCCGCCTGGTTGCGCTGCCCCTCCAGCTCCAGCTTCTCGTCGTTGAGCTTTTTCAGGGCGGCGGCCCCCTCCTGGCTGGTGGTCCGCAGGGCACCCAGCCGCTCCTCCTCCTGCCGGATGCGCTGGGCCAGCTCCGCGTTTTTGGACTCGAACTGCTGGATCATGGCGGCCCGGCCGGCGCTGTCGCCGGACAGGTCGTTTTTCAGCCGCTCCAGCTCGTCCAGGCCCCGCCGGGAGGCGGCCCGCTCGCCCTCCAATCCGGCCAGCCTGGCGCTGAACTCGGCGGACCGGCTGTTGAGGTCGGCCACCTTCTCCTGGAGCTCGGACCGGCCCTGGGCCTTGGCCTCGGACTCCGCCCGCAGGGCGGCGGCGGAGCCCTCCAGCTCCTCGATGCGCCGCTTGGCCTGGGCGGTGGCGGACTCGTTCTCCTCCATGCGGCGGCGGACCTGCTCCCGCTCCCCCCGCAGGGTCTCGGTACGGGCCCGGATGTCCGCCAGGGCGGCGTTGGCGCTGTCCGACCGCTCGGAGAGCTTCAATACCGCGTCCTCCGCCTCTCTCAGCTGGCCGGAAGCGGCGTCCATCTCGTACTCGGCGGCGGTGAGCTCCCGCTGGGCTTTCGCCAGCTCGTCGGAGGCCGCCTTCAGATCGGCGCTGAGGCCGTCTTTTTGCTGATCGAGCCGCTCCAGCTCGTTGGCCCTTGACAGGATGCCCGCGGACCGGGAGGCGGAGCCGCCGGTCATGGAGCCGCCAGCGTTCATCACCTGGCCGTCCAGGGTGACGACGCGGAACCGGTGGCCGAACTTCCGGGCGATGGCCATGGCCTTGTTCAGATCTTTCGCGATGACGATGCGGCCCAGCAGGTTGGAAAAGACGGCGGCGTACTGCTTATCAAAGGAGATCAGCTCGTCGGCCATGCCCACGAAGCCGTCCTCCCGCTCCACCGCTTTTTCCTTGAAGTCGGCGGGGCGGATGGTGTTCATGGGCAGGAAGGTGGCCCGTCCGCCGTCCCGGCGTTTCAGCCACTCGATGGCGTTCTTGCCGTCCTCGTCCCGCTCGACGACCAGGTTTTGCATGGCGCCCCCCAGGGCGATCTCGATGGCCACGGCGTACTGGTCGGGCACGTGGAGCAGGCCCGCCACCGGGCCCCGGATCCCCTTGAGGGCGCCCCGGTCCGCCTCCCCCATCACCAGCTTCACCGCCTTGGAGTAGCCCTCGTACAGCTTCTCCATCTCGGTGAGCATCTTGATGCGGGCGTTCAGGTTGTTCTCGTCCATCTGGAGGCGGCGGTGCCGCTCCTGGACCTCCTCCAGCTTCCGCCGGCGGGTCTCGCACCGCATCCGGTAGCCGCTGATGACGTTTTTGGCGGCGTCCCGGTCCTCGGTGACCTGGGCCAGCTCTTTTTTGAGCCCGTCCGCCGTCTTCTGGGCCTCGGCCGCCCTGTCCTCCTGCTCAGCCAGCTCCTGGCCCAACTTCTCCTCCCGGTCCAGCAGCTCCTGGGCGGCGGCGGCCAGGGCGGACAACAGCTCCCGCGCCTCGCCGGCGGAGGAGGTCTCCAGCCGCTCCCGCTGCTGGAGGGCCTCCAGTTCGTCGCTGAGGGAGCCGGCGGAGGCCAGCAGCCCGTCGGCCTGCTTCGCCAGGGCGTCGATCTCTCCCTGGCAGGCGGCGATCTCCCGCTCTATCTCGCCGAGGCGGCTCTCCCGCTCCTCGATCTGGGAGGCGATAGACCCGGCCCGGTCCTCCTGCTGGGCCAGCTCCTCTTTGACGCGGGCGGCGTTCTCGCTGTTGTTCTTGATATCGTTGCGCAGCAGGGCGATGCCGTTCTCGCAGTTCAGCACCTGCTCGTCCAGCCCGGACTGGACGGCGCGGAGCCGCTCCGCCTCCAGGTCCTTTTCCCGCATCCGGGTGGAGTAGTTCTCGCTGGCGGCGTAGAGCCGGTCCACTTCGGCCTTGGCCGCCTCCCGCTGGGCCCGGGCGTTCGCCAGGTCGGTCTGGAGCTTGACGCTGTTGGAGCGCAGCCGCTCCAGCTGCTCCAGCCACACGGTGACCTCCAGGCCCTTCAGCTCGTCCCGGAAGGTGAGGAACTTTTTCGTCTTCTCGGCGGCGGCCCGCAGGGGCTCCACCTGGAGCTCCAGCTCGTCGATCTTGTCGTTGATGCGCACCAGGTTCTCGTCGGTGCGCTCCAGGCGGCGCTCCGCCTCCTCCTTCCGGTGGCGGAACCGGGAGATGCCGGCGGCCTCCTCGAAGATCTCCCGCCGGTCGGTGCTCTTGACGGACAGGATCTCATCGATGCGGCCCTGGCCGATGATGGAATAGCCCTCCCGGCCAAGGCCCGTGTCCATGAACAGCTCGTTCACGTCCCGCAGCCGGCAGGCCTGGCGGTTGATATAGTATTCGCTCTCCCCGGAGCGGAAATACCGGCGGGTCACCGCCACCTCCGTCTCCTCCATCTGGAAGATGTGCTCGGAGTTGTCCAGCACCAGGGTCACCTCGGCGAAGCCCAGGCCCTTGCGCTGGGCGGTGCCGTCGAAGATGACGTCCTCCATCTTGTTGCCCCGGAGGGAGCGGACGGACTGCTCTCCCATGACCCAGCGGATGGCGTCGGCGATATTGGATTTTCCGGAGCCGTTGGGCCCGACGATGGCCGTGATGTCAGAGCCGAAGGCCAGCACCGTCTTGTCCGGGAAGGATTTGAAGCCCTGTATTTCGAGCGCTTTCAGATACAATGGACGCACCTCGTTGTCGTTTGGTTTCCGCCTGCCCGCAAATACCCATAGTGACAGATGATATATTGTACCATTTCACCCGCCGTTTTGCAACGGGCAATACTCCAAAATTGCCGGTATTTTCGACGCCGGTCCCGTCCGCCGCGAAAAAAGGGGGCCGGACTTCCGTCCGGCCCCCGCCGTGTCCCGTTACTGCTCTCCGGTCAGCTCGTCGTAGAAGCGCTCGTGGATGACCCGCACCGCCCGGTCGGCCTCCTCGATGTCCACCAGCACCGACACCTTGATCTCGCTGGTGGAGATCATGTTGATGTTGATGCCCGCGTTGTAGAGGGCCTCGAACATCCTGGCGGCCACGCCGGGATTGTTCACCATACCGGCGCCCACGATGGACACCTTGGCGATGTTGTCCGACACGTCGATGCGGTCGAACCGGATGGCGTCCCGGTTCTCCTCCAGCACCTTCCGGGCCAGCTCCTTGTCGCTCTTGGCCACGGTGAAGCTGATATCCTTGGTCTCGCTGCGGCCGATGGACTGCAGGATGATGTCCACGTTCACGTTGTTCTTGGCCAGCAGGGAGAAGATCTTATAGGCGATGCCGGGGCTGTTCTCCAGGCCCACCAGAGCAAGACGGGCGATATTCTTATCCTTGGCGACGCCGCTGATATAGGACTTTTCCATGTTCTTGACTACCTCCTTCACTTTCGTACCGGGCATGCCGGAGAAGCTGGACAGCACCTCCAGATTCACGTTGTAGCGCTTGGCCATCTCCACCGAGCGGTTGTGGAGCACCTGGGCGCCCAGGGACGCCAGCTCCAGCATCTCGTCAAAGGTGATCTCGTCCAGCTTGCGGGCGTTGGACACCAGTCTGGGGTCGGCGGTGTAGACGCCGTCCACATCGGTGTAGATCTGGCACAGGTCCGCGTGGAGGGCGGCCGCAATGGCCACCGCCGAGGTGTCCGACCCGCCCCGGCCCAGGGTGGTGATGTCGTCATACTTGTTGATGCCCTGGAATCCGGTGACGATGACGATGCGCTTCCTGTCCAGCTCGGTGCGGATGCGGTCCGCCCGGACCCGCTTGATGCGGGCGTTGCCGTAGCCGGAATTGGTGCGGAAGCCCGCCTGCCAGCCGGTGAGGGAGACCACCGGGCAGTCCAGCGCCTCGATGGCCATGGCGCACAGGGCGCAGGAGACCTGCTCGCCGGTGGACAGCAGCATGTCCATCTCGCGCCTGGAGGCGTCGGGGTTGATCTCGGCGGCCTTCTCGATGAGGTCGTCGGTGGTGTCGCCCTGGGCGGAGAGCACCGCCACCACGTCGTTCCCCGCCCAATAGGTATCGGTGATGATGCGGGCCACGTTGCGGATGCGATCCGCGTCCGCCACCGAGGACCCGCCGAATTTTTGTACGATCAGTGCCATTCTCATTCCATCCTTCTTAATGGAGTAGGGGCGGGTCCCGGACCCGCCCGCAGGTCAGATTTTCGGAGCCGGGGTCTGACAGGCCGCGTCCCGCCCATCCAGTTTATGCGGGAGAGGGACCGCCCGTCAGTCCAGCACCCGGAAGACGGACAGGGCCCTGAGCCCCGCCAGCCGCCGGTCCAGCTCGGAGCGGGTCATGGCCTCGTCGGTGAGGCAGGCCGCCTCGCCGTCTCCGGTGCCCCGGCCCGCCGGCAGCTTGCCGCCCAGGGCGTGCTTCAGCTCCTCGGCGGTGGCGGCGGCCCGCACATACCAGCGGGACTTGAACTCCGCCACCCCGCCGGCGGCGTCCTGGCCGCCCTCGTCCCACAGCAGGGCCTTGCGGTGGCCCAGGTTCCGGGCCACGTCCATCACGTCGGCCACCACGGCGGAGGCGGTGGGCAGCTTGCCGGCGCCCCGGCCGTAGAACATCACGTCGCCGATGGCGTCGCCCCGGACGGTGATGGCGTTGAACACGTCCTCCACCCCGGCCAGGGGGTCGGACTGGTCCACCAGATGGGGGGCCACATAGGCGCACACCCGGCCGTCGTCCAGCCGGATGGCCCGGCCCAGCAGCTTGATCTTCTTGCCGGCGCTCTCGGCGTAGTCCACGTCGGCCAGGGACACCCCCCGGATGCCCTCGGTGGGCACCTGCCCGGGGTAGATGTGCCGCCCAAAGGCGATGGCCGCCAGGATGCAGATCTTCCGGCAGGCGTCGTGGCCGTCCACGTCGGCGGAGGGGTCCCGCTCGGCATAGCCCTTCTCCTGGGCCTCGGCAAGCGCCGCGTCGAAGGACAGCCCCGCCCGGATCATCCGGGTGAGGATGTAGTTGGTGGTGCCGTTGAGGATGCCGTAGATCTCCAGGATCTCATTGGCGGCCAGGCACTGGCTCAGGGGCCGGATGATGGGGATGCCCCCTCCCACGCTGGCCTCGAACAGATAGCACACGCCCTTCTCCTTCGCCAGCCGGGTCAGCTCCCAGCCGTGGGTGGCCACCAGCTCCTTGTTGGAGGTGACCACGCTCTTGCCGGCCTCCAGGGCCCGGCGGGTGAAGTCCAGGGCCACGCCGGCCCCGCCGATGGTCTCCACCACGATGTCCACGTCGGGGTCGCCCTCGATGACGGCGAAGTCCTTCACGAAGCGGTCCCCGTAGGGACTGTCCGGGAAGTCCCGCACGTCCAGGATGTATTTCAGCCGGATCAGGCCGTCGGCCTTGCGGGCGATGCTGCTCTCATGTCCACACAGCACCTCGGCCACGCCGGAGCCCACCGTGCCGAAGCCCAAGATCGCCACATTTACCATGTTCTCACCTCATCGTGTCCGGTCAGCCCGCCAGCACCTCGCAGCGGATGACCTCTTTCTCCTGCCGGAGCACCCCCAGCAGCTCCTCCAGCTCGCCGGCGACGCCGGTGGTCTCCAGCCCCAGGGTCACCGCGGCGGAGCCTCCGCCGGGGATGGACTGGTTGATGGTCAGCACGTTGACCCCCCGGTCCGCCAGCAGGTTCAGCACCGAGGAGAGCGCCCCCGTCTCGTTGCGCAGCAGTACCTGTATGGTGACGATGCGGCCCCGTATCATGTCCTGGAAGGGGCGGATGGCGTCCTTGTACTTGTAAAAGGCGCTGCGGCTGATGCCGGCGCGGCGGGCCGCCCCGTTGACGGTGCGCTCCTCGCCGGTCTCCAGCAGGCGCTTGCACTCCGCCACCTTGAGATAGATCTCCGGCAGCACCGAGGACTCCACAATGAAGTATTTCGGTCTCTGTATCGTCTCCATAGGGCCTCCTCTCCCAGACATACGCGGCAGTTCTGTCCATGCAACGCGGTCTATTGTATCACAGAGGCGGACAGAGCGCAATTCCAAACTGCCCCGAATTTTGACCAAACCTTTTCTATCACGCCCTCTCAGATTGGTCAGAATGGCGCAAAAAGCCGCCCGCGGCTCTGCCGCGGGCGGCTTGAGAGGATGCGATGGGGATCACACGGTCTCCCCCCCGCCTCCGCCGTCCGGCGGGGGATCGGGGGGCGCGGGAGGCTCGGTGACAGGCGGGGCCGGCGGCTCGGTCTCCACCGGCGCCTCGGTGGGCGGCGGGGCCGGCGAATCAGTGTTCACAGGCGGGTCGGTGACCACAGGCGCGTCAGTGACCACAGGCGCGTCGGTGGGCGGGCCCAGCGGATCGCTCATCACCGGCCCATCGGTCACGCCCGGCAGCTCGGAGGGGTCCGCGCTGGGGTCGACGCTGGGCTCCGCGCTGGGGTCTATGCTGGGCGAGGGCGACCAGAACTCGTCGTGGATCGGACAGGGCGCAAGGTGGTAGTTGGAGAGCAGATACCCCTGGTCACCCACGTGGACGCTGGAACTGGCCAGCTCCCGCGTGTAGTCTACCAGGCACAGCGTGCGGATGCACTCCGGCGGGCAGTAGGGCGTGGGCAGATAATAGGTCACGCTCTTCCCGTCGCCGCTGTCTCCGCCGGCACTCAGGCCCACGGCCCCCGCCCCGGTCTCTCCCGTCCCGGCCCCTTCCGCGGGCGGGGCGGCCTCCGGCGCCTGGCCGATGCACACCTCCACGGCCACGTGGCAGGTGCAGTGCTCGGTGGGGGCGTCCTCGGGAAGGAGGCTGAAGGTCTGCACCCGGTTGTGGCGGGGATCGGAGTCGCAGTTGGAATCGGCCAGCTTGCCGCAGTCGATGCAGATGTTGTAGCTCTTCAGCCCGTCAATCACCGGGAAGTCCACCCGCTCCTTGCCCTCGTGCAGGCGGCTCATCACCTTCTGGAACATGAGGGCGGAGCGGTTGCCGAGATTATTGGGGACCTTGTCGGCGCCGCTGTCATAGCCGGTCCACACGGCGGCGGTGTAGTAGTGGGTGTAGCCGCAGAACCAGATGTTCTGCCGGCCGTTGGTGGTGCCGGTCTTGCCGGCCACCGTCTGGCCCTGGACCTGGGCGTTGGTGCCGGTGCCGTTCCGGACCGCGTTGGCCAGGGTGGTGTTGATATAGTAGACCGTGGACTCCTTCAGGATGGTCTCGCCGCCGTGGGGCTCGTTGTCCACCAGGGTCTCCCAGGCCCCGCTCGCCCCCTGCCGTTCGATGCGGGCCACCGTCCGGGCGGAAACGAAGGAGCCGTTCCGGGGATAGGTGGCGAAGGCGGCCGCCATCTCAAAGGTGGACACGCCCCTTCTGAGGCCGCCCAGGGCCATGGGGCTGTAGTCCACGTCCTTCCCCTCCACCAGGGAGGAGATCTTGAAGCGGTCCCGAAGGAAGTTGAAGGCCACCTGGGGAGTCACCAGGTCCATCACGTCCGCCGCGATGGTGTTCTTCGACTCGGTGAGGCCCTGATAGACGGTCATCAGCCCGTCGTACCCGGCGGGGGAGTTGGTGGGCCACACGCTGCCCTTCATGAGCCTGGGGTTGTCGTCGAACACGTCGGAGATGGAGATGAGGTCCAGCTCCAGGGCGGGGCCGTACACCGACAGGGGCTTGATGGAGGAGCCGGGCTGCTTCACGCTGTCCACCGGGTAGCACCAGCCCCGGTTGCTCGTTTTGGGGAAGGTGGTGCCCATGGCCACCACGTAGCCGGTGGAGTTGTCCACCACCGAGATGCTGGACTGGAGCTTCTGCCCCGAACTGCCCCGGTAATCCATCAGGGAGGGATTGTCATATGCCTGATCCACCGCCTCCTGGGCGGTGGGGTCAAAGGCGGTGACGATCTTCAGCCCGCCGCTGAACACCATGTGCTGGGCGACCTCTTTGGAGCGGCCGGTCTCCATTATCAGGTCAATGGCCTCCTTGATGGCGGCCTCCTGGTACCAGGTGTAGAGGTTGGAGACGTCTACGGTCTCCTCGGCCGTGCCGTCCTCACCGTCCCCGCCGTCGTCCTCTGTCTTGTCCCCGGCGAAGACCAGCTGCTCGCTGACGGCCTGGTCGTACTCCGCCTGGGTGATATAGTGGTGCTCCTCCTCCTCGCCGAAGATCATGGTCCGCAGCTTGTCGAACCAGGAGGGCTCGTCCTCCTCGCTGTCCTCGTCGCTGGTGGGGTTGAGCATCTGCTGGAGGATGAGCTTCTGCCGGGCCAGGTTGTACTCCCGGTTGGTCCACACCTCGCCGGGGCCGAAGCGGGTCCCGCCGCACTCGTCGCAGGGCTCGTCGGGGTAGTTGCTGATGTGGCCGCAGTCGAGGCAGGTGTACCGGGTGACGTTCACCGCCCCGTAGGGGCTGTAAAGGGACGGGTTGTTGGTGATGCCGGCGAGGCTGGCGCACTCGGCCAGATCCAGGTCCCACACATCCTTGCCGAAGTAATACTGGGAGGCCGCCTGGACCCCCCGGCAGCCGTTGCCCATGAAGATGACGTTCAGATACAGCTCCAGGATATCCTCTTTGCTGTAATGCTTTTCCGCCTCCAGGGCGGAAAAGATCTCCAGGATCTTCCGGGTGACCGTCACGTCATCATACTGGGTCATGTTCTTGATGGTCTGCTGGGTGATGGTGGAGGCGCCGAAGGTGTTCCGCATGGACAGGAACATGTTCACAAAGGCGCCGGCGGTCCGGTACCAGTCCACCCCGTTGTGGTCCCAGAAGCGCTTGTCCTCAATGGCCACGATGGCGTTGACCAGATTCTCCGGGATCTGGTCGTACTCCACGTACTCCCGCCGCTCGTCGCCATGGAGAGTGAGCCACTCCACCTCGGCGCCGGTGTCGGGGTCGATGTAGTACATCACCGAGTTCTCGTCCATGGAGTACATGGAGAAGTCGATGTCCGCCCGGGGTATGATGCTGGTCCGCACATAGACGGCGGCGTAGATGACCATGAAAACGCCGGTCACCGCGCCGATGAGGACCAGCGTCCCCAGCACCTGCAAAATGCGGATGAGAACGGTGAGCCCTCCCGGCCGGGTGACGGGCCGCTGCTCCCGGTAGCTCCGCTGCCGGGGCCGGTCCTGGTTCTGCTCCCAACTCCCGCCGCGGGCGTATCTGCTTTGGTTTCGTTCTGCCATTTCGGTTCCTCCGATGTATCTGAGCCGCCTCTCAAACGCGGCGCGGATTTCCCTCTCCCGGGGCGGCGGAAGGCCGCTTGCGCCCCAACATACTTGTGTATTATAACACAGCCGAACCAGTTTGTCCACCCCGACCGTGTCCCAAACTGTTTTAAGATTTCCTTACGCTGAAAAAGGGGCAATTTGGCGGCGGATTTTCTCTGTTCCCTCTTGCATTTTTCCGCCGCAGCGGTTACAATATAGCTGCACACAGAAGGAGAGGAGGCCCGACCATGAGCGAGGAATACGGTCCCGACTTCGTCACCGTCACCGACGAGGACGGCAAGGAGTTCGAACTGGAGCATCTGGGCACCCTGGAGCACAAGGGCAAGGAGTATATGGCTTTCGTCCCCGCCGACATGGACGAGGACGACGAGGATTTTGGCCTGATCCTGCTGCAGGTGATCGAGCAGGACGGCGAGCAGCTGCTGGCCGACATCGACGACGAGGACGAGCTGGACGAGGTCTACGACCGGTTCATGGAAGATCTGTTTGACGAAGAAGACGGGGAGGAGTGATCCTCTCCCCTTTCCCCTGCCGGGTTTTAACTACGTGAACTTCGCCTTTGTTAAAACCCACATTTTTAATAAGGGACGCCCCCTCGGAGACTGGTTCGCAGGCCTCCCGGCCCCCTTCGGGGGACCCCGGAAGTTGGAAGCGGTAAAGGTCGACGGAGGCGACCCACCTGCATGGAGCGTGCAGGTTTTTAATGAGGGCGGCACGGCCATGGCGGGGGGGCTACCATCATACGGGAGGGCGCAAGCCCTCCCGTTTTTTGTTTTCGCCCGCAAATTGTAAAATTTCTATGATGCGGAAATTTTTCTTGCAAGGCTTATCCCTCCGTGTTATAATAACCGCTGAATCTGCACATCGGACCGCCGTTGATGTGCTTTTCTTCGGTCTGAGACCATTTGAAATATTGAGAGGATTGATATACCATGAGCGCATCCAGAGAGAAAAAACAGCGGCAGGACGTGGGGCTCGACCCCAAGATCGTCAAGGCACAGAAGGAGCAGGAGGAGCGCCGGCGCAAGGTCATCCTGTACTCCGTCATCGGCGTCATCGCGGCGCTGGCCGTGGCCGCGCTTCTGATTTGGAACTCCGGCTTCTTCCAGGCCAGGATGACCGCCGCCACCGTGGGCGGTGAGAATCTGACCGTGGCCGAGCTGGACTACTACTATTACTCTGCCCGGAACGAGTATCTCCAGTATTACTCCGCCCTGGGCTACCCCGTCCCCGCCGACACCGACGTGATGGACGAGGAGTCCGGCCAGACCTATCGCGACTTCTATCTGGAGACCGCCCTGGACAGGGCCTCCCTCTACACCGCCCTCTACAAGGAGGCCGTGTCCAACGGCTACTCCGAGGACGACGTGAAGGACGAGATCGAGCAGGCCATGGACAACGTCAAGAGCGGCGCCAGTTCCAGCGGCTACGGCTACGGCGCCTACCTCAAGGCCGCGTTCGGCCGCTATATGAACGACGGCACGCTGAAAAAGATGGTCGCCCGGGAGCAGGTGTCCGCCAAATATTACAGCGACCACGGCGAGGAGATCCGCGCCTCCTACACCCAGGACGATCTGGACGCCTACCTGGCCGACCACCACGACGATCTGGACACCTTTGAGTACTCCGTGTTCTATGTGCCCGCCGAGGAGGTGGAGACCAAGGACAAGGACGGCAACGACATCGACGAGGAGACCGTCAACAAGCGGAAGGAGGAGGCCATGGAGCTGGCCAAGTCCGACGCGGAGGAGATCCTCCTGGAGTTTGCCGACGGCGGCGATTTCGACGGTCTGGTGGAGGACTTCGGCCTCACCGCCTCCTCCTGCCAGGACCACGCGGTGAACACCGGCAGCGCCATCAGCTCCTCCCTTGTGTACCGCGACGACCTGATGGGCCTGAAGGAGGGCGACAGCACCGTGGCGGAGGCCACCAACGGCTACTACGCTGTGGTCCTCCACAGCCGTGGGCTGGATGAATCCCACACCCGGGACACCCGCCACATCCTGATCAACGCCGAGACCACCGCCGATGACGAGGGCAACACCGTGGTGACCGACGAGGCCTGGGCCGCCGCGCTGGAGAAGATCCAGGCGGTGCTGGATGAGTACAACGCCGGAGACAAGACCGAAGACTCCTTCGCCGTGCTTGCCGACAAGTACTCCGAGGACCCCGGCTCCAACACCAACGGCGGCCTCTACGAGAACGTGCAGCCCGGCGACTTCGTCAGCGAGTACGAGGACTGGCTGTTCGACGACGCCCGCCAGCCCGGCGACGTCAGCGATCCCATCGCCCACGGCAAGGATACCGACACCTCCACCAACTACTACGGCTATCACCTGATCTACTATGTGGGCGAGAACGAGTCCACCGTCTGGCAGAATTCCGCCCGCTCCGCTCTGGCCAGCGACGATCTGACCGCCTGGCGGGACGAGCTGACCGCCCAGTACCCCGCCGCCGCCACCGACAACGCCAAGCTGGTGGGCTGAGCGCACATTTGGACGTGAAAGAGGGCCCGGTCTTTGGACCGGACCCTCTTTTTTATGCGCCTACGCGCTCTTTTTCCGTGATTCGTACCGCCGGATCACTGCCCGGACCACCCAGGCCCCGAACAGCCCGCACAATGTCCCGATGACCGTCCCCACGATCACGTCGGTGGGGAAATGGACCCCCACATACAGCCTGGACAGGGCCATCACCGCCGCGGCCGCCAGGGCCAGGGCCTTGGCCCACTTTTGCGGCAGGACCACCGCCAGCGCCACCGCGAAAGCGAAGGCGCAGCAGGAGTGGCCCGACGGGAAGGAGTTGGGGTCGTGCTCCGCCACCAGAGCGGTGAAGTCCGGAATGGTGATCCACGGCCTGGGCCGCATCACCAGGGGCTTGATGGTCAGATTGGTCACCAGCAGCCCCAGGAACATCCCCGCGCCGGCGGCGGCCCCCGCCTTCCGGGTGGCCCGGAACAGGAGCATCAGCGCGGCCAGGGCGATGAACAGCAACCCGTGGTTCCCAAGCTGGGTATAGAAGGACAGGACAGGCGTCAGCACCGAGTTGCGCAGATGCTCCGCGATCCACACCAGCGCCGACTCGTCCCAGCTCTGGATGGCATCGATCATAATCTTCCCCCCTTCCCTTGACCATGGTGGGAAATCCATGTATAATAGAACAAACCTATTTTAGAGCATCCCCCGGGAAAACGCAAGTGTTTTGAAAGGTGGAACCAGAGAGAAAATGAAACAGATCGCCATTTTTCAGTCCGACCTGCGGGTGGGCGGCATCCAGAAGGCGCTGGTCAACATCCTCAACGAGATCGACTACAGCCGGTGCGCGGTGGACGTCTATCTGTTCGACCGGGAGTGCTTCTTCGACCTGCCCCGGCACGACAACCTCACCATCCGTTTTCTCCCCCCCATGCTCCCCTTTGTACGGCTGCTCTACTTCGATCTGGCGCTGGCCCTTTCCGGGGACGTCACCGGCGGCAAGGAGTACGACGTGGCGGTGGACTTCAACAGCTACCGCCAGGAGTGCTCCGTGGGGGCGGTGAAGGCCAACGCCAAAAAGCGGGTCATGTGGATCCACAACGACGTGGAGATCAAACTGGCCAACGAGCCCAAGTACCGCATCCTCTGGCACTTCTTCAAGGGCAAGTTCAGGCGGTTCGACGCCTTCGCCGCCGTCTCCCCCGGCATCATCGCCGGCTTCCGCCGCAAGACCGGCGTGACGGACAAGCCCATCGTGCCCATCCCCAACCACATCGACACCGGCGAGATCTTCCGCAAGGCCAGGCTGCCGGTAGACCTGACCGTGGACAGGAGCAAGCTGAACCTGTGCTCCATGGGCCGCATCTGCCATCAGAAGGGCTACGATCTGCTGATGCCCCAGCTGGCCAAGGTCCGGGACGCCGGCAAGCCCTTCCACTTCTACCTCATCGGGGACGGCCCCGACCGCGGCGCCCTGGAGGCGCAGATCGCCTCCCTGGGGCTGACGGACCACGTCACCCTGCTGGGGAACCAGGCCAACCCCTTCCCCTACCTGGACAGGATGGACGGCTTCGTGCTCACCTCCCGGTACGAGGGCCAGGGCATGGTCATCTGGGAGGCCAAGGCCCTGGGCCTGCCCCTGTACATCTCCAAGAACCTGGAGCCCTATAACCCCGGCATCCGGGGTTATGAGGACATCGCCGCCGCTCTGCTGGCCGCGGAAAAGCCCGGCGAAAAGATCTATGACGACCTGTCCGCCTACAACGCGGCCATCTCCGACAGTATCCGCGCCCTGCTGGAGCTGTGAATGCGATCTACTTTTCGGAGGTAAACTCTCATGAGTGAGAAGGAAAAACGCCGGGGCGTCGTCATCTGCGGCGCCTACGGCCTGGGCAACGCCGGGGACGAGGCCATCCTGAAGGCCATCCTGATCGAGGTCCGCGCCATCGCGCCGGACGACCCCATCACCGTGCTGTCCCGCTCCCCCAAGGAGACCCAGGCCCGCCACGGGGTCAAAGCGGTGCACATGTTCGACCTGGCCGGTATGCTGTCCGCCATGGGCAGGGCCCGGCTCTATCTCAACGGCGGCGGCTCCCTGATCCAGGACGTGACCTCCCGCCGCTCCCTGATGTACTATCTGTTCACCCTGTCCGCCGCCAGGCGGCTGGGCTGCAAGGTGATGATGTACGGCTGCGGCATCGGCCCGGTGAACTCCCCCGACGGGCGAAAGCGGGCCGCCAGGGTCATCGACCGCTGCGTGGACGCCATCACCCTGCGGGACAGGGACTCGCTGGACACCCTGCGGGACCTGGAAGTGACCCGGCCCGAGATCGTGCTGGCCGCCGATCCCGCCCTCACCCTCCCCGCCTCTCCCCCGGAGACCGCCGCCGCCATCCTGACCGCCGCCGGCCTGGACCCGGAGCGCCAGCGGTACCTGGGGATCACCGTCCGGCCCTGGCAGGGCTTTGAGGAGAAGGCCCCCGCCTTCGCCGCCGCCGCCGACTTTGCCTGGGACGAGCTGGGTCTCACCACCGTGTTCATCCCCATCGTGGAGGATACGGACACCGCGGCCGCCAGAGCGGTGGCCTCCCATATCCGCCGGGCCCCCTACGCCATCCTCCCCTCCTGTCAGCGGGCGGAGGACACCATCGCCCTGTTCGCCCGGATGGACGTGGCCCTGTCCATGCGGCTCCACGCCCTGATCTTCGCCGCCAGCCACGGAGTTCCTCTGGTGGGGGCGGTATACGACCCCAAGGTCAGCGCCTTCCTGGACGAACTGGGGCAGGACCTGTGCGTCCCCTTCGGCCAGGTGAGCGCCGACCGGCTCACCGACCTGCTCCGCGCCGCCGTCCGCCGCGCCGGCGATCCCGCCGGCCAGAAGGCCAAGACCGCCAAACTCCTCCGGCTGGAGGCCAACAACGGCGCCGTGGCAAAAAAGCTCCTGGAAAAGTGAGGAGGCGTTCATGAAGCAGCTTCTCTGTCTCTCATACACCCCCTGGCAGGCCCGGCCGGACCGCACCCAGCAGCTGCTGACCCGATTCGCCGGGGTGGACATCCTGCTGTTCGAGCCCGCCCCCAGGCGGGGCCGGCCGAAGCCTGAACAGGGCCGCCGGGTGCGGCCCAATATCACGGTATATACCCTCCCCGCCGCCCTGCCCGCCGCGGACGACCGCTCCGTCCTGGCCCGGCGGCGGCTGGAGAAGTGCTCCCTGTTCATCCAGGAGGTCATGGCCCGCCGCCGCTTCCGGGAGCCGGTGCTGTGGTGCAATCACCCGGCCCATTCCTTCTTTCTGGACGAACTGGCCTACCGGGGCCTGGTGTACGACTGCCACCGGCTCTGGGGGGACAGGTGGCTGGACCGGGAGAGCGACCTTTCCGCCCACGCGGAGGTGATCTTTGCCGCCTCCCCCGCCCTGGCGGAGCGGCTGTCCCCCTGCAATCAGAATATCGGGGTGCTGCCCAACGGCTCCAACCCCCTGATCTTCACCCAGCAGGATCTGCCCGTCCCCTCCGCCGTGGCCGCCCTGGAGGGCCGCCATCTGCTGTGCCGGGTGGGGGATCTGACCGGCCAGACCGAGCTGTCCCCGCTGATCCACGCCGCCCAGCGCCGGCTGGACTGGCAGTTCCTCCTGGCGGGGCGGTACACCCAGACGGCGGCGGACCGGCTGAAGGGGCTGGAGAACGTCCACCTGCTGGGGCCCGTGGAGCCCCTGGACATACCCGAGTATCTGGCCTCCTGCGATCTCCTGTTCGACCTGCTCCAGAGCGATCAGCGCCCCGCCGGGGTCATCCCCATCCGGGTCTACGAGTACCTGGCCTCCGGCAAGCCCATCGTGATCATGGCCCAGCCCGGGCTGGAGGAGCACTTCCCTGACGCGGTCCAGACCGCCTACGACGACGAGGGCTTCCTGTACCGCTGCGGCCTTGCCCTCCGGGAGTCCCCCTCCCGGGCCCCGCTCCGCCGGGAATATGCCCGCCGCGCCTCCTGGCCCAACCGGGCGGCGGAGGCCATGGCCATGATCGAGACCGCCGGGCTGTTCTGACAAAACCGCTGTTTTCGCCACGGTTTCTCCCTCCGGAAAGGATTTCCTTGTGAAAGCCTACGAAAAGCCCGCAAATCCGTTTTTCCCCCTTGATTTGTCCGAATTTTTCCGATAGAATGAATACAGTCCAAACGCAAAAGAGGTGCTGAACATGGGCGTACGGGCTCTTCCGATCGTACTGTGTTTTTCCGGCACCATTGCGCCCAAATCCAACCCTTATCTCACCACAGGCTGACCGCATCCGCGGCCAGCCTGCATATTTTTGGGGGATTCGTCAAAAAAGCCCCGAAAAAGGAGTTTTTGTCATGAAAAAAGTGGCTGTTATCATGGGTTCGGACAGCGACTGGCCCGTGGTCAAGGGGGCGGTCATCCAGTTGAAGGAGTTCGGCATCCCCTGTGAGGCCCACATCCTCAGCGCCCACCGCACCCCGGCGGAGGCGGCGGCCTTCGCCAAAGGCGCCCGGGCCAACGGCTTCGGCGCGCTGATCTGCGCCGCCGGCATGGCCGCCCATCTGGCCGGGGCCATCGCCGCCAATACCACCCTGCCGGTCATCGGCATCCCCATGAAGGGCGGCGCCGTGGACGGGCTGGACGCCCTGCTGGCCACGGTGCAGATGCCCTCCGGCATCCCGGTGGCCACGGTGGCCATCAACGGGGCGAAAAACGCCGCCGTGCTGGCCGCCCAGATCCTGGCCGTGTCCGACGACGACCTCGCCGCCAAGCTGGACGCCGCCCGCGTCAAGATGGCGGAGCAGATCGCCGAGAAGGAGGCAACGCTCCAGGCGGAGCTGGCCGAATAATACGTCGACCCCATGTAGGGGTCGCCCCCCTGGGCGACCCGCCGCTGCCTGGATTTGGCCCTGTTTCACGGGCCGCCGAGGGCGGCGGCCCCTACAGACACACAAACCACACCCATCACCATTAGAAAGGATGATCCATCATGGAAAAATTGCAGCAGCTCTACGAGGGCAAGGCCAAGAAGGTCTTCGCCACCGCCGACCCTGATCTCGTCATCGTCTCCTACAAGGACGACGCCACCGCTTTCGACGGGCTCAAAAAGGGCACCATCACCGGCAAGGGCGCCATCAACAACCAGATGTCCAACTTCCTCATGCAGAAGCTGGCCAAGGCCGGCGTCCCCACCCACTTTGTGGAGGAGCTGAACGACCGGGAGACCGTGGTGAAAAAGGTCTCCATCGTCCCCCTGGAGGTCATCATCCGCAACGTGTCCGCCGGCTCCTTCGCCAAGCGGTACGGCGTGGAGGAGGGCATCGTGTTCGACGCGCCCACCATCGAGTTCTCCTACAAGAACGACGACCTCCACGACCCCCTCATCAACGACTACCACGCGGTGGCTCTGAATCTGGCCACCTGGGAGGAGATCGAGCTCATCAAGAAGTACGCCTTCGCCGTCAACGACTTCCTGAAGGCGGAACTCCTCGCCTGCGGCGTCACCCTGGTGGACTTCAAGCTGGAGTTCGGCAAGCTGCCCGACGGCACCATCGTCCTGGCTGACGAGATTAGCCCGGACACCTGCCGCTTCTGGGACGCCAAGACCGGCGAGAAACTGGACAAGGACCGGTTCCGCCGGGACCTGGGCAACGTGGAGGGGGCCTATCAGGAGATGAGCCGCCGGCTCATGGGGAAATAAGGAGCATCTTATGGGCGGATTTTTCGGCGCCGTCTCCCGGCGCGATGTGACCCTTGACATCTTCTTCGGGGTGGACTACCACTCCCACCTGGGCACCCGCCGGGGCGGCATGATCATCTATGACAGAGAGGACGGCTTCCAGCGGCAGATCCACTCCATCGAGAACACCCCCTTCCGCACCAAGTTCGAGAAGGACCTTCGGGACTTCCACGGCCAGGCGGGCATCGGCTGCATCAGCGACACCGACCCCCAGCCCCTGATGGTCCGCTCCCACCTGGGGGTGTACGCCATCACCACCGTGGGCATCATCAACAACGCCGACGAGCTGGTGGAGCGGCACTTCGCCCAGGGGGGCAACCACTTCATGGCCATGAGCTCCGGCAAGGTGAACTCCACCGAACTGGTGGCCGCCCTCATCAACCAGGGCAGCGACTTTGTGGACGGCATCCGCCGGGCCCAGGAGCAGATCGACGGCTCCCTGACCCTGCTGATCCTCACCGAAAAGGGCGAGATCATCGCCGCCAGGGACAAGATGGGCCGCCTGCCCGTCCTGGTGGGCCGGAACGAGGACGGCTGCTGCGTGTCCTTCGAGTCCTTCGCCTATCAAAAGCTGGGCTACCGCAACGCCTATGAGCTGGGCCCCCGGGAGATCGTAAAGATGGACGCCAACGGCTGGGGCACCATCTCCCCCGCCGGGGACAAAATGCGCATCTGCGCCTTCCTGTGGACCTATTACGGCTACCCCAACTCCAACTACGAGGGGGTCAACGTGGAGGTCATGCGGGGCCGCAACGGCCACATCATGGCCCGTGACGAGCGGGAGCGGGGCGCCCTGCCCGACGTGGACTACGTGGCCGGCGTGCCCGACTCCGGCGTGCCCCACGCCATCGGCTACTCCAACGAGAGCGGCATCCCTTTCGCCCGACCCTTCGTGAAGTACACCCCCACCTGGCCCCGGTCTTTCATGCCCACCGACCAGACCACCCGCAACCAGGTGGCCAAGATGAAGCAGATCCCCGTGCCCGAACTCATCGAGGGCAAAAAGCTGCTGTTCGTGGACGACTCCATCGTCCGGGGCACCCAGCTCAGGGAGACGGTGGAATTTCTCTACGCCAGCGGCGCGAAAGAGGTCCACATGCGCTCCGCCTGCCCGCCCATCATGTATGGCTGCAAGTTTCTGAACTTCTCCCGCAGCAACTCCGACATGGAGCTCATCGCCCGCAAGACGGTCTATGAGTTGGAGGGGGACGAGGGCTCTGAGCACCTGGAGGAGTATTCCGACGTACACACTGAGCGGGGCCAGTGCCTGCTCAAGTCCATCCAGGAGTCCCTGGGCTTCGACTCCCTGGGCTACCAGTCCCTGGACGGCCTGCTGGAGGCCATCGGCATCGACCGGGACAAGGTCTGCACCTACTGCTGGAACGGAAAAGAATGATCACTCTTGATGGGAAATCGGGCCGGCACATAGGCCGGTCCCTACAGTTCAAGATTCGGAGGTTTTTCGTATGAATGACTCCCATTCCGCGTCCTACGCCGCCGCCGGGGTGGACGTCACCGCCGGGTATGAGGCGGTGCGCCGCATCAGGCCCATGGTGGAGTCCACCTACATCCCCGGCGTGATGGGCACCATCGGCGGCTTCGGCGGCCTGTTCGCCCCCGACTTCGCCGGCATGAAAAAGCCGGTGCTGGTCTCCGGCACCGACGGCGTGGGCACCAAGCTCCGCGTCGCCCAGCTCATGGACAAACACGACACCATCGGCATCGACTGCGTGGCCATGTGCGTCAACGACATCGTCTGCGGCGGGGCCGCCCCCCTGTTCTTCCTGGACTACATCGCCTGCGGCAAGAACGACCCGGTGCGTATCGCCGAGATCGTAGCCGGCATCGCCGAGGGCTGCCGCCAGGCCGAGTGCGCCCTGGTGGGCGGCGAGACCGCCGAGCACCCCGGCATGATGGCGGACGACGACTACGACGTGGCCGGCTTCTCCGTGGGTATCGTGGACGAGGAGAAGATCATCGACGGCAAAAAGCTGGCCGAGGGCGACGCCCTCATCGGCCTGGCCTCCTCCGGCGTCCACTCCAACGGCTTCTCCCTGGTGCGCAAAGTCTTCGACGTGGAGCACGCCGATTTGCGCGCCCCCGTGGCCGAGCTGGACGGCAAGTCCCTGGGCGAGGCCCTGCTGGCCCCCACCCGCATCTACGTGAAGGCCGTCAAGGCCCTGCTGGCCGTCGGCGTGGACGTCCACGCGGTGAGCCACATCACCGGCGGCGGCTTCTACGAGAACGTCCCCCGGATGATGACGGCCGGCCTCACCGCCAGGATCGACGTGACCTCCTTCCCCCGCCCCGCCATCTTCGACCTGATCCAAAAGGCGGGGGACATCCCCACCAGGGATATGTATAACACCTTCAACATGGGCATCGGCATGGTGCTGGCCATGCCCGCGGGTCAGGCGAAGGCCGCCCTGGCCGCCGCCAAAGAGGCCGGCGAGGCCGCCTACGTCATCGGCTCGGTGGTCAAGGGCGACAGAGGGGTAGAATTGGCGTAATACCATGGGCGGATGGGGACATCCGCCCCTACGGGCCATGATTTGTAGGGGACGATGTCCTCATCGTCCCACAGGGGGGTCAACTGCATGTCAAAAAAAATCGCCGTGCTGGTGTCCGGCGGCGGCACCAATCTCCAGGCCCTCATCGACGCCCAGGGCCGGGGGGAGATCGTGAATGGCCGGATCGCCGCCGTCATCGCCTCCAAGCCCGGGGCCTACGCTCTGGAGCGGGCCGCCAAGGCCGGCATCCCCGGCTATGTGATGGCCCGGAAGGAGTATCCCGACAGCCGCTCCTACACCGTGGCCCTGCGGGACAGGCTCAAGGAGCTGGACATCGACCTGGTCGTCCTTGCGGGCTTTATGATCATCCTCACCGAGGAGTTGGTGGAGGCCTATCCCAACGCCATTTTGAACGTCCACCCCGCCCTGATCCCCTCCTTCTGCGGGGAGGGCTTCTACGGGCTCCACGTCCACGAGAGGGCCTTGGAGTACGGGGTGAAGGTGTCCGGCGCCACGGTCCACTTCGTCAGCGCGGAATGCGACGGCGGGCCCATCGTGCTGCAAAAGGCCGTCCCCGTGGAGGAGGGCGACACCCCGGAGACCCTCCAGCGCCGGATCATGGAGCAGGCGGAGTGGAAGCTGCTGCCCAGGGCCGTGTCCCTGTTCTGCCAGGACAAATTGAAGGTAGAGGGCCGGACCGTGCATATCCTGTGACCCTGTAGGGGTCGCCGCCCTCGGCGACCCGCTGTTCAGATACGGTTCCTGTTAAAACGGGCCGCCGAAGGCGGCGGCCCCCACACGCACGTTCACGAAAGGAGCGAATCAACATGATCGACCTGAATCAATACCTGCGGGACACCGCCTACCCCGGCCGGGGCATCGTGCTGGGCCGGACGGCGGACGGCAAAAAGGCCGCCATCGCCTATTTCATCATGGGCCGCAGCGAGAACAGCCGCAACCGGGTGTTTGAGGCCACCGACGACGGCATCCGCACCCGCGCCTATGACGAGAGCAAGATGACCGACCCCTCCCTCATCATCTACCACCCGGTGCGGAACATGGGCCCCGTGATGACCATCGTCACCAACGGCGACCAGACCGACACCATCCGGGACGCCATCCGGGAGGGCCACTGCTACCGCCACGCCCTGAACACCCGCACCTTCGAGCCCGACGGCCCCAACTGGACCCCCCGCATCTCCGGCGTGGTCAAGCCCGACGGCTCCTACAACCTGTCCATCCTGAAATCCCTGGACGGCGACCCCTCCTGCTGCTGCCGGTACTTCTTCGAGTACGACGAGCCCGTACCCGGCGTGGGACACTTCATCTCCACCTACCAGGGGGACGGCAATCCCCTGCCCTCCTTTGAGGGGGAGCCCAAGCGGGTGGCCATCATCGCCTCCAGCGCCAAAGAGTGGGCCGACCAACTCTGGGCCAGCCTCAACGCCGACAACAAGGTATCCCTGTTCGTGGAATTTATCGACCTGGAGAGCAAGACACGGGACACGGTCATCCTGAATAAGCACCAGGGATGATCACGCCCGACCTTCTGTTCTTCTTCGACGGCAAGCCCGTCTCCCTGGCCCTCTGCCTGGCCTTTGAGGAGCGGCTGCTGGCCCTGTGGCCCGACGCCGTCGTGAAAGTACAGAAGTCCCAGATCTCCTTCTATAACCGGCACATGTTCGCCTGCGCCTCTCTGCTGCCGGTGGGGCGGGCCAAGGACCGCCCCAAAGAGTGGCTCACAATTACCTTCGGACTGGACCGCCGGGTGGACTCCCCCCGGATCGGCGCCGCTGTTGAACCCTACCCCAACCGCTGGACCCATCATGTACTCATCGCCGCCCAGGAGGAGCTGGATGATGAGCTGATGGGCTGGATCCGTGAAGCATATGTGTTCGCCGCTTCCAAGCGGCCCGGAAAGTGAGGGTCAATATGGAGGAATTGAGATTAGTCATACCCACCGCGGAATACGCGGACGCCATCATGGACTTCCGCCGGGAGATGCTGGACGCCGGCTCCTCCTTCGACGGATGCAACTGCCTGGAAAACTACGCCCGGGCGGAGGACTGGCTGGAGCACATTCAGGAGGCCCGCTCGGAGGAGCTGATGGCCACAAGGCACAAGGTGGCCTCCGACCTGTGGCTGGCGGTACGGAAATCCGACGGCCGGATCGTGGGCATCATCGACTTCCGCCACAGCCTGGACCACCCGGTGCTGGCCCAGTGGGGCGGGCACATCGGCTACTGCGTGCGCCCCAGCGAGCGCCGGAAAGGCTACGCCAAGGAGATGCTCCGCATGGACCTGGAATGCTGTAAGGTCTATGGCCTTGACAGGGTTTTGGTCTGCTGCCACAAGGGCAATCTGGGCAGCGAGCGGACCATCCTGGCCAACGGCGGCGTGTTTGAAAAGGAGATCGAGGTGGACGGAAAGCATATCCGCCGCTTCTGGATCGACCTCACATGACCGGGCCGGAGCTGTGGGCGGAGTTTTCCGCCAAAACCGGCGTAAACGCGGAGTACGACGGCTGGGCCTTCGGGGACGACCCGGACGGCCTAGCGGCGCTTGTCCGCGCCGGCGTCAAGGCGGCCACCTCCTCCGCCTTCCCGCTCTACGAATTGGAGGGCGAACCCCTGCCCGAGGCGGGGACATACAGCGTCCTCCTGGACAGCCGGGAGGAGGCGGTGCGCGTTCTCCGCACCACAAAGGTGTATGTGGTCCCCTTCCGGGCCGTCTCTCCGGACCACGCCCGGAAGGAGGGCGAGGGGGACCGCAGTCTGACCCACTGGCGGGCGGTCCATCGCCGGTTCTTCGCAGAGGAGTTGGCGGAGGCCGGGCTCGCCTTTGACGAGGACATGCCCGTGGTCTGCGAGGAATTTGAGGCCGTCTACCCTTAATGGTTTACAATCATCAAGACAAGGAGTGCTGAATATGACCGAACTGGAACTGAAATACGGCTGCAACCCCAACCAGAAGCCGGCGGCCATCTACATGGAGGGCGGCCGGGACCTGCCCCTGGAAGTGCTGAACGGCAAGCCGGGGTACATCAACTTCATGGACGCGCTGAACTCCTGGCAGCTGGTGAAGGCCCTGAAAAAGGCCACCGGCCTGCCCGCCGCCGCCTCCTTCAAGCATGTCTCCCCCGCCGGGGCCGCCCTGGGCCTGCCTTTGACCGAGGTTGAGAAGCACATCTACTTCGTGAATGAACCGGAGCCCTCCCCCACCGCCTGCGCCTACATCCGGGCCAGGGGGGCTGACCGGCTGTGCTCCTACGGCGACTGGGCCGCCCTCACCGACGTGTGCGACGCCTCCACCGCCCGGTATCTGGCCCTGGAGGTGTCCGACGGCGTCATCGCACCCGGCTACACCGACGAGGCCCTGGCCATCCTCAAGACCAAGCGCAAGGGCGGCTACAACGTGGTGAAGATCGACCCGGACTACGAGCCCGACCCCATTGAGCGGCGGAACATCTACGGCATCACCTTCCAGCAGGGCTACAACGCCTTCGACATCAACGAGGCCCTGCTGGACAACGTCGTCACCCAGAACAAAGAGCTGCCCCAGGCCGCCAAGCACGACCTGCTGCTCTCCCTCATCACCCTGAAGTACACCCAGTCCAACTCGGTGTGCTATGTGAAGGACGGCATGACCATCGGCGTGGGGGCCGGCCAGCAGAGCCGCATCCACTGCACCCGCCTGGCCGGGAACAAGGCGGACAACTGGTGGCTCCGCCAGCACCCCAAGACCCTGGGCCTCCAGTTCGTGGACGGCATCCGCCGGCCCGACCGGGACAACGCCATCGACGTGTACCTGTCTGACGAGTGGGAGGACGTGCTGGCCGAGGGCGTGTGGCAGAACACTTTCAAAGTGAATCCCGAACCCTTGACCTCCGCCGAGAAGAAGGAGTGGATCGCCAAGCTGTCCGGGGTCTCCGTTGGCTCCGACGCCTTCTTCCCCTTTGGCGACAACGTGGAGCGGGCCCGCAAGTCCGGCTGCCAGTACATCGCCCAGCCCGGCGGCTCTATCCGTGACGATAACGTCATCGCCACCTGCGATAAGTACGGCATCGTGATGGCGTTCACCGGCATGAGATTGTTCCACCATTGATTTGTAGGGGTCGCCCCCCTGGGCGACCCGGATGCGGTTTACAACGGGTCGCCGAAGGCGGCGACCCCTACCCCAACATTGAGAGAGGGTTGATCTTATGAAAATTCTCGTCGTGGGCTCCGGCGGACGGGAGCACGCCATCTGCTGGAAGCTGGCCCAGAGCCCCAAGGTCACAGAGCTGTACTGCGCCCCCGGCAACGGCGGCATCGCCCAGGTCGCCACCTGTGTCGACGTAAAGGCCACCGATGTGGAGGGCATGGTCAAGTGGGCCAAAGAGAACGCCATGGACTTCGTGGTGGTGGCCCCGGACGACCCCCTGGCGCTGGGCATGGTGGACGCCCTGGAGGAGGCCGGCATCCCCGCCTTCGGCCCCCGAAAGAACGCCGCTATCGTGGAGGCCAGCAAGGCGTTCTCCAAAGAGCTGATGAAGAAGTACCACATCCCCACCGCAAAGTATCAAACCTTTACAGAGCTGAACGCCGCGCTCCGCTACATCGAGGAGCAGGGCGCCCCCATCGTGGTCAAGGCGGACGGCCTGGCCCTGGGCAAGGGGGTCACGGTGGCCGCCACCGAGGACGAGGCCAAGCTGGCCGCCGCCGAGGCCATGGGCGGCCGCAAGTTTGGGGACGCCGGGGCCACCCTGGTCATCGAGGAGTGCATGACCGGCCCGGAGGTCACCGTGCTGGCCTTCACCGATGGGGAATTTCTGGTGTGCATGCCCTCCAGTCAGGACCACAAGCGGGCCTACACCGGCAACAAGGGGCCCAACACCGGCGGCATGGGGGCCATCGCCCCAGTGCCCTGCTTCACCAAGGAGCTTCTTAAACAGTGCATGGGGACCATCTTCCTGCCCACCATCGCCGCCATGAAGGCCGAGGGCCGTCCCTTCCAGGGGGTCCTCTACTTTGGCCTGATGCTCACCCCCGACGGCCCCAAGGTGGTGGAGTACAACGCCCGCTTCGGCGACCCGGAGTGCCAGGCGGTCCTCTCCCTGCTGGACAGCGACCTGCTGGACATCATGCTGGCCTGCCGGAACGGGACCCTGTGCGACGTGGACATCCGCTGGAAGGATGAGGCCGCCTGCTGCCTGGTGCTGGCCTCCGGCGGCTATCCCCTGGAGTACAAGAAGGGCTACCCCATCTCCGGCCTAGAGGAGGCGGGCCAGACCGCCACGGTGTTCCACGCGGGCACCAAACTGGAGAACGGCCAGTATCTCACCAACGGCGGCCGGGTGCTGGGCGTCACCGCCACCGCCCCCACGCTGGACGACGCCATCGAGGCGGCCTACGCCGCGGGCGGCCATATCTCCTTCCGGGATATGCACTACCGCACCGATATCGGCCACGCGTTCTGAAATCGATAACCGCGAAAACCGCTTTCAAAAAGCAAGCCAAAGTGACATAATCAAACAGACAGAAAAGGCCACGATTTACTGTACTGGCCTTTTCTTATACACAGGGGCATATCGGTGAGAACTATACTGATCTCAGCTATTCAGTCGATCTGCCAAACCGAAACATGGGCCGATCTCAGAACACTATCCCTCCAGCCCTTCCAGGGCCAGCACCTCGAAACCGGCCTGCTTGCCCTTCAGCGGCACCGAATCCCCCAGGGACGTCACCCTGGCCCGGTCCCCCAGGCCGTCGGCCACGGCCCGGGAGATGTAGATGGTCCCGCCGGGGGCGTTGGCCTCCAGCCGGGCGGCGGTGTTCACCGTGTCGCCGATGGCGGTGTAGTCCATCCGCTTTGGGGAGCCCACGTTGCCCACCACGGCCTCGCCTGTGTGGATGCCGATCCCGAAAGATACCGTCCGGCCAAATTCCGCCAAAAGCTGGTCCGACAGGGCTTTTGAGCCCTCGATCATATCCACGGCGGCCCGGGCGGCCTCCAGCACGGGATCGTCACAGGGAAGAGGCGCGCCCCAGAAGGCCATAGCCGCGTCCCCCACGAATTTGTCCAGGGTCCCGCCGTGTTTCAGGATGCAGTCGGAGATCAGGGTCAGATAGCGATTCAGGATAGCCACCACCTCGGTGGGGGACAGCACCTCCGACATGGAGGTGAAGCCCCGCACGTCCACGAACAGCACCTCGATCTCGGCGGTCTTCCCGGTGAGTTTCAAGGCGTCGGGGGTCTTCAGCAGCTCGCGGACGATCTCCGGGGCCACATAGCGCTGGAAAGTGGCCGTCACCCGGCGGGTCTCCAGCACCGATTGGATATAGTTGACCGCCAGACAGCCCAGATAGAGGAGGGCGGCTCCCACCGGCACCCAAAGCACCCGCAGCAGCAACCCCCGCTCCCGCAGCAGGAGACAGAGGCCCAGCCAGCCCCCCGCCAATACCGCCAGGGCGGCGGCTGAAAACGCCGCGTGCCGCTTCCAGAACAGAAAGAAAGCCAGCAGCAGGAGAACAAAAAGAGCGGCCAGCTGGGGGGCGGCTTTTGCCTCCCGGGGATAGTCCGCCCGGAGGATGGCCTCCATCGTGTTGGCCTGGATCTCCACCCCGTACATGGGCTCCGCGTGATCGATGGCGGTGGTGTACCTGTCCCCCAGGCCGGCGGCGTAGGGGCCGATGAGGACGATCTTCCCCCGGAAGTGATCCAGCGGAGCGGTCCCGTCCAGCAGGTCCACAATGGAGACGGCCTCGCTGTAGTCCCCCGGCAGCCTTGTGAAGGGGAGGTACCAGAATCCCCTGCTGTCCGTCCGCGGCAGTTCCGGCTCCGGCAGCCCGTTGGCCTCAAGGTATTTCCGGACCGTGGCCAGGGCAAAGGAGGGCACCTCTCTCCCGTCCGGCAGTTCCACCCGGAGCAGGCTGTGGCGTATGACGCCGTCTCCGTCCATCATGGCGTTGACATGGCCCTGGACCGTGACGTTTCGCAGCGCCTCATAGGGCTCGTCATAGGACAGGGGGGAGAAGCCGTACAGATAGTAGTCCCCATCCCCGTCGGGCAGCAGGGCGCCGCCGAACTCCGCCGAGGAGGCGGTGACCACGTTGCCGTACCGGCCCGCCGCCTCCGCCAGGGCCGTGTCCGCCTCCGGGACGGTCTCGCCGATGAAGAGCACGTCCAGGCCGATGACCGCCGGGCGGTCCTCCTCCGAGGCGTTCAGCGCCTCCACCGCCCGGGCAAAGATGTCCCGGCTCCACTGGTTATACGGGCCCAGCTCCTCCAGCGCCCTCTGGTCGATGCCCACCAGGACAATCTCACCGTCCGATCCCTGTTCCTGCTGATAGAGCAGATCAGCCACCGCCTGATCCGGCCGGTCCAGCACACCCAGTCCAGCCAGCAGGGTCAGCAGCAGGGCGGCGGCCAGAGCCAGGGATAAAATCCGTTTCAGTTCTTTCATCGCCTATTTTTCCTTACCAGTAGAGCATATCCAGCTGGTACTGCGTCAGGGGCTCGCCCTCGAGGGCCTCGCCCAGGTTGAAGATGATGCCCCAGATGCACAGGGTGTCATCGGCTTCAGTCCTGGGTCCCCGCCCGTCTGTGTAAACAGTCTCACTGGTTGACGGGCCGTCTATGGAATGGAGAATCTCCGAATGGAATGTTCCCTGACGCAGGCCATCCACATACTGTCCCGTGATGGTCCTTTGCGTGGTGGCGGTCGTCTCTCCGTCCGCGCTTACATCAATATTCAGGCCCGTCTCAACCAGCTCTCCGTTCCATTGCCACGCTTCACAGGGACACTGAAAAATAAAACTGTAGGAATAGGTATCGGACGCAGAGTTGTTCGCCGCGTATCCCATGCCGCTCTCGGGGCGATACTCCAGCATCAGCCGCGGGTTCCCCTGGCCGTTATTCATACGGCTTATGGCGACATAGACCTTATACCCGTTCCAAACGGTAAAGAAATCGGATGCCATATCCTGCTGATTCGCTGAACAGAGAGCCATCATGCCGTCCTTGTCGTCAGCGGTGATGGCCTGGAAGGCATCCTGTATCAAGGTCTGCTGTTCCGGGGTCAGGCCGTCAAAGGCGGTATAATTTTCCCGCTGTTCGAAGACCGTAGCGCCATATTCGTTCAGCTCCGGCTGCCTCAGGCTGCTCTCCATGTCCAGCCCGGAGGCGTCCTGGATGGCGGCGGCCAGGTCCGGATTCTCCTCCACCTCGGCGGCGACAAAGGCCGGGATGTCGTTCTCGGTGAAATTCTCCACCGATATGGCGCCCGCCTGGGCGTCGATGGCGGCGGTCTGGCCGGCGGTGACGGACTCGGTCACATCCCCCACCGAGCACTCCACCGTGCCCTCCAGAATGTACACGTTCATGCGCTCCGCGTCGATCACCTCCACCCACCCGCAGGTGCCCCGGATGGCGGTGACCATGGTGGAGGACCGGATCTCCAGCGTCTCGTCCGACGCAAGCGGTTTGGTGACGTTGAAGAACAGGGAGCCCCGGTCCACCGTCAGCTCCAAGTGTTTGCCGTCCTTCCGGACGGTGACCCCGCTGTTCTCGTCCATCTTGGTGAGCTTGGTGTCGTCCAGGTCGATCCAGCCGTAGCTGGCGGCCTGGGTAGCCACCCCGTACCCGCTGAACAGGCCCAGCCGGTCCAGCAGGGACACGTCGGCCCCGTCCCCGTCGGTGACGGTCACGGTGCCCTCAGTCTTTACCAGCCACATGCTGGCGGCCTCCGCCGTGTCGCCCTGGCCGAGATCGGCGGGGCTGTCCGACCTGCCGCAGGCGGCGCAGGACAGCAGCAGGGCCGCCGCCAGCAGCAGAGCTGCCGCGCGTTTCAGAACTTTCATCGTACCAGATCCTTTCTGGAGGGCTTATTCCGCCCAGGCGTCCAGGGCGGCCAGCACGTCCTCTGCCGGAGCCATGCCCCAGCACTGGGCGCCGATATCGCTTCCGTGACTGACACCCACCTGGGCGTCGCCGTCCCACCGGGCGGTCCAGGCGTCGAAATCGCTCTCAGACACGTCCGCGCCATCGATCTGGAACACAGGCACGGGGCCGTCATAGTAGTTGGAGTGGGCGCTGGCCAGCGGCGCGTCGGCGTCGATAAAGCCGTTGAGAGGCAGGGCGGCGCCGTCATAGCCGCTCCCGTCCGGCCACATGCCGTTGACCAGGATCCAGCCGTCGTGGACGGCGGCCATGTCATAATCGGTGAACTCCGTCAGCTCCCCACCGGGGAAATGCCATATGGCAAAGGTATACGGAGAAATCATCTGCACCTCTCCCTCAAAACTGATCGACAGGTGCTGTCCGCCGGCAAAGATCATCGCGGGTGCGCCGTTTCCGGCGTCGAAGAGGGCGGCGAAGGAGCGCGGGCCGTCGGAGCTGGGATCCTTATAGCGGCCCTCGGCGTAGTCCTGCTCCACCTTTTCCATCTTGCTACGCAAGGCGGCGGCAAGGGCCGACGCCTGGTCTGCCGTCATAGTGCTGGCGGAGGGATCGCCGTAGTAGCCGATTCCCTCCAGCAGAGAGGGGTCCCCGGCGGGGCCCGGATTCAGCACGTCCAGCCCGGAGGCGTCCCGGATGGCGGCGCACAGGGCCTCGTCCTGGGTCACGTCCGCCAGCACGAACTCGGGGATGTCGGCCACGGTGAAGTCCTCCGTGGTGATGGAGGACACGGATGCGTCGATAGCGGCGGTCTGGCCGGCGGTGACGGACTCGGTCACATCCCCCACGGAGCATTCCACCGTGCCCTCCAGGATGTACACGTTCATGTGCTCCGCGTCGGGAACCTCCACCCAGCCGCAGGTGCCCCGGATGGCGGTGACCATGGTGGAGGAGCGGATGTCCAGCGTCTCGTCCGATCCCAGGGGCTTGGTGACGTTGAAAAACAGAGAGCCCCGGTCCACCGTCAGTTCCAAGTGTTTGCCGTCCTTCCGGACGGTGACGCCGCTGTTCTCGTCCATCTTGGTGAGCTTGGTGTCGTCCAGGTCGATCCAGCCGTAACTGGCCGCCTGGGTGGCGACCCCGTAGCCGCTGAACAGGCCCAGCCGGTCCAGCAGGGACACGTCGGCCCCCTCCCCGTCTGTGACGGCCACCGTTCCCTGGGTCTTTACCAGCCACATGCTGGCGGCCTCCGCCGTGCCGCCCTGGCCGAGATCGGCGGGCCCGTCCGGTCCGCCGCAGGCGGCGCAGGACAGCAGCAGGCAGGCCGCCAGGGCCAGGGATAAGATCCGTTTCAGCTCGTTCATCGGTTATTCCTCCTTACCAGTAGAGCATATCCAGCTGATATTGTGTCAGGGGCTCGCCCTCGGGGGCCTCGCCAAGGTTCAGCACGATGCCCCAGAGGTATACGCCGGAGGCCTGATCGGTCATACCGACCCGGCAATCTACACCCCGCCCGTCTGTGAAGACGTTCTCCGTGTCGATCCTCTCCTGGTCGAACGATCCGTCCCCGGCATCCTTGGCCCTTAATCCGGTCGTGTGAAAGGCACCCTGACGGAGGCCATCCACAAGCTGTCCTTTCGTCCCCAAATGCGTTTCGACTACCCGTTTTTCATTCTCACTGATGACCTCGGAGTCGTGGCCCGTCATCTCCCCGTTCCACTGCCATCCTTCACAGGGGCACGAATAGCTGCTGCCGATGTTGCCGCCGGGCGTCCTGACAGGGGCCAGCACATATCCCATTCCGTTTTCGGGCCGGAACTCCACTACCAGCCGGCTGGACTCCTGGCCGTCAAAACCCAGCTCAGAGCTGAAATAGACCTTGTAATCGTTCCATGTGGTAAAGAAGTTCCACGTTCTGTCTAACGTCGAGCACATTTCTGTCAAATTATGGGTCTCCACATCAGTGAGGTGCTCGAACGCATCCTGTATGATGGTCTGATATACTGGGGACAGCTGGTCAAAATCGATATAGTTCTCCCGCTGTTCAAAGACCGTGGCCCCGTAGGCGTTCAGGTCCTGCTCCCTCTGGCCGCTCCCCACGTCCAGCCCGGAGGCGTCCCGGATGGCGTCAGCCAGATCCGGATCCTCTTTCACCTCGGCGGCGACAAAGGCCGGGATGTCCTTCTCGGTGAAGTCCGCCACCGAGATGGCGCCCGCCTGGGCGTCGATGGCGGCGGCTTGTCCGGCGGTGACGGACTCGGTCACATCCCCCACCGAGCACTCCACCGTGCCCTCCAGAATGTAGACGTTCATGTGCTCCGCGTCGATCACCTCCACCCACCCGCAGGTGCCCCGGATGGCGGTGACCATGGTGGAGGACCGGATCTCCAGCGTCTCGTCCGACGCAAGCGGTTTGGTGACGTTGAAGAACAGGGAGCCCCGGTCCACCGTCAGCTCCAAGTGTTTGCCGTCCTTCCGGACGGTGACCCCGCTGTTCTCGTCCATCTTGGTGAGCTTGGTGTCGTCCAGGTCGATCCAGCCGTAGCTGGCGGCCTGGGTAGCCACCCCGTACCCGCTGAACAGGCCCAGCCGGTCCAGCAGGGACACATCGGCCCCGTCCCCGTCGGTGACGGTCACGGTGCCCTCAGTCTTTACCAGCCACATGCTTGCGGCCTCCGCCGTGCCGCCCTGGCCGAGAGCGGCGGGGCTGCCCGATCCGCCGCAGGCGGCGCAGGACAGCAGCAGGGCGGCGGCCAGAGCCAGAGAGATCGTCCGTTTCCCATCGAATCGGCTCACCGCGTGGTCTCCCCCTTTGTCTCCCAGCACCGGCTGGCGATAAATTGCTCCAGCAGTTCACTGTCCAATCTGCCCTGGGCGGCCATATCCTTCAGAATGGCCAGGGCCACGGGCACCGGCTTGCCCTTTTTGTAGGGCCGGTCGGAGGCCACCAGGGCGTCGAAAATGTCCAGGATGGTGAGGATGCGGACCTCCTCCGGGATCTGGTCCCCCTGGAGATGCCGGGGGTAGCCCTGGCCGTTGAGCAGCTCGTGGTGGCTGGCCGCCCACTGGCGCACATGGGAGAGTCCCTCGGTAAAATGGATCTGGGAAAGCAGCTTGTCCGTGGCCACCACGTGCTGGTTCATGATCTCCCGCTCCTCTGGAGAGAGGTTGCCGCCCCGGATGGACAGCATCCGGTGTTCCTCCTCTGTCAGCCAGGGGAGGACGGCGCCGTCCGACCCGGTATAGACGCGCCTGGCCAGCTCCTCCACCCGTGCCAGCTGCGGGCCGTCCAGGGCGTCGGCGGCGTCGATCTCGTCGATGGACGCCTCGGCGGCCCGGGTGTCCGCGATCAGAGCGGACAGCTCCTCCGCCGTGACGCGGCCCTCCAGCCGGTCGATCTCTCCCCGCAGGCGGATGACCTCCAGTCGGTGGAACAGGGCGTCGTGCTGCTCGGGCCGCAGGCGGCCAGCCTTGTTCATCACCTCCAGGGGGGTGACGAGCTTGCCCACATCGTGGAGCCATACGCTGGTGATGAGCTCCTCCCGGCGGCCGGCGTCGAACCGCTCATATCCGGCGCTCTCGTTCAGATAGTCCAGGAAGCGGCCGCAGTACTCCGCCATGTGCCTGGTGTGGCTGGCGTTATAGGGGGTCAGCTCGCCGATGGCCGTGGACATCACCCGCACAAAGGAGTGAAACAGCTCCCGGATCTCCTCGATATACCGGGCGTTCAGGATGGTGATGGCCGCCTGGGAGGCCACTGACTCCAGCACCAGGGTCATATCGGCCGGGAACGGGACCGCCGCGCCGCTGTCGTCCAGGGCGTTGATGAGCTGGATCACCCCCAGCTTCTCCCCCTCCCGGCCGATCATGGGCACCACCAGCATGGAGCGGGTGCGGTAGCCGGTGAGGGCGTCGTACCGGAGGGTGCCGCTGAAATCGCACTCCCGGCTCTCGTACACATCGTCAATGGAGATGGTCCGGCCATCCAGGAAGGACAGGGCGCACACGTGCTCCCGGTCCAGGGGCACCGGCGGCAGCGTCCCGATCTCGCGGGAGCGGTTCCGCATGAGCTGGAAGGCCAGGGCATCCCCCTCCAGCAGATAGAGGGTGCCGGCGTCGCACCGGGCCAGGTCCATCACACAGTCCAGCACCCGGGCCAGGAGCTTGTCCAGGTCCCGCTCGGAGGACAGCATCACGCCGATCTCCAGGATATTCTTGATCTCATACCGCGTCATAGCTCGATCTCCATCCCTTCTCTTGCGAAGATACAGGCGTCCCCCGCCTGGGCCGCGTCGCGCTCCAAGCGCTCCAAGGCGCGGTCGTCCAGCTCCCGGGCATAGTGGGCCATCAGGACCCGTTCCGCCCCGGCCTCCCGGCTCAGGGCCGTCCCCTGAGCCCAGGTGGAGTGCCCCCAGCCCGGCCGCTCCTGTCCGGGCGGGAAGCTGGCGTCCCAGACCAGCAGGCCGGCGCCCCGGGCAAAGCGCGCCATCTCCGGCCAAAGGGCCGGGTCCACCTCACAGTCCAGCAGATAGGCAACGGAGCGGCCCTCATATTCCAGCCGGTACCACAGGCACCCGCCTGGGTGGGTCCCCTCCATGGCGGAGAGCCGCGCCCCGGTCTCTCCCCCCTCCAACCGGAAGGGCGCGCCGGGGGCGACCCGGTGCAGGGCCGCGCCGCTGTCCCGGAGGGAGCAGGGCCAGTAGGGCTCGCCCACCAGGCGCTCCACAGCGGCCAGGGTGCTTCCGGCGCCGTACAGGTGTACCGCCCTCTCCCGCCCCGCGCCGCTCAGAAAAGGAGGCAGGCCCATGATGTGGTCGAGGTGGGCGTGGCTCATCAGGATGTGGACGCTCCTGACGCCCCTCTCCCGCTCCAGCCGCTCCCCCAGGGCCGTCAGTCCGGAGCCGGCGTCAAAGACGACAAGGCTGTCCCCGCACAGGAGCGAAAAGCAGGAGGTATTGCCGCCGTAGGACAGAAAGCCCTCTTTCGTCACGGGGAAGGAGCCGCGGACGCCCCACGGATCAAATCTCAGTTTTTCCACTGCCATCGTGACCTCCCGCCGTCATTTGTCCCCTATTTTATCGTTTCCTGTCTGACATTGCAACCTGTATTCAGGAAAAAATGCCGGCCATCCTGAAGAACATGATGAACGACCCTACCGGGAACTTGATCGGTGAGATCGATTTTTCCCCGGCGTTCCGCAGATCGGGCAAAACAACAACAGCATGATACCGAGGTACCATGCCGTTGTGTCGGATGATAAAGCTTCTTTGTCGCCGCGTCCCCGGGGAGAGCGGTATTTTTTACGCTCACAGCAGCGGCGCCACCACCCGGAGGACCGACTGGAGCGCCCGGCGGTACCAGGGCACGCTCCTGCAGTCGGCCAGGGTGACCATCAGGCTCCTGGTCTGGGTGTCCAAAAAGTCCTCCCGGATGTCGGCCACCGAGGGGGTATCGTACAGCAGCACGCCGTTCTCAAAGTGGAGGAACATGCTGCGGTAGTCCAGGTTGACGGTGCCCACGGTGGCGTATTTGTCGTCCACCACGAAGTTCTTGGCGTGGATGAACCCCGGCTCGTACTCGAAGATCTGCACCCCCGCCTCCAGCAGCTCCCGGTAGTGGGAACGGGTCAGCTCGAACACCGTCTTTTTGTCGGGGATGTGGGGGGTGATGATCCGCACGTCCACCCCGCTCTTGGCCGCCGAGGTCAGCGCCGTGGTCAGGGAGTAGTCGATGACCAGATAGGGGGTGGTGATGTAGACGTATTCCTTGGCCCGGTAGATCAGGTTCAGATAGACCGTCTGGCCCACCGCCTCATTGTCCCAGGGGCAGTCCTGATAGGGCTGGACGTAGCCCGCCGCGCCGCCCATCGCCGGGGCGGGACGGAAGGGTCTGAAGTCCTCCTCCTGGCTGTTGGTGAAGTCCCACATGGACAGGAAGGATATCGTCATGGACCACACCGCGTCCCCCTCCAGCCGGATGGCGGAGTCCTTCCAGTGGCCGAACCGGGGCTTCACGTTGATGTACTCGTCCGCCATGTTGATGCCGCCGGTGAAGGCCACTCTGCCGTCCACGATCAGGTACTTCCGGTGGTCCCGGTTGTTCTGCCGCATGGACACCACCGGCACGAACCGGTTGAAGGCCCGGCAGTGGATGCCCTCCGCCTCCAGTTGGGCGGCGTAGTCATAGGGCAGGGTGTTGATGGAGCCGATGTCATCGTAGATGACCCGGACCTCCACCCCCTGCTTCACCTTCTCCCGCAGCACCTCCAGCACCGAGTTCCACATCTGGCCCTCCTCGATGATGAAATACTCGATGAAGACGTATTTCTCCGCCCCCCGCAGGGCGGTCAGAATATCCTCCATGCACAGGTCGCCCACGGGGTAGTACTTGGTCTGGGTGTTGCCGTACACCGGGCAGTGGGCGGTCTGCTCCAGGTAGTGGGCCATGCAGCCGGCGTCCTCCCCGGCCAGCAGGGCCAGAGAGGCGGAGCGGCCGCACTCGCCGCCCAGGCTGCGGCTGATCTTCTTCTCCATGGTCCTCAGCCGGCGCTGGTTGAACTTGGACAGCCGGTTGCCGCCCAGCAGCAGATAGGCCACCGAGCCGAAGGGCATGAACACCAGGATGATGATGATCCAGCCGATCTTATAGCCGGGATTGCTCTTGCTGCCCACCACCCACAGCACCAGCACCGCGGACAGGGCCACCAGGATCCAGCCGTAGATAGGATTGATGGACCGCAGGAACACCGCCAGGGAGAAGTACAGCACCAGCTGGAGGATGATGAGCACCGCCACGATGCCCAGCCGGTGGAACAGCACTTTCCCGATCTTGTTCAGGATACGATACATAAAACTCCTTCTCCTCCGCGCGCTGAAACGCTCTCTCTATTTCAGGACCACGTTCTTCTCCCCCAGGACCTCCCGCAGCTCCGCCAGCAGCGCCTCGTGGATCACGCACCGGGCGGCCAGCTTCTTTTTCACATCCGCCAGATAGACCACGGCGGGGGACTTGCCCGGGAACATGTCCAACAGCTTTTTCAGCCAGGCCAGAGACCCGGCCCCATCCGGCAGCTTGATCCACAATGTCTTGCCCTCCGTGGGCTCCGGGGATCGGGCGGCCTCCCCGCCGCTCAGGGGGAACACCCGGTCCACCAGCAGCTGGGGGTCCTTCTCGTCCCGGACGGAGATCCGGCCGGTGACCGCCACGGGGAGGTTCACCTTCCAGTAGGGGCCGCTGTCGGACAGTGTCCGGGCGAACACCATCATCTCGATGGCGCCGGTGGCGTCCTCCAGCATGACGTAGGCCATGAGGGAGTTGTTCCTGGTGGTCCTGGTCCGCACCGAGGCGATGACCCCCGCCAGGGTCACCCGCTGGCCGTCCCCGTAGGCGTCGGCGCCCTCCGTGCCCTCCGGGTCCTGGTTCGCCGCCATCACCGCGGCGATGGGTACGGCGTGGTACCGCCGGGCCTGCTCCCGGTACTCGTCCATGGGGTGGCCGGACAGGTACAGCCCGGTGAGCTCCTTCTCCATGGCCATCCGCTCGGCCCGGGAGAACTCCGGGATGTCGGGCAGGACCAGCTCCGGGGTAAAGGAGGTCTCCCCCCCGCTGAACAGGTCGAACTGGCCCTCCACGTTCCGGCGGCGCTCCCGGATGATGGAGTCCAGCACCTGCTCATAGACCTGGTGCAGCTGGGACCGGCGGCAGCCCATGCTGTCGAAGCAGCCGGCGCGGATGAGGCTGTCCAGCACCCGCTTGTTCAGGTCCCGGTCGAACATCCGGGCGCAGAAGTCGGAAAAGGATGTAAAGGGTCCTCCCTTGTCGCGCTCCGCCAGCAGCGCGTTGGTGAAGCCGACGCCCACTCCCTTCAGAGCTGCCAGGCCGAATCGGATATTATTCCCGGACACGGTGAAGGCCGCCCCCGACTCGTTCACGTCCGGGGGCAGCAGGGCGATGCCGTTCTCCTTGCACTCGGCGATGTACTCCGCCACCTTGGCCTGGGAGTCCAGCACGGAGGTGAGCAGGGCCGCCATGTACTCCCTGGGATAGTGGTACTTGAACCAGGCGGTCTGATAGGCCACGATGGCGTAGGACAGGGAGTGGGCCTTGTTGAAGGCGTACTCGGCGAATGCGTCGATCTCCCCGTAGATGGACAGGGCCACGTCCTCCGGGATGCCGTTTGCCACGCAGCCCTTGATGTTCCGCTCCGGGTCCCCGTGGAGGAAGGCCTCCCGCTCCCGCTCGATCTCCTTGCGCTTCTTCTTGCTCATGGCACGGCGGACCATGTCGGCCTGTCCGGGGGAGTAGCCCGCCAGCCGCTGGAAGATCTGGAGCACCTGCTCCTGGTAGACGATGCAGCCGTAGGTGGTGGACAGGATGGGCTCCAGGGCGGGGTGCTTGTAAGAGATCAGCCTGGGGTCGGCGGCGCAGGCCAGGAATTTGGGGATGGACTCCATGGGCCCCGGCCGGTACAGGGCGATGATGGCGCAGATGTCCTCAATGGACTTTGGCTTGAGGCCGGTGCAGACATTGGTCATGCCGGCGGACTCCATCTGGAACACGCCCATGGTTTTGCCGTCGGCCAGCATTTTGAACACATCCTGGTCGTCGTCGGGGATGTCGGCCAGCTTAAAGCCGGGGTCAATCTTTTGGACCATCTTCACCGCGTCGTCCAGGATGGTCAGGTTGCGCAGGCCCAGAAAGTCCATTTTCAGCAGGCCCAGCTGCTCCAGGGTCACCATGGTGTACTGGGTGACGGGCACGTCGTCGTTGGTGGCCAGGGGCACATACTCATACACCGGCCGGCGGGTGATGACCACCCCGGCGGCGTGGGTGGAGGCGTTCCGGGGCATCCCCTCCAGACGGCGGGCCATGTCCACCACCTCTTTGACCTTGGGGTCCCCCTCGTACAGGTCGGACAGGGGCTTGGACAGGGCCAGGGCCTTGTCCAGCGTCATGTCCAGGGAGAAGGGGATCTGCTTGGCGATGTTGTCCGCGTCGGCGTAGGGCAGATTCATCACCCGCGCCACGTCCCGGACGGCGGCCTTGGCCTTCATGGTGCCGAAGGTGACGATCTGGGACACGTGGTCCTCCCCGTACTTCCGGGCCACATAGTCGATGACCTCCTGCCGGCGGCGGATGCAGAAGTCGATGTCGATATCCGGCATGGTGACCCGCTCCGGGTTCAAAAACCGCTCGAAGAACAGGCCGTACCGCATGGGGTCCACCTCGGTGATGTGCATGCAGTAGGCCACCATGGACCCGGCGGCGGAGCCTCTCCCCGGCCCCACCGGGATGCCCTCCCCCTTGGCGAAGCGGATGAAGTCGGACACGATGAGGAAGTAGTCCACGAACCCCATCTGCCGGATGATCCCCATCTCGTAGCGGAGGCGGTCCTTGTACTCGTCGGAGCCGTCGGGGTAGCGCTCCCCAAAGCCTTTCCAGCAGAGCTTTTCAAAGTAGGCGTCCCCGTCGGTCTCCCCTTCCGGCAGTTTGAACTCGGGCAGGTGGTATTTGCCGAACTCGAACTCCAAATTACAGAGTTCCGCCACACTGGCCGTGTTGTCGATGGCCTCGGGGCAGTTGGGGAACAGGGCCCGCATCTCCTCCTCGCTCTTGACGTAGAACTCCTCGGTCTCAAAGCGCATCCGGTCGGTGTCCTCCAGCAGCTTGCCGGTCTGGATGCACATGAGGGTGTCCTGCATGGCGTGGTCCTCGCGGCGGAGGTAGTGGGCGTCGTTGGTGGCCACCAGGGGGATGCCGGTCTCCTCGTGGAGGCGCAGGATGCCCGCGATGACCGCCTGCTGCTCGGGCAGCTTGTGGTCCTGGAGCTCCAGGTAGTAGCCGTCCTCCCCGAACAGCTCCCGCATCTCCAGGGCGTGGGCCTTGGCCCCCTCGTAGTCGCCGTTGCGGAGCCGCCGGGGGATCTCGCCCGCCAGGCAGGCGGACAGGGCGATGAGCCCCTCGTGATGCTCCCGGAGCAGGTCCATGTCGATCCGGGGCTTGATGTAGAAGCCCTCAACAAAGGCCTTGGACACCATGTAGCTCAGGTTGCGGTAGCCCGTCTCGTTCCGGCAGAGCAGGACCAGGTGCCGGGCGGAGGCGTCCAGCTCATGGACCCGGTCGAACCGGGTGCGGGGGGCCACATAGACCTCGCAGCCGATGACCGGCTTGATCCCCTCGGCCTTGCAGGCCCGGTAGAAGTCGATGGCGCCGAACATGACCCCGTGGTCGGTGATGGCGCAGGCGGTCTGGCCCAGCTCCTTCAGCCGGCCCACCAGCTCCTTGATGCGGCAGGCGCCGTCCAGCAGGGAGTATTCGGTATGCAGATGGAGGTGGACAAACGCCATGGCGGCGCCTCCTTTTGTGTTTTCAATGGTAAATATCTCTGGTAGGGGCCGCCCCATGTGGCGGCCCACCCCTGCCGGGATGCGGCGATGTCCCTATACCAGGGCGGCCACATGGGGCCGCCCCTACGGCATTTCCGCCAGCTCCAGCAGCTTTCGCATGCGGTGGTTCAGCGCCGATTTGGACACCGGCGGGTCGCACAGGGCGGCCAGCTGGGACAGGGCCAGCTCGGGGTTGTCCAGCCGGAGCCGGGCCGCCTCCCGCAGCTTGTCCGGCAGGGAGGTCAGACGGCCGGCCCGCTCCAGCTTCCGGATGGCGGCCTCCTGCTGGGCGGCGGCGGCCACCGTCTTGTCGGCGTTGGCGCTGTCGCAGTTCACCTGGCGGTTGACGCTGCCCCGGATGTCCCGCTCCAGCTTGGCGTTCATCACCCCCATGGCGGACACGGGGGCGCCGATGGCGGTGAGAAAGTCCTCGATGTGGTCGCACTGCTTGAAGTAGACGATCTGGCTGCCCTTCCGGGTGGTGAGCTTGGGGAAAAAGCCCGCCTCCTGGAGCAGGGCCTGGGTCTCCCGGCCCACATGGTAGTGGGAGGTGACCAGCTCCAGATGGTAGCCCTTCCTGGGGTCGGTGACCGAGCCGCCGGCCAGGAAGGCCCCCCGGAGAAAGGCGGTGCGGCAGTGGTCCTCCTCCAGCAGGGACAGGTTCACATGGAGGGCCACCGAATCGGGCCAGTCCAGATCGAAGCTCTCAAAAATGGTCTTCAGCTTGTCCGGGTCCTCCAGGAGAAAGGCGCCCTTGCCCTCCCCCTCCGGCACCTGGTCGAAGTCCAGCTTGAACGCCCTGTAAAAGAGCCTGGGCAGGCGTTCCTTCAGCGCCGCCGACTCGGTGATGATCCGGGCCTGGCGGCTGTGGAAAGTGTTGCCGAACAGGAGGATGCCGTAGGCCTCCGCCCGGGCGCAGCACCGGCGGCGGAGGGACTGGCGGCACAGCTCCTGTTTTACCTCGGCGGAAAAGGCCACGGCCCCTCCCCCCTTTCTCTCTCGGTCTCTCAGAAAATACGGGTCTCGGCCCGCTGGTTGTAGAGGTCCAGCACCACATGGGCCACCCGGTCGGCGGAGTGGCGGGCGTACCGGGAACCCTCCTCCACCAGGGAGCGCAGCTGGAGCTCCGCCCCCAGGGCCTCGATCTCCTTCCGGTCCACCTTCAGCGGCTGGGCGTCCTCCTGGGAATAGCGCTCCAGCACCTCGGCGCTGAGGGGCGCGGAGTTGCACAGGCACAGGTCCACCAGCCCGGGGCCCCCGTGTTCCAGCAGGGCGGCCAGGTGGTCGGCGGCGGTCATGCCCTCGGTCTCGCCGTCCTCGGTCATGATGTTGCAGATATAGATCTTCAGCGCCCTGCTGTCCCGGATGGCGTCGGCGATGCCCTCCACCAGCAGGTTGGGGATGACGCTGGTGTAGAGGCTGCCCGGCCCCAGCAGGATCAGGTCGGCCCGGCGGATCGCCTCCAGCGCGCCCGGCAGGGCCGGAGAGTGCTCCGGCAGCAGGCGGACGTGATGGATGCGGCAGGCCTGCTCCTTTTTGAAGTCGGCGATCTTGGACTCGCCGCGAACGCTGGCCCCGTTGTCGAAGGTGGCCTCCAGATTCACGTCGGCGTTGGTCACGGGCAGGATGCGGCCAGTGATGGCCAGCACCTCCCCCATCCGGGCCACCGCCTGGTCAAAGGAGTCGGACACGCCGTTCAGCGCCGCCAGCAGCAGGTTGCCGAAGGCCTGGCCCGCCAGCCGCCCGTCGGGAAAGCGGTAGGCCAGCAGCTGCTGCATCAGGGACTCGGTGTCGGCCAAAGCCTCCATGCAGTGGCGGATGTCGCCGGGGGGCGGCATGCCCAGGTCCTCCCGGAGCACGCCGGAGCCGCCCCCGTCGTCGGCCACGGTGACGATGGCGGTCAGATCGTTCACATAGAATTTCAGGCCCCGCAGGATGGTGGACAGCCCGGTGCCGCCCCCCACGGCCACCACGGAGGGGCCGCTTTTCCGTTTCACTTTCATCGTCTACGCCCTCGTCATGTCTCGGTGTGTCTCAGAGGCGGCATAGCCCAGCCCCTGGATGTACTCGGTCAGCGCGTGGGTGATGGCCACGGAGCGGTGGCGGCCGCCGGTGCAGCCCACCGCCACCACCAGGGCGCTCTTGCCCTCCTCCACGAAGTGGGGCAGCAGAAAGGCCAGCAGACTCTCCAGCCGCTCCATGAACTCCCCCGTCTCCGGGCAGGCGAACACGAAGTCCCGCACCCCGGCATCCAGCCCGGTCTGGTACCGCAGCTCCCGGACGTAGAAAGGATTGGGCAGAAAGCGGGCGTCGAACACCAGGTCGGCCTCCAGGGGCAGGCCGTATTTGAAGCCGAAGGAGGTGACGGTGACGCTCATTTCCGTCCCGTCCGCCCGGCCGGGGGCGAACAAATCCAGGATCTGCCCCCGCAGCTTCTTCACCGGCTGGGAGGTGGTGCAGATGACGAAGTCGGCCCGCTCCCGCACCGGGGCCATCGCCGCCCGCTCCCGCTCCACCGCCTGGATCAGGCCGCCCGCCTCCGCCATCAGTGGGTGGAGGCGGCGGGTCTCCTTGTAGCGCTGGATGATGGTGGCGTCGTCCGCCTCCACGAATAAGATCTTACAGGGAAACTGCATGGCGTTCAGGGCGTCCAGGGCGTCGAACAGGCCGTCGAAGCTCTCGCCGCCCCGGATGTCGCACACCATGGCCACCCGTTCATAGGAGCCGGTCCCCGCCAGGCACACCTCGGCGAACTTGGGGATCAGCACCGGCGGCAGATTGTCCACGCAGAAAAAGCCGCTGTCCTCCAGGATGGACATGACGGTGGACTTGCCCGCCCCGGACAGGCCGGACACGATCAAAAATTCCAAAGCGCTCTCCCCCTCTATTTCAGCAGCCGCACCTCGGGCTCCAGGGTCACGCCGGTGGCCTGAAAGACGCGCGCTCTCACCTGATCCATCAGAGCCAGAACGTCGGCGCAGGTGGCCCCGCCGGCGTTGATGATAAAGCCCGCGTGCTTCTCCGACACCTGGGCGCCCCCCACCCGCAGGCCCTTCAGCCCGCACTGGTCGATGAGGGCGGCCGCGAAGTGGCCGGCGGGCCGCTTGAAGGTGGAGCCGGCGCTGGGGTACTCCAGCGGCTGCTTCTCCTGCCGGCGGGCGTTGAGATCGTCCATTTTGGCCTTGATCTCCGCCCGGTCCCCTTGCTGTAAAGCGAATCTCGCTGACAGGATCAGGCGCTTTCCGTCCTCAAAGGCGGAGTGCCGGTAAGAGAAGTCGCAGGCGGCGTTGGGGACTTTCTCGATGTTCCCCTGTCGGTCCATTACCGTGACGGACTCCACCACCTGGCACAGCTCCCCGCCGTAGGCCCCCGCGTTCATGGTGACGGCGCCCCCCAGGCTGCCGGGGATGCCGGAGGCGAACTCCAGCCCCGTGAGGCCCCGGTCCAGGGCGGCGTTGGCCAGCCGGGACAGTGGGATGGCCCCCCCTGCCTCCAGGCCGCGGTCCACCTCCCTGGTCCGCACGAAATCCGATACGGAGGTGGAGAGTTTCACGATGAAGCCGGGGTAGCCCGCGTCGGCTACCAGGAGGTTGGAGCCGTTGCCCAGGAAGAAGGGCTCCACCCCCAGCTCCGCCGCCGTTTTCATGGCCAGGCGGACCTCCTCACGGGTCCTGGGCAGGGCCATCAGGGCGGCGGGGCCCCCCACCCGGAAAGTGGTGTATCTGTCCAGCGGCTCGTTTTGCCGCAGCTCCAGCTCCGGCGCGGCGGAGCGGAGGCGGGTATACAAATCATCCAGGCGGGTCATAAGTACCTCCCGAAAATCATGCTGAGATTCCAAGTTAGTATTATATCAGACCGGAGGGAAAAAGAGAATACCTTCCAGCAAAATTTAAGGAATATTTACACCTCCGGAAATGGGAACAGCGCCGCTGACGCGGCGCCGTTCCGGCGGCTGCTCAGGTCTTTCCGCAGCAGCACTTGGTCTCCTGCCAGCCCTCCGGCTGGGCGATGGTGTTGGGCGGGAAGAACTCCTCGGTGGGGAACTGGACCTGCTTGAAGATGGAGCAGGGGTCCTCCTCCCCGCCGCCGGCGCACTCCTTGCTGGGCACGCAGTAGTCGTAGGCGGGGATGAGCAGCTGGCTGTCCCGCTCCAGGCGGATGATGGAGAACTGGCCCAGGGTGACGTACACCCTCCGGCCCTCACCTCCCATGTTCAGCTCCCCAGGGAAGCAGGCGGCGATGCCGGCGGGCACCTCGGCAGCGTCCCCGCAGCCGCAGGCGGTGGGCGCGTCGCAGGGGTCGGCCAGGCGCATGGACAGGATGATGGGATCCACCGCGTTGACAACCGCCACGGGCAGATTGGTGGCCGACAGGTCCTGCCGATCCAGGTCGCCGGCGGCGCTGTTGGAGGAGAACACCTTGGCAGAGCCCTCGCTGCCGAACAGGATGGCCCGCTTGTCAAAGACGGCCAGGCCGCAGATGGACACCGGCCGGGCGGCGCCCACAAAGGCGTCGGCGGTGACCCGGTAGAAGTACCGCACGTCCACGGTGTAGTACCCCCGGTTGAAGCCCACGGGCTCCACGTCGATGTAAGCGTACAGCAGCTCCGCCTGGCCGGCCTTCAGGCTGATGGCCCGGTCGATGACGGCCTGAGAGCTGGCGGTGGGATAGAGGCGCAGGTCCTCCACGCAGTCCTTGTCCCGGCAGCTGTCAAAGATCTTTCTGGTGTGGATGCACACGGCCTCCCGGATACCGGCGGTATCGCAGACGGAGCCGGGCTCGATGATCTCAGCCATATTCGTACCTCCCAATGGTTGATGGGTCGGGGCGCGGATATGGTCCGCCCCCTCCATTCCCATTGTATGAACCGGGCGAAATCATGTGAAAAGAGGCCCCGCAAAGCGGGACCTCTTTGAAGTCTTATCGCATGGCGATCTCGTGGCGCTTGGGGCCGGTGGAGACGATCTTGATGGGCACGCCGATGCGCTCCTCCAGGAACTCCACATACCGGCGGGCGTTGGCGGGCAGGGCGGCATAGTCGGTGACCCCCCGCACGTCGCACTTCCAGCCGGGCAGGGTCTCGAACACGGGCTTTGCCCGCATGAGGGCGGGGGTGGTGGGGAACCTGTCCGTCACCGTGCCGTCGATGTTATAGCCCACACACACCTTGATCTCGTCCAGATAGCCCAGCACGTCCAGGCAGGTCAAGGCGGCCTGGGTGGCCCCCTGGACCATGCAGCCGTAGCGGGTGGCCACCGCGTCGAACCAGCCCACCCGGCGGGGCCGCCCGGTGGTGGCGCCGAACTCGCCCTTGTCGCCGCCGCGTTTGCGCAGCTCGTCCCCCTCGGGGCCGGTGAGCTCGCTGACGAAGGGCTCGGCGCTGGAGCCCACACTGGAGGAGTAGGCCTTGGTGACGCAGATCACGTCCTCAATGGCGGTGGGAGGCACGGGGGCGCCCACGCAGCCGTAGCCGGCCAACGTGTGGGAGGAGGTGGTCATGGGGAATATCCCTAAGTCCGGGTCTTTCATGGAGCCCAGCTGACCCTCCAGCAGGACGGTCTTGCCGGACCGGACCGCCTCATGGAGGAAGGACACCGCGTCCCCCACATAGGGGGCGATCCGGTCCCGGAGAGTCAGGAGCTGGCCGAACAGCTCGTCCTCATCCAGGGCGGGCTTGTGATAGAGGTGCTCAAACAGGATGTTTTTCACCTCAACCGCCCGGTGGAGGCGCTCCCGGAGCCGGGACTCATCGAACAGGTCGCAGACCTGGATGCCGGTCTTGGCGTATTTGTCCGAATAGAAGGGGGCGATACCGCTCTTGGTGGAGCCGAAGGCCCTGCCGCCCAGGCGCTCCTCCTCGTACCCGTCCTGGAGGACGTGGTAGGGCATGAGGAGCTGGGCCCGCTCGGACACGATCAGGTTGGGGGCGGGCACCCCCTGCCCGGTGATGCCGGCCAGCTCGTCGGCCAGCTTGCCGATGTCCAGGGCCACGCCGTTGCCGATGACGTTGGTGACGTGCGGATAAAAGATCCCGGAGGGCAGGATGTGCAGGGCGAACCGGCCGTAGTCGTTGATAATGGTGTGGCCGGCGTTGGCCCCGCCCTGGAAGCGCACCACCACGTCGGACCGCTCGGCCAGCAGATCGGTGATCTTGCCCTTGCCCTCGTCGCCCCAGTTGGCGCCCACGATCGCTTTTACCATGTGAAATACCTCCGCCCGCCGGGATTCGCAACCGCAGGGGTTTGCCTTTTCCGGTGCGCACAGCTTTATTATTATATGAGACTTTCCGGCGCCGCGCAAGTCTTTTTCTCTGTTTTACGATTTTTCTTTACTTTCGCGCGTGAAAATGGTAAAATAATTCCAACGCGCAAAAATCCCACGACAAAAAGACAGGGGGAACTCACTATGCAAAAGGATGAACAGGACCACGCGCTGCTCTATAAGGCCATCCTCTCGCTGAACAGCGAGGAGGAGTGCGCCGCCTTCTTCCAGGATCTCTGCACCGTCTCCGAACTGCGGGCCATGGCCCAGCGGCTGGAGGTGGCCCAGCTCCTGGACGAGGGACTGATCTACAACGATATCCTCCAGCGCACCGGGGCCTCCAGCGCCACCATCAGCCGGGTGAACCGGGCGCTGCAGTACGGCGCGGACGGCTACAAGACCGTCCTGCCCCGGCTGGAAAAATGACGGACGCCTACACCGCCCTGGCGGAGCACTATGACCGCCTCACCGGAGACGTGGACTACAAGAAGTGGGCGGACTACATCGTGCGGCATTTCCGCCGGCTGAAGCGGCCGGTCAAGTCGGTGGCGGAGCTGGCCTGCGGCACGGGGACGCTGGCCGCCCTGCTGGCGCGCCGGGGCTATCAGGTCACCGCCATGGACCTGTCCCCCGAGATGCTCACCGTGGCCGCGGACAAGTGCGCCGGGCTGGACGTGACCCTGGTCTGCCAGGATATGTCCCGGCTGCGGCTGCCGGAGCCCGTGGACGCGGTGATCTGCTGCCTGGACAGCGTCAACTACGTGACCCGGCCCGCCGCCTTGAAACGGACCTTCAAGCGGGTGTACGAGGCCCTCTCCCCCGGCGGGCTGTTCCTGTTCGACGCCAAGACCCCCCTGGCCCTGGAGTCGGCGGACGGCCAGGTCTACCTGGACGAGACGGAGGACCTTCTCTGCCTCTGGCGGGGGGAGTATTTTCCCCGGCGGCGGGTCTGCGGCTACGGCATCGACCTGTTCGCCCTCCGGCCCGACGGGGCCTGGGAGAGGGAGAGCGAGTACCACGAGGAGTACGCCTACACGCCGGAGGAGCTGGAACAGTATCTGCATGAGGCGGGCTTCCCCGCCGTGCAGATCTATGGTGACAGGACCATGCGGCCGCCCCGGGAGGGCGCGGAGCGGGTGTTTTTTGCCGCAGTCAAACCGTAGGGACCGCCACCCTCGGCGGCCCGCATGACCTCGAAAGCCTTCCCCATTTATGGGGAAGGTGGCAGCCCGAAGGGCTGACGGATGAGGCTATGGGGAAGGCGGTGACGGATGAGGCCGGTTGATAGCGGGCCCTCATCGCCCCCTCATCCGCCCCAGTGTGCGCACTGGGGCACCCACCCTACCCCTTCTGCCCCTTCGGGGCATCTCCCCCTGACAGGGGGAGTCGGCCCCCTGCGGGTGGAAGGCTTACTCCAAACGAAAGAAGTGTCTCTATGGACCAGATCGTCCGCGTCATCGCGAAAAACGCCCCTGTCAAGGCCATGGCCATCTCCGGCACCGCCCTGGTGGAGCGGGCCCGGGCCATCCACGACTGCTGGCCGGTGGCCGCAGCCGCCCTTGGCCGGCTGCTCATGGCCGCCTCCATGATGGGTGCCGTCATGAAGGAGGAGAACGCCTCCGTCACCCTCCGGGTCAAGGGGGGCGGGCCCCTGGGGTCCCTCACCGCCGTGTCGGACAGCTCCGGCAACGTGCGGGGCTATGTGCAGGATCCCGCCGTGGACGTGCCCCGGAAGGCCCGGGGCAAGCTGGACGTGGGGGCCGCCGTGGGGCACGACGGGGAGCTCACCGTCATCCGGGACATCGGGCTGAAGGACCCCTATATCGGCTCTGTCAAGCTGGTCAGCGGCGAGATCGCCGAGGACGTGGCCGCCTACTTCGTGGAGAGCGAGCAGATCCCCACCGCCTGCGCCCTGGGGGTGCTCATCGACCTGGACCAGACCGTCAAGGCGGCGGGGGGCTATCTCATCCAGCTGCTGCCCGGCGCCGGCGAGGAGGTCATCTCCGCCATCGAACAGGGCGTGGCCCGGCTGGGGGCGGTGTCCGCCCGGCTGGACGCGGGCATGGACCCCCTGGACCTGCTGAAGGAGGTGCTGTCCGACTTCGAGCTGGAGGTGCTGGAGACCGCCCCGGTGGAATACCGCTGCTACTGCTCCGAGGAGCGGGTGAGCCGGGCCCTCATCAGCATGGGGGCCAAGGAGCTGCGCTCCCTCATCAAGGAGCAGAACGGCGCGGAGGTGTCCTGCCAGTTCTGCGACAAGGTCTATCATTTTTCGGCAGAGGACCTGGAACAGCTGATCCGGGAGGCGGAGGGCTGAGCTCTCCCCTCCCGCCAAAAGGCGGCGGCAGATTTCCGGGAAATTTTCTGAAATTTAGTCTTGACATGTCCGCCCGCCCTTTGCTATAATAGCAAACGCCGTCTGACAAACGGGAGGGCTTCGAGGGAGCATAGCTCAGCTGGGAGAGCACTTGCCTTACAAGCAAGGGGTCACAGGTTCGAGCCCTGTTGTTCCCACCACTCCTTCGGGAGCGCACATGTGGCGCGGTAGTTCAGTTGGTTAGAACGCCGGCCTGTCACGCCGGAGGTCGTGGGTTCAAGTCCCATCCGCGTCGCCACAATCTCATATGCCCAGGTAGCTCAGTTGGTAGAGCAGAGGACTGAAAATCCTCGTGTCGCTGGTTCGATTCCGGCCCTGGGCACTCAATGCGAGTGTAGCTCATCTGGTAGAGCGCCACCTTGCCAAGGTGGAGGTAGCGAGTTCGAGCCTCGTCACTCGCTCCAATTTTTCCTCAGCGTGGACGCGAGTTCGCCCCTCGTCACTCGCCCCATTCTTTTTCAAATGGAGCCATGGTTCTATTTGATGCCGCCGGCGGATATACTGTTGGTGCGCGGCGCCATAGCCAAGTGGTAAGGCAAGGGTCTGCAAAATCCTGACCCCCAGTTCGAGTCTGGGTGGCGCCTCCAATGAAAGAGCAGGCCCCGGCCTGTTCTTTCTTTTTGCCCGCTCCGCTTGACATCGGCGGCTGCGGCAACTATAATCAAATCATCTATCCGGGTGTAGCGCAGCTGGTAGCGCGCTTGGTTCGGGACCAAGAGGCCGTGGGTTCAAATCCCGCCACTCGGACCACATCGAGTGTTCATAAGGGATTTCACCTTATGAACACTCGATGTCTTTTTCTAAGTAGAGCAGGCGTAACGCCTGCTCGTTTTTTATGCCGGAATGGGATCGGTGAGGTATTCCACCGCCACGCCCTTGCGGGTGTCAGCCTTGTAGTTCTGGCCGCCTGCCCGCCCCGGCCATTCGATATACCCCACGAAGCGGTAGTAGATCACGACCCGCTGGGTGCGGTTCCTGCCCGTGCCCTCCGTCTCAAACACGTCGATGTGGTCGATGAGCTCCCGCAACAACGGAGAGGTCAGGCGGTCCATCCGCATGAATTGGCGTATGGCCTTGATGAAGCTGTCCCGCTCCCGCTGGTGCTGGCCCGATTCCGCCAGCTTCCTGCGCAGAGCGGAAATCTTGTTCTTCAGTTCCATCCGCTCCACCTCGTACTTGTGGCTGAGTTGCATAAACCACTCATCGCTCACCTTGCCCGTGGCGTTGTCTTCGTAGAGCTTTTCATAGAGCCTGGAAACGGTGTCGTTGCGGACGATAGACTTTTGAAGTTCCTCTTCGTCCCGCTTCCGCTCCTTTTGGAGTTCCTGATCGGTCTTTTGAGCCAGCATCTCGGCAAAGGCGGCCTCGTCGTTCCGCAGCATCTCGGCCATCCGCCGAAGTTCCAGCGTCACCACCTGCTCAATGGCGTCCGCCCGGATATAGTGGCGGCCAGGACAAGCCCCACGGTGATCCACGGTGTTATCGGAACAGGCAAAGTAGTGGATGTCCTTATTTTTGGTGTTCGTGTGGTAGTGCATCTTTTTGTGGCAGTCCCCGCAGTACAGAAGGTCAAAGAAGATACTTTTGGGGCCGTTCTCCTTCTTGGGCGCACGGCGTTTTGTTTTTGCCACAAGGGCCTGCACCCGATCAAAAGTGTCCCGGTCGATGATCGGCTCATGAACGTCCTTGAATATCACCCAGTTCTGCGGGTCATTTTTCAGCCTCCGCTTGTTCTTGAAGGACTTGGAGTAGGTCTTGAAGTTGATGACGTCCCCGCAATACTCCTGCTGAGACAGTATCTGCTGGATGCTGGTATTGCTCCACCGATACGGATTTGTCTGCGTTTTGCCGCCACGCGGCAGCCCTTTGCTCTGCCAGTACGCCATAGGGACCAATATCCGCTGTTCCTGAAGGGCTTTTGCAATGGTTTCGTTGCCCTTTCCGTCCAGGCACATCCTGAAGATGCTCTTGACCACCTCTGCCGCCTCCGGGTCGATGATCCACTTCTTTTTGTTCTGGGGGTCCTTTCTGTACCCGTAGGGCGGCTGGGACAACGGCTCGCCCGCGTTTCCTCGCAGGCGGTGGGAGGACCGCACCTTCTTGGAAATATCCCGTGCGTACATCTCGTTAGTTAACCTCGCATAAAGAACGATGGATTTCAAATCTCCACATACCCGACAAAGTTGTAATAGATTTTGATGTCCCGATGGGTCT
>CANRFT010000008.1 GCA_947629955.1 uncultured Oscillospiraceae bacterium
ATCCAGCGGGTACACAAGTACACGGAACTGAAAGAATTGACGCCCTACGCTCTGCGGGAACTTGTCAAGGCCATCTATATCGAGGCCCCGGACAAGAGCACCGGCAAGCGGCGTCAGGGCATCCGCATCGCTTATGACCTGGTGGGATTTATCCCGCTGGAAAAGTTGGCAAAAGAGGAAACGGCATGACCTAAAGGCCATACCGTTCCCTCTAAATGGATTACTTTCTTATGGCACCCCAGCCAAACTCCGGGGCCGCGTTTTTATACTCTGCGGTAACAGTGGATGTCGAACCCGATCTCGGTGGTGAGGGAATCCAGCCCCTCCAGCCGGGCCACCCCCTCCCTGGGCGTCTTCCAGGCGTAAGGCGTCATGCCGAACAGGGCCGTGATATCCGCCCGCTCGGTGAGGGTGACGGTATCTCTGATCTCCGTCACGCCCTGATAGGCGAAGCCGGGGTAGTCCTCCACCTTCACCGGGTTCTCGTAGGGCTCCGGGTAGAGGATCTCTTTCATCTGCCACAGGTGCCTGGCCGAGGGGACCACATAAAAAAACCACCCGCCGGGCCTCACCACGCGGGCGAACTCCGCCGCCGCCAGGGGCGAGAACACATCCAGCAGCAGGTCGGCGGAGGCGTCCCCCAGCGGCAGCCGGTAGACGGAGGCCACGGCGAACTCCCCCTCCGGCAGCCGGCGGGCTGCCCGCCGCAGGGCGTATCTGGACAGGTCCACCCCGGCGGTCCGGGGCACCCTCCCCGCCCGCGTCAGGGCGGCGTGGACGCCGGCGGTGTACCAGCCCTCCCCGCAGCCGCTGTCCACCGTCACGGGGGCGGGGATGCCCTCGGTGTGCCGGACGGCCAGCTCCTCCAGGGCGCTTCGCAGGGGCAGGTAATATCCCCTCTCCAGAAAGGCGGACCGGGCGGCCACCATGTCCCGGTCGTCGCCGGGGTCCTTGGAGCGCTTCCGGTTGGGGGGCAGGAGGTTCACATATCCCTCCCGGGCCATATCGAAGCTGTGGCGGGCGGAGCAGCGGAGGGTCCTCCCCTCCCGCTCCAGCGGCGCGCCGCAGTTGGGGCAGCGGAACAAGCTGGCGGTCACGGCTCCACCACGGTCCGCCCCAGCATCTTGTAGAGCAGGCGGTACAGGCGGTCGGCCTCCTCGTGGGTCAGGCCGACGCAGGCGGAGATCTGGGGCGGCACCGCCAGCGCCTTCTGGCGGAGGGCGGCGCCCTTGTCCGTCAGGGAGACGATCAGATTGCGCTCGTCCCGCTCGTCCCGCCTCCGGGTGACCAGGCCCTTGGCCTCCAGCTTCTTCAGCAGGGGGGTCAGGGTGCCGGAGTCCAGGCACAGGATGCTGCCCAGCTCCTTCACCATGGCGGACTTGCGGTCCCAAAGGATCATCATGGCGATGTATTGGGTGTAGGTCAGATCCAGCTTGTCCAGAAAGGGCTTATACTGCCGGATCAGATTACGGGAACAGGCGTACAGGGGAAAGCACAGCTGGTTTTCGATCTTCAGGGGATCATAGCTCTCTTTGCTCATGGTTACCTCCGCAGGGACAGGCCGACCGGCCGGAAAATTTTTGCGACTGTGTCAGTATAACACACAAACCGCCGCCGTTCAAGCCATTCCGCGGTTTTTCCGCAAAAAGCGCCGAAGCGCCCGTACACAAAAAGTCCCCGGCCTTCCGGCCGGGGACGCGGGTTCCGCTTCCGATCACAGCATCTGGCGGCTGCGGGAGATGTTCATGGTGCCGTCCTGCATGTCGTTGATCCAGTCCAGGCTCTTGCCGGTGCCGTGGGCCACGCAGGAGATGGCGTCGTCCGCCACATAGGTCTCGATGCCGGTGTGGGACTCGATGAGCTTGTCGAAGCCCCAGACCAGGGAGCCGCCGCCGGTCATGATGATGCCGTTGCTGGAGATGTCGGCCACCAGCTCGGGCGGGGTGCGCTCCAGCACCCCGTGGACCGCCTCCAGGATGCGGGAGCAGGGCTCCTCGAAGGCCTCGATCATCTCGCTGGAGGACACGGAGAACACCCGGGGCAGGCCGGTCATCAGGCAGCGGCCCTTGATCTCCATGGTGATCTCCTCTGGCCGGGGGAATACGCAGCCGATGGTCATCTTCAGCTCCTCGGCGGTGCGGTCGCCGATGAGCACATTGTGGCGCTTGCGGATATACTTCACCACCGCCTCGCTGAAGGCGTCGCCCGCCACCTTGATGGAGGCGGACTCCACGATGCCGGACAGGGAGATCACGGCGATGTCGGCGGTGCCGCCGCCGATGTCCACCACCATGTGGCCGTCGGGCTGGGTGATGTCCACCCCCGCGCCGATGGCGGCGGCCAGAGGCTCCTCGATCAGGTACACCTTCCGGGCGCCGGCCTGGATGCCCGCGTCGATGACGGCGCGCTCCTCCACCTCGGTGATGCCGGAGGGCACACAGATGACCACACGGGGCTTGAACAGCCGCACCGGAGCCACCTTGCGGATGAACTCCCGGAGCATCCGCTCGGTCATGTCGTAGTCGGAGATGACGCCCTCCCGCAGGGGCCGGATGGCCACGATGTTGCCGGGGGTGCGCCCCAGCATCTGCTGGGCCTCGGTGCCCACCTTCAGCAGCTTGCCGGTGTTCTTGTCCAGGGCCACCACGGAGGGCTCCCGCAGCACGATGCCCTTATCCTTGATATAGACCAGCACGGTGGCGGTGCCCAGGTCGATACCGATATCCTTCGCAAACAGAGACATATCGCTCACTCCTGTATCATACGCCCCCGGTCCAGCCCGGCGGCGGTAAAATGGCAAATCTCACCTTTCGATGAAAACGCATATATTATAATACAGGAGGACATCCCATTTTGCAATACCCATTTCTGTAAACTTTCCGCCAATTTTTCCTCCACCGGTTGGGCAAAAAAAGACCCGGCCAGACGCCGGATCGGGCCCCGCCAACAGCCCCAAAAAACACCTGGCCCCCAGCCGTCCTACATCGCGGCTGGGGGCCTACTTCTGGCTTAGATTGTTCATTGGCGGATACCTTCGCTTTCCGAGATATTGCCCGTGATGGATGCGCTGTTGAAACTACTTTCTCTCTGTTTCTGCAAACTGATTTGGACGCTTCAGACTCCTCTGGCTTCCGATGCTTACTTAAGCACGTTTGGAACGGTCAAGGGTTCGTTTCACACCTGCGGGTCCATCCTGAAAGGGATTTGGGCGGCTCCTCAAATCATTGGAATCACCTTTTCCTTTCTGTTTGTATTGTACTACCGTGCGTCCCGTTTGTCAACCCCTTTTTGTGAAAAATTTATAACCTTTTTCAGGAAAGCAAGGGAGGGAATGGCTTTTCGCCATCCCCTCCCTCTCCTGTCACACCCACGGGTCGTGCTCGGTGGCGACGCCGTACCAGCTCAAGGCCGCGGCCATGGCGTCCCCCCAGGTGGGGTGCCTGTCCCGGGCCATGGCCCAGGTGTTGTACCAGAACTTGTACCCGATCTCCAGCTGGCTGGGCAGGAGCTCCTCGATGATCTCCTTCATCCGCTCGAACCCCTCCGGGATGCCCGCCACGTCGGGGAAGCGCACCTGCACATGGTTGGGCTCGCCGGTCTCCTCCGCCACGGCGTTGAGCCCGCAGCCGGCCAGAGTGTCGTTGATGGCCGCCGGGGTAAAGCTGTCCCCGCTGACCCGCAGCAGAGCCGCCAGCGCCCGCCGCCGCTGGTCCGCCGTCACACACACCGGCCGGTAGGGCAGCAGCGCCTCGATCCGCTCCAGCCCGAAGCTCTCCGCGGTGGCCAGAGACATCTCCCGGGCGGTGCCGTCCAGCTCCGCCCCGACGCCGTCCAGCGCCCCGCCGTAAGCCGCCAGCTCCCCCCGGTTGACGGTGCCCTCCCGCAGGTCGTACACCCCCAGGGGCCGCAGCAGCTCCGCCAGATAGCTCTCATAGCTCATATCCGCCGCCCCCTCACGCCGGAGCGCCGTCGGTGATGGTCACCGTCTCCAGCACCGGCAGGGTGGACTTCTCCGCCTCCTGATCGGCCTCCGGCGCGGTGACGGTCACGTTGGCCACCCCGTCCACATTGAAGATCAGCGCGGTGAGCTCCGCCCGGGTCAGCGCCTTCCCCAGCCGCTCCCCGGTGAACCAGCCCCGCACCGCCGCCTCTACGGCGCTCTTCACCGTGTCGAACTCCAACCCGGCCTCCGCCGTGACCGCCGCCGCCACCGTCACCTTCCGCTCCTTGGGCGCCTCCACCTTGACCTCCACCGCGATCTCCCGCGCCTGGTCGAAGTAGGCCTGGAGGGCCTCCAGCAGCTCATGATCCGGCATGCCGCCCTGGGCGGCCACCACCAGGTCCACGGTGCCCACGCCCCGGACCTTGGACAGCACCGTCACCGCCGCCACCCCGTCAAAGGACATGGCCGCCTGCCGGTAGAAGGCGCTGTTGGCCCCGTTGGCCAGCCGGCGGTAGCTCTCCAGCACCCGTTCCCGGAGGCTCTCGTCGTCCTCCGCGTCCTTGCCGCCCGTCAGGGCGGCGGGATTGGCGCAGGCGGATATCCCCGTGGGCGGCAGCGCCATATACACCACGGTGTCCGGCGCCGCGTTGCCGGCCGCCCCCGCCTCCGCCGCCTCCACGGCCACGTCGGTCTGGGTGGAGCCGGCCGCGACCTTGCCGGCCTCCACGGTCAGGAACCGGGTCCCGGCGGCGGTCATGCACACCGTCCCCTCCGGGATGTCCACGTCCTCCTCCCGGCTCCCGTCCACAAAGAAGCGCACCGTGCCGGTCGCCTTCACCGCCTGCCGCCGGTCGATGCCCCGCAGCCAGGCGTGGTTGTCCAGGTCCTCCCCTACGGCGGTCTGGGGGAAGCACTGCCGCCTGGTCCACTCGGCCTGGACATACAGGCTGTAGATCTCCGCCGCCACCGCGTAGAACCGCACCGCCAGCTCGCTGCTTCCCGCCGCGCTCTGGCCGGTCCTCTCCTGGAAGACCGCCGCCAGGTCCTGATAGATCTCCTCCAAGGTCACCATATCGTCACTCCTCCAACTCCACCGTCGCCGTCAGCTCCTCCCCCCGCCACTGCAGGGAGACGGCCGCCGTCAAAACATCGCCCGCCCGGCTCACCGCCGCCCCGGTCACCGTCAGATTGGGCAGATCGGTCAGGGCCTCGGCGGCGTACTGGCACGCCAGGTCCGCCCAGGCGGAGGGCTTCTCCCGACGGAGCAGATACATCCTGCTGCCCAGCTCGGGCAGGAAGGGGAAACTCCCCCGCCGGACAGCCAGTCGGAACAGCACCTCGTCCAGCAGGGCCTCGCCGCCGGTATCGGAGATCAGCCCGCCGGCCCCCGCCGCGTAATCCCTGTTCACCAGCCGCAGGCTCATCCCTCTCCCCCCATCATACCGCCCACAATGGCGGCGATATAGCTCTCCAGAGGGGTCCCCTGGATCAGCACGTTCCCGTCCAGATCAAGGGTGCCCGCCTGGATGGTCACCCGGCCGGGCACATAGGCCCCCGTTCTGGTCCCCACCACGCAGGGGGTCTCCCCCCTGCCCTCGATCACCAGCACCCGCTGCCCCACCTCGGGGGTCCAGCGGTAGCCGGCGGGGCCGTACAGCTCCAGCCCCCGGCGCTCGCTGTCCAGCTCCACCGCCAGCTCGCCCCCGCTGATGGTCACGGTGCCAGTCTGGCCCTCGCCGCTCTCCGGGGGCCGTCTCTGCTGTCCGCTCAGCCACATAATTCTCGTCCTCCTGTTCAGATCATGCTGTCCGGCTCGCCCAGGACCAGGGTGGTGGTCAGCCCGTTCTCCCCGCAGGAGACCTCCGCCTGGGCCGCCCGATACCGCCCGTTGGCCCCGCAGCCGGTGAGGGCCACGTCCACCAGCTGCCCCGGCCAGGCCAGAAAGGCCCCGGCCAGCGCCACCGTCAGCCGCTTCCGCTCCCGGCGGGAGGCTTTCATCTGATAGTCCGCCGTGTACCGCATGGCCGCCGTCCCGGTGATGTTGGGCACCGTCACCACCCGCCGGGCCCTGCCGCCCTCGGCGATGAAGCTCCGGTCAGACACCCACTGGGTCCCCGGATGGGACCGCCGCCGCACCGCCACCTGGCTCAGCACCCCGTGGCGGTCCTCCCGGTACTCCCATCCGGTGAGGACGGTGTCGTCCCCGATCCGCAGAACGTTTTCGTTCCCGTGTCGGTCCAGCACCAGCCGGCCCATCCGGTCGAACCGGGGCACCACCCCGCCGTAGCAGCAGGCGAAGGTCCGCACCACGCCCCACTCGCTCTCTCCGCTGCTCACCGTGAAGTTGCTCACCACCGGCAGGCCGCCCCCGCCGACGGCGGTGATGCCGTAGGGGGTCACGTGGTCCGCCACGATGACCGCCCTGGTGGCCCGCTGATACTGGGCGGGCATGGCCTCGTTGTCCAGCAGCAGGGCGGCCATCCCCCGGCCGGAGATCTCCAGGTACAGCCCCTCTCTGCCGCATACCACCGCGTACTCGTCCACCACCCCGGTGAACACCCGCTCGCCCTCCCACTGGGCGTAGAAGCGGCACGCATCGGACAGCTCCCTCTCCTGGCCCTTCTCCCACAGGCACTTCACCTCGTAGCTGTCGCAGGGGGTGTCCGTCCCGTAGCAGAACCGCCAGCTCACCGCCGTGGGCAGGGTCAGCATCCCGCCGTTCCCGCGGGTCACCCAGCACTCGATCATCGCACCCTCACCTTCTGTCCCACAAAGATCAGATTCGGATTCTTGATCTGGGGGTTCAGGGCGATGATCCGCGCCAGGGTGATGCCGTACCGCCGGGAGATGCCCCAGAGGGTGTCCCCCTTCACCACGGTGTACCAGCTCCCGCCGCCGGACCGGCTGCCGGCGCCCCCGGCCTGGCCCGAGGTCCCGCCGGATACCGCGGCGGCGGTCAGGGCGGTCTGCTCTCCGGCGCTCACCACCTCCCAGAACTCGAAGGAATAGGCCACATAGTCCCGCCGGGGCTCCTGCCTTACCTCCAGCGCCGCGAACCAGGCGTTGGTGGTGGCCCAGACCGGGTGGATCAGCACCCCCGGCGTCTCCTCATAGAACACATTAGCCAGCTTTTTGAAGGTGTCATAGGCCCCCTCGCCCGCGAACTCCCCCTCCCCCCGGAGCACCCGCCGGGTCTGGCCCAGGCTCTGGAGATAATGCCGCCCGAAGGGGATCTTGTGGACCGCCATCTTCCGCTCAAAGGCGACGGTATAGGTCCTGGGATTGTGGGGCCACACGAAATTCTTGAACCGCATGGGGGAAAGCTCCATCCGCCCCGCTCCTCTCTCAATAGATGGTCATGCCGCCGTCGTACCGGCGGCTGTCCCGGCGCATGGCCCGGTCCAGCTCCTCCACTGACATCCGGGCGGCCTGGGACAGCACCGGGTCCGGCAGAGGCCGGTCCCCGGTCTGCCCCGCCGCCGGGGCCTCAAAGACCGGCTCCGCCGCCCGGGCCGCCGCCCGGTACAGCAGCTCCAGCCCAGACGGGTCCCCGCCCTGTCCGGCGGCGGGCGGCCAGATCGCCTCTCCAAAGCGTTTTGCCGCCCCCTCCGGGACCGGACCGTCCTCCCCCGTCAGCGCCGGGAGGGGGTCGGCCATGCCGCCGTCCTCTTTCGGCGCGCCGCTGCGGGCCGCCCGGACGGCGTCCGTCTCCCGAACCGCCTGGGCCAGCTCCTCCGGGACGGGCTCCGATAGGTCCTCCTCCGGGATCGCCGGGACCTGCGGGCCGCCCTCCTCCGGGGCGGTCCCGTCCTTTTGGCGCGTCCCCGGGGCAGGCTCCGCCTCTCCCGGCTGTTCCGGGGGCTCCGTCTCCGCCGGGACCGGGGCGGTCTCTCTCCGCTCCGGCCCGGTCAGGGGGGCGGCGTCCACCACGTCCTCGTCCTGTTCTCTCTCGTCCTCGTCCTCAGTCTCCAAAATGCCCAGCAGCTCCGCCAATCGGTCGATCACTTACACGCCGCCCTCCTTCAGCTTCACATACCGCGCCCAGTCGAACCCGGCGTTGACCCCCCAGCTCTCCCTGGGGGTGCCGCAGGCGGGGCAGGGCTCCCGCTCCGCCCGCTCCCGGCAGGAGGGGCACAGCCGCGCCAGCTCCTCCTCCCGGTCCAGCGCCAGGTTCAAAGCGCACCACAGATAGTCCCGGTCCTTCATCTTCCGGGCCCGTTCCTCCGTGGGAAGAGCGCCGAACAGGCGGAGCACGCGCCATTGAAGGCGCTCATAACGCGCGTGCTCCAGGCTTTTTTTCGCCGTTCCTGCTCCTCAGCGTCCCCCACCGGGGAGGGGTTCTGTTCCCGGTTGAATTTGGCCCACGCGTCGGACAGGCGGGCGATGTCCTCCACCCGCAGTCCGGCCAGCGCGGCCCGCCCGTCGGCAAAGACGGGCCTGCCGTCCTTTTCCAGCGCCCTGGCGAGGAGGCAGGCGTTGTCGCACAGCGCCCGCTCCTTCTCATCGGCGGCCAGGGCGGCCCCCTCCCGTCGGGCCTCCAGGGCCTCCAGGGCGGACAGCAGCCGCAGCTCCCCCTCGGGCACCGTCATCCGCTCCCGTCCCGCCCGGATGCTCATGTCCTGATCTCCAGCCGCTTCCGGGCCACCAGGGTCAGCTTCTCCACCACGGTCTGGCCCAGCTTGGCGTCCTCCTGGATGTCGCTCCACTGGCAGTCGGAGTAGATGATCTTCCGGTCCGGCTTACAGATGACCAGGGAAAAGTTCTTCAGATCGTAGAAGTCCAGTCCGTCGGCGATGGCCCCGTCGGTGGCGTACAGCCGGCTCAGCTGGATGGTGTGGGTCTGGGGTCCCTGCACAGTGGCCACCGGCTCGCTCTCACCGAAGGCCTCCACCGTGCCGGAAGCCCTGGTGGACTTGCTGGAATAGCTCTGCACCACGGCCACCTTTTTGCCGTCCAGCTCCAGCCAGATGTCGCTGCTGGTGGGGAACCCCGCCTGTCCAAAGGAAATACTCATGTCCTCTCCCCCTTATCAAACGGTGATGTGGGCCGACAGCCAGATCTGATTCAGCCCGTGGGCCACGGTGAAGGCGAACTCCACCAGACACACGGTGGGGTCCTCCGGCAGGGCGGACACGGTCACGTCCTCATAGCTGTCGATGATCTCCCGGTCCACCCGCCGCTCCAGCTCCATCACGGTCTGGGAGCGGATGGCCCCTCTGGTCTGCTCGGTGTTCTTGGCCCGGCTGAACCGGGCGCGCAGGGCGTCCCGGATGCCGGGGATGACCTCGTCCACCACCAGGATGGTGGTCAGCTCCCGCCAGGTGGCGTCCTCAGCCGCGCCGGTGGTGGTCCGGGTGGTGACGGCCCGCACCACATAGCAGTTCCCCGCCAGCGTCTCCAGAGGGGTGACCCCGCCCCGGATGAGCAGGTCGATATCGCCGTCGTCATAGTTGGTCTCGATGCCGTTCAGGCCGTAGAGCCGCACCCCGCCCAGAGGCAGGGCCGGGTCGGCGTTGCCGGCGATGGCCCCCGCCAGCGCCGCGGCGCAGAGGGCGCCGCCGATCCCCTTGCCGGCGCTGTCCACCGCGCCGGGGGCCGCCAGCACCACCCGCTCGCTGTTGAGGGCCTTGGCCCGTGTGGTGAGCTGCTCCACTGTCTCGGCGGCCCTGCCGCCCACCACGGCGATACGCTCCTTCCGGGCAGCGGAGCAGGTCCGCACCATCTCCATCAGCTTCTTCTGCACGTCCTGGTCGTCGCTGTCGCACACCGCCACGGCCACGTCCTCCAGCCCCGCCGCCAGGGCGAAGGCGTCGTCATAGCCCTCGTCCGCCTTCACGGGGAGGCCGTACACCAGCCCCGCGCCGTTGCGGATGGCCAGCCGCGCCATCTCGCTGAGGGTGCCGGCGCCCACGTCGCCCACGGCCCGGCTGTAGCTGCTCCAGGTGTAGACCTTCTGGGCGTCCTCCTTCTCCAGCCTGGCGATGACGGCCACCGCCCCGCCCCGGTCCACGGCCGCCGTCAGGCTGGACGCCTCATAGGAGGAGTACACCCCCGGCCGCTCATGCTGTACTGTCATGCTCATGCTCTTCTCCCTTTCACTTCAAAGTCCGTAAAGCCCGGGCCGCCCTCGGCCTCCGCGGCCACGGTGAGCCACGCCCGGCACAGGCACTCGGTCCGCATCCGGTACATGCCCTCCCGGTCCAGCCACTCGGCCCGCTCCGCCGTCCACTCGGCGGCCTCCAGGCCGCCCGCCCCCCGGGTCAGCAGCAGCTCAGCGATCTTCTCCGCCGCCTCCTGGCAGGCCCCCTCGCCCCCGTCCGAAGGGGCGTACACATCGATGGCCAGAGTGATGTCCGCCGCCCGGCCGTAGAGCTCCGTCACCCTGCTGCCGTTGGTCTCGTTGCCCAGATAGTTCTCAAACCCGCTGTCGGCGCACCGCACCCGCTTCACGGACACCGCCGCCGCGGCCTCTCTCCACCGGCCCGCCGGCTCCGGCGCTCCGGCGGGCACCGCGTTGACCCCGTTCTCCCGCAGGAGGGAGACGACCCGCTCCCGCAGTCCGTTGAACCCGCCGCTCATGGGGCGACCGCCCCGCAGGGCCGCAGGGCCAGCCACAGGTGGGTGACGGCGTCCCCCACCGGGATGGGCTGGCAGTTCAGCACCTCATACCGCTGGCCGCTCCACTCCAGCCAGCCGCCGGGGCCGATGTTTTCCACCGGCGTCCCCGGCTCGGCCAGCCCCAAAAACCGGTCGTTCCGCTCGCTGCCCAGCGCCCCGCCGGCGGTCTGCCGGTCCTTCCCGTTCATGGGCCGGACGATGGCCATCCCCCGGCCCGTCTCGGCTCCGTCCTCCCTCCGGCAGATGAGCTCCTTTCCACAGGCGCGGATGACCTCTCCGAACAGCTCCGTCATCCCCGCACCCCCCGGAACACGAACCCGGTATCCCGGATGTAGGGGGCCATCAGCTCCATGGCCCTGCCGGACAGCTTCCCGGCGGACGACCCGCTCTCCCGGCGGACGCTCAGGTCCCCGGCGGACAGGGCGGTGATCTCCGCCGCCCCGCCGCAGTCCCGCAGCCAGTCGGCGGCCATCCACGCCGCCGCCAGGGGATACCGCCCGCCGCAGTCCTCCGGCTTCACGCCGTCCCGCAGCAGAGCGTCCAGCGCCTCGCAGGCAGCGGCGCACAGCAGCCGCAGCAGCTCCTCGTCCTGTCCGGGGCACAGTCTTTTCACGATCTCCAGCACCGCGTCAGTCATGTCCGCGCCCCCTTATCAGATGAGATAGGCCCCGTCGGCGATCTCCGGCTCCTGTCCTTCCTCGCCGTAGCTAAGCTGGGGCCGCCCGGTGAGCAGCTTATCGGTCCTGCCCCGGTACAGCTTGATAAGGCCCAGCAGCTCCTCCTCGTCCAGCCTGGCGCACACCCGCTCCAGCAGGGCCCGGTCGGCCTCCGGCTCGGCGATGCCCGCCAGCCGGGCCGTCTCCCGGCGCAGGCTCTTCAGGTACTTCCGTCCCAGCCGGGCCTCATCCTCCAGCCGTCTGGCGCTCTTGATGACCCCGGCCTTCCGCTGGGCGGGCACCGCCACGAAGGACCACTCATAGGCGTCGGTGGCCCCGGTGAGGACGCCGCAGCACACCTGCCCGTCATACTCCTGCCCCTTCTCGTGGGGGCAGTCCTCCAGGGGCTCGCCGCAGATGGAGCACAGCACGCTCTCCACCGCGCAGCCCACGCTGACCTCCCGCTTGATGCCCCCGTCGATCTCGGCGATGAGGTCGGCGTTCTCCGCCGTGCGCATCATGTAGGCCCAGCCCTTCAGATACTTATAGGGCCGCCCGTCGGCGGTGACCACGCCGGGATCGGCCACCACCTCCGCCCGGTAGATGCGGGCCGTCTGGCCCCTGGCCGACCACTGGTGGTCGAACACCCCGGACACCCCCGGGAACAGCTCCGCCAGAGCGTCCAGCGCGCCATCGTCGAACCGCTCATAGTCCCGGTCGATGTCGTTGTCGCAAAGCCGCACCGCGAAGGTGTAGACCTCCTCCGGCGCCAGTTCCCGCCGGGCCAGGGCGTTGATGAGGCCCATGTCCTCCATCTCCGGCTGGCCGATGGCCTTCACCACCGCGTCCTTACTGATCTCCATTCTTTCCCTCCTCGATGGCCCCGGCCTGCGCCCGGTAGAGCGCCGCTCTGGCCTCGGCCTCCTCGTCCTGCAAATTCACGTCGATCCAGTCGATGTCCACCCGGTCGTCGTACCCCTTCAGCCGCAGCCACAGCTCGCAGATCCGCTCCACCACCGGCTCCAGGCTCCGCCGGATGGCGGCGATCTCGCTGGTGAGGATGTCCGCCTGCTGGCTGCTCATCCGCTCGGTGGAGGACCAGCTTAAGCCCAGCAAAAAGGGCGGGATGCCCGTCTTGGCCACCAGCTGCTCCAAGATCTGACGCACCGGCACCTCGCTGTCCAGCACCTGGTTGTCCGCACCGATGGCCCGGATCTCCACGTCGCCCGCGGCCACAAAGTCCCGCACGGCCCCGTCCCGGCTGGCCTGCATGGCGCCGGACCACTCCTTTGCCACCTGCCGGCACCGCTCCTCGGCCAGGCCCGCCTCGGCCCCCTTGCACACCACCGCGAAGCGCACGTTGCCCATCCGTTCCCAGTTCTTGCCCGTGGCGTCGAATATCTTCATCAAAATCTCCGTCAAAAAGGGCATGGACCGCAGCATGGACGCGCCGTAGGGCGACCCGGCCTCCGGCTGGAAGGGGGTGAACAGCAGCAGCTCCTGCCGGGGCAGCTCTCTCAGCTTCCCGTCGCTGTCCCTGGCCCAGAGGGTAAAGTCCAGGGGGCTGTCCCCCTCCCGGATCTCCACCCGGCTCACGTCGGCCCACAGCACCGCCGCCACATCCCGGCCGTCGGCGGAGGGCACGATCTCCCCCACCGCCCGGCCGGCCACCAGCATGGAGTCCAGATAGCCGTCCAGAAAGGACTGGATGCCCCGCTGGCCCCGGCCGGTGGGGACGGTGCGGAGGAACCGCTCCATCCCCTCCTGGGCCTTTCGGTCCCTGCACCGGACGGTGACGCCGCCGCACAGCCGGACCAGCTTGTCGATGGCCGCGTCGATGACGGGCACCCCCTCCCGGATGGCCCGGTACAGGGCGGTCTCCCCGTTGTGGAGGGGCGCGTAGCCGTCCAGCATGGCAAAGGGATGCCGTCCGGCGTCCCGGAGCTGGGCGGCGGCCGCCGCCTGCCCCGCCTCTTTCCGTCTCAGAAGGCTCATGCTTCGCCTCCTATCGGGCTCAGCCCGCCGCGTTCATGGACAGGGCGCGGCTGGCGTCCTCAAAGATCTTGGCGTAGCCGGAGATGGTGGTGATGGCCGCACGCTCCAGCTGTCGGTCGATGATCTTGTCGTACTCCACCATCACGTCGCCGGCCTTCACCATCTCCAGGGCGTAGTTCTTGTCCAGGCCGATGATGGTGTCCTTAGGCATGGCGGAGGTGCGCAGCACCCTGGCACCCATGGGGGTGATGAGCCTGCCGGTGCCGTGGAAGTCCAGCCCGGCGGCGGCGTCCTGCATCTGGCTCATAGACAGCAGCTTGGTCATGGTGTCGGTGCCCACCAGCAAGGTGTTGAGCTGATAGGGCTCAAAGCTGTTCCAGAAGGCCAGCAGGTCGTCATAGGTCAGCTTGCCGGTGGCGGCCACATGGGACACCTCCGCCTTGTTGTCATTGCCGTCCCCGTTGAGGATCACGTCGATGGCGTCCTCCAGGTGCATCCGTCCGATCTGGGCGCCGATCTGCCGCAGGGTGACGGAGAACAGGTCCAGCTTCTGGAACCGGATGGCCTCATAGGAGGCCACCAGCATACGGCCCCGCTTGTGGAGCTTCACCAGGCTGTCCCTGGTGCGCACGGTGGTCTGGGGGATGGCGGCCCCCTCGGCCACCCGCTTCAGGTTCTTCTCGTCCTCGGGCACGGAGGTGATGGAGCGGTAGTCCATCCCCTCGATGAGGGTCTCGGTGGCGGTGATGTCGGGGAGGATGTTGGCCTCCTCCATGCCCACCTTCACGGCCCGGGCGATGTACTCGGGGAACAGCACCGCCGACTGGGAGGTGGAGAAGAACTTGTCCACCAGGTCGGAGCCGGCCCCCTTCACCTTGATGTCGAACCGCTTCAGCTGCCGCTGATAGGCGTCCAGCCCCTCCAGGGCGGTGCCCTTGTACTGCTCGCTGGGATCCATTTTCTCCAGTACCTGGGTGAAGGACCTGCCCGCCTCGTGGTACATGCCCTTCTCCAGCTTCACATTGTCGAATCGATAAGCCATAGTTGATCTCCTCCCGTTTTTTACAGCTTCACGGTCACGGTCTTGGCAGTCTCGTCCACGGCCAGCACCAGGCAGGTGAGCCCGCTGTCCTCGGCCTTGACCAGCATCCCCTTGCCGTCGCAGGTCAGGCTCTCATAGCCTGCCTTGGGCACGGTCTCGCCGGAATAGGCCACCGTCACCGCCCCCGCGATCTGGACGGCCACCGCGCCGTTCCGGGCCGCGCCCACCGTGACGCCGCAGGGCAGCGCGCCGCTCTCGCCCAGGCCCACGGTGGAGCTGCCGGTCAGCGCCACCGCCTGGCCGGCGCTCAGCTCCGCCTCCGTCCGGAAGGTGGCCACCGCCTGACCGATGCCCTCAAAGCAAATCTCCATGTCTCATGCTCCTCTCATTGGATGTATATCTGGAAACCCCGTTACGGGTATCTCCCGTTGAAAGCCCTCCAGCCTCCCCCCTCGGGGGAGGTGGCCCGAAGGGCCGGAAGGGGCTGTAGGGGCCGCCCCATGTGGCGGCCCTTTCCCTCCTACCCCGCCCTTCGTTCCACGCTCACCGCCGCAAGCGGCTCCTCTGTTTCCAGGCTCATCACAAAGTACCTGATGTCGTCCATGGCGTGGTCATGCTCCTTGTGGACCCGGTCCTTCGTGCCGTCGTCCTCCCAGCGGTACAGCCCGAACTCTCGGAGGGCGGCCCCGCACCCCCTGCAGATGACCACCCGCCCCTCCTTCAGGGCCGCCGCCGTCCGCCGGATGCCCTCGATGACCCGGTTGTCCGCCTTCCGCACCGGCCAGCCCTTCCGCCGCAGCGCCTCGATGAAGCTGGCCGCCGACGGGTCCACGATCACCGCCTCGATCCGCCGCCCCCCGGCCAGCCGCTCCAGGTCCTGGACGTACTCGCCGTCGGTCCTCTGGCTGCCCTCCGCCGCGGCGTCATAGTAGAACTCCCTCACCCGGTACCACACCCCGTCCTTCAGCCCCCACAGGCCGAAGGAGGCCGGGTTCCGGGTACCGTAGTCGCAGGAGATCCGCCACCGCTCACAGCCGCCCCTGGGGGCGGGCGGGACCCGGGCGGGGTCGAAAAAGTCGTACACCAGCCCCTCAGGGGACACCCACTCCCCCAGCACATACCGCCGGTAGAAGACCCCCCGGAACATCCGCCGGTACCGCTCCTTGGCCCGCCTGGTCAGGGCCGGGTTGTCGTCCATGGTGAAGTGGAGATACAGCGCCCGCTTCTCCTCCGCCCGCTGGATCCACTCCCGGTAGAACCAGTGGGCCTGCCCCGCCGGGTTGCAGGAGAACCACACCTTGGCCTCCGGCAGGGAGCACCGGGCCACGGCCTGCTCCACAAAGGATCGGGGCATCAGCGCCACCTCGTCCAGCAGCGCCCCCGCCAGGGTCACCCCCTGGATGAGGGAGGCGCTGGCCTCGTTCCGCCCACCGTAGAGATAAAAGGTGTTCTCCCGTCCTCCGCCCCGGAGCACCACCTGGTTCCGGCTGAGCCGCTCCTCCCAGCGGAAGCCCAGCGCCTCCATCTCCCCCCGCACGGGGGCCAGCAGGTTCCGCCGCGCCCCGTTGATGGTGGGGGCGCACAGCCCGAACCGCTGCCGCTGGAACCGCACCATAGCCCACAGGAAGAACGCCACGGTCACGGCGTAGCTCTTGCCGGAGCGCACCGCCCCGTCGCAGATGACGGCGTCATAGTCCCCCGTCCTCCACCAGGTCAGCACCTTCCGCTGCTTCGGGGAAAATCCGCTCCCGCTCACTGTCCATCGCCGCTCTCCGCCGTGCCCAGCTCGTCCAGCAGCCTGCCCAGCTCCCGGTCGTCCCGCCGGTCCAGCAGCTGGCCCAGCAGGTCCAGCACCCGCACCTTGTCCACGAATTTCAGCTCGACGGACCCGTTGCCGTGCCGCTTCAGCTCGGTCACCCCCGTCAGGTCCAGCCCATCGATCTGGTCCGTCTGCTCCTCGCCGAGCCAGGCCAGCTTCACCGCGTCGTTGTTCTTCCACCGGGCCAGCCTGCGCAGATGTCTCACCGGCTCGCTGTACCGCCGGGCCGCTTTCTTCGTCTCCCCGTCCATGCCGAACCTCCTCCGCGACTCCGTGACGTACCGTCATTTGTTGCCCGTTCCGGTGCAAGACACAAAAAATCCCCGGAGCGATCTCTCGCTCCGGGGACTCCCCTTCTATTTAAAATATCACGCCTCCGCGCCCATCTCCCGCAGCAGCCGGGTGCGGAGGGCGGAGTACCGCCTGGTGTGCCGGTCGTTGGCCACCATTTTGGCCATCAGCTCGTCGCTGCCCACCAGGATGAACAGCTCCCGGGCCCTGGTGATGGCGGTGTACAGCACCCCTCGGGCCAGCAGCGTAGGCGGCACGTCGCTGAGGGCCAGGATCACCGCCCGGTACTCGCTGCCCTGGGCCTTGTGGACGGTGACAGCGTAGGCCGGCTCCAGCTCCCCCAGCAGCTCCGGGGGATAGACCACCATGTGCCCGTCAAAGGACACGGTGACCCCGCCGCCGTTGGCCTCCGCCACGGTGCCCACGTCGCCGTTGAACACCCCCATGTCCCGCTCGCCGGTGGCGGGGTCCTCCCAGAACAGGTCGTAGTTGTTCTTCACCTGCATCACCCGGTCGCCCACCCGGAAGATATACTGCCCGAAGGCCCGCTCCCCCTTCCCGTCGGCGGGGGGATTGAGGGCCGCCTGCAGGGCCCGGTTGAGGGCGGCGGTGCCCGCCCCCCTCCGCCGGGTGGGGGACAGCACCTGGATCTGCTCCGCCGGGATGCCCATATTATTGGGCAGCCGGGTCTGACACAGCTCCACGATGGTCTCGGCGGTGCGCGCCGCGTCTCGCCGGCCCAGATAGAAGAAATCCTTGCTCTTGTTGTCCAGTCTGGGCGGGATCCCCTGGTTGACCCCGTGGGCGTTCATGACGATGGCGCTCTCCCGTGCCTGCCGGAAGATCTCGGTGAGCCGCACCGAGGGGACCACACCGCTGCGCAGCAGGTGGTCCAGCACGTTCCCCGGCCCCACCGAGGGCAGCTGGTCCGGGTCGCCCACCAGCACCAGCCGGCAGTCGGACCGCAGGGCGGCCAGCAGCGCCGCCATCAGGGACACATCCACCATGGAGGTCTCGTCCACGATGACCGCGTCCGCCTCCAGGGGCTCGTCCTGGTTTTTGGTAAAGGCCAGCTGCCCGGTGAAGGGGTCCAGCTGGGTACACAGCAGCCGGTGGATGGTGGCCGCCTCCGCCCCGCAGGTCTCGGCCAGTTTCTTGGCCGCCCGCCCCGTGGGGGCCGCCAGCGCGGTCTTTAGCCCCAGCCGCTCGAACAGGGCCAGCACCCCCCGCAGGGAGGTGGTCTTGCCGGTGCCCGGCCCCCCGGTGAGCAGCATCACCTGCCGGGAGGCCGCCAGCTCCACCGCCTCCCGCTGCTGCGCCGCGTAGACGATGCCCTGCTCCTTCTCGATGCGTTTGATGAGCCGGCCCAGGTCCTCCGGCGGCCGCAGCTCGGCGCAGCACATCTCCCCCAGCCGCATGGCCACATAGCACTCCGCCTCATAGAGCTCCGCCGGATAACAGGCAGTGACCCCGGCGATGTCCTCCCGGACCACCTCGCCCCGTTGGATCAGCTCCTCCAGCCCCCTGTCCAGGCAGTCCCCCTCCACACCGATGAGGGCGCCCGTGGCCGCGATCAGCTTCTCCCGGGGCAAAAACACGTGTCCGTTGTTGGCGTTGTGGTCCAATTCAAATTGGAGGGCGGCCTCCACCCGCTGGGGGTCGTCCCCCGCCACGCCCAGCTCGATGGCCAGGGCGTCCACCTGGGCGAAGGGCACCTCCAGCGACTTGTCCGCCAGCAGGTACGGATTGTCCCGCACCACCTCCACCGCCACGTCGCCGAACCGCTTATAGAGGGGCACCGCCGCCGCCAGGGGCAGCTTGTGCTCGGAGAGGAACTCCGCCAGCCGCCGCATGCCCATCTGCTCCCGGAATGCCTCGCCGATGGCCCTGGCCCGCTTGGGGGTGATGCCCCGGATCTCCGCCAGCCGCTCCGGCTCGTTCTCGATAACCTCCAGGGCCCTCTCCCCGAACCGGTCCACGATCTGCCTGGCCGTCCCCATGCGGATGCCCTTGACGGCCCCGGAGGCCAGATATTCGAAGATAGCCCGCTCCCCCTCGGGCAGCCGCCGGACCACCACCTCCGCCTTGAACTGCTCCCCGTAGCTGGGGTGGCGGCCCCAGGTGCCCTCCAGCTCCAGCCGCTCGCCGGGGGCCGCGCCGGGCATACAGCCCACTGCCGTGACCTCTCCCCGCTCGCCGCAGTCCAGGGCCAGCACGGTATAGCCGTTCTCCTCGTTGCGGAACAGCACCGCCCGCACCGCGCCTTCGATATGGTTCCACGCCTGCCCTTCCGGTCTCTCCACAGCCATGGCGGCCTCCTCAAACATTTGTTCTTTCCTTACAGCCCATTGTAGCAAAAAAATTTGGCATTTTCAACTGGGAATTTGGGGCGCATACTAACCTCACATGAGATTCGAGGTGAAATGAAATGCTGACCGAGACCCAACTGCTCAATCACATCTACCAGACCGCCGAGATGGGGGTGGACGGCATCGACACGGTGCTGCGCTACGCCCGGAACCCACGCCTGCTGGACGCCCTCTCCGCCCAGCGCGCCGAATATGAAAAGCTGCTGACCAGCGCCGACACCATGCTCCACGCCCGGGGCGAGCCCTCCAAGGGCATCAGCCCGGTGGCCAAGCTCTCCAGCGAGGCCATGAGCACCGTCAAGGCCATGACCGACCGCTCCTCCGCCAACATCGCGGAGATGATGATCCAGGGCTCCACCATGGGGGTGACCAAGAGCCTGCGCACCATCCGGGACTGCGACCTGCACGACGGCGAGGTCCGCGCCCTGGCGGACAAGCTCCTCCGCACCGAGCAGTCCAACATCGAGGAGATGAAAAAGTTCCTCTAAAAGCCTTCCCCACTTGTGGGGAAGGTGGCAGCCCGCAGGGCTGACGGATGAGGCCGGGGAGATGGAGGATGCAGGGGCGGGTCCCAGACCCGCCCCGCGATATTCCGCAAGACGACCTGTAGGGGCCGCCCCATGTGGCGGCCCGCCTTACGGTGCGCGGATGGAAATGGGTCGCCGAGGGCGGCGGCCCCTGCGGTCATTTATGGCAACAGTCGAGGCCCCGGCTTCCGCCGGGGCCTCTCGCTTTGCGTATGCGCTTATTCCAGCTCGAACGCGCCGGTGTAGAGCTGATAGTACTTGCCCTTTTCGGCGATGAGCTTTTCGTGGCTGCCCCGCTCGATGATGCGGCCCTGCTCCAGCACCATGATGACGTCGGAGTTCTGGACGGTGGACAGCCGGTGGGCGATGACGAACACGGTGCGCCCGGTCATGAGGGCGTCCATGCCCCGCTGGACGATGGCCTCGGTGCGGGTGTCGATGGACGACGTGGCCTCGTCCAGGATCATCACCGGCGGGTCGGCCACGGCGCACCGGGCGATGGCCAGCAGCTGCCGCTGGCCCTGGGACAGGTTGGCCCCGTTGCCGGTGAGCATGGTGTTATAGCCGTCGGGCAGGCGGGTGATGAAGTCGTGGGCCCCGGCCAGCTCCGCCGCGGCGATGCACTCCTCGTCGCAGGCGTCCAGATTGCCGTACCGGATGTTCTCCATCACGGTGCCGGTGAACAGGTTGGTGTCCTGGAGGACGATGCCCAGGGACTTGCGGAGGGCGGACTTTTTGATGTCCATGATGTCGATGCCGTCATAGAGGATCTGGCCCTTGCGGATGTCATAGAACCGGTTGATCAGGTTGGTGATGGTGGTCTTGCCCGCGCCGGTGGCCCCCACGAAGGCCACCTTCTGGCCGGGCTCGGCGAACAGGGTGATGTCGTGGAGGACGGTCTTCTCGGGCACATAGCCGAAGTCCACGTCCTTGAACCGCACGTCTCCGGTGAGCCGGGTATAGGTGCAGGAGCCGTCCGCCTGGGGGACCTTCCAGGCCCACACGTTTGTCCTTTCGGGGCACTCGGTCAGGGAGCCGTCCCGCTGCTCCTTCACGTTCACCAGGGTCACGGCGCCCTCGTCGGTCTCGGGCTGCTGATCCATCAGGTCAAAGACCCGCTGGGCGCCCGCCATACCCATGACGATGGGGTTCACCTGCTGGGACACCTGGCTGATGCTGCCGGAGAACTGCCTGGTCATGTTCAGGAAGGGCACCACGATGTCGATGCCGATGACCATGCCGGACAGGCAGGGGTTGGGGGCGTTCAGGATGAGCATGAGCCCGCCCACCATGGCGCAGGCGGCGTAGATGACGTGGCCCATGTTGTTGAGGATGGGCATGAGGGTGTTGGCGTAGCGGTTGGCGGCCTTGGAGTCCTCGTAGAGCTGGTCGTTGACCTTGACGAAGTCCTTTTTGGTCTCGGGCTCGTGGTTGAAGACCTTGACCACCTTCTGGCCCTCCATCAGCTCCTCCACGAAGCCCTCCAGCCGGGCCACGGATTTCTGGGTCCGGCGGAAGTATTTGGCGGAGCCGCCCCCCACCTTCCGGGTGATGACGAACATGATGGCCACGCCCGCCAGCACCACCAGGGTCAGCGGCACACTGAACCACAGCATGATAAAGAGGTTGGTGACCACGATGACGCCGGAGTTCAGCAGGTTGGGCAGGGACTGGGAGATCAGCTGCCGCAGGGTGTCGATATCGTTGGTGTAGAAGGACATGATGGTCCCGTGGCCGTTGGTGTCGAAATAGCGGATGGGAAGATCCTGCATCCCGTCGAACATCCTGCACCGCAGCTTTTTCAGGGTGCCCTGGGTGATGATGGCCATGAGCCGGTTCCACAGGAACACGCTGACGAGGGACAGCAGATAGAGCGCCGCCAGGATCACGATGACCCCGAAGATGCGCCCCGAGGCCCCCGCCCAGTCCCTGGTGGGCCAGCACTCCTCGATGATGGCGATGACCCTCTGCATGAACAGGGAGGGGACGGCGCTCACCGCGGCGCTGAACAGGATACAGGCCAGCGTCACCGGCAGCATCACCGGGTAGAAGCCGATCAGGGTCTTCCAGATGCGGGCCAGGGTGGGGCCGAGCTTCACGTTGGGCTTCATTCCTGCTCACCTCCCGCCTTGTTCTGGGAGTGATAGATCTCCTGGTAGATGGGGTTGGAGGCCAGCAGCTCCTCGTGGGTGCCCACGGCGGCGATGGCGCCGCCGTCCAGGATGAGGATGCGGTCGGCGTCCTCCACCGAGGCCACCCGCTGGGCCACGATGATCTTGGTGGTCTCGGGCAAAAACTCCCGGAAGGCCTTGCGAATCAGGGCGTCGGTCTTGGTGTCCACCGCGGAGGTGGAGTCGTCCAGGATCAGCACCTTTGGCTTTTTCAGCAGGGCCCGGGCGATGCAGAGCCGCTGCTTCTGACCGCCGGACACGTTGGTGCCCCCCTGCTCGATGTAGGTGTCGTACCCGTCGGGGAACTGGCTGATGAACTCGTCGGCCTGGGCCAGCTTGCAGGCGTGGACCAGCTCCTCGTCGCTGGCGTTCAGGTCGCCCCAACGCAGATTCTCCTTGATGGTGCCGGAGAACAGCACGTTTTTCTGGAGCACCACCGACACCGCGTCCCTGAGGGCGGTGAGGTCGTAGTCCCGCACGTCCACGCCGCCCACCTTCACGCTCCCCTCGGTCACGTCGTACAGCCGGGAGATCAGCTGGATCAGGGTGGACTTGGACGAGCCGGTGCCCCCCAGGATGCCGATGGTCTCCCCGGAGCGGATGTGCAGATCCACGTCGGACAGGGCCATCCGCTGGGCGTGCTCGGAGTACCGGAAGGACACGTGGTCAAAGTCGATGGAGCCGTCCTTCACCGTCTCCACGGCGTTCTCCGGGCTGGTGATGGTGGAGGTCTCCTCCAGCACCTCGGCGATGCGCCGGCCGGACTCCACCGACATGGTGATCATCACGAACACCATGGACAGCATCATCAGGCTCATGAGGATCTGGAAGCTGTAGGTCATCAGGGCGGACATCTGCCCCACGTTCAGCGCCGTGCCGCCGGTGCTGATGATGAGCCAGGAGCCCAGGGAGGAGATGAGCAGCATCCCGGTGTAGACGCAGAACTGCATGATGGGGCTGTTCAGCGCCAGGATCTTCTCCGCCCTGGTGAAGTCCACGCACACGTCCTCGGCGGCGTCGTTGAACTTCTTCTTCTCGTAGTCCTCCCGGACGAAGGACTTGACCACCCGCATGGCCTGCACGTTCTCCTGGATGGACTCGTTCAGCCGGTCATACTTGCGGAACACCCGCCGGAACAGGGGCATGGTCTTCCAGATGACCAGGGACAGGCCCACCAGCAGCACCGGGATGGTGAACAGGAAGACAAAGGCCAGGGACCCGCCCATGGTGTAGGCCATGAAGAAGGAGAACACCAGCATGAAGGGGGAGCGGATTGCCCCCCGGATCAGCATCATGAAGGCCATCTGCACGTTGGTCACGTCGGTGGTGAGGCGGGTCACCAGGGAGGACGTGGAGAACTTGTCGATGTTGGCGAAGGAGAACCCCTGGATGGCGAAGAACATATCCTGCCGCAGGTTCCGGGCGAACCCGGTGGAGGCGATGGCGCAGGTGGTGCCCGCCGCCCAGCCCATCACCAGGGAGAAGCCCGCCAGCAAAATCAGCGCCCCGCCGAACCGAACGATGACGTCCAGCCCGCAGCCGGCCTCGATCTGCCTGATGAGCTCCGCCATGACCATGGGGATGACGCACTCGGCGATCACCTCGAAGGACACCAGGACAGGCGTGGCGATGGCCGGGCCCTTGAACTCCCGGACCGACGCCGCTAACCGTTTCAACATACGCGAAATAAGCTCCTTTCCCGGCTCGAACCGCCCGGAACAGGCCCGGCGGCCGCCGTAAACAATACAGTTTGGGGAATAGTATATACTCATCGTCCCCAACATGGAAGGGTCAATTTATACAAAATTACGTTCCGTAAAAAAATATATGTGATGAACATATGATAGCCCCTCTCCTCCCCTCTTGACACCTTCTTCCGCCCGTGATAATATACTGGCACGACAAGAGAATATCGCGATGAACGCGTTGAGTAGTCCGTTTCGGAAACGTCAGAGAGGGGCCGCCGCCGGCTGAAAGCGGCCCTCGCGGAGGGGCGGCGCGAATTGCGCGCGGGAGCGAGCGGGACACGGGTGCCCGCCGTCCGGCCACGTCACGGCCGTCGAGCGATAAACGAGAGTGGAACCGCGAACGACCTTCGCCTCTCATGCCTTCGGGCGTGGGGGGATTTCTTTTTGAGGAGCGATCATTATGACCCGATTGGGCGAAACTTTGCGGGCCTATCAGGCCCGGGACCCGGCGGCCCGGAGCCGGCTGGAGATCTTCCTGCTGTACCCCGGCGTCCACGCCGTCATCTACCACCGCGTCGCGCACTTCTTCTACAAGCACAACCTGAAATTCATCGCCCGGTGCGTCTCCCAGTGGAGCCGCTGCTGGACGGGGATCGAGATCCACCCCGGCGCCAAGATCGGCCGCCGCCTGGTCATCGACCACGGCATGGGCATCGTCATCGGCGAGACCGCCGAGATCGGGGACGACTGCCTGATCTACCACGGGGTCACCCTGGGCGGCACCGGCAAGGACCACGGCAAGCGCCACCCCACCATCGGCAACAACGTGCTGATCTCCACCGGCGCCAAGGTGCTGGGCCCCTTCAAGGTGGGGGACGGCGCCCGCATCGCCGCCAACGCCGTCGTGCTGAGCGAGATCCCCCCCAACGCCACCGCCGTGGGCGTCCCCGCCCGGGTGGTCCGCATCGCGGGGGAGAAGGTGGACTTCGCCGGTCGGGTGGATCAGATCAGCGTGTCCGACCCGGTGCAGAAGGAGCTCCAGGCCCTGAACTCCCGTCTGGAGTTCCTGGAGCGGCTGGCGGAGCGCCAGGCCGCCGCCCTGGCCGACGAGCCCTTCCTGAAGGCCGCCGACGATTACAAGCCACAGGAGAAACCCTCAGATCAAAAGTAGGGGCCGCCCCCCTGGGCGGCCCGCCCTCTCAAGCCCAGATCCTGTTTCGCAGGCCGCCGAAGGCGGCGGCCCCTACAAAGGAACCTTTAAGGAGGCACCCATTATGTATCTATACAATTCCGCCACCCACAAAAAAGAGGAGTTCACCACCCACACCCCCGGCCGGGTGGAGATGTACACCTGCGGCCCCACGGTGTACCATTTCGCCCACATCGGCAACCTGCGCTCCTACATCATGGAGGACGCCCTGGAGAAGTACCTCCGGTACGAGGGGTACGACGTGAACCGGGTCATGAACATCACCGACGTGGGCCACCTCAGTTCCGACGCCGACACCGGCGAGGACAAGATGCTCAAGGGCGCCAAGCGGGAGCACAAGACCGTCATGGAGATCGCCAAATTCTACACCGACGCCTTTTTCGACGACTGCCGGAAGCTGAACATCAAGACCCCCGAGGTGGTCCAGCCCGCCACCGGCCTCATCGACGAGTTCATCAAGGTGGTCCAGGGCCTCATGGACAAGGGTTGCGCCTACTTCGCCGGCGGCAACGTGTACTTCGACACCTCCAAGCTGGACCACTACTATGTGTTCAACGACCACGACGAGGAGGACCTGGCCGTGGGCGTCCGGGAGGGGGTGGAGGAGGACACCAACAAGCGGAACAAGAACGACTTCGTCCTCTGGTTCACCAAGTCCAAGTTCGAGGACCAGGCCCTCAAATGGGACTCCCCCTGGGGGGTGGGCTACCCCGGCTGGCACATCGAGTGCTCCTGCATCTCCATGAAGTACAACGGCGAGTGGCTGGACCTCCACTGCGGCGGGGTGGACAACGCCTTCCCCCACCACACCAACGAGATCGCCCAGTCCGAGTCCTACCTGGGCCACCCCTGGTGCAAACAGTGGTTCCACGTCCACCACCTGAACACCGACGACGGCAAGATGTCCAAGTCCAAAGGGGAGTTCCTCACCGTCTCCCTGCTGGAGGAAAAGGGGTATGACCCCCTGGTCTACCGGTTCTTCTGCCTCCAGAGCCACTACCGGAAGGCCCTGGTCTTCTCCTGGGAGAACCTGGACAACGCCGCCAAGGCGTATCAGAAGCTCATCCGGCGGATCGCCGCCCTCAAGCCCGGCGACGGCCCCGTGGACGAGGCGGTGCTGGCCGAGTATAAGGCCAGATTCATCGAGCGGGTGGGCAACGACCTGAACACCGCCCTGGGCGTCACCTGCCTGTACGACGCGCTGAAGGCCGACGCCAACGACGCCACCCGCCTGGCCATCCTGGACGACTATGACAGGGTCCTCTCCCTGTCCCTGCTGGACAGGGCAGCGGAGCTCCGGGCCAGAGAGGCCGCCCAGGTGAAGGCGGCCCCGGCGGCCGGCGGCTTCACCGTCACCGGCGAGGGGGACCCGGACATCGACGCGCTGGTCCTCCAGCGGGCCGAGGCCAAAAAGGCCAAGAATTTCGCCGAGGCCGACCGCATCCGGGACGAGCTCAAGACCATGGGTGTGGAGATCACCGACGTGCCCGGCGGGGCGGTCTGGAAGCGGATCTGACCCGGAGAGCGCCCCCGCCTTTCCCGGAAAGGCGGGGGCTTTCCATGTCCGGGCCGCCGGAGGCCCTTTGGGCCGCTCAAACATTGAAATCAGCAGGTTTGCCGATGAAAACCGCACTTGCCAATTCCCATGGGGTCTGATACACTATAGGCAGATAGGTAAAAGAGTGTTGTGTCTCTTGTCCCCGGTGTCCTGCGCGCGTGTCCGACCGCCCGTTTCGCGCCCCGGCCGCCACCCGTTATCCGAGGAGGAAAAGAAAATGAAAAAGCGTCTGTTAGCCCTGCTGATGTGTACGGTCATGGTATTCACCTTAGTGGCCTGCTCCACCGGCGGGATCGTCGACCTGGACCACGACCACGACGTCCCCCTGGCCGACGATCCCGGCGAGCCCACCGAGGCCCCCGCTTCCCCGACTGAGGCCCCGAACTCTGGCCCCTGTAATCACAACTGGGTGACCCAGTCGACTACGAGAACTGATGACTGCATCTACGGAGTTACCGAGGTCGCCTACCAGGTATGCACGATCTGCGGAGAGCACCAGGATCTCGCCTACCGGCCTGAAGGGGCCGCGACGGGGCATCACGACTACCAGGTAGTCGCGAGAGACGATTCCTGCCCGGAGCATCCCTACATCAAGGAAAAGTGCAGCAAGTGCGGTACGATCAAGGAGACCTCCGGCGGCCACGTTTGGAGCGCCTGGACTGCCGTTGGCGGCAGTTGCGACAACGGCGAGATCAGAACGTGCAGCTACTGCCATAAGACCGAGACCCAAAGCGCCAGCCATCGCTGGGTGAGTCAGACCTCTGTTCCCGCCACCTGCACGGAGGCCGAGCAGATCACCCAGCGCTGCTCCAGATGCGGTCAGACCCGGACCCTGGACGGCCAACCCAAACTGGGCCACAACTTCGGCGGCCTCACGGACTGCACCGTCGCCCGGAAATGCGTCCGCTGTGATGCGACCGTCCCCGCCGGCACCCACTCCTGGGGCGAGTACGTCAAGACCGCCGAGGGGCACTATCAGCGCTGCGCGCTCTGCTCGCAGACCACGCCCATCTCCGCTCACACCGACAACGGCGCCGGCTACTGCTCCGTCTGCGGCTATCAGATGAAGGCCAACGCCAAGCCCGTCCAGTGCCAGCACGACTACCAGGTCACCTCCAAGTCCTCTTTCAGCCACATCGAGACCTGCTCCAAGTGCGGCGCCACCATCAGCGTCAACTGCTCCACCTCGGTCAGTCTCTCCTCCCGCAGCGACTGCACTCAGACCGTCTACTGCAAGTGCGGCAATGTGGCCCTCCAGGGCTACGCCAGCCACGACCTGAGGGGCGAGACCATCAAGGACGCCAACGGCCACTCCGTGGCGTGCCGCCATGTGGGCTGCCAGTATAAGGAGACAGCCGCCCACACCTACGCCGCCTCCACCTCCTGCACCTCCCCCAGCAAGTGCACCGTCTGCGGCTACGCCAGCGGCAGCGCCGCCTACAGTGACCACGCCTGGGGCCCCTGGGTGAACAGCGGCACCGGCAGCCACTCCCGCTCCTGCACTCACCCCGGCTGCACCGCCAAGCAGAGCGCGGCCCACTCCGGCGGCAGCGGCAGCGGCGACTGCACCACCGGCATCACCTGTAAGGACTGCGGCGCCGTGGTGGTGGCCGGCAGCTCCGATCACGCCTGGGGCCACTGGATCAGCAGCGGCGGCAGCCATTACCGCTCCTGCACCCATCCCGGCTGCTCCGCCAAGCAGAGCGCGGCCCACTCCGGCGGCACCGCCACCTGCGCCTCCGGCGCCCTGTGCAAGGACTGCGGAGCCGCTTACGGCGCCAAGGACCCCGCCAACCACAGCGGCGGCACCGAGATCAGGAACGCCGTGGCCGCCAAGGTGGGCGAGAAGGGCTACACCGGCGACACCTACTGCCTCGGCTGCGGCCAGAAGCTGGCTGACGGCCAGGAGATCCCCGAGCTGACCAACGACCACACCCACAGCTACGGCGCCTGGTTCAGCGACGGCGCCCGCCACTGGCATGAGTGCTCCTGCGGCGACATCAAGGATACCGCCGCCCACACCTTCAAGGACGGCAAGTGCACCGTCTGCGGCGCCGCCGATCCCACCGCCGAGGCGGAGCACGTCCACACCTTCACCGAGAGCTGGAACGCCGACAGCCAGAACCACTGGCACGTCTGCACCGTCTGCGGCGAGAAGGCTGACGTCACCGCCCACGTGATCCTGGAGAACGAGGACGGCTCCGTCCAGTGCCTCACCTGCGGTCTGACCCTGGCGGAGAAGACCGAGAAGGAGAACACCGAGGCCGCCGTGGAGCAGTTCAGCGACATCAAGGAGACCGACTACTACTCCAGCGCCGTGGGCTGGGCCGTGAAGCTCGGCGTCACCAACGGCACCAACGCCGCCGGGACCACCTTCTCCCCCAACGCCGAGTGCACCGAGAAGCAGATCCTGACCATGCTCTACCGGGCGCAGCGCGCCGCGGAGGACCCCGACTTCCAGGCCGACAGCTCCGATATGGAGGCCGCCCTGGCCTGGGCCTTTGAGTACGGCCTGGTGTCCCAGGACTTCGATCCCGACGCCGTCTGCACCCGCAGCAGCGCCGTGACCTACATGTGGAAGGCCGCCGGCAGCCCCGCGGCCGGCAGTGCGAACTTCTCCGACGTGGCCGGCGACGCCGACTACGCGCAGGCCGTAGCCTGGGCCGTGGAACACGCGATCGTCAACGGCACCGGTGACGGGACCACCTTCTCCCCCGCCGTCGAGTGCACCCGCTCCCAGATCGTCACCCTCCTCCATCGTGAGGCGGTGGGCGCATAAAACCCTCTCACACAACCGAATCCGCAAACACCAGGAGCGGCCAGCCGGAGATCCGGCCGGCCGCTCCCGGTTTATCTCCGGCAGGTCCCGCGGCTCTTTTTCTTTGCCTTTTCCCGCCCGCTGTGATATAATGAGAAAAATTCCCGCAAAGGAGGACCCTATGGACGCCATCATCCGGCGGCTGGCCAAGGAACTTGACCGGCCCGTACAGCACATCGAGAACGTGGTGACCCTCCTGGACGAGGGCAACACCGTCCCCTTCATCGCCCGCTACCGCAAGGAGATGCACGGGGCCATGGACGACCAGCTGATCCGCCAACTGGCGGACCGGCTGCAATATCTGCGGAACCTCCAGGCCCGCCGGGACGAGGTGAAGTCCTCCATCGAGAACCAGGGCAAGCTCACCGAGGATCTGGCCGCCGCCATCGACGCCGCCGAGACCCTGGCCGAGGTGGAGGACCTGTACCGCCCCTATAAGCAGAAGCGCCGCACCAGAGCCACCGTGGCACGGGAAAGGGGCCTGGAACCCCTGGCCGACGCTCTTTTCGCCATGGGGACCCTGGAGGACACCCCGGAGCGTCTGGCCACCGCCTACATCGACCCTGAGAAGGGGGTGGAGAGCGCGGAGGACGCATTGCAGGGCGCCTCCGACATCATCGCCGAGACCATCTCCGACGACGCGGACGTGCGCAAGCGCCTGCGGGCCCTGTGGCAGCAGAAGGCCATGTTGGTGTCCCGCGCCGCCGCCAAGGAGCCGGAGGACAGCGTCTACCGGCTCTACTACGACTTCTCCGCCCCGGTGAGCCGGGTGCAGGGCCATCAGGTGCTGGCCGTCAACCGGGGCGAGCGGGAGGAGATCTTAAAAGCGTCGGTGGAGATGGACCGGGAGGCCGCCCTGGTGGCCCTCCGCCGGATGGTGGTGCCCGGCCGGGCGGCGCTGGACTTCGTCAAGGCCGCCGCCGAGGACGCCTATGACCGGCTCATTGCCCCCTCTCTGGAGCGGGAGGTCCGCTCCGATCTCACCGACAAGGCCAACGAGGGGGCCATCGGCCAGTTCGCCCTGAACCTGAAACCCCTGCTCATGCAGCCGCCGGTAAAGGGGTTCGTCACCATGGGCCTGGACCCCGGCTACCGCATGGGCTGCAAGGTGGCGGTGGTGGACCCCACCGGCAAGGTGCTGGACACCACCGTGGTCTACCCCACCCACGGCGAGCGGGGCAAGAGCGAGGCCATTGTGAAGCTGGCCGCCCTCATCAAAAAGCACAAGGTGGCCCACATCGCCATCGGCAACGGCACCGCCAGCCGGGAGACGGAGCAGATGACGGTGGAGCTGCTGAAAAAGGTGGGCGGCGGCGTCAGCTACGCCATCGTCAGCGAGGCGGGGGCGTCGGTGTACTCCGCCTCCAAGCTGGCCGCCGAGGAGTTCCCGGAGTTCGACGTGAATCTCCGCTCCGCCGTGTCCATCGCCCGGCGCTTGCAGGACCCGCTGGCGGAGCTGGTGAAGATCGACCCCAAGGCCATCGGGGTGGGCCAGTACCAGCACGACATGCCCCAGGCGAGGCTGGGCGAGGCCCTGGACGGCGTGGTGGAGGACTGCGTCAACGCGGTGGGGGTGGACGTGAACACCGCCTCCGCCCCCCTGCTGACCCGGGTGGCCGGGCTCAACGGCACCACCGCCAAAAACATCGTGAAGTACCGGGAGGAGAACGGCCCCTTCACCACCCGGCGGCAGCTCCTCAAGGTGCCCAAGCTGGGCCCCAAGGCATTTGAGCAGTCCGCCGGCTTCCTGCGGGTGCCCGAGAGCAAGTCGCCCCTGGACAACACCGCCGTCCACCCGGAGAGCTACGGCGCGGCGGAGAAGCTGCTGGCCCTGTCCGGCCACACCGCCGCCGACGTGAAGGCGGGCAAGATGGCCGGTCTGGACAAGTTCGTGGCCTCCTACGGCCGGGAGAAGGCCGCCGCCGAGTGCGGCGTGGGCGTGCCCACCCTGCTGGACGTGTGCGCCGAGCTGATGAAGCCTGGCCGGGACCCCCGGGACGAGCTGCCCGCGCCGGTGCTCCGCACCGACGTGATGGAGATCAAGGACCTGAAGCCGGGCATGGAGCTGAAGGGCACGGTGCGCAACGTCATCGACTTCGGGGCCTTCGTGGACATCGGCGTCCACCAGGACGGGCTGGTCCACATCAGCCAGATCGCCGACCGGTACATCAAACACCCCTCCGAGGTGCTGTCCGTGGGCGACGTGGTGACGGTGTGGGTCAAAGAGGTGGACGAGAAAAAGAAGCGCATCTCGCTGACCATGCGGAAGGACAGGTAGGGGTCGCCGCCCTCGGCGACCCGTGCCCATCCGCCCCGCCCCACATTTTGCGGGCCGCCCAGGGGGGCGGCCCCTACACAGGAAAGGAGCCACCCCAATGGGCAAACTCTATCTGGTCCCCACCCCCATCGGCAATTTGCGTGACATCTCCCCCCGGGCGGCGGAGGCGCTGGCCGCCGTGGACTTCATCGCCGCCGAGGACACACGGGTGACGGTGAAGCTGCTGAACCATCTGGAGATCAAAAAGCCCATGGTCATCTACCACCGGCACAACTGCGGCACCGCCGGCCCCGCCATCCTGGACCGCCTGCTGGGCGGCGAGGACTGCGCCCTGGTCACCGACGCGGGCACCCCCGCCATCTCCGACCCCGGCGAGGACTTGGTGGCCCTCTGCGCCCAGAACGGGGTGCCGGTGGAGTCCATCCCCGGCCCCTGCGCCCTGACGGTGGCCCTGTCCGCCTCCGGCCTGCCCACGGCCCGGTTCGTATTCGAGGGGTTCCTGCCCACCAACAAGAAGAACCGCCGCTCCCGGCTGGAGGTCCTGGCGGGGGAGGAGCGCACCCTGGTCCTCTACGAGGCCCCCCACAAGCTGCGGGACACCCTGGCGGACCTGGCGGACGCCCTGGGCGGGGACCGCCCCCTCTCCGTCTGCCGGGAGCTGACCAAGCTCCACGAGGAGATCTGGCGGGGGACCCTAAGAGAGGCCAAAGACCGCTGGGCCGCCCAGGAGCCCAGAGGCGAGTTCGTGCTGGTGATCGCCGGCGCGCCCCAGGGGGAGGAGGCCCCGCCCGACGAGGAGGCCGCCCTGGCCGAGGTGGCGGCGCTCCGGGCACAAGGGCTGTCTCTAAAGGACGCCTCGGCCCAGGCGGCGGCCCGGTTCGGCATAAAAAAACGCCGGCTCTATGAGCTGGCGTTGGATAAAGGCAGATTCGATTGATAACAAAAAGATTACAAGCTGTATAAAATTGCTATTTCATCACGGGCCACTTTAGAGCACAAAAATGCCGCCGGGACGTTTGAGACCGGCGGTTCATTTTTGCCGGGCCTGTTTATTTTGCGTGGAGCTCCTTCATGCAGAAGCCGCAGATGTTCTTCCCCTTGTAGGAGATGATGTCTTTGGAGTCTCCGCAGAAGATGCAGGCGGGCTGATACTTGTTTAAGACGATCGAAGACCCATCCACATAGATCTCCAGAGGGTCTCGCTCCGCGATGTCCAGTGTTCGTCGGAGTTCGATCGGCAGGACGATGCGGCCCAGTTCATCGACCTTGCGCACGATGCCGGTGGCTTTCATTTTTTCTCCTCCTCTTTTTGTCACGAGAAATTCCACCTCTAACCAGCTTCATTATAACACACCGTATTCATTTGTCAACCAGAAATCCGCAAAAAAAGTAAATTTTTTGGAGAAATTGCCGGAAATTTTCCTCTTAATTTCCTTAAAATGGGTATAATGGGTATATTGTGAATTTTTTCCGCATAGTCTGGGACATGCCCGTCTTCCGATACTCTGAGTACACCCAATAAAGGAGCGTGGTCCCATGGCGATGTCGGTGATCTGGACGGTGATGGTGGGGGCGGCGGTGCTGTGCGGCCTTGCCACCGGCAATGGCCCCGCGGTGGCGAAGGGGGCCCTGGATGGCGCCGCCGCCGGGGTGGAGCTGTGTCTGTCCACCATGGGAGTCATGTGCCTGTGGACGGGGGTGATGGAGGTCATGCGCCGCTGCGGCATCGCCGACGCCCTCTCCCGGCTGCTGCGGCCCGTCCTGCGCCGGCTCTACCCCGGCTATGCCCAGGATCAGCGGGTGATGGACGCGGTGAGCGCCAACCTCTCCGCCAACCTGCTGGGTCTGGGCAACGCCGCTACCCCTCTGGGGCTGGAGGCCGCCCGGCGCATGGCGGAGGGCTCCGGCGGCACGGCCTCCGACGGGCTGTGCATGCTGGTGGTGTGCAACACCGCCTCCCTCCAGCTCATCCCCACCACCGTGGCAAGCGTCCGGGCGGCGGCGGGCAGCGCCGCCCCCTTCGACATCCTGCCGGCGGTGTGGCTGGCGTCGGTCATCTCCGTGACCGTGGGGATCACGGCGGCCAGGCTGCTCTCTAAGGTCTGGAGGTGAGAGGATGGAGCTGTTCTTCACCATGCTGGTGCCCTGCGTCATGCTGGCGGTGGCGGTGACCGCCCTCCTCCGCCGGGTGGATGTGTGGGGAGCTGTCACCGACGGGGCCCGCATGGGATTGAAGGTGTCCCTCAGCATCATGCCGCCGCTGATCGGCCTGCTGACGGCGGTGTATATGCTCCGGGCCTCCGGGGCGCTGGATCTGCTGCGGGACGTCCTCTCCCCCGCCCTGACCGCCGTCGGCATCCCGCCGGAAACGGTGTCCCTCCTGCTGGTCCGCCCGGTGAGCGGCTCCGCCGCCCTGGGGGTGGGGGCGGAGCTCATCCGGACCTACGGCCCCGACTCCCTGATCGGCCGGACGGCGGCGGTGATGCTGGGCTCCACCGAGACCACCTTTTACACGATCGCGGTGTACTTCGGCGCGGCGAAGATCGCCAGGACCCGGTACGCCGTCCCCGCCGCCCTGTGCGCCGACGCGGCGGGCTTCCTGGCCGCCGCCTGGGCGGTGCGGCTCATTTTCGGGGGGAACTGAGGGCGCGCCTGTCTGGAAAGTACAGCGGGGCTGACGCGATCCGCAATACGCAAAAAAGGGAGGGCCTTTCGGCCCTCCCCGAATTATATGCGGTCTATTCCGCGTTGACCGCGTTGGCGGCGGAGATGTTCAGGGCCACAAGGCAGCCCGCCTTGCAGACCTCGATGCACTTGCCGCAGCCGTCGCATTTGGCGTAGTCGATGGAGGCCAGGTTGTCGGTGACGGTGATGGCCCCGGTGTGGCAGTTGCGCTCGCACAGCTTGCAGCCGATGCACCCGGCCTTGCAGGCCTTGCGGGTGCCGGCGCCCTTCTGGCGGCTGTTGCAGTCCACCACCATGTGGGCGCTGGCCGGCCGGATGGCGATGACCCCGTTGGGACAGGTCTTGGCGCACTTGCCGCAGCCGATGCACATGTCGGTGTCCACCCGGGCCAGGTCGCCGCCGATGTGGATGGCGTTCACCGGGCAGACTTTGGCGCAGTCCCCCAGGCCGATGCAGCCGTAGACGCAGGCGCCGGTGCCGCCGAACAGCAGCTTGGCGGCGGCGCAGCTGTCCAGGCCGTTATAGTCCATCTTGACGGAGGTGGCCTCGCAGGTGCCGGAGCAGCGGACCTCGGCCACCATCTTCTCCACGTCGCCGGCGGCGCGGCCCAGCACCTCGCCGATGCTGGCGGCGGCGGTGGCCCCGCCGGGGACGCACAGGGACACGGACAGCTCCGGGTCCTCCACCAGGGCCTTTGCGTACCCGTCGCACCCGGCGAAGCCGCAGGCGCCGCAGTTGGCGCCGGGGAGGCACTCACGGACCTTGGGGATGCGCTCGTCCACCTCCACCGCCATGAATTTGGAGGCCACGGACAGCCCCGCGCCGCAGATCAGGCCGATGACGGTGACGGCCGCCACCGCGATGATGATCCCAGTCATATCTCAGCCCTCCTTAACCCAGCAGGTTCTCCACCAGGCCCGCGAAGCCCATGAAGGACACCGACAGGATGGCGGCGGAGATCAGGGTGATGGGCATGCCCTTGAAGCACTCGGGGCAGTCGCACTTATCCACCCGGCTGCGCACGCCGGCGAACAGCACCATGGCCAGCAGGAAGCCCAGGCCGGAGCCGGCGGCGTTGAACAGGGCCTGCACGAAGGAGGGGCCAAAGGCGGCCTTCTCCAGCATGTAGCTGTCCACGTTGCTGATGCACACGCCCAGCACCGCGCAGTTGGTGGTGATCAGGGGCAGATACACGCCCAGGGAGGCGTGCAGGGCGGGGATGTACCGCTTCAGCACGATCTCCACCAGCTGCACCAGGGCGGCGATGACCAGGATGAACACGATGGTCTGGAGATAGCCCATGTCGTTGGGGTTCAGCAGGAAGTACTGGATGGGATAGGTGACGGCGGTGGCCAGCACCATCACGAAGATGACGGCCACCGACATGCCGGCGGCCTGGTCCAGCTTCTTGGACACCCCCAGGAAGGGGCAGATGCCCAGGAACTGCTGGAGCACGTAGTTGTTCACCAGAACGGCGGCCATAACGATGGCGATCAGGCCCTTGATATCCATTACGCGGCGGCCTCCTTCCTGTCACAGCCCTTCTGGCCGCAGGCGGCGGCGGAGGGACAGCCCTCGCAGCCAAATTCCTTCTTCTTGATGGCCTTGCCGTGGCTGGCCTTGTTGATGACGGCGATGAGCAGGCCGAACACGGCGAAGCCGCCGGGGGCCATGGTCATGATGGAGATGTTGTTGTCCGCCAGCACGGGGATCTTCATGCCGAACCAGGTGCCGGCCCCGAAGATCTCCCGGATGGAGGCCATCACCAGCATGGCCAGCATGTAGCCCACCCCCATGCCGATGGCGTCCAGGGCGGAGTCCACCACGCCGTTCTTGTTGGCGAACATCTCCGCCCGGCCCAGGATGATGCAGTTGACCACGATCAGGGGCAGATACAGGCCCAGGGCGGTGTCCAGGGCGCTGAAGTAGGCCTTGACGATCATCTGCACCAGAGTGACGAAGGAGGCGATGACCACGATGTAGCAGGGGATGCGGACCTTGTCGGAGATCACGTTCCGCAGCAGGGAGATCATCACGTTGGAGCACAGCAGCACGAAGGTGACCGCCAGGCCCATGCCGATGGCGTTGGACGCCTGGGTGGTGACCGCCAGGAAGGGGCAGGTGCCCAGGATCAGCACCAGGATGGGGTTCTCCTTGATGATGCCGTTGGTGAGGATGGCGAGTTTACTTTTTTTCATGGCGGATCAGCCCTCCTTTACCAGTTCATAGACCGCGAAGGCGTCGCGGACGGCGCGGATGTAGAAGTTGGACGAGAAGGTGGCGCCGGTGATGGTGTCCACCCCTTCCAGGGAGGAGTCCTTGCCGGGGAACTGGCCCTTGAAGTCGTCCCCGGTGACCTTGGAGCCCATGCCGGGGGTCTCCTTGTTGCTGATGACCTTGGTCTCCACGATCTTCCCCTCGCCGTCGATCCCCACGCTCATGACCAGGGTGCCCTTGCCGCCGTAGCCCTCGGCGGTGAGCATGAACACATAGCCCGCGCCGTTGGCGGCCTTATAGGCCTCGGTGACCTGGTTGCCGTCGGGGACGGCGATCTCGATCTGCAGGAAGGAGTCGGCCCCGGGCAGCACCTCCAGCCGGGCCTCCTCGGCGATCCGGGCCTGGGTGGCGGCGATGATGGGGGCGGTGATGTGGTTGGTGACGGCCAGCAGCAGGGTCATCACCAGGCAGATGGCGGTGAGCACCCCGATGGGGGCCACGAAATCGCTCACCACGTTGGATTTTGCTTTCGTCATGCCGTCACACCTCCAAACGGTTTGGTGCGGGTCCACTGGCAGATGTACGGGTTGAGGATGTTCATCAGCAGGATGGAGAAGGACACGCCCTCGGGGTAGTTGCCCCAGACCCGGATGCACACGGTGATGAGCCCGCAGCCCACGCCGAAGATGAGCTTGCCGGCGGGGGTGGGGGGAGAGGTGGTGTAGTCGGTGGCCATGAAGAACGCGCCGATGAACAGGCCGCCGGCCATGACCTGATAGAGGGGCTGCTGGCCCAGCAGGGCGGTGAGCACCAGCACGGTGCCGATGAAGGCCACCGGGGTGTGCCAGGTGATGACCCGGCGGGCGATCAGATAGACGCCGCCGATGAGCAGGGCCAGGCAGGAGGTCTCGCCCAGGGAGCCGCCCCGGGCCCCCAGGAACATATTCAGCAGGGAGGGCAGGTCGGCGGCGGTGTTGGCGCCGGCGGACACGCCGTTGATCCCGGCGATGATGGACAGGGGGGTGGCGGCGGTGACCGCGTCGGCCGGGGCGCCGGAGAAGGCGGCGGGGGCCCAGTGGGTCATGTTGGCGCCGAAGGCCACCAGCATGACGATACGGGCGGTGATGGCCGGGTTGGCGAAGTTCATGCCGATGCCGCCGAACAGTTGCTTGACCATCACGATGGCCACCAGCGCGCCGAAGGCGGCCTGCCACAGGGGGATGGTGACGGGCAGGTTGAGCGCCAGCAGCAGGCCGGTGACTACGGCGGACAGGTCGCCGACGGTGACGGGCCGGTGGGTGAGCTTTTCAAAGCCCCACTCGCACAGCACGGCCACGGCGATGCACACCGCCTCCACCAGCAGGGACCGGACGCCGAAGAACAGCACCGAGGCCACCACGGCGGGGCACAGGGCGATGATCACGTCCCGCATGATGGTGGTGGTGGTTTCGGGGGCGTAGACGTGGGGGTTGACGGATACTACCTTGTTAGCCATTGACGCCCGCCTCCTTCTTCGCCGCTTCCTTGGCCTTCTGCTTCTCCTCGGCCGCCTTCAGCTCGGCGTTGTATTTGTTCAGCAAGCCCTTGGCCAGCTTGTTCACCTGGACCAGGGGCCGGCGGGCGGGGCAGCCGTAGGAGCAGCACCCGCACTCCATGCACAGGTTGACCTTCAGGGCCTTCAGGGCGGCGCCGTCCCGCTCGTTATAGGCCCGCTCGATCTCCAGGGGCATGAGATGGAAGGGGCAGTGGGCCACGCACCGGCCGCAGCGGATGCAGGCGGTGGGGGTGGGGTCGGCAGCCTCCTTCTCAGCGAAGGCCAGGATGGCGTTGGTGTTCTTCAGCACGGGGGCGTCCAGATTGGGCACGCAGATGCCCATCATGGGGCCGCCGTAGAGGACCTTCCTGGGCTCGGCCTTGAGCCCCACGAAGTCCAGCACGTCCTTGATGGGGGTGCCCACCGGGACGATGATGTTCTGAGGGTTTGCCACGGCGGAGCCGTCCACGGTGATGACCTTCTCCACCAGGGGCATGCCCGTCTCGATGTACTTGGCGATGACCGCCAGGGTGGTGCAGTTGATGACGATGCAGCCCACGTCGATGGGCAGCTTGCCCTCGGGGACGATCTCGCCGGTGGTGTTGTAGATCAGCACCTTCTCGCCGCCCTGGGGGTAGAGGGCGGGCAGCTCGGCCACCTTAAAGCCGGGGACGCCCCGGCCCGCCTCTTTCATGATGGTGATGCACTCGGGCTTGTTGTCCTCGATGCCGATGATGATATCGTCAGCGGTATAGTACTTCTGGAGCAGCTGGGCCCCGTTGATGATGCGGCTGGCGTTGTCGATCATGGTGCGGGTGTCGGAGGTGATGTAGGGCTCGCATTCCGCCCCGTTGATGATGATGTGATGGACCCGGTCCGGGTCCACGTTCAGCTTCACCGACGTGGGGAAGCCCGCGCCGCCCAGGCCGATGACCCCGCAGGTCCGCACCGCCTCCACAAAGGACTTCTGGTCGGTGACCACGGGCTTTTCCAGCCCCTCGTACTCAGTCTGGAGCCCGTCGCTCTCGATGACCACGGCGGTGTCGAACCGGCCGTTGGAGATGAGGATCTCGTCCAGCTTCTTCACTTTCCCGGACACGCCGGAGTAGATGGGGGCGGACATGAAGCCCCCCGCCTCGGCGATGAGCTGGCCCACCTTGACCTCATCGCCCGGTTTGACCACCGGCTTGGCCGGCGCGCCGATGTTCATGGACATGGGCACCGTGATCACCGGGGGCGGCGGCATCCGGGTGGGCCGGTTCCCCGCGGTGTTTTTCATGTGCGGGGGGTGGACGCCGTGTAGTTTGGCCTTGAACAATGTACTTCCTCCTTATCGGATCCGGCGGCTCCGGATCCCGTTTCTCATAAGACCGCGCCCGCTTTAGAGGTACAGTACCCTTTATTATAGCACCTTCCCGGACAAAAGCAAGCCGGAAAACCGATACTTTTATGGAATATTTCACTCTTTTCGGCGGGAAAACGGGGAAACTTTGTGAAAAATGTGACAGATTGCCCCGATCATCTTCCCTTTCCCGCCGGGATGTGTTATAATCGACCGTATCACACCGGGAGGGGGCGGAGCAATGCGGCGGCCTGTCATCATCGGATTCGTGTGCGCCGAGGCGGCCCTGTACGCCGCCTTTCTCGCCGTGGACATCGGGGCCGCGGGTCCCTCCACCGTGCCGCTGAAATACACCGGTATCCTCTTATGCGCCGCCTTTGCCCTCTATGCCGCCCTCTGGGGCGGGGACCGGCTGGTGTTCCCCGCCCTGGTCCTCACCGTCCTGGCCGACTGGTTCCTGCTGGTGCGGAACGACGGGTACGCTGTGGGGGTGGCCCTGTTCCTGTGCGTCCAGACGGTGTATTACCTCCGCCTGCGGAGACTGGGGGCGGGGAGCGGCTGGCTCCTCCGGACGGCCCTGGCCCTACTGATCGGGGCGGGGCTGTTCGCCCTCCGCATGGCGACGCCGCTAAATCTGCTGGCGGGGCTGTACTTCTCCCAGCTTGTGTCCAACACGCTGCTGGCCTGGACGGCGCGGAGAGATGCCCTCCCGCTGTTCGCCCTGGGCCTGACCCTGTTCGTAGGGTGCGACGTGTGCGTGGGCCTCACCAACTCCGGCCTGGTGCCGCCGGGAGTCCTGCGTTTCGTGTCCGTGGGGATGTGGCTGTTCTATCTGCCCTCCCAGGTCCTGATCGCCCTGTCCGCCCTGCCGAAGGAGGATGACCGTGAAGACAAGTAAACTGCTGACCGTTTTGCTGGCGGTGGTGCTGGCGGTGTTGCTGCTCACCGCCGCCATCGCCGTGCCCATCCTGTGCCGGCCCTTCTACTACGCCCACATCGGCCCGCTGCGCCTGGTGGAGAACACCGGCTGGTCGGAGGAGCAGATCAAGACTGCCTTCAACGAGATGCTGGACTACTGCCTGGGGGCGGAGACCTTCTCCACCGGCGATTTGAAATGGTCCCAGAGCGGGAAGGACCACTTCACCGACGTGCGGGGGCTGTTTCTGCTGGACCTGCGGCTGTTGGCGGCGTCGGCCATCGTTTTGATCGCCCTGCTGATCGTGGAGCGGGCGGCGAAGGTGCGGGCCGCGCCCCTGCTGGGGAGAGGGCCCTCCTTCTGGGCGGGGGCCGGCCTGGGCGGGGCCTTTCTGACCATCGGGGGGCTGGCCGCCCTGGACTTCGACCGGGCATTCGTGATCTTCCACGCCCTCTTTTTTCCCGGGAAAACCAACTGGCTGTTCGACTACCGCACTGACCAGATCATCCTGATCCTGCCGGAGGTGTTCTTCCGCAACTGCGCCATTTTGATCCTGGCGATTTTGATCGTCGGGTGCGCGGGATTCATCCTATTCGATCTGAAACGCAAAAGGCCGCCGGTCGTCTGACCGGCGGCGCCGCGTTATTGGGCCATTTTAAGCTGTTCGATGTCCCTGCTGTGGGAGGCCACAACCGTTTTCAGGACCTGGAACTGGTCCCGGACGTCCTGGACCTCCTCCTTGGTGGCAAAGCGCTTCAACTCCTGGTGGATCAATTCGTGGCCCTCGGCCAGGGCGTTGATGGCCGGGAGGACGACGTTCTCCTGGGTCAGGGCGACCCGGGTCACGGTCTCCTCCAGCCGGTCCATGCGTCCCTCGATAGAGGTCACCCGATCCTTCACGGAGGACAGGTCCTCCTGGATCGGCGCCAATTTGACGTCCATCAGCTGCGAAATGGCCTGCAGATCTTCTTTATCCAGCATAGAGGTCCCCCCCTGTTTCCAGTTTGGCTGCGCCCATTCTATCACAGTTCCCCGCCGGGCGCAAGGAGAAATTCGCTCATCCGCCCGATGGTCTTGGGCGTGCACACCGCCGTGACCAGGATGTCCTCGCCGTACTCCACCGACTCCACCTTGGCCTCCCGGTAGAGGGCGTCCAGCGCCCCGGCCCTGTCGTAGGGCAGACGGAGGGTCACCCGGCGGGTGTGGTCCAGCCGCTTTCCGATGGCCTCCAACAGCCTGTCCAGGCCCTCGCCGGTCTTGGCGGAGATGGACACCATGTCCTCCCCGTGGGGCAGGATGTCCCCCACGAATTTGTCGCACTTGTTAAAGACCTCCAGGCGGGGGGTCTCGGCGGCCCCCAGCTCCACCACCAGCCGGTCCACCACCTCCGCCTGCTCCCGCCAGCGGGGGTCGGAGGCGTCGATCACATGGACCAGCAGGTCGGCGAAGGTCAGCTCCTCCAGCGTGGCCTTGAAGGCGTCCACCAGCTGGGTGGGCAGCTTGGAGATGAACCCCACCGTGTCGGAGATCAGCGCCGTGCAGGTGTCGGACACGTTCAGCACCCGGGTGGTGGTGTCCAGGGTGTCGAACAGCCGGTCGTTGGCGGGGATGTCGGAGCCGGTGAGGGCGTTCAGCAGGGTGGACTTGCCCGCGTTGGTGTAGCCCACGATGGCGATGACCGGGACCTCGTTCTTCTCCCGGCGCTCCCGCTGGGTGGCCCGCACCCGGCGCACGTCCTTCAGATCCGCCTCCAGCTTGTCGATCTTCTTGTGGATGGCCCGCCGGTCGCTCTCCAGCTGGGTCTCGCCGGGGCCCCGGGTGCCGATGGCGCCCTCCTGCCGCTCCAGGTGCTTCCACATGCCGGTGAGCCGGGGCAGGAGGTACTTGTACTGGGCCAGCTCCACCTGCAATCGGCCCTCGCTGGTCCGGGCCCGCTTGGCGAAGATGTCCAAAATCAGCGCCGCCCGGTCGATGACGGTGACCCCCAACTCCTCGGTGAGGGCCCGCTGCTGGGAGGGGGACAGGGGGTTGTCGAAGATGACGATGTCGGCCCCCAGATCCTGGGCCAGCTCCTTCACCTCGGCGGCCTTGCCCTCGCCGATGAAGGTGCGGGGATCGGGGGTGGGCCGGTTCTGCAGCACCGTGCCCAAGCAGACGCCCCCCGCCGTCTCCAGCAGGGCGGCCAGTTCCTCCAGGGTGTCCTCCCCGGCGTTCTCCTCCCTTGTCAGGGCGGGGGAGCTGAGGCCCACCAGCACGGCCCGGTTGATGGTTTTGGGTTGGGTTTCGTCGAACATAGCGGCTCCTTTTCTCTTAAACTTGTACCAAAACGGGCAAACAACTCCCCGGTTTCTCCGGGAAGCAGAACAGAAACTCGGGAGGTTTTTCAAAATTGAATCTGGAACCCAGAACACAATTTACCTTTTTCCGCTCCTATTACGAGGCCATCTCCACCCTGAAACCCAGGGCGCGGCTGGCCTGTTACGACGCCGTGGCACGATACGCCCTAGACGGCGAAACGCCTGAGCTGCAAGGCTCCGCGGCCACCGTCTTCATCCTCATAAAGCCCATCCTGGACAAGGGCCGGGCCCGGGCAGAGGCCGGGGCGCTGGGCGGAAGCAAAACCAAAGCAAACGGCAAGCAAACCGCAAGCGATAAGGAGAAGGAAAAGGAAAGGAATATACACTCACACAAGGAGTGGGAAAAGGAGGGCGGCGCTTTCCGCCACAAGCCGCCCGCTCCGTATATTTCCTCCGACGAAGAACTGCTCCGGCAGAGGCGGGCCGAGTGGAAACAGGTGCTGGACGAACTGAAGGCGAACGGCCCTAAGTCCCCTACGGCCTGACGGATCGTCAGCCCTTCTTCAGCGCCTCCACGATCTCGCCCCAGTACATGTCGTGGTAGTCCCCGTCGTAGCACCTCTCCCGGACGTCGGCGGGGATGCGGGCCTCCTCCATGGGGACCACCATCCGCTTCCGGCAGACCAGCACCAGGTCGGCCTCCTCAAAGTAGGGTGCGCCGCAGGCGGCGAAAGCGGGGGTGAAGCCGCACTCCTTCACCTTGTCCACGTCCCGGCCGCTCTTGGAGCCGCACAGGGACAGCTGCTTCCGGTACCGCTCGCCGTAGAAGGAGAGGGTGAAGTACTCGTTTTCGTCCACAAACCGCTTGGTGTACCGCTGGGGCCGGATGTAGGCGGTGGCCATGGGCACGCCCCACAGCACCCCCAGTCCGCCCCAGGAGGCGGTCATGGTGTTGAGCTTTTCGGGCGTGCCGGCGGTGATGAGCATCCACTGCTCGCCGATGGCGGCGAAGGGGTTCAGGTCCAGGGTCTTGGGGTCGACTTTTTGGAACATGGTTATGGCCTCCTTACAAATTGGGTACATATCATGATATGCGGGCCGGCCGCGGGTGCGGCTTTGGAGGGCGTAAGCCCTCCGGCGGCGGGCGGTCTTTCCCGCCGGCAGCCTGCGCAAGCAGGCAAAGACGCACCCTTTAGGAGGCACGGCCCCCGGCGGGGTACTTTCTCTCACGCGAGAGAAAGTACCCAAAGAGCGCGCTCAGGGGGCAGAGCCGCGGTTCGCGTTGGACAGAGGGCGTCCAACGCTCTCAGCGTCACCGCCCCCTTAGGACCCCCGTTTACGGGGGCTCATGATGGCAGCGTAACACTTAGCCCTTCCGGCGCCAGCGGCTTTCGGATGCAGATACCTCTCTTTCCGTTGCCGCTGACGGTCTAATGACCGGGAAGGATTCCGTCTACCAGCCTGCGCCTAAGGGGTCAAAGGCGCCCACGCCCCGAAAGGCGGGCTTTGCCCGCCGGGCTGCCCGCCCAGGCGCCCAAAAGAGACGCTTTTCGCGACGATGCGGAACACTTAGCGGCAGCGGAAACAGAAGGACCCTCATTCGGCCTTTGCGCGCCGGAAAAAGAGGGACCCAGACCGACGGCTCCCCCGTAGAAATGGGGGTCCTCAGGGGGCAAGGCGGCCTGTGGGGCGGAACGCTCCAACCCGGCCGCCGGCCCCTTGAGCGGCCTTTTGCCTACTTTTCCCCCGGGGGAAAAGTAGGTCGCCCGCAGGCGAAAACCGCCTTTTACGGGGAAAAGCGACCCGCCCGGGGGCGGAACCTCCCCGCCGGAGGCCGGGCCCCCTCCACGCAAAAAGCCCATGTCTTCTCGACATGGGCTTTTGAAATGGCACAGCTTACGCCAGACCGTACTTCTTGTTGAAGCGGCTGACACGTCCGCCGGTGTCCACGACCTTCTGCTTACCGGTGTAGAAGGGGTGACACTTGGAGCAGACTTCCACCTTGATGTCCTTTTTCGTCGAGCCGGTCTCGATGACGTTGCCGCAGGCGCAGGTGATAGTGGTGGCCTGGTACTTGGGATGGATGCCTTCCTTCACGGGGATTCACCTCTTTCTGACGGTTCTCAATGGCGAGGGGCACAATGACCCCCTGTAAACGCAAAACGTATCTTACCACGGCTCGGGACAAATTGCAAGGACTTTTTTTGCTTTTGCCGGGATTTTTTCTCGGACGGCCTCTAAACCTCCGCCTCACGGCCCAAGGCGAAGAACCACAGATACCGGTGGGCCACCGTCACCCCGGCCGCCTCGGACAGGGCGCGGCTGTACGCCTCCAGCTGGGGCCGGTACTCCTCCGCACGGGCCCGGACGGTGGCGTCCGTCACCCGGTCGGTCTTGAAATCCACCACCGTGACCGCGCCGTCCGCCTCTTGGAACCAGCAGTCCACCACCCCCTGGAGGAGGACCTGTTCCCCTTCCTCGGCGTTGGGCCAGTAGTCGACCGCCGGGGCCAGCAGGGAGAACTTGAACTCCCGCTCCACCCGTGGGGCGGCCTTCAGCCGCCTGCCCAGATCGGAGCGGAAAAAGGCCAGGATGTCGTCGGGGTCCACCGCCTCCCCCTGCTGGGGGGTGATGTACTGGCCGGACACCAGCCGGGCGATCTCGTCCCGCACCTGCTCCGCCGTGTCGGTTTTGCCGTAGTCCAGGTACTGCATGACCATGTGGAGGGCGGTGCCCCGCTGGGCGGCGGTGAGGGGCCGCTGCCGCTCAAACACGGGCCGCCGGAGACTGACGGGCTGGGGGGCGGGGCGATATTCGGCGGCCTCCTCAGCGGCCTCCTTGTCCTTCTCCCGGCCCTTGAGCTGGGTGGCGGTGAGCTTGGAGGGCATGTCCGCCGACACGCCGTGGGGATACTTCCATTGAAGGATGTCCGCCAGGTTTTCCGCCAGACGGGAGGGGCCGTCGTCCTCCGCCTCCCCCGCCGGGGCGGCGGTCTGAGGCGTTTCGTACTCCTGGCCGGACAGCAGCCGGATGTCCCAGCCATAGCCCTGCCCGGCGGGGGGCAGGGGCCGGGGCACGTCCAGGTCCCCCCACAGGGCCCCGCTGTCGGACCGGCACAGGGCCGGGGTCAGCACCCAGGCGGCCATGGAATTGGCCTCCGCCATCCGCCGGGGGGAGGGAGGGCACTGGGCCTGGGCGGCGACAGACGCCAGCGAGCCCATCCGCCCGTTCACCGCGGCGAACAGGACCAGCTTGTGTTCGGCTCTCGTCATGGCCACGTACAGCAGACGCATCTCCTCCGCCCGGAGCTGCTGCCGGAGGCGCAGGGCCACCGCGTCCCTTGCGATCGTGGTGTAGCGGAGCATCCGGGCCCGGTCGGCGCGCTTGGGGCCCAGCCCCAGGTCCGGGTGGAACAGGATGGTCTCGTGGGAGTCCCCCTCGTTGAAGCGCCGCTCCAGCCCGCACAGGAATACCACCGGGAACTCCAGCCCCTTGGACTTGTGGATGGACAGGATACGCACCCCGCCCCCCTCGCCGGAGGACACCGGCACGGGTACCCCGTTCTCCGCCATCCGGGACAGGTGGAGCAGAAAGGCCATGAGGCCCCGGTGGCCGGCGCTCTCGAACCGGGCGGCCTCGTCGTACAGGGCCATCAGGTTTGCCCGCCGCTGGGGACCCTCGGGCATGGCGGCGAACACCGCCGGCACGTCCAGCCGGCCGTACAACTCCCAGATCAGCCGGTGGCTGTTCTCCTCGGCGGCCAGCTCCCGCAGCTCGCCCAGCAGGGACAGGAAGGAGGCGCAGTCCGCCTCCCCCCGGGCCGCCCCGGCGGCAAGACAGTCGTAGACGGTCCCCTGGCACCCGGCCCGCAGGTATGCCAGCCGGTCCGGGGTGAAGTGGAACAGGGGGGAGCGGAGCACCGCCAGCAGGGGCACGTCCTGCCGGGGGTTGTCCAGCACCTGCAGCAGGGCGATGGCCACCGAGATCTCCGTGGAGCCGAAGAAGTCCCGGCCCCCCTCGGCGGTCCAGGGGATGGACAGCTCGTCCAGGGCGGCGGCGTAGTGCCGCAGCACCGGCCCCGGCGACCGGAGCAGGATCACGACGTCCTCGGGCCGCACGGGCCGGTCCCCGATGGGCAGGCCGCTTTGCAGCAGTTCTTTGGTCCGTTTGGCGGCGGCACGGGCCTCTACCAGGTCCTTGTCCTCTTTGCCCCGGTCCGGGTCGTCGGTGAGGTCGGACAGGTCCACGCAGTTCAGCTCCACCGCGTACCGGGGGTCGGGAGTGAGGTCGGCCCGGCCCGGTTTCAGCTCCTCGGCGGCGGTGTAGTCCAGCTCGCCGCTCTCCCGGCTCATCACGTTGCGGAAAATGAAGTTGACGGCGCTCAGCACCTCCGGCCTGGAGCGGAAGTTGGCGGACAGCAGCAGCTTGCGGCCCTCCCCGTCGGAGGCATCCTCCGCCAAGGGATACCGGTCGTACTTGTCCAGGAAGATGGCGGGGTCGGCCAGCCGGAACCGGTAGATGGACTGCTTCACGTCCCCCACCATGAACAGGTCATGATTACTTGCCAGGGCCCCGAAGATGGCGTTCTGGACGCCATTGGTGTCCTGGTACTCGTCCACCATGATCTCTTTGTATTGGGCACCCACGTCCAGGGCCAGATCTGAGGGGGAGCCGTCGGCCTCGGAGAGCAGTCGGGCGGTGAGGTGCTCCCCGTCGTTGAAGTCGATGAGGTGCCGTTTGGCCTTGGCGGCGGCGAAGGCGTCCCCGAACTGGGCGGCCACCTCCAGAAGGGCCGTCATGGCGGGGGAGACCGCCCGCAGGTCCTCCATCACCTGGTCCCCGGCCACCTCGAACCGGGCGGCCAGCTTGACCATCTGGGCCTTGCACAGGTCCCGCTGGGCCTTGAGGCGGGCCTTCAGCCCCTCGTCGCAGTCCCCGCGCTTGGTCCCGATCCGGGAAAAGGGGACGGGGAAGCGGGCGGCGGCCGCGTCCCAGCCCTCGCTGAGGGCGGCGGAGAGGGCGTCCAGACCGGCCAGGGTGCCATCCAGGGAGTCCCCCCAGTTCTGCTCCAGCACCTCGTCGAAGCTGACCTCGTACCGGAGGGCGTCCAGGGCCGTGCGCCAGGACTCGGTGAGGGAGCGGGCGTCGGCCAGCAGCAGGCTACCCCAGGGGGTGTCCTCGGGCATGGCCCCGGCGGGCAGGGCGAAGTCCTTTCGCCGGTCCAGCAGCCAGCCCCTGGGGTTGGTCTGGGCCTGGACCCGCCGGTGGACGTCCAGGATGACCTCCTCCAACGTCTGGTCGTCCCGCTCCCCGGCCAGCTCGTCGGCCAGGGCGGCAAAGGCGGGGTCGTCTGCGATGTTGGCGTACCGCGCCTCCAATACCTCCTCCAGGGCACGGGCCCGGAGCTCGTCGGCCTCCGCCTCGTCGCAGAGGCGGAAGTCCGGGTCCAAATCGATGAGGTGGCCCCACTGCCGCAGAAAGTCCAGGCAGAAGGCGTCGATGGTGCAGATGGGGGCCTTATAGACCAGGGTGGCGTTCCGGCGGAGGTGGGCGTCCCCCGGCCTCTTTGCCAGCAGGGCGTGGAGGGCGGCGGCGATGCGGCCTCTCAGCTGGCTGGCGGCAGCGTTGGTGAAGGTGATGACCAAAAACCGGTCGATGTCCTCGCCGGCCTCCACCCAGCCCATCAGCCGCTCTACCAACACCCGGGTCTTGCCCGACCCGGCGGCGGCGGCCACCAGCAGATCGCCGCCCCGGTCCTCCACGGCGGCGCGCTGTTCTCTTGTCAGGTCCATGAGGCGTGGCCTCCTTTCGTAAAGGCTTCCACCCGCAGGGGGGAAGCTGGCAGCCCGAAGGGCTGACTGATGAGGGGGCGCGGAGGGTTTTCTATCCGCTGTCCCCGTTAGGGCGGGGTACGCTCCTTAATGGAGGGCGGCCTCCGGCGGGGCACTTTCTCTCACGCGGAAAGGCGGGTTTCGCCTGCCGGCGACCTACTTTCTGCGCGTGCAGAAAGTAGGCAAAGACGCGCCGGGGGCAAAACACGGTTCCCGCCGGACAGAGTTCGTCCGGCGCTCTCAGTGTTTTGTCCCCTGGCCCCCCGGTTTTACGGGGGAGCCGTCGGTCTGGGTCCCTTTTTTGCCGGCGCGCAAAGACCGAATGAGGGTCCTCCTGTCTCCGCTGCCGCTCAGTGTTCCACGTCGTTGCGGAATGCGTCTCTTTTGGGCGCCTGGGCGGGCAGCCCGGCGGGCAAAGCCCGCCTTTCGGGGCGTGGGCGCCTTTGACCCCTTAGGCGCAGGCTGGTAGACGGAATCCTTCCCGGTCATTAGACCGTCAGCGGCAGCGGAAAGAGAGGCATCTGCATTCGAAAGCCGCTGGCGCCGGAAGGGCTAAGTGTTACGCTGCCATCATGAGCCCCCGTAAACGGGGGTCCTTAGGGGACGGAGACGCTGAGAGCGTTGGACGCCCTCTGTCCGACGCGAACCGCGGCTCTGCCCCCTGAGCGCGCTCTTTGGGTACTTTCTCTCGCGTGAGAGAACGTGCCCCGCCGGAGGCAGGGCCTCCTAAGGGGCGCGTCTTTGCCTGCTTTCAGCAGGCTGCCGGCGGGAAGGCCGCCCGCCGTCGGAGGGCCTCCGCCCTCCAAAGCCGCGCCTGTTTCGGAGGCGGAACCTCCCTTACAGGACCCGGGCGGCCACATGGGGCCGCCCCTACGGCGTTGTATCGTTCTTTTTCGCCAGCCAATTCCAGAACTCCGCCGCCTTGACGCCCCGGCGGTAGCGGGCCCGGTCGCCGCAGTCCTCCTCAAAGTGGCAGGCGGCCTGATAGTCGCACCAGCGGCAGGCGTTGTGCTGGCCGTCCCGCCAGAAGGGGTCGGCGTCGATGTCCCCGGCGGCCAGCTCCCCGGCGGCCTTTTCCAGCGCCTGGGTGACGTATTCGTCCAACAATTCCATCTGCTCTGATGTGACAAGGGATTCCCCCTTCTTATCCACGGGCAGGAAGCGGCAGCCGTCCTCTCCGACCCGCTCCATGGCGGCGATCACGTCCGGGTCGTCCAGCACCAGGCCCTGGCGTCGGAGCTGACGGCTCTGCTGCTTTTTCACGTCCTCGCCGGTCATGGACCGGTCGCCGTCCACCACCGGGTTCCGGGCTGGAACGTACAGCACCCCGGCGGGCACGATCTCCTCCGGGCCGAACAGGCCGTCCCCCTCCTTGGCCAGGGTGAACAGGTACAGCAGCATCTGGAGGCCCCGGCCGTCCTCCACGTCGGCGAAGTCGAAGGATTTCTTGCCGGTCTTGTAGTCCACGACGCGGAGATAGCGCCTGCCGTCCTTCACCCAGGAATCCACCCGGTCCACCGCGCCGGACAGCCGCAGGGTGACGCCGTTCTGGACCTCCACCGGGGGCAGGGTCCTGCCCCGGCCAAAGCCCAGCTCAAAGGCCACCGGGTCAAAGTCGGACACGGCCAGCTCGGCGCACACGCTGTCCGTCACCGCCAGGGCGGACTCCTTCATCCGCTGGAACAGCCAGCGGAACCGGGCGGTCTCGCCCTCCAGGCCGGAAAGCGTCTCCGCCTCATACCGGTCGGCGGCCTCTTTCGCCAGTCGGGAGATGGCCGCGCCGTCGTCCAGAGGGACGCCCTGCTGTCCGGCGGCGCGAAGGGTCTCTTCCAGCACCGCGTGGACGAAGGTGCCGTAGTCGGTGGGGCGGAATTTGGCCTGCTGCCGGGGCCTGGCGTCCAGGCCGAAGCGCATAAAGTGGCCGAAGTGGCAGGAGTTGTACAGGTCCAGCCGGGTGGCCGACATGGGCACCGCCGGGCCGAACAGGGCGGTCACCGCCGCCGGGGACAGGGCCCCCCGCCTCCAGGCGGCGGCCCTATCCAGCCGGTCCACCCGCTGGCTCAATCCGGGAACCTGACGCAGAACAGCGGCCAGGGCCCGGTCCTGCCCCGCCAGCTCCAGGGCGGCGGCGGGGGCGGCCAGACGAGCGGGGCTGCCGGCGGCGTCGATCATCTTTTTTCCCGGGAACAGGGCGGCCAGCCGCTCCATCAGGAAGGAGGGGGCCTTTTCATTGTCCCCGGAGCCGGCAGCGTAACTGACATACAGCCTGTCGGTGGGCCGGACGCAGGTCTCGTATGCGATGGTCATCTCCCGACGGAGCTTGTCCTCCTGCCGGGGGGCCAGCTCGATGGAATGGAGGGCCAGCCCGTCCCGATCCCGGTCGGAGAACAGGCCGGGGGAGGGGGCACAGTCGGGGATGGAACCGCTGTCCGCCCCCAGCAGGAACAGCGTCTTGACCTCCCGGTGGGCCATGCGGGGGGCGTTCCCCACCACCACCCGGTCCAGGGACACGGGGATGGCCCCCACGTCGTACTGGGACAGCACCAGGGAGAACAGCCGGGAGAACTCGTCCGGTTCCAACTCGGTATCATTGAGCAGGAGGGCGCACTGCTCCAGGCCGCCCGTCAGGATGTCCCACAGCTGGCGGTACCGGGCGGCGGCGTTCAGGTCGCCCCGCTTTTCCAGGGAATCCGCCCGCTGCCCCAGCCGCTCCGGCAGGCCGATGTCCTCCAGCAGCCGCCAGAGGGCCAGGGCACGGCCCTTGCCTGTCCTGTCCGGGTCTTTGCGCAGCCGTTCCAGCGGCGTGATAACTTTCCGGCGAAGGGCGTCCAGCCGCGCCACCAGGGCGGTCTGCTCCTGGGAGAAGGGCAGGCCGTAGCCCTCCGGGTGCATATCCCAAGGCTTTTCCCTCGTCCACGTCCCGCCCCGGATGTCCCAGGTGAGCACGTAGTTTTCCAGCAGGTCCCGCTCCTCGTCCGTCACATCGGTGAGGCCGGTCTTGAGATAGCGGAACATCTCCTCATAGGGGTAATCCCCGGCCACAGCGGCCAGGGCGGAGGTCACCAGCGCCAGAGGGGGCGTCCGCAGCACGTCCTCCATGGCGCTCATGAACACCGGGACGCCGTACCGGGCGAACACGCTCTCGATCAGCTCTCCGTACCCGTCCAGCCGACGGGCGCACACGGCGATGTCCCGGCAGCGATAATGTTCCTCCCGCAGCAGCCGGAGGACTTCCGCGGCGCACCACTCCACCTCCTGCCGGGGATCGGCGGCCCTCACCCGGGTGACGGCGCACTCCCCCTGCCAGGGGGCAACGCCCTCCCCGCCGAACAGGGTCTGCTCCAGATATTCCAGAGAGGGATGCCGGGGCAGAGGCCGGTCAAGCTGCTCCTCGGTGACGGGCAGGGCGCGCTCCCTCGCCAGCCGCTTCAGCCGTCCGGCGCACCGGAGGGCGGGGCGGAAGATGTCTGAATTGTCTTTCGTGTCGCACAGCAGGGAGACGGTGACCTCCCCCTGGGCCATGAGCCGGGCCAGCACCGCCTCCTCCTGGGGGGTGAAGTCGGTGAAGCCGTGGACGAACACCGCCATGCCGTCCGCCCAGCGGGACTGTTTCAGCTGCTCCGCCAGCCGGTCCAGGCGGCTCCGGGGGTCGGCGGCGGACTGGGATTCCAGCTCTTGGTACGCGGCGCAGATGAGCCCCAAGTCCCGCCACTTGTCCCCCTGCCGGCCCCCCAGCTCCTCCCCGGCGGCGATCAGGTCCTCCGGGGCCACCCGGTAGCTGCGGCACTCGTCCACCGTGGCCAAGAGGCCGGTGAGAAAGGCGGGCTTCCGGGACGGGGCGCGGTATACCGTCAGGCTGTCGGCGATCTGCCGCAGGGCGGCGTACATGAGGAGCATCCGCCCGCCGCCGTCCAGCATGGGGGCGGCCCCGCCGCCGCAGGCGTCAGCCAGCCGGCCCGCCAGCCGGGTGAAGGACAATACCTCGCAGGTCATGGAGGCGGAATTGCCCAGGGCGGCGCACATGGCCCGCTCGCTCTCGTGGGACCACTGCTCCGGCACGATGAGCAGGTTTTTCCGGGCCTCGGAGCGGCCCATCCGCGCCAGCAGTTCGCCCAGGGCGTCCTGGCCGCCGCGGTGATATAACAGGGTCAGCATGAGCGCGCCTCCTCTCTGTGCAGCATGGTATCGGTTGGGGTGGGGCGTTTTGGGAACACGGGGCCCCGTCCGGCCCCTATGGTCTGTCTTTTTGCCGTTCCATCCGCCGGACGATGGCCGCCTCCGCCCGGTCCCCGTAGCGCAGGGCCAGGGCCGCCAGGACCAGCCCCAGGGCCCCCAGGGCGAGCATGGCGGGCAGGGGCAGCTTCACCGCGTTCCCGCCCACGGCGCAGGCCGCCAGCAGCCCCCAGGGCCGGGCGACCGCCACCAGCAGCAGGAACCGCCGGAAGGAGATCTTGGTGAGCCCCGCCAGGAGGCACAGCACGTCGTCCGGGAAAAAGGGAAACAGGAAGGCCACCAGCAGGAACACGTCCCGCTTGCGGCGGATCAGGTCCAGATACCTGCCGGAGGACCGCTCCCCCACCAGCCGCTGGACGAAGTCCCGGCCCAATCCCCTGGCCAGGGCGAACACCAGCGCCGAGCCCAGCGCCACCGCCCCCCAGGTGAGCAGGAAGGCGGGCCACACCCCGAAGAGCCATCCCGCCGCCGCGGCGGTGATGTTGCTGGGGATGGGGGCCACGATCACCGAGGCCAGCTGGATGGCGAAATAGGCCAGGTGGGACCAGGGGGCGCACCGGTCGATGTACTCCTCCATGGCCTCGGGGGAGGAGGCCGCCTCGAAAAAGCCGGTGGCCCACAGCGCCAGCAGGGTGCCGGCCAGCAGCAGAACGGTGACCGCCCACAGCAATCTCTTCACGGTCCTCTCCTTCACCGGCGCTCCCTCCTTTCCGGGCGGCAGAAGCCCGCCGCCACGGGGATAAGTATAGCAGGATTTTCGACAAACACAAGAAAAGTTTTTGAAGATTTGGGAAACATTCCTTTACGATTTCCGGAACCGCCGCTTTTTGGCCCGAAAACCTCAATTTTTGCTTGACGGTCCGGCCTTCCGCTCATATACTGTATAAGGTATGATTTTATGATATGTATCTCCGCGCGGCGGGCGCGCGGACAAGGGAGGTCCCCACGCATGGATAACCCCGTACCCAACGATCCCCAACAGGCCGGCACGGCGCCCGGCCAGGCCGTCATCGAACTGCCCCGCACCATCCACCTGATCCCCCTGGACCGCATCGCCGGGTTCGACGTGCGCCCCGGCCTGTACGAGATGAACGGCGCCACCGCCATCCCCGGCGGGGTGAACTTCACCGTGATCTCCCGGGGGGCCACCTCCATCGAGCTGCTGCTGTTCCGGCGCAAGGCCGCGGAGCCCTACGCCGTCCTCCCCTTCCCGGAGCACTACCGCATCGGCAACGTGTACTCCATGATCGTGTTCGGCCTGGACATCCGGGACTTTGAGTACGCCTACCGGGTGGACGGCCCCTGGAACCCCTCCAAGGGCCTGCTGTTCGACAGGACCAGGTATCTGCTGGATCCCTACGCCAAGGCGGTCACCGGCCAGAACAAGTGGGCCGAGCCTAACCCCCACGGCCAGCACTATCGGGCCAGAGTGGTGCGGGACACCTTCGACTGGGAGAACATCCGCTCCCCCCTGATCCCCATGGAGGATCTGATCATCTACGAGCTCCACGTCCGGGGCTTCACCCAGGACCCCTCCTCCGGCGTGGAGTACCCCGGCACCTTCGCCGGGCTCATCGAAAAGCTGCCCTACCTCCAGGAGCTGGGGGTCAACGCCGTGGAGCTCATGCCCATCTTCGAGTTCGACGAGATGCTGGACTACCGCAGCGCCAACGGGGAAAAGCTCTACAACTACTGGGGCTACAACCCGGTGTCCTTCTTCGCCCCCAACACCAGCTACTCCTCCTCCCAGGAGTTCAACCGAGAGGGCCGGGAACTGAAGCGGTTCATCCGGGCCTGCAAGCAGCGGGGCATCGAGGTCTACCTGGACGTGGTCCTCAACCACACCGCCGAGGGCAACGAGAACGGCCCCTTCTTCTCCTTCAAGGGGTTCGACAACAACATCTACTACCTGCTCACGCCGGGGGGCGGCTACCAGAACTTCTCCGGCTGCGGCAACTCCCTGAACTGCAACCACCCCATCGTCCACCAGATGATCGTGGACTGCCTGCGCTACTGGGTCACCACCTACCGGGTGGACGGCTTCCGGTTCGATCTGGCCTCCATCCTGGGCCGGGCGGAGGACGGCTCCCCCATGAACGAGCCTCCCCTGCTCCAGGCCCTGGCCTTCGACCCCATCCTGGCCGACGTGAAGCTCATCGCCGAGGCGTGGGACGCCGGCGGCCTCTACCAGGTGGGCTCCTTCCCCGCCTGGAACCGCTGGGCGGAGTGGAACGGCCGCTACCGGGACGATATGCGCCGCTATCTGAAGGGCGACTACGCCATGGCCCAGAACGCCGCCCTCCGCCTCGGCGGCTCGCGGGACATCTACCCCGACTCCCGGAAAGACGCCTCGGTGAACTTCATCACCTGCCACGACGGGTTCACCCTCTACGACCTGTTCGCCTACAACCAGAAGCACAACGAGAAGAACGGCTGGAACAACACCGACGGTGCCAACGACAACAACAGCTGGAACTGCGGCGTGGAGGGAGAGACCGACGACGAGGCCATCAACGCCCTCCGCCGGCGGATGGTCCGCAACGCTTTCGCCCTGCTCATGTGCTCCAGGGGCACCCCCATGTTCCTGGCGGGGGACGAGTTCTGCAACACCCAGTTCGGCAACAACAACGCCTACTGTCAGGACAACATCACCTCCTGGCTGGACTGGTCCCTGCTGGAGAAGAACCGGGACACCTTCCGCTTTTTCCAGGCCATGATCCGCTTCCGCAAGGAACACAAGGTGCTGCGGACCAACCTGTCCAACGGCGCCTGCGGCTTCCCCGACGTGTCCTTCCACGGCATCACCCCCTGGAAGCGGGTGTTCGAAGACCACGACCACTATATCGGGGTCCTGTTCGCCGGATGGGAGCAGGACGCCGGGGAGCAGCTGGTCTACGTGGCCTCCAACGCCTACTGGGAGCCCCTCCAGGTGGAGCTGCCCCGCCTGCCCGACGGGCTGGGCTGGCACCTGGCGGTGGACACCTGGAACGAGGAGCCCCAGACCTACGGCCCCGTGGGGGACCGCTTCACCATCCGCCCCCGCTCGGTGATGGTGTTCATCGGGCGCTGGTAAACCGTTTGAAAAGAGCTCCTCCGGCCATGTGGGCCGGAGGAGCTCCTTTGCGTCAGCGTTTTTTCTTCCGCCCCGCGAACAGGGCCGCCCCCACGAGGGCCGCCGCGGCCAGGGCGCCCAGGGCCAGCCCCGGATACAGCCCCGGCGGGGTATAGTGGAGCTCCACCGTGTGCGCCCCGGCGGACAGGGGCGCCGCCAGAAACGTGTCCAGCCAGATCCCGCCGGCGACCTTCTCCCCGTCCACCAGGACGGTCCAGCCCTCCTCGGCGGGGACGGTGGTGAGCAGCGTCCGGGGCCCGTCCGCCGTCGCGGTCAGGCGCACCGTCCCGTTCTTCTCCACGGACAGCCCCTCCGCCGGGTCCACGGCGGCCACGGCGGCGGACAGGACCTCCCGGTCCAGGGTCCAGAGGAAGTCGTCCGGCGGGGCCCAGCTCCCGTCGTGCCAGACGGTGACCAGGCACTCCTCCCCCTCAGCGGGAGTCCCCAGATAGTGGACGCTGGCCGCCTCGGTGGGGCCAAGGTACACCGTCTCGCCCCCCTCCAGCCACGCCTGGATCAGGCCGGAGCCGGACAGGTCGGCGTAGACGGGCCGGCCCGTGCCGGTGAAGGCGAAGCGGACCGCGCCTCCCTCGTCCCACCACTGGGCCTCCACGGGGGCGAAGGCCTCCGCCCCCTCCCCCGCCACATCGGACAGCAGGCCGTTCTGCCGCTCAAAGGGGGTGGCTCCGCTGAAGGCCGGAGCCTCCTCCCCGGCGCTGAGAAAGGCGATGGGCAGCGCGTCCGGGTTTTTGTAGAGGGTATAGTCCCCGCTCCGGGCCACGGCCTCATAGGGCGTCCCGCCTTTGGAGATCACATAGCGGAAGTCCAGCAGGGCGTCGGTCACCGGGGTGGAGCCGTAATAAGCGCACCACATCCAGGTCTGGGCGAAGCCCAGTTTGCGGGTGAGCTCGTTCACGTCGTAGTTGTAGAGGCTGCTGTAGTGGGTGATGCCGGGGTAGCCAAAGGCCAGGGGGCCGTTGTGGCCCCGGTCCTCGGCGGCCCCCATGCGGAAGAAGGCCCCGCCGGCATCCTCATAGGCGGCTGCGGTGAGGGCGCTGTTGGCCCGGTAGTCCTCCTGATAGGCGGCGCAGGACTGATACCGGAACTGCTCGTCCATGCCCCGGAGGATGTCCCTGGTGTTGAGGCCCAGGTCCAGCACCGTGAGGACCGCCAAAGCGGCCGCCGCCCACCGCTCCAGGGCGGGCCTCCGCTTCCCCGCGGCGGCCAGGATGGGCGGCAGGGCCATGTTGGCCAGGGCGATCACCACGAAGGACACCGCGAACCCGTACCGCCAGGGGAACCAGTTGGGCTTCTGGAGCAGGTGCCACAGCTTGTCCAGGGGGGACAGCAGCAGGGAGGCCGCCATGGCCGCCAGCAGCCCCAGCCAGGCCAGCTTCTCCCGGGGGGGATGCCGCTGGTAGAAGTAGAGGACCGCCAGCAGCACGGTGGCCGTCCCGCAGAACACATAGGGCAGGGCCGCGTAGGTGATGGAGGTAAAGGACCCGAAGAACAGCCGCCCCAGGATGTCCAGAGGTTCCCCGGTGAGGAGGCCGGCGTAGTCCACATTGCCGCCGCTGAACTTGCCGTTGAACATGGCCAGGAAGGTGGGCAGCCACAGCCAGGCGGTGAGGCCCAACGCGCAGGCCGCCCCGCCCAGGAACCGGCCCGAGGCCCGGGCCAGTTCCCTTCCCGTCAGCTCCAGCATCACGCACCGGGCGATGAAATACAGCAGGCAGAACGCCCCCACCATATAGGAGATATACCAGGTGGAGAAGAAGCATACCGTCAGCGCCGCCACGAAGGGGCCGAAGCCCCTCCCCTCCAAAACGCGCTCCAGCGCCAGCAAGATCAGCGGCAGCCAGATGACCCCGTCCAGCCACATGATGCACAGGGAATAGGCGGCGTTGTAGCTCATGAGGGCATAGCTGACGGCGCAGATCAGGGAGGCCGCTCCGCTCCGGGGGAACATCTTTTGCGAGTAGAGGGCAAAGGCCGCCCCCGCCAGCCCGATCTTCAATACCGTCAGGAACATGAGGCCCACCGGCATGGCCTCATTGGGGACCAGCAGGGTCAAAAGGGACAGGGGGCTGGACACATAATAGGAGAACACCCCGATGTAGGAGGTCCCCAGGGCCTTGGACCAGGAGAAGAACAGGTCCCCGCTTTTCAGGGCGCAGAAGAACTCCACGTACTGGTCCGCCATATCGGAGGCCAGAATGGTCTTGTCCCCCCAGGGGGCCATGCCCATAGAGGCGTAGGCCCACAGCATCACCGCTGCCGGGATCAGGAAGGCCAGCAGACAGACCGCCGTCCGTTTCCACTTACTCTTCGTCATGGCCGCCTCCCCCCTGCTCCCGCAGGATATAGATGGGCCGCTTTTTGGTCTCCAGATAGGTTTTCGCCAGATACTGGCCCAAAATGCCCATACAGAACAGCTGGATGCCGGCGATCAGCAGGATGATGCACACCAGAGAGGGCCAGCCGTAGGCGCTCCCCTGCCAGATCAGTTCCCGGACGATGATGAACACGATGGCGAGGCCCGCCACCACGCACAGCACCAGCCCCAGCACCGAGGCGATGGCCAGCGGCGCGGTGGAAAAGGCCACGATGCCGTCCAGAGCGTAGAGCACCAGCTTGAAGAAGGACCACTTGGTCTCCCCGGCGGACCGGGGGATGTTCTCGGTCTCCACCCACTTGGTCCTGAACCCCACCCAGGAGAAGATGCCCTTGGAGAAGCGGTTGTACTCCTTCACCGCCAGCACCGCCTCCGCCATTTTGCGGGTCATGAGCCGGAAATCCCTGGCCCCGTCCACGATCTCGGTGTCGCTCATCTTATTGATGAGTTTGTAGAACTGCCGGGCGCAGAAGGAGCGGATGGGGGGCTCCCCCTTCCGGTCCACCCGGCGCACCGCCGCGCAGTCGTACCCCTCCTCCCGGACGGCGCGGAGCAGTTCGGGCAGCAGGGCGGGCGGGTCCTGGAGGTCGGCGTCCATCACCGCCACAAGGTCCCCTTTGGCGTGCTCCAATCCGGCGTACAGCGCCGCCTCCTTGCCGAAGTTCCGGCTGAAGGACAGCCACCGCACCGCCGGGTCGGCCGACCCCAATTTCTTGACAGCGGCCAGGGTGCCGTCGGTGGAGCCGTCGTCCACAAAGAGGTACTCCACCCGCACATCGGGCAGCCCGGCGGCCACGGGGCGGACCGCCTCGTAGAACCGGCCCAGGGCCGCCTCCTCGTTGTAACAGGGGACCACGATGGACAAGAGCGCCATCCCATTCCCCTCCTTTTCCTGTAAAAATCACCGGTGCTATCTTACCGCAAATCATCCGGGCTGTCAATCGGCCCCTCCCGTCTTGACTTTTGGCCCACACACTAATAAAATAGGCTTGTTATGCAAAGAAAGGAGCCGTCTGCCCATGGACGAGCCGGTCTATTTCGATTACGCCGCCACCACCCCCGTCCGCCCAGAGGCCGCCGCCGCCATGACGGACGCCCTGGGGCAGTTCGGCAACCCCTCCTCCCGGTATGAGTACGGCCGCCGGGCCGCCCTGCGGGTGAAAGAGGGCCGTGAGGCCGTGGCCCGCGCCCTGGGCTGCGCCCCCGGCGAGGTGTACTTCACCTCCTGCGGCACCGAGGGGGACAACTGGGCCCTCCGCCGGGGGGTTGAGGTCAACCGGCGCAAGGGGAGGCACATTATCGCCACCGCCGTGGAGCACGCCGCCGTGCTGGAGACCTGCAAAGACCTGGAGCGGAACGGCTATGAGGTCACCTATCTGAAGCCCGACCGGGCGGGCCGGATCACCGTGGACCAGGTGACGGCCGCCCTCCGGCCCGACACAGCCCTGGTGTCCATGATGCTGGTGAACAACGAGACGGGGGCCCTTCTCCCCGTAGCGGAGGCGGTCAAGGCCGTCAAGGCGGCAGATAAGGCCGTCCTGTTCCACACCGACGCCGTCCAGGGCTTTTTGAAGGTCCCCTTCCCCCTGTGCTCCACCGGGGCGGACCTCATCACCATCAGCGGCCACAAGATCGGCGCCCCCAAGGGGATCGGCGCGCTGTACGTGAAGAGGGGCGTCAAGCTGGCCCCCCTGCTCACCGGCGGTGGCCAGGAGGACGGCCTCCGCTCCGGCACCGAGGCCACCGGCCAGATCGCGGCCTTCGCCGCCGCCGTCTCCGCTGTGACAGCGGACCCCGCCAGGCTGGAAAAGACCGCCGCCGTGAAGGACTACACCCTTACACAGTTAAAGGCCGCCCTCCCAAAGCTGGAGGTCATCTCCGCCGGGGACGTGGGCCACATCTGCGCCGTGACCCTCCCCGGCTACAAGAGCGAAGTCGTCGTGCGTGTCCTGGGGGACAAAAACATCTGCGTCTCCTCCGGCTCCGCCTGCCACAAGGGCAGGCCCAGCCACGTGTTCGCCGCCATGGGCCTGCCCAAGCCCTGGCTGGACGGCGCCCTGCGCCTGTCCTTCTCCCCGGAGAGCACCAAAGAGCAGGCCGACGTCCTGGTGGCCGCCCTGAAAGAGGCGGCGGGCTCCCTGTTCACCACCCTGTCCTGATCTGGAGGTATCCCCATGAGCGAGACAAATCTGGCCGTTTCCGTGGTCAATGAGGTCAAAAAGGCCGTGGTCGGCAAGGACGACGTGATCTTCAAGGCCCTGCTGGTCATCCTGGCCCGGGGCCACCTGCTGCTGGAGGACATCCCCGGCGTGGGCAAGACCACCCTGGCCCTGGCCTTCTCCAAGGCGCTGGGCCTCAGCTACAACCGGGTGCAGTTCACCCCCGACGTGATGCCCTCCGACCTGACGGGTTTTTCCCTTTACAGCAAGGAGACCGGGCGGATGGAATATCAGCCCGGCGCCCTGCTGTGCAACCTGTTCCTGGCCGACGAGCTGAACCGGGCCACCAGCCGCACCCAGTCCGCCCTGCTGGAGGCCATGGAGGAGGGCAAGGTCACCGTGGACGGGGTCACCCACCCCATCCCGGAGCCCTTCCTGGTCATCGCCACCCAGAACCCGGCGGGGGCCTCGGGCACCCAGCTGCTGCCCGACTCCCAGCTGGACCGCTTCGCCATGCGCCTGTCCATGGGCTACCCCTCCCAGGAGGACGAGCTGGAGCTGCTCCGCCGCAAGGCGAAAGGCAACCCCCTGGACACCGTCGTCCAGGCGGCCAGCCATGAGGAGCTGGCCAACCTTCGCCGGCAGGTGGATCAGGTATACGTCAGCGACATCATCCTGAATTACATCATCCGCCTGGTCCGGGCCACCCGGGAGAGCCCCCAGCTGGCCCAGGGGGCCAGTCCCCGGGCTGCCATCGCCGTGGCCGCCCTGAGCCGGGCCGTGGCCTGGACCCGGGGCCGGGACTTCGTCGTCCCGGAGGACGTGAAATTCGTGTGGACCGACGCGGTGGCACACCGGCTCATCCTGCCCACCGGCGCGGTGGGCAGCACCGAGCGGGCCGTCCGGATCGCGGACGGGGTGCTCTCCGCCGTCCCCGCGCCCCGCCTGCCCCGGTAAGGCCATGGTCTACCGCCGCCTGATCTGCCTGGCGGTCCTCCTGGCCGCCTTCGTCCTCCAGATCACCAGCGACAGCTACCTGGGCCAGTTCGTCTTCGCGCTGGCCCTGGCCCTGCCGGCGCTGTCCCTGCTGCTGTCCCTGCCGGGGATGCTGCGGGCGCGGCTGGCCCTCTCCTCCGACCGCCCCAGGGTCCTCCGGGGGGAGGCGGCCGACTGGCAGATGCGGCTGGAGGTCCCCGCCGGCCTGCCCCTGGCCCGGCTGAGCCTTCGCGTCACCGAGCGCAACCCCTTCACCGGGGCGGTGTGGCGGCGGTCGCTGACTCTGTCCGGCGGGGAGGGCGAGCCCGTCCTGCTGGCCGCCGCCACGGACCACTGCGGCCTGCTGGAGCTGTCCGCCGACCGGGTACGGGTGCTGGACTACCTGGGGCTGTTCTCCCTGCGCCGCCCCGCCCCCGAGCCCGCCCACATCCTGGTGGCCCCCGTCTGCGGGGAGGTCCGCCCCGTCCCCCAGCCGGAGGGGGGGTTCTCCCACATCTCCCCCGCCGGCACCGCCCGGAAGGGCTCCGGGGAGGACTACGACCTGCGGGAGTACCGCCCCGGCGACCCCATGCGCGCCGTCCACTGGAAGCTGTCCTCCAAGTGGGACGAGCTCATCGTCCGGGAGCGGACCGAGAGCCCCTCCCCCCTGCCCCTGCTCACCTTCGACCGGGACGGGACAGCGGAGGACCAGGATCAGATCATGGACAAGCTGGAGGCCCGGTGCCGGTCCCTGCTCACCGCCCAGCGGCCCTTCGCCGTGCTGTGGCCGGGCGGGGACGGGAAGCCCCTCCTCCGCCGGGTGGGGGATGAAAAGGAGCTGGAGGACTGCCTGACCGCCGTCCTGTCCTCTCCCCCGCCCCCCGCCGGCGTGAGGCTGGACGCCCTGCCCAAACTCATCGAGCTGGCCGGGGAGCCCGTGTTCCGTCTCCACCTCGCCGCCGGAGAGGAGGACAGCTATGGATAGGTCCTCCCGCCTCGGCTCCGCCGCCCTGGTCCTGGGCAACGGCGCGCTGCTGCTGTGCGCCTCCGCCGGCCTGGCCGTGTCCTTCGTGTCCCTCTACCCCCTGGGCGTCCCGGAAGCGGCCCTGCTGCCCCAGGCGGTCATCTTCGCCCTGGCCTCCCTGGCGGCCTGGTCCCTGCCCCGGTGGTCCGGCCGGGTGTGCCTGGGCCTGGCCGCCCTGTGGGGCCTCAATGTGTTCCTCAACTGGCAGAACGCCCTCCGGGGGGCCCTGCTGGTGTTCTCGGTCTGCCTGGACTTCACCTCCCGGCAGCTGGGATACGTGCCCCTGTACCGCTACGACCCGCCCCCCGGCGTCTCCCCGGCGGAGATCACCGTCACCTTCCTCACCCTGGCTCTGGCACTTATCGTCCTGCTGCTGGGGGGCGCGGTGGTCCGGCTGCGGAGCTGGCTGCCGGCGGTCCTGCTGACCCTGGTCCCCCTGGCCCCCGGCCTGGCGGCAGGCGCCCTGCCCCGCTGGACGGCCTTTCTCGCCCTGTGCGTGTGCTGGTGCGCCCTGCTGCTGGCCGCCCTCTGCCGGAGGGCGGAGGGCCGGGGCTGGCTGATCCTGGCCGCCGCCGCGGCCTGCGCCGCGCTGATGGCGGGGATATGCGCCCTGTTCCCCATGGAGGGCTACGCCCGGCCCCAGTGGGCGCTGGACGCGGAGCGGGCCATCGTGGACTTCGGGGACCGGTGGATGGAGTTCCTCCGGGAGTGGGAGGGCCCCTTCCACGACAGCGAGCCCCCGCCCCCCGCCTCCCTTCCCGACGAGGAGGTGGAGCTGTCCGCCACCGGTGAGCAGCGCTTCACCGGCCGGACCGTCCTGGAGACCCGTGTCCCGGTGAGCGGCCATTACTATCTGCGGGGCCTCTCCTCTGACGTATACACCGGCTCCGGCTGGGAGCCCTTCCCCGACGAGGTGTGGGAAGAATATACCGCCGCCCTGCCGGAGGACGGCTGGACCGGCTCCCCCCTGCTGTTCCTGGGCGCCGCCAGCCCCTACCGGACCTACCCCGCCGTGGTCCGCGCCGCGGGCGGCGGGGACGGGCCGGCCTTCCTGCCCTACCAGCCGGTGGAGCAGGACTGGGAGGCGGCCGGGGTCACGCCCGTCCGGGACCTGGGCTTCTCCCCGGCGGAGGGGGCCACGGACTTTCTTGTGACCCTCACCGCCTACGACCGGGACCTGCTCGCTCTGCTCAGCTGGCCGGAGACCCATGACGGGGCCCTCAGCCCCCTCACCGGCCCCGTGGCCCGGGCGGAGGAGGTCTACCGGGACTACGTGCACCGGCACTATCTGGACGTGCCGGACTCCGCCCGGGAGGCGGTGGAGTCCCTGTTGAAAGAGGCCCTTCCGGAGGACCCGGAGGGCGGCCTGCCCGCCCTCTCCCGGCCGGAGGCGGCGGAACTCATCCCGCAGCTACTGGCGGAGCGGTGCGCCTACGACCTGGAGACCCCCGCCACCCCCCAGGGGGAGGACTACGTGACATACTTCCTCAACAGCAGCCGGCAGGGCTACTGCCTCCACTTCGCCACCACCGGAACGCTCCTGTTCCGGACCCTGGGCGTCCCCGCCCGGTTCGTCACCGGCTACACGGCGGAGCTGACCCAGGACGTGGTCAACTACGTGCCCGACTCCGCCGCCCACGCCTGGGTGGAGATCTACGTGGACGGCTGGGGCTGGTACCCGGTGGAGGTCACCCCCGGCTTCTCCGACCGGTTCCCCACCGAGCTGCTGACGGAGGGGGACGCGCCCCTTCCGGGGGACGTGCCCACCCTCCCGCCGGAGACCGCCCCGCCCCCCGCGCCCACCCCCACCCCGGCCCCCAGCCGGGACCCGGACGCCGCCCCCTCCCAGGAGGCGGAGCCCCCCTCCGGCGGCGGGCCCCTGAGCGCTCTTCCGGCGGTCCTTACCGCGCTGGGCAGGGCCCTGGCGGGGCTGGCGGCCTGCGCCGCCCTGCTGTGGCTGGTCCAGTTCTGCCTGAAGCTCCGGCGCCGCCGCCGGCTGAAGGGGCCGGATCCCAACCGGGCCACCCTGGACTGCTACCGCTGGCTCAGCCGGATGCGGGCCTGGGGCGGCGAGATCCCGCCTGAGGCCAGGGCCCTGGCCGAAAAGGCCATGTACAGCGGCCGGACCCTCTCCGAGGAGGAGCGGCGGACCGCCGTCTCCCATTTCAACGCCCAGCGGCTGCGGCTGTGGAAGCGGCTGTACGGCTGGCGGCGGCTCACCTTCCTCTGGCTGTGGGGCGGGCCGAAACAGAAGGATATCCTATAAAACCATCATACAGGAGGTAATCGCTATGATCCCGACACCGGAACAGGCATGGGAGCTGCTGTGCCGCTACAACGAGGGGGACTTCCACCGCAAGCACGCCCGCACCGTGGGCGACGTGATGCGCTGGTTCGCCGTGGACCAGGGGTACGCCGGGGAGGCGGACTACTGGGAGGCCGTGGGCATCCTCCACGACCTGGACTTTGAGCGCTGGCCCGAGGAGCACTGCGTCAAGTGCCAGGAGCTCATGCGGGCCGAGGGCATCGACGAGTCCCTGATCCGCTCCGCCGCCAGCCACGGCTGGGGCATGACCGGGGCCGACATCGAGCCCGTCCACCAGATGGAGAAGGTGCTGTTCGCCGCCGACGAGCTCACCGGCCTCATCGGGGCGGTGGCCATCATGCGGCCCTCCAGGAGCGTGGACGACCTGGAGGTCAAGTCGGTGAAGAAGAAGTTCAAGGACAAGAAGTTCGCCGCCGGCTGCTCCCGGGACACCATCCAGCTGGGGGCCGACCGGTTGGGCTGGACCCTGGACGAGCTCATTGAGAAGACCATCCTGGCCATGCGGGCGAGCCCCGCGGTGGACTGAGGGACGCGAAAAGGGAGACGCGCCGTGCCAGCGCGTCTCCCTTTTTTGTATCGATGCCGTCCGCTCAGTCGGACGGGCCGCCCACAAACCCCTGGGCGCAGAGGTCGTCCCAGCTGATGTCCACCAGCAGGTCCTCCGCCGCGATGGCGTATCCGCCCACCACCACCCAGGGGATCAGCATCCGCCGGTCCGTATACTCGTCCACCAGGCGGAGGGCCGCCCCGTGGCGGTACCGCGCGGGCTTCCGCCTGACGTTGTAGTAGGTCACCCGGCCGTCCATGGTCAGGGTGAACCGGTGCAGGATGTCCCCTGTCTTCGCCCCGTGCCCCTCCGGCAGCTTCATGGCCGGGCGGAAGCCCACGTCCTTGCTCCGGTAGGCGGAGTAGAACTGTCTCCAGGGGGCCGGGTCCCCCAGCGAGCGGGCGATCCGGGCGGCGGGCACGTCAGCGGAGGCCTCCCTGCACCAGAAGTGCCCCCGGAGGGCGTGGGGCGGCGCGGCGCCTCTCAGCACCTCCGAATACCGTTCCCAATGGCTGTGGACGGCGTCGCCGGCGGCGCTCCCGCCCGACGGCAGCCCGATCACGAATGTCTGATTGCTGCTGATCACTGTTTTTCCCTGCGGCATGAAGGACTCCTTTCCCTGTGGGCGTATACGGACCGCGGCTCTCTGTCCCCGCGGGCGGCGCGGGGCGCCGGAGCGCGATATAGTTATACGCCCAGTATAGCCTCTTTACGGCAATAAAGCAAGGGGCCGGCGCCGGAATTTTCAAATTGTTTTCATTTCAGGAGAGCCGGGCGGCGGGGTCCCCCGCTTTTCATTGACAACCGCGGCGGAGCGGTGTATACTGCATCTGTCAAAAATTGTTTTGGCAATTTCGAACATCCGCGAAAAAGAGAAAGAGAGGTAATCCGCTATGTCCGAGCTTCTGCTGACCACCTCCGCCGTCAGCGATCCCAACGCGCTGGAGACCCTGGTCAAGGTCCTCCTCGCCGCCGGCACGACGGCCTTTGTGATCTGCATCGTGTGGTATGTCCTCCAGATCGTCGCCAACTGGCGCATCTTCACCAAGGCCGGCGAAAAGGGCTGGAAGAGCATCATCCCCATTTACAACACCTATGTCTCCTTCAAGATCGCCTGGAAGCCCGCGTTCTTCTGGCTCTCCCTGCTGGCCGTCGCCGCCTCCGGCGTGTGCGGCGCCCTGCTGCCCACCGCGGGGTCCGGCGCCGTCACCGCGCTGACCGTCATCATGTACGCGGCGATGGTCCTGGGCATCGTGCTGTATGTGGGTCTCAACCACAATCTGTCCAAGTCCTTCGGCCACGGCGTGGGCTTCACCCTGGGCCTGATCTTCCTCAACCCCATCTTCCTGCTGATCCTTGGCCTGGGCGGCTCCGAATATCAGCGCTGACCCATGCCCACCGTACATGATCTGCTGATCCGGGAGGGGGACTACGCCCGGTCCATGGAGGACACCGTGCTGCCCTTCCTGGACCGCCGCCGGACCGAGCTGTGGCCGGAGCGGCTGCCGGGGAAAAAGATCCACCTCATGCGCTACCGGGCGGACGCGCCCCAGGCGGCGGTGGTCTTCTCCCACGGCTTTACCGAGGCGGAGGAGAAGTACGCCGAGCTGATCTACTACTTCCTGAACATGGGGTACACCGTGTACTTCCCGGAGCACTGCGGCCACGGGTACAGCTACCGCATGACGGAGGACGACTCCCTGGTCCACATCGACAGCTTCGACACCTACATCCTCGACCTGATCTATGTCTCCCGCATGGCCAGGGAAGCGGAGCCCGGCCTGCCCCTGTACCTGTTCGCCCACTCCATGGGGGGCGGCGTCGGGGCCGCCGCCGCGGCCCGTGAGCCAAAGCTCTACGACAAGGTGCTCCTCCACTCCCCCATGATCCGGCCCCTCACCGCCGGCATCCCCTGGGGGGTCACCAAGGCCGTCGCCGCCGTCACCACGGCGGTGGGGATGGGGAAGCGCTACATCTTCGGCAGCGGGCCCTACGGCGGCATCGAGGACTTCGACACCAGCTGCGCCACCTCCCGCCCCCGGTTCGACTGGTACCAGCAGAAGCGTGTGAAAAACCCCCGCCTCCAGACCAGCGCCGGCTCCCTGAACTGGCTCAGGGGGACGGCGAGGCTGAACCGGGAGCTGATGGAGGAGGACTGGAAGAAGATCGAGGCCCCGGTGCTGCTGCTCCAGGCGGAGAGGGAGAACATGGTCTCCAAGGAGGAGCAGGAGCGCTTCGCGGAGAAGCTGAAGCGGGCCGGCAGGGCCCCGGTGGAGTTCGCCGTCATCCGAAACGCCAGGCACGAGATCTTCAACAGCACCGACGATGTGCTGGAACCCTACCTGGAGAAGGTATTCGCCTTTTTCCGGCCGTGACGCAAGAGGGAGGCGCGCCCCGCGGGCGCGCCTCCCTTTCGTTCTGTCCGGGCCCTATCCGCCCGTCCGGGTACCGCTCTCCTCCCCGGCGTCCGGCCGCTCCTCCAGCAGGGGCAGGTAGTGGAGATATCCGCTGTCCATGACGCGCCTGCCCTCCGCGGCGGCCATCGCCCGGTCCACCGCCTGGGCCCCCTTCTGCACGCTCTGGATGGTGCCCGCGCCGGCCACGCAGCCGCCGGGGCAGCCCATGCCCTCCAGCAGATAGCCGTCGTATTTGCCGGCCTTGGCCAGCTGGAGCATTTTTTTGCACTCGGGCAGCCCGTCGGCGCTGGCCACCCGGACCTCCCGCTCCGGGTCCATGCGGCCGATGGCGTTGACCACCGCCCGGGCCACCCCGCCGCTGACGGCAAAGCCCCGCCCGTCGGCGGTGGCCTCCTCCAGAGGGGACAGCTCGGTGATGTGCTCCGCCTCGATGCCCCTGGCGTCGAACATGCCCAGCACCTCCTCGAAGGTGAGGACGAAGTCCACGTCGGAGCGGACGGCGCGGCGGCTGGCCTCCAGCTTTTTGGCGGCGCACGGCCCGATGAAGGCCACCCGGCAGTCCGGGTGGTCCTTTTTGATCATCCGGGCGGTGAGCACCATGGGGGTCAGGGCCATGGAGATGTTCCCCGCCAGGGTGGGGAACAGTTTCTTCGCCATCATGGCCCAGGCGGGGCAGCAGGAGGTGGCCATGAAGGGCTTCTCCGCCGGCACCTCCCGCAAAAAGTCCCGGGCCTCCTGGAAGGCGCAGATATCCGCGCCGATGGCCACCTCCACCACATCGGCAAAGCCCAGCTTCTGGAAAGCGCCGCGGATCTTATCGGCGGTCATGTGGGGGCCCAGCTGGCCGATGAACGCGGGCGCCACGGCGGCGTAGACCGGCACGCCGCTCCTGATCGCCAGGATGGTCTGGTAGATCTGGCCCTTGTCGGAGATGGCGCCGAAGGGGCAGTTCACCAGGCACTGGCCGCAGGAGACGCACTTGTCCTGGTCGATCTCCGCCCGGCCGTACTGATCGCTGTGGATGGCCCCCATGCCGCAGGAGGCGTAGCAGGGCCGCTCCTGCTTGATGATGGCGTGATAGGGGCACGCCTCGGCGCAGCGTCCGCACTTGACGCACTTGTCCTGGTCGATGCGGCTCCGGTCGTTCACCATGGAGACGGCCCCCTTGGGGCAGACCTCCATGCAGGGGTGCTCCAGGCAGCCCTGGCACCCGTCGGTGACCAGCACCCGCTTCTCCGGGCACTTGTGGCAGGCGTATTTGATGATGTTGATCAGCGGCGGCACGTAATACTTCTCGGCGATGGCGCTCTCGGTGACGCCGTCGCTGAGCTCGCACTGCTCGGCGATGTTCCGCAGGGGCAGGCCCATGGCCAGCCGCAGCCGCTCCCCCACGATGGCCCGCTCCAGGAAGATGCTCTCCCGGTAGGTGGCCACCTCGCCGGGGATGATCTTATAGGGCAGGCGCTCGATCTCCCTGGCGATGTCGCAGCCCTCGTAGGCGGCCCGGGCGATCTCGGTGAAGATGCGGTGGCGTATCTTTGTCTTTTCCGATTCCAGTCCTCTCACGGTATGTCCCTCCCGCCGGGCGCCGGGGCCGCCTCACAGCCGGCCGCCGCACACCTGGAAAATGTAGAATTTCAGATAGTAGGAGTCCTCCGCCCCCCACAGGATGGGGTGGTCCGGCGCCTGGGTGCGGAACTCCACCTGCCTGAGCCGCTTCCCGGCGTCCTTGGCCGCCTGGGCCACGGCGCCGGCGAACAGCTCCGGAGTCATGAACCGGGAGCAGGAGCAGGTGGCCAGGAAGCCCCCTTCCCGGATGAGTCCCATGGCCCGCCGGTTGATCTCCCGGTAGCCCCGGAGGGCGTTCTTCACCGAGGCCCGGGACTTGGTGAAGGCCGGCGGGTCCAGGATCACCACGTCGAAGGTCTCCCCCCGCCGCTCCAGCTCGGG
>CANRFT010000009.1 GCA_947629955.1 uncultured Oscillospiraceae bacterium
GCTGTTGACTTTGTTTTTCAGTTCTCCCGTGATCATTGTTCTCTCTCCCTGTTCCAAGTGTAAGATGTGTAGCGGCCCCCGCCGATCTTCAGGACCTCCCCCGATTTGACCAGCGCGTTGAGGGCCCGCTGTATAGTGATCTGGCTGATGTCCGGACACTTTTGTACGATCTCCGCCTTGGTGATCTTTCCAAGGGTGTCTTTGATGACCGCCCGCACCCGGTCCGGCTTGCTGAGGTCCGCGTCGGTCAGCATCCGCGCCCGGGCGGAGAACTCCCGGCAGGCTGCCGCGATCACGCCCAGCAGATACCGGGCAAAGGGGGCGTAGTCGTTCTCTTTTTCGTGCCAGCCCGCGGAACTTTGCTGGAGCGCGTCATAATAGGTCTCTTTTGTCTGCTCAATGAGCTTTTCAATGCTGATATACCTGCCCACGAAATACCCCGCCTGGTAGAGCAGCAGCAGGGTGAGCAGGCGGCTCATGCGTCCGTTGCCGTCGTTAAAGGGGTGGATACAGAGAAAGTCCAGGATGAAGACAGGGATCAGCAGAAGCGGGTCGTATGCGGTATTTTTTGCGGCCTCGTCAAAGGCCCCGCAGGCCCGCTCCACTGCCTCCGGCGTCTCCCAGGCGGGGACCGGCTGAAAGCGGACGAACTTGTTTCCCTGCGCGTCGATCTCCTGGATGACGTTGTCGGCGTTTTTATAGCTTCCGCCGATGGACTTCCCGCTGAACCGGTACAGGTCCCGGTGAAGTTGAAGGATAACTGAGGGCTTCAGCGGGATATAGGCATAGTTTTCATGGATGGTGGCCAGCACATCCCGATAGCCCGCGATCTCCTGCTCGTCCCTGGTCCTGGGCATAGTCTTGTCCCGCACCAGCTTTTTCAGTCGCTCGTCGGAGGTAAAAATGCCCTCGATCCGGTTGGACGCCTCGGTGCTCTGGATCTTTGCCAACTCCGTGAGTTGGGCCAAGGTATCGCCTTGTGATTCAATGAGCAGGGCCTGCTCTCCTTTGTATTCGTGGATTTGTCCCAGCAGCGTCACGATGTCCGGGATGAGCAGCTTTTGGTAGATTCCGTCATAGCTGTAATCGCGCATAAGGCACCTCATTTCCGCAACTGGTTCTGTTTCATATCACAGTTTAACATTTAGATACTCAAATGTCAATTCAATTATATCATTTTTTGAATTATGATGTAATTACGACCGCCGAAGTATATTTTGCCCATGCCGAAAGATAGGTTGCTACGATGGATAATCCAATATAAATATATTATTGTCTATTATCGGACTGCCTGACAACAAAAAGAGCTGCCTGCTCTCATCACGAAAGCAGGCGGTTCAGTGGTTTTGTATGCGCCTCTGCGGGTCAAGGTCTATGTCAAACTCGTTTCCATTGCTTCGATTCTGCGGATTATCCGGCAGGAAAAGTGAGGCAGATTATGAAATGTTAGGGGACGCAGTTTGCCGTTAGGGCGTTTAAGCGACTTTTTCTACCCTCATGAATACGCACGGAGAAAGGATAAAATTGGATATTTTTCCGTGATTATGTACAATTCCAGCCCACCCTTTTTGCCAGATCCAGCATTCCAAAGCATAAAATCTGCCACGGCTCCAACATCATCTGTAACGGGTCGCCCTCACGGATACGCATGGTGCGGCGGATCTCCTTGGGGATCACCACCCGGCCCAGATCGTCGATACGGCGCACGATTCCGGTTGCTTTCATGGAAATTCCTCCTGCGGTTTATATTTCTCAATGGGTATTATCCGCAGGTTTTGGAAGGGTATGCAGGCGGCGGAGCTGGATTTCTGTGGAAGAAAACGCAGGTTTTGTTTTTGACGGATAAATTCGGTGCCGCTCCATTGCATTTTCCCGCCCAAGGTGATATACTGTTTTTATTCCGTGTGCGGATATCGTAAAGGAGGAATATTCTATGGGATTTTTAACGGGTAAAACCGCGATCATCACCGGCGCGGGCCGTGCCGTGCTCAGCGACGGCCGCTGCGGCTCCATCGGCTACGGCATCGCCACCGCCTATGCCAAGGAGGGCGCCAACCTGGTCATTACCGGCCGCAACGTGAAGAAGTTGGAGGACGCCAAGGAGGAGCTGGAGCGGCTCTACGGCATCAAGGTGCTCATTCTCCAGGCCGACGTGAACGCCGGGGCCGACAATGAGGCCGTGGTGCAGGGCGTCGTCGACGAGACCATCAGGACCTTCGGCCGCATCGACGTGCTCATCAACAATGCCCAGGCCAGCGCCTCCGGTGTGCCTCTGGCCCAGCACACCACTGACCAGTTCAACCTGGCCCTGTACTCCGGGCTGTACGCGGCATTCTACTACATGAAGGCCTGCTATCCCCATCTGAAGGAGACAAGGGGCAGCGTCATCAACTTCGCCTCCGGCGCGGGCCTGTTCGGCAACTACGGCCAGTGTGCCTACGCCGCCGCCAAGGAGGGCATCCGCGGCCTGACCCGGGTGGCCGCCACCGAGTGGGGCCCCGACGGGATCAACGTGAACATCATCTGCCCCATCGCCTGGACCGCCCAGCTGGAGAACTTCCAGAACAACTATCCCGACGCCTTCAAGGCCAACGTGAAGATGCCCCCCATGGGCCACTACGGCGACCCTGAGACCGAGATCGGCCGGGTGTGCGTCCAGCTGGCCAATCCAGACTTCAAGTATCTCACCGGCGAGACCCTCACTCTGGAGGGAGGCATGGGTCTGCGCCCGTAACGTCCCATCTCCGAAATGCCAGAAAGCCGCCCGGCGCGTTGAGCGCCGGGCGGCTTTTGCCGTGTCAGGGCCTGTTCAGCCGTTCAGACCGGCCACGGCCACGTTCTCGATGGCCACGGCATACGGCCCGCTGAACCGGGCGGAGCGGTACCGCTCCTTTGAGAACACCATATTCCCCTGGGCCTCCAGGATGCTGCCGTTGATGGAACCGCCGGTGACGGGGGTGACGGTCTCGCCGTCGTACAGATAGGCCAGCCGGATCTCGCCGCCGAAATGTCCGGAGAAGCTGTTCATCTGGAAGTCGGAGAAGGATACCACGTACAGATAGGGCTTTTTCTTCATCTCCGCCAGGGGGGTGGAGCCGGTGGGCACCTCGGTGCAGGAATATTGCCCCGTGGGCTCGATGCCCAGGTAGTGGGCGAACCGGAACCCGCCGTGTACGGTCCTCAGCACACCGTTCTCCAGCAGAGGCCGGTCCTTCAGCGGGATGCCCGCGCTGTCATAGGGTTCGTCGGCCTTGAGGGTGACGGTGAGCCTGTCGCCCCGGATGTCCTCCCCCTGCACATTCTGCCCCACCGCCCAGTCGGAATAGCGCTGGTATACCATGCCGGAGCCGGACCGGGCGGTGTACCAGCTGAGCAGTTCCCGGACATTGTCCTCGGAGAGGATGACGGTGTAACTGCCCGCCTTGGGGGGGCGGGAGGCCAGCGCCCGGTCTCTGGTGCGGGCCAGGGAGGCCTCCACCTCGGCGCTGAGGGCCGCCGGGTCCGGTTCCCGGAGAGAGAAGATGTGGTGGGTCTCCACATCGCTGGGGTCGACGCACTGGATGACATACTCGCCGTTGACGTTATAGCTCTCCCAGCTCACGTCCACGCCCCGGGAGTTCACCACCCGCCGGACCTTCCGCAGAGCGAACACCTCCACGGAGTTGACAAACACGTCCTCATGGACGTCGGGGGCGAAGATGGCCTCCGCCGTGGTCCGCATACACTCCTCCAGCGGCATTTCCGCATAGCCGCTCCGGGCGGGGACAAAGTCCTCTTTCCGGCCGGAGAGCAGCTCGTACCGCGGGTTTCCCGCGAAGGACGCCGCGTGGTACGCGGAGGAGAGGGCCTCCCGCAGCTCGCTGTCGTCCATGCCGGGATACACCGGCGCGTCGCATACGCCCACAAGGGTCTCCCCGTCCCGCTCCATGGTCCGGTAGACACTGGCGGTGTAGTCGGCCAGGGTTGTGCGGCGCTTCAGGTCCATCCTCTTTTTGACGAAAAACGCCTCGGCGGAGTGGGTGACGGTCTCCGTGACGAGATAGGTGGAGATATCCAGTTCCTTCAGCGTGTTGATGATCCTGTCGATCATAGCCGTTCCCTCCTTAACCCAGACGGATGCGGGCCTTGATCCAGGGCCCGCCGTCGGACACTTTCATCAGCTCTTTGTACCCCTTGCCGCAGAAGCCGCCGCCCGCCAGCTCCACGTCGGGACTCATCATGGTGATGGATTTCAGCAGGTCCGGCACATAGCCGCTGAGGACGATGGGGGAGAAGATGCGGCCGGTCAGTTTGCCGTCCTTGATCTCCCGGGCAAAGCTCACCATGCACTGGATGCCCCAGTTCTTGGGGTCCTCCATGCCGCTGGAGGGCTCGTCCAGCAGCAGCCCGTCCTTCACGGAGGCGATCATGTCCTCTACGGAGTCGGTGCCGCCCTCGAACCAGGTGTTGGTCATGCGGGTGTACGCCTTCCGGCGGTAGCTCTCCCTCCGGCCGTTGCCTGTGGGCTCGGTGCCCAGGATCATGGCGGACTGGAGGTCGCTCATGCCGGTCTTGAGCACACCCTTGTCGATGATGATGGTGTCGTGGGCCATAACGCCCTCGTCGTCGAAAAAGAAACTGCCGGTCTGGGGGGCGGAACTGGCTCCGTCGTGCATGGTCACCAGGGGGGAGGCCACGTACTGGCCGATGAACCGCTTGGCCTGGGCCCGGTCCTTCACGAACATGTCCATCTCCAGCCCGTGGCCGAAGGCCTCGTGGACGATCATACCGGTGACGTCCGGGGCGCACACGCACTCGTACTCGCCGGGGACGATGGGCACGCTGTCCAGCAGCTCGATGGTGGTGCGGGCCGCCTTCTCGATGGTCTGGGCCAGCCGGTCCAGCAGCTCCATGCCGCCCAGGCAGGACATGGACTGGTAGCTGTTTTTGATCTCCTGCCCCCGGTGGGCGATGGTGACGGCCGTGCCGGTGGTCCACATGATGTTTTGCTCCATATCCTTGTTCGGGGAGAGGAACAGCTTGGAGGTGCGGTTCCACTCGGTGCGGACCTGACAGTCCAGCAGCTGATCACTGTACCGGAGCCCCCTGTCCCGGATGGCGGTGAGCCGCTCCAGGATCACGTCGTCCCCCAGCTCCTCCGGGTCCACCTCCAGCTCGGTGCTGCCCTGGAACACGGTCTTCTCCTCGGCGGGGGCGGAGAACACGCCCTCCACGGTCCCCGCGGGCAGGGCGGTGTCCGACAGGGAGACGGTCTCCCGGATCTGGGCGAGCACATCGGGCAGGAGCTCCTCCGAGATCCGGTTGAAGGAGTGCTCCGACCAGTGCTGACCGTCGAACACCTTTACCACGAAACCCCGGCCGGAGAAGATCCCGCCGCCGTTGACGGAGGTGAGCCGCCGGTTGACCATGTAGGACTTCTCTCTCACATCGGACGCCAGGATGGAGGCGTAGGGATACTGCTCCAGCAGGGCGGCCAGCAGCTTTTGGAAGAGAGGCTTGTTTGCCCGCAGATACGGGCTTCCTTTGACTTTCATATGACCCTCCTGACTGCCCCGGGATGGGGCAATTACCTTATCACAGCCAACAGGATAACCTTTTCCGGGGGAAAAGTCAAGCGGGGCGCCGGTCTTCCGGCGCCCCGCGGGCGGAACGTGTTCCGATCCAGTTTTTAATCGTCCCGGTCGCACTCGTGGTCCAGCACGGCGCCGGTGGATCCGTCGATGGTGTACTCGTACTCGTAGCCGTTGCAGCGGAACTCGATCTCGTACTCGATGCGGCCGTGGTGGCCGTCGCTGTGGTGGTCGTCCTCACAGTCCCGCTCACACTTCATGCCGGTGACCTGGCTGGCGGAGAGACCCGCGTGGGCCAGGGCTGCGGCCTTGGCCCGGTCCGCGCCGATATCGGCGGCGGAGCCGGAGGAGGGGCTCTGGGTGGTCTGGGTGGCGGGGGCGCTCTGGGTGCCGCCGCCGGTGCCCTTGACGGGCTCGGTCTCGTACTTGAGGACGGAGCCGTTGGAGGCCAGGACGGTGTAGTCGTACTCGGTGTTGTTGTAGATGAACTCCAGCTCGTACTCCAGGCGGCCGTCGTCATAATCCTTTTCGGCCTTGACCCATTTGACCTGCTTGCCGGAGAGGCCGGCGTGCTTCAGAGCGGCGGACTTGGCGGCGTCCGCGCCGATGTCGGTGGCAGCGGGGGCCTGGGTAGCGGGGGCGCTCTGAGTGCCGCCGGTGCCCTTGACGGGCTCGGTCTCGTACTTGAGGACGGAGCCGTTGGAGGCCAGGACGGTGTAGTCGTACTCGGTGTTGTTGTAGATGAACTCCAGCTCGTACTCCAGGCGGCCGTCGTCATAATCCTTTTCGGCCTTGACCCATTTGACCTGCTTGCCGGAGAGGCCGGCGTGCTTCAAAGCGGCGGACTTGGCGGCGTCCGCGCCGATGTCAGTGGCAGCGGGGGCAGGGGTGGTCTGAGTGCCGCCGCCGGCGCCCTTGACGGGCTCGGTCTCATACTTGAGGACGGAGCCGTTGGAGGCCAGGACGGTGTACTCGTACTCAGTGTTGTTGTAGATGAACTCCAGTTCGTACTCCAGGCGGCCGTCGTCATAGTCCTTTTTGGCCTTGACCCAATTGACCTGCTTGCCGGAGAGGCCGGCATGCTTCAAGGCGGCGGACTTGGCGGCGTCCACGCCGATGTCGGTGACGGCAGGGGCCTGGGTGGTTTGGGGGGCAGGGGTGGTCTGCGGCGCGGGGTCGGCCGTGGCCGGTGTGGTGGACTGGGGCGCGGAGGTCGAGGCGAGGACATCCTTCGGACCGCTGAGGACCTTGCCGGTAAAGGCGTCCACGATATAATCGAACTCGCCGAACCCGGTTTTGAGCTCCACTTCATAGCAGGGGGTGGGGTCGTCCAGTTCGGGGTCCACGTCGGCGACGACGGAGTCCAGCTCCAGCACCCCGGCATACTCCGCGGCGGCGTAGTCGGCGGCATCCTTGCCGATGGGCATGGCGGGCGCGCCGATGAAGATCAGGTCCCGCAGCTCCTCCACGCTGAGGGCGGCCAGCCCTTCAAAGCTGAGGGAGGGGTTCAGAGTCAGCACCTGGTTGACCAGGGCGGCCTTGCCGGTGGAGACGCCGTACTGCTGGGCCTGGTTGTCCAGCCCCGCGTCCGCGTCCATGGTCTGGCTCAGCACCCCGGCCTGGCTGGCGGCGCTTTGCAGCACCCCGTCCACGGTGGCGGTGAGCTGGGCCTGGAGGCGGGCGGCCCGGTCGGCGTTGCTGTCCTCCACCGAGATGAGGATGGCGGAGGAGATATCGTCCAGATAGCCGTGGCGCACCAGGGCGCCCACGATGGCGTTCACCGCCACGTCAAGCTTGGAGCCCTCCAGGTCGCGGCCGTTGTCCATGTCCGCCAGGACGGCGGCGGCGTCCTGGTTGACGCCCCGGCAGGACAGCACCCGCTCGTTCTGGTTCACTTTCAGTTCGATGCTGGGATTCACGTCCAGCGAGATCACGCTGGCCACGGCCCGATTGCCCTGGTACCACATGCCGCCGGCGGCGCCGCCGGCCACCAGGACCAGCGCGAGACAGGCGGCCAAAAGGCCCTTCCACCAGCGGGACCGCTTGGTGCTCTTCTGAGTCGTCTGAGTGTTGTTCATCTGATTGGTCTGTTCCAACATGATCACATTTCCTCTCCTTTCCCCACAGCGGGACAGGACCCCCTCCAGATCGTCGGGGGCGGCGTGGTTCAGCGCTTCGGCCAGCATCATTTCCAGCTCCCGATCGGTCATGTGCGGTCATCTCCTTCCAGTTGGGTTTTTAATTTTTCCAGTGCTCTGCGGTACTTGGACAGTACCGTGGACAGGGGCAGCTCCAGCAGGGCGGCGATCTCCCGGTGCTTCAGCCCGGAGGCGGCGTGGAGCATCACGATCTGCCGCTCCTGGGCGGACAGCCTGGACAGGGCGTGTTGCAGGACGATCCTGTCCTCCGCCGTGACGTTGGGGGCCTGGGCAGGGATGGCGTTCCACTCCTCATCGGTGAGCTCCCCGAATCGGGCGGACTGCCGCAGCTTCATCCTGGCCAGATTTCTCGTCACGGTGAGAACCCAGGCCATGGGCGAGCCCTGGCTCCTGTAGGAGCCCGCCTTCTGCCAGATGGTCACGAAGGCGTCCTGGGTGATATCCTGGGCGTCGTGCGGGTCTCTGAGCACGGACAGCGCCATGGCGTACACCGCGCCCCGGGTCAGATGGTAGAGCTGCCCCAGGGCGTCTCTGTCGCCCTGGGCGGCGGCGGTCAGCAGCCGGTCCAGCAGCTCCCGGTCGGGGCCAAGCTCCCGCTCCACTGTTTCAGTGACCGTTGTCAGCATCACGCTGTCACCTCCTGTTCGTCTAAGGAATGTTTGGGAAGAGGATTTTATTGCACGAAGAGGAAAAAATTTTCAAAAATTTTTTCCGGACCCATTATAGGCGCTTCTTTTCGGAAATGCAAGGAGACAGGCGCTGTTTTCCGGGAAACTTTTGAACAGAATAGGGAAAAGGTGTTGTGTTTGCCCGCGTTTTTTGGTACACTGGAGAACGATGATAAACTTGGCCGCGCCGCGGCCCGGAAGGACGGGAAAATCCTATGGATCTGCAAGCAGGAACCAAGCTCCACGGCTTCACTGTGAGATACAGCCAGGAGCTGCCCGAGATCAAGGGCACCCTCTACCGCATGGAATACGACAAAAACGGCGCCGACCTGGTCTGGCTGGACCGGGCGGACGACAATAAGACCTTCTGCATCGCCTTTAAGACCATCCCCCAGGACGATACCGGCGTGTTCCACATCCTGGAGCACTCGGTGCTGAACGGCTCGGAGAAATACCCGGTGAAGGAGCCCTTTGTGGAGCTGCTGAAGAGCTCCCTCCAGACCTTCCTCAACGCCATGACCTATCCGGACAAGACGGTGTATCCGGTGTGCTCCCGGAACGACCAGGACTTCCTCAACCTGGTGGACGTGTACCTGGACGCGGTGCTCCACCCCCTGGCCGCCTCCGACCCCCACGGCTTCCGCCAGGAGGGCTGGCACTACGAGCTGGACTCCCCAGACGGGGAGCTGACCTGCAACGGCGTGGTCTACAACGAGATGAAGGGGACCTACGCCGACCCGGAGACCCTGGTGGGGACGGGGCTCTACCGGCAGCTGTTCCCCGATAACTGCTACGGCTTTGAGTCCGGCGGCCACCCGGACCACGTGCCCGAGCTGACCTATGAGAATTATCTGGCCAGCTACCACCGGTTCTATCACCCCTCCAACTCCCGCATCTTCCTGGACGGGGAGATGGACCTGGACGCGGTGCTGGGCAAGATCGACAGCTTTTTGAAGGACTTCGACCGCATCGACCCCGACGCCGACATCCCCATGCAGGCCCCCGTGGCCCCGGCGGAGCGCACGGAACTCTACGAGATCGGCCCCGACGAGGACGAGAGCGACAAGACGCTGCTGTCCGCCGGCTGGGTGTTCGGCGACTGGTCCGAGCGGGAGAAGGTCTACGCCGCCGACGTGCTGGCCGACGCCCTCTGCGGCTCCAACGAGGCCCCCCTGAAAAAGGCCCTGTTGGAGGCCGGCCTGTGTCAGGACGTGTCCATGAGCGTGGCCAGCGGCATCCAGCAGAACCTGGTGGACCTGCTGGTGCGCAACACCAGCCCCGATAAAAAGAATCAGGTGTGGGAGACCGTCCGGCGGGTGCTGGAGGAGCAGGCGGCCGGGCTGGACCATGACCGGCTCCACGCCCTGCTGAACCGGCAGGAGTTCTCCGTCCGGGAGAAGGACTTCGGCAGCGCCCCCAGGGGGCTGATCTACGCCCTCAACTCCCTGGACACCTGGCTGTACGGCGGCGACCCCTCTCTGCCCCTCCGGGACGGGGAGCTGTTCGCCTCCCTCCGGGAGAAGGTGGACCAGGGGTGGTTCGAGGGGTTCCTCCGCCAGGTGTTTCTGGACAACCCCCACCAGGCCAAGCTGTGCCTGGTCCCCTCCAAGACCGTGGGGGAGGAGAAGCGGGAGGCCGAGCGGGCCCGGCTGGCCGCCGTCAAGGCCGGCTGGTCCCAGGACGAGATCGACCGGGTCATGGACGAGTTCAAGGCCCTCCGGGCCCGGCAGGAGCGGCCCGACAGCCCCGAGGAGCTGGCCACCCTGCCCAAGCTGGCGCTGAGCGACATCCCCGCCGAATGTAAGCCCCTGCCCCATTGGGTGGGGGAGCTGGAGGGCCGTCCCCTCCTCCATCAGGATGTGGACGCCGACGGCATCCTCTATCTGGACCTGCACTTCGACGTGTCTGACCTGCCCCTGGAGGAGCTGGCAAAGCTGCCCCTGCTGGGGACCCTGCTGGGCCAGCTGGCCACCGAGAAGTACGGCGTGCTGGAGCTGCAGAGCCGCATCGAGAGCGGCCTGGGCCGGTTCGCCGTGGCCCCCGCCAACTACGCGAAGGCGGGACAGACCGGCTCTACCACGCCGCTGCTCACCGTCAGCGCCGCCCTGCTGGAGCAGCGCAAGGGGGACGCCCGGGAGCTGCTGGCGGAGGTGCTCCGTCGCACGAGATTCGACCCCGCCCAGGTGTACAATCTGCTCCGGCAGCAGCGCATCGGCCGGGAGCAGGCGGTGCTGGGCCGGGGCGACGTGTTCGCCGCCCTACACGGTTCCGCCGCCTGGTCCGCCAAGGGCTCGGTGGACGACGCGTTCAGCGGCGTCGCCCAGCTCCGCTGGCTGCAAAAGACCGAAAAGGACTTTGAGACCGCCGGCGCCGCCCTGTGCGGAGAGCTTGCCGCCCTGTGTGAAAAGCTGTTCGTAAAGGAGCGGGTCACCGTCAGCCTCACCGGCCGGATGGACAAGGAATGGCTGCGGGAGGTGCTCTCTGACCTGCCCGCCGGGGCCATGGGCGAGCCGGCGGTCTATCTCCCCGCTGCCAATCTGGCCGAGGGCTATTCCGTCTCCGCGGACGTGGGCTTTGCCGCCCGGTGCGGCAGCCTCGCCGCCCTGGGGGAGCGGCCCACCGGTACGGCGCTGGTGGCCTCCCAGCTCATCACTCTGGACTACCTGTGGAACGAGGTCCGTGTGAAGGGCGGCGCCTACGGCACCGGCCTCCGGGTGCGGGAGGACGGAGACGTGCTTTTCACCTCCTACCGAGACCCCCGGTGCGGCCAGTCCCTGGAGACCTTTGCCGGCGCGGGGGCCGCGCTGCGGGCCTTCTGCGGCAGCGGCGAGGCGCCGGACAAGTATATCATCAGCACCATCAGCAATCTGGAGCCGGTGGTCACTCCCCGGATGGAGGGGGTGCGGGCCGCCGCCATGCACTTCACCGGCCGGACCCAGGTCGACCGCCAGCGCCAGCGGGACGAGGTGCTGGGCGCCACCGTGGACAGCCTCCGGGCCTTCAGCGAGGTCCTGGACCGGGCCTGCCAGTTCGCGTCCGTCTGCGTGGTGGGCGGACAGGAGGCCCTGGACGGCTGCGGCGAAAAGCTGGACAGCCGGGAGCCCCTCCAGATGTGACCCGAACTTTGATACAGAGAAAGAGCGTCCCCGGCTCACCGAGCCGGGGACGCTCTTTGTCGTCTGATATTCAGTTGTCTCCCCACAGGGGAGCGGGATACAGCCCGCCCTCTACCAGGGAGCGGATGGCGGCCACCACCGTGGGCTTGTCCTCCTTGTAGGTGACGCCGTACCACTTGTCGCCGCTGGTGAGCACCTTCACCCGGGCCTTTTCCTCATGGGTGAGCTGGCTGGCCACGGTGGGCAGGTAATACTCCCCCTTTTCCGGGTTTTTGGCCAGCGTCTCGTCCAAAAACGCCGGGAACCGGGCCCAGGCCTCGTCCAGAAAGCTCCGGTGGAAGCCCCACAGGTTCATGGACACCACCGTGTCGCCGGGGAGCGGGGTCCAGGTGGCGCCGTCGTCCTCGGTGTACCGGGCGTTGTCCCCGTCCTTGGCGATCTTGGTCCGCTCGGTGACGGAGGTCAGATAGCCTCTATCGTCCACCTGGCACACCCCCCGGGCCACGGTGCCGTGCTCGGTGACGGTGTTTTTCAGCAGATAGCCCGCCATGACGTACTCATATACGTCCCCGTCGGGGTGGGCGGTGAGATAGTCGTAGATGAGCTTGTAGCTCTCCGGGCCGTAGTAGTCGTCGGCGTTGATGACGGCGAAGGGGCCGTGGATGAGATGGCGGGCGGCCAGGGCGGCGTGGGCGGTGCCCCAGGGCTTCACCCGGTCCGCGGGGACGGAGTAGCCCTCCGGCAGGTCGTCCAGGTCCTGGAAGGCGTATTTCATGTCGATGACCCTGGAAAGCCGGTCGCCGATGGCGGCCTTGAAGGTCTCCTCGATGCGGCGGCTGATGACGAACACCACCGACTCAAAGCCGGCGCGGAGCGCGTCGTAAATGGAGTAGTCGATGATCAGCTCACCGTTGGGGCCCACCGGGTCGATCTGCTTGAGACCGCCGTACCGGCTGCCCATGCCGGCTGCCATCACCACCAGGACGGGTCTTTCTGCCATGTCGTCACTTCCTGTCTCTTTCGTTCAGCCCCGGTAGCCGTTGGGGTTCATGGACTGCCACTTCCAGCTGGAGGCGCACATCTCGTCGATGCCCAGCTCCGCCTTCCAGCCCATCTCGTCCAGGGCCTTTTGGGGCTCGGCATAGCACTCGGCGATGTCGCCGGGCCGGCGGGGGTCCACCACATAGGGCAGCTTTTTGCCGCAGGCCTTCTCATAGGCGTGGAGCACGTCGAACACGCTGTAGCCCACGCCGGTGCCCAGGTTGCAGATGAAGAGACCGCAGTTCTCCTCCAGCTTTTTCAGGGCCGCCACATGGCCTTTCGCCAGGTCCACCACATGGATGTAGTCCCGCACACCGGTGCCGTCGTGGGTGGGGTAGTCGTCCCCGTAGACGTGGAGCCTCTCCAGCTTGCCCACCGCCACCTGGGCGATGTAGGGCACCAGGTTGTTGGGGATGCCCTCCGGGTCCTCGCCGATGAGGCCGCTCTCGTGGGCGCCGATGGGGTTGAAGTACCGCAGCAGGGCCACGTTCAGATCGGGGGCGGCGGCGCAGTAGTCGATCAGGATCTTCTCCTGGAACAGTTTGGTGGTGCCGTAAGGGTTGGTGGTGCCGCCGGTGGGGAAGTCCTCTTTGATGGGGACGGAGGCCGGGTCGCCGTACACGGTAGCGGAGGAGGAGAAGATGAAGTTCTTCACTCCGTGCCTCCGCATGACGTTCAGCAGCATCAGGGTGGAGACCAGGTTATTGGTGTAGTACTCCAGGGGCTTGACCACGCTCTCGCCCACCGCTTTCAGGCCGGCGAAGTGGATGACGGAGTCGATATCCGGGTGGGCGGCAAAGATTGCCTCGGTCTGGGCGGGGTCGCAAAGCTCCGCCCGGATGAAGGGGACGGCTTTTCCGGTGATTTGCTCCACCCGATGGACGGCCTCCTCGCAGGAGTTGGACAGGTTGTCCGCCACCACGATGTCGTAGCCCGCGTTCAGAAGCTCCACGCAGGTGTGGCTGCCGATGTATCCCGCGCCGCCGCATACCAGAACAGACATAACAAGCGCTCCCCTCAAAGGTTTTGATCTGCTTTAGTATATACGATTCCGTAAAGATGCGCAAGCGGAAACGATGCAAAATCCACTGAGATTTTTGTTGTCACCGCCGGGGTTTTGTGTTAAAATAGTGGTAAGCAATGGCAAACGATCAAATCGCTGTGGGGGTGAGGCTATGCATATCCATGAATCCGCGGAAAATTATCTGGAGGCGATCCTGGCCCTGGGGGAAAAGGGCCCGGTACGCTCCATCGACGTGGCCCAGCACCTGAACTTCTCCAAGCCCAGCGTCAGCCGGGCCATGAGCCTGCTGCGGGAAAACGGCTATGTGGTCATGGACGCCAATGGCTTCCTGACCCTGACCGATTCCGGCATGGAGATCGCCGAGCGCATCTACGAGCGGCACCTGCTCATCACCAAATGGCTGGTCCATCTGGGGGTGCCGGAGGACATCGCCGCCGAGGACGCCTGCAGGATCGAGCACGATCTGAGCGTGGAGTCCTTCAAGGCGCTGCGGAGCCGCATCAATCAGGACCTGGGAAACGGGTGAGGGTTCGGTAAGGTTTTCAGAATCTTCATCTTTCCCGTATTGAATTTTTCCGGTAAAGATGATAAGATGATGTCAGCAACGGGGGACCGCCCCGAAATGAACAAGGAGTGATCATATGGTCAGAGTTATCATGGGGCCCAAGGGCACCGGCAAATCCAAGATGATGGTGGACCTCATCAATTCCGCCGTGGACAATGAGCACGGGTATGTGGTGGCCATCGCCCACAATTCCAAACTGAATTTCAAGATCCACTACTCCATCCGGGTGGTGGACACCTCTGAATATATCATCCCCAACTACGACACCCTGAAGGGGTTCCTGTACGGCCTGTACGCCAGCAACTACGACATCACCCACGTGTTCATCGAGAGCCTGAACAAGCTGGTCCCCACCCATGGGAACGACGATGTGGAGCCCTTCCTGGACTGGCTGGAGGCTTTCTCCCAGCAGAGCGGCATCAAGTACACCGTGTCCATCAGCGAGGACGCCTCCCTGGCCAGCGAAGGGGTGCGCAAGTATTTTTACAATCCCGAGATCTGATCTCAGGCAGCGAAAAGCCCCGGAGGAAAGAGGGACGGCGCAATAGGGAAGTAACTGCGGCCAAACTTGATTCCCGGCATTGTAAAGGCGAAACCGCTCAGAAAGGCAGAGATGCTTTCCTGAGCGGTTTCTTTGTCATCCGTTTTGACGCAGTCCCCCCAGCAGCAGGGCGGGGTTCTCGGTGCTGTACTCGATCTCCGCCGACCAGCGGCGTATCCGTTCGGGCAGGTCCCCGTCCACGGCGGCCCACAGCAGGATGAAGTCCGTGCTCTCCCGGGCGTACCGCAGCAGGGCGGGGAGGCCATACCGCTCCAGCTCCTCCAGTTGCCGGTACAGAATGTAGCCAAAGACGCGGTCAAGGGCGGCCCGGTCACATTGTTCGGCGTAATCCCGGACCAGGGGGACCAGCTCCGCCGGGCGGGCGGACAGAGCGGCCAGGTCACGGCTCCAGGTTTCGTCGATGGCCTCACATTTGGCATAGCGGCGGAAGATCTCCCGGTAGTACCCCTCGTCGACGCGGGGGGCGTACCGCAGGTCCTCCGGCGTGACGGACTCCCCCAGCAGGGCCAGCAGTTGGCCGAGGGTCAGGGGTTCGTCATCTTCTGTCAGGAAGGTCAAATTTCCCGGGGCGTCCAGCAGCAGGGCGGCGGCCGCCTCGCAGCAGAGACCCACCCCGGACAGCTCATGCTCCCCCACGTCCAGAAAGAACCGGGGGTGGAGGGCGCAGATGTCGCAGAGGGCGTCCTCTCCCAGTTCGATGATCACCCGGCACAGTCCGTCGGGCCGGAGCAGAGGGCAGTTTCCCGCCTCGTTGAATCGGATGGACCACTCCCCCTCCTGCTCCCGGAGGGCGGCCCGCAGTTCCTCGCCCAAGGGACCTTCCACGGACCGGTACAGGCGTAGGGTATCGGGGTCCACGTCGATCTCCCAGCCCCGGCAGCAGGTGTGCCGGCAGTTTTGGGCCAGGCAGCAGAAATTGTCATAGAAGTCGGGACGTATCTCCACGGCGGCAGGCCTCCGATCACATGAAAGTTCCCAAAGATGATAGCACGGAGCGGGAAGGACTGTCAAGGAGGACAGGCGCCTTGCAATTCCCGCGGCGCGGCAAACGCTGTGAAAGGGGATTCAAAAAGGAACGGGGATGTGGTATAATATCCACGCACAGCGTGCGGACCGTGAGAAATACCCCGATTTTCCTTGACAGATTAAAACGAATGTTCTATCATAGAAGCGGCCCGTGAGCCGGAAGGGAGGCGCCCCATGCCCAAATTCGAAGTGGTATCCGAATACACCCCCAGCGGCGACCAGCCCGAGGCCATCGAGGCGCTGGCGGCGGGCATCGAGAACGGCCTGGACGAGCAGGTCCTTCTGGGCGTCACCGGTTCCGGCAAGACCTTCACCATGGCCAAGGTCATCGAGAAGGTCCAGCGGCCCACCCTGGTGCTGGCCCACAACAAGACCCTGGCCGCCCAGCTCTGCGCCGAGTTCAGGGAGTTCTTTCCCCACAACGCGGTGGAGTATTTCGTGTCCTACTACGATTACTACCAGCCCGAGGCCTATATCCCCCACACCGACACCTTCATCGAGAAGGATATGTCCATCAACGACGAGATCGACCGCCTGCGGCTGTCGGCCACCGCGTCCCTGCTGGAGCGGCGGGACGTGATCGTGGTGTCCTCCGTGTCCTGCATCTACGGCCTGGGCGAGCCGGAGGACTTCGCCAAGATGATGGTGTCCCTCCGGGTGGGCATGGAGATCAGGATCGAGGAGCTGCTGAAAAAGCTGGTGGCCATCCGCTATGAGCGCAACGACATCGCCTGGGAGCGGAACATGTTCCGGGTGAGGGGGGACACGGTGGAGGTGTGGCCCGCCTACTGGAAGGACACCGCCATCCGGGTGGAGTTCTTCGGGGACGAGGTGGACCGCATCAGCGAGATCAACGTGGTCACCGGCGTGCCCGTCCGACGGCTGAACAACATCCCCATCTGGCCGGCCACCCACTATGTCACCCCCAAGGAGAAGATGGACGCCGCCATCCAGGAGATCTACAAGGAGCTGGAGGAGCGGGTGGCCTTTTTCGAGCGGGAGGGCAAGCTCATCGAGGCCCAGCGCATCAAGCAGCGCACCATGTACGACGTGGAGATGATGCAGGAGCTGGGCTACTGCTCCGGCATCGAGAACTACTCCCGGGTCATTGAGGGGCGCGCCCCCGGCACACCGCCCCACACCCTGCTGGACTACTTCCCCAAGGACTTCGTGCTGTTCATCGACGAGAGCCACGCCACCCTGCCCCAGGTCCACGCCATGTACAACGGCGATAGGGCCCGCAAGACCACCCTGGTGGACTACGGCTTCCGCCTGCCCTGCGCCTTTGATAACCGGCCCCTGAAATTCGACGAGTTCGCCCAGCGGCTCAACCAGGTGATCTACGTCTCCGCCACCCCCGGCCAGTACGAGCGGGAGCGGGCGGGGCAGATCGTGGAGCAGGTCATCCGGCCCACCGGCCTGCTGGATCCCCGGGTGGAGGTCCGGCCCGTGGAGGGCCAGATCGACGACCTCATCGCCGAGATCAACGCCCGCACTGCCCGCAGCGAGCGGGTACTGGTGACCACTCTCACCAAAAAGATGGCGGAGAGTTTGACCGACTACCTGAAGACCTCCGGCATCCGGGTGCGGTATATGCACCACGACATCGACACCATCGAGCGCATGGAGATCATCCGGGATCTGCGCCTGGGCGAGTTCGACGTGCTGGTGGGCATCAACCTGCTCCGGGAGGGCCTGGATCTGCCCGAGGTCTCCCTGGTGGCCATTCTGGACGCGGACAAGGAGGGTTTCCTCCGCTCCGAGACATCCCTGGTGCAGACCATCGGTCGGGCCGCCCGGAACGCCGACGGCCTGGTCATCCTCTACGCCGACGAGGTCACCCCCTCCATGGCCAGCGCCATGGAGGAGACCGAGCGCCGCCGGGCCAAACAGGACGCCTACAATAAGGCCCACGGCATCGTGCCCAAGACCATCATCAAGTCGGTGCGGGAGCTGATGGCCCTGAACCCGGAGGAGAAGGCCGCCTTCGACCCCAACGCCGCCCAGCTCACCAAGCAGCAGCGGGCCGAGACCATCGCCCGGCTGGAGAAGGAGATGAAAGAGGCGGCCAAGATGCTGGAGTTCGAGATTGCCGCGGCTTTACGGGATCAAATCATCAAACTGCGGGGGAAATGACCATGGGAGAACCGAGAGGACTTGCCCGCCTGAAATGCCTGAACGCCCTGACGCTGAAGATCATCGCCATGGCGCTGATGCTGTGCGACCACGCCTGGGCCACCGTCGCCCCCGCCGGGTGGGGCTGGCTCACCGCCGTGGGCCGGATCGCCTTTCCCATCTTCGCCTTCCAGATCGCGGAGGGCTTCGCCCTGACCCACGACCGGAAGAAATACCTGCTGCGGATGTTCCTCTTCGCCCTGATCTCGGAGATTCCCTTCGATCTCATGACCGGGGAGGGCCTGTTCCACCAGAACGTGATGTTCACCTTCTGCGAGGCCCTGCTGGCCTTGATGGTGCTGGACTGGGCCAAAAAGAAGGGGACAGCGGCCTTTGTCATCGCCATCCCCCTGACCCTGATCGTGACCGCTGTGGTGGGCGTCTTTACCTTCGTGGACTATATGCACTACGGCGTCTGGACGGTGATCGTCTTCTACCTGTGCCGGGATGTGAAATTCGGCTGGATCATCGAGCTGGCCGCCCTGTTTTACATCAACTGGGAGATGATCGGCGGGCTGGTCTTCCCGGTCACCCTCTTTGGTTGGAGCTTCGAGCTCCCGGAGCAGGGACTGGCGGTGCTGGCCCTCATCCCCATCTGGCTGTACAACGGCAGGCAGGGCCCCCACAACAAGGCCATCCAGTACGCCTGCTACGCCTTCTATCCCGTCCACATGATCGTGCTGGTGCTGCTGGCGCGTTTGCTGTATGCCTGACCGCCGCGGCTGCGTTCTGAGGTGATCCCATGGCGAAAAAAGAGGACAAGACCAACGCGATGCGCCTGCTGGATCAGGCGGGAATTGCCTATACCGCCCACACCTATCCTCACGGGGACGGCGCGGTGGACGGGGTGACGGTGGCCCGCATGACCGGCCAGGACCCGGACAAGGTGTTCAAGACCCTGGTGACTCGCGGGGCATCCGGGGCGTACTATGTGTTCCCCATCCCGGTGGGGGCCACGCTGGACCTGAAAAAGGCGGCGAAAGCGGCGGGGGAGAAGTCCGTGGCCATGCTGCCCCAGAAGGAGCTGCTGCCCTTGACGGGATACGTCCACGGGGGCTGCTCTCCGGTGGGGATGAAGAAACGGTTCCCCACCATCTTCGACGAGACCTGCCTGCTGTTCGACACCATTCTGGTGTCCGCCGGGAAGATCGGCTATCAGGTGGAGGTGGGCCCGGAGGACCTGATGGCCCTGACGGGCGGGACCGCCGCCGACGTGACGGTAGAGTGACAGAAAAGAGGGGTTTAAAATGACCGAAACCTCAAAAACCATTCTTGAGAAATTCCAGGTGCGCAAGTCCGGGCGGGAGAAGGCCGCCTTCCGGGACTGGCTGTGCGGTGAACTGCGGGCGGCGGGGTATGCCCCCACGGTGGAGGCGAGCGCCTTTGCCCATAACGTGGTGGTGGGCGACCCGGAGCGGGCGGAGGTATTCTTCACCGCCCACTACGACACCCAGGCCGTGCTGCCCATTCCCAACTTCATCACCCCCCGGAACATGGGGTGGTATCTGCTGTACCAGGTGGCGCTGGTGGTCCCCATGTTCCTCATCGCGGCCCTGGCGGAGGTGCTGGTGATCCTCCTGTTCGACCCGCCCCTCCCCGTCGCCATGTGGGCCTTTACCGGCGTCATGCTGTTTTTCTGCTGGTGGCTGTTTTTCGGCCCCGCCAATCAGCACACCGTCAACGATAATACCAGCGGGGTCGTCACCCTGGTGGAGACCGCCCTGTCCCTGCCGGAGGGGGACCGGGACAGGGTGTGCTTCGTGTTCTTCGACAACGAGGAGCGGGGGATGCTGGGCTCCGCCGCCTTCGCCGGGAAACACAAAACGGTGAAGAACGGCGGCCTGGTGGTCAACTTCGACTGTGTGTCCGACGGGGAGTCGGTCCAGTTCTTCCCCACCAAGGGGCTGAAGCGGGACGGGGCCGCCCTGGAGCGGATCGAGGCCGCCTTCCTGCCCCAAAGCGGGAAATCAGTGGAGGTGGTCCGGGGCTTCGGCTTCTATCCCTCCGACAACGCCTCCTTCCGGCGGGCCGCCGGGGTGTGCGCCCTGAAAAAGAGCAAGACCTTCGGCTGGTATATGGACCGCATCCACACCGCCAAGGACACCGTGATGCAGGAGGAGAACATCGAACTGCTCCGGGACGGCTGCCTGCGGCTGGCCGGGGCGCGAAAATAAGGAGAACCGGCTATGGCAGACCATATTTTCATCAAGGGCGCCCGGGAGAATAACCTGAAAAACATCGACGTGACCATTCCCCGGGACAAGCTGGTGGTGTTCACCGGCCTGTCCGGCTCCGGCAAGTCGTCCCTGGCCTTTGAGACCCTGTACGCCGAGGGCCAGCGGCGGTATGTGGAGTCCCTGTCCTCCTACGCCCGGATGTTCCTGGGCCAGATGGAGAAGCCCGATGTGGACTACATCGAGGGGCTTTCCCCGGCCATCTCCATCGACCAGAAGACCACCTCCAAGAACCCCCGGTCCACCGTGGGCACCGTCACGGAGATCTACGACTACCTTCGCCTGTTGTGGGCGAGGGTGGGCACCCCTCACTGCCCCGTCTGCGGCAAGGAGATCAAGCAGCAGACCATCGACCAGATCATCGACCAGGTGATGGCCCTCCCCGAGGCCACCCGCATCCAGGTGCTGGCCCCCGTTATCCGGGGGAAGAAGGGCGAACACGCGAAAATTTTTGAGGACGCCCGCCGCTCCGGCTACGTCCGCTGCCGGGTGGACGGCTCCCTGTACGAGCTGACTGAGGAGATCAGGCTGGACAAGAACAAGAAGCACTCCATCGAGATCGTGGTGGACCGGCTGGTCATCCGGGAGGGGATCAACCGCCGCCTCACCGACAGCGTGGAGGCCGCCTCCAACCTGTCCGGCGGCATCGTCATCGTCAACATCGTGGGGGAGGACCGGGACGTAATGTTCTCTCAGAACTATGCCTGCGAGGACTGCGGCGTGTCCATCGAGGAGCTGACCCCCCGGATGTTCTCCTTCAACAACCCCTACGGGGCCTGCCCCACCTGCACCGGCCTGGGGATGCAATTAAAGGTTGACCCGGACCGGATCATCCCCAACAAGTCCCTGTCCATCCTGGAGGGGGCTATCACCGCCTCCGGCTGGAACCACATCAAGTCCGACGGCATCTCCCGGATGTACTTCGACGCCCTGGCCAAGAAGTACCATTTCAAGCTCACCGACCCGGTGCAGAAGCTGTCCGACGAGGTCATGGACGTGATTTTGTATGGCACCAAGGGGGAGAAGCTCACCCTCCAGTACGACCAGCCCCGGGGCAAGGGGCAGCTGTTCCAGCCCTTCGAGGGCATTGTGAACAACCTGGAGCGGCGGTACAGCGAGACCCAGTCCGACGCCATGAAGCGGGAGATCGAGGACTGCATGAGCGAGTGCCCCTGCCCCACCTGTCAGGGGAGGCGGCTGAAACGGGAGGCCCTGGCCGTCACCGTGGGGGGCATCTCTATCCATGAGTTCTGCGAGAAGCCGGTGGACGAGGCCCTGGCCTTTCTGGACACGGTGGTGCTCACCCCCACCCAGACCATGATCGCCGACCAGATCATGAAGGAGATTCGGAACCGGCTGGGCTTCCTCCGCTCGGTGGGGCTCCAGTATCTGACCCTCACCCGGCAGGCGGGGACCCTCTCCGGCGGGGAGAGCCAGCGCATCCGCCTGGCCACCCAGATCGGCTCCTCCCTCATGGGGGTGCTGTATATCCTGGACGAACCCTCCATCGGCCTCCACCAGCGGGACAACGACCTGCTGCTGGACACGTTGAAGCACCTCCGCGACCTGGGCAACACCCTCATCGTGGTGGAGCACGACGAGGACACCATGCGGGCGGCGGACTACATCGTGGACATCGGCCCCGGCGCGGGGGTCAACGGCGGCCGTGTGGTGGCCACCGGCACGGCGGAGGACATCATGAACACCCCCGGCTCCGTCACCGGGGACTACCTGGCGGGCCGGAAGAAGGTGCCTGTGCCCGAAAAGCGCAGGCCCGGAAATGGCAAACGCCTCGTCATCCGCGGGGCGGCGGAGAACAACCTGCGGCACATCGACGTGGAGTTCCCCCTGGGGACCTTCATCGCCGTCACCGGCGTGTCCGGGTCGGGCAAGTCCTCCCTGGTGAACGAGATTTTGTACAAGCGGCTGGGCGCGGAGCTGAACCGCACCAAGGCCCGCCCCGGAAAGCACGACGGCATCGAGGGCGTGGAGTATCTGGACAAGGTCATCGCCATCGACCAGTCCCCCATCGGGCGCACCCCCCGGTCCAACCCGGCCACCTACACGGGGCTGTTCAACGACATCCGGGATCTGTTCGCCTCCACCCCCGACGCAAAGAGCCGGGGCTACGGGCCGGGCCGGTTCTCCTTCAACGTCCGGGGCGGTCGGTGCGAGGCCTGTTCCGGGGACGGCCTGCTGAAGATCGAGATGCACTTTCTGCCCGACATCTACGTTCCCTGCGAGGTGTGCAAGGGCAAGCGGTACAACCGGGAGACCCTGGAGGTCCGCTACAAGGGCAAAAACATCCACGAGGTGCTGGAGATGACGGTGGACGAGGCTCTGCCCTTCTTTGAGAACCTGCCCCGGCTGAAAAACAAGGTGCAGACCCTGAAAGACGTGGGCTTGGGCTATGTGAAGCTGGGCCAGCCCTCCACCACCCTGTCCGGCGGCGAGGCCCAGCGGGTGAAGCTGGCCACCGAGCTGTCCAAGCAGTCCACCGGCTCCACCATCTATATCCTGGACGAGCCCACCACCGGCCTCCACACCGCCGACGTCCACCAGCTGGTGGACGTGCTCCAGCGGTTCGTGGACAACGGGAACACAGTGGTGGTCATCGAGCACAACCTGGACGTGATCAAGACGGCGGACTATATCATCGACCTGGGGCCGGAGGGCGGCTCCGGGGGCGGCATGGTGGTGTGCGCCGGTACGCCGGAGCAGGTGGCCCAGCGGCCCGACAGCTACACCGGCCAATACCTGAAAAAAGCGCTGGAATAGTAGGGGCCGATGTCCCCATCGGCCCGCCCGGCGGCAGCCGGGCCGACATACCCCCACGATAGGAGGAGACCCTTTGGATACGTTACAATGGCTGACCGGGACCCAGTTCGGCGAGTTTGTGTTCACCGTGCTGGTGTCCATGATCCCGGTGGTGGAGCTGCGGGGCGGCATCCCCTTTGGGGTGGCGGCGGGGCTGCCCGTGTGGGCGGCATGGCTGGCCGCCATTATCGGGAATCTGATCCCCGTGCCCTTCATCATTGTATACATCCGGCGCATTTTCCAGTGGATGCGGCGGCGTTTTCCAAAGCTCAACAGCATGGTGGACGCCCTGGAGCGGAAGGCCCATCTCAAGGGCCGCATGGTGAGCAGATTCAAGTATCTGGGTCTGGCCATTTTCGTGGCCATCCCCCTGCCGGGAACAGGGGCCTGGACGGGCGCCCTGGCGGCGGCCTTTCTGGATATGCCCCTGCGCCGGGCCATCCCCTCCATCACGGCGGGAGTGCTGACGGCGGGGACCATCATCAGCCTGCTGGCCTACGGCGTGGTCAGCCTGTTTTGAGGGAGTGCCTATGTATTTGTACCTGGTGCGCCACGGCCAGTCCGTGGGCAATGAGCGGGGGGTGTTTTACGGCCTGTCCGACCATCCCCTCACCGATCTGGGCCGGGAGCAGGCCCTGCAGGCGGCGGAAAAGCTGAGAGAGGTGTCCTTTACCCGCTGCGTGGCCAGCGACCTGTCCCGGGCCTGGGACACCGCCCTCATCTGCGCGGAGGGCCGAGGAGTGGCCGTGGAGGCCGATCCCCGCCTCCGGGAGCAGGACATGGGGGAGATGGAGGACATGCCCTTTGAGGAGGGCTTTGCCCGCTGGGGGGACGACTTCCATCAAATGCTGCGGGATTGGGCCCATGTGGCCCCGCCGGGGGGCGAGGACGTGGCCCACATGAAGGAGCGCGTCGGCGCGGCGGTGGACGAGCTGGTGGCGCGGGGAGAGGATGTCCTCCTCGTGGCCCACGGCGGCACCCTGTCCCTCATTTTGAGCCATTTCGGGCTGGCAAAGGAGTCGGAGTTGATGAACTCCGACTACAACTGGTTCTTCACCCAGGGTGCCTATTCCGCCATCCGGGTGGACGAGAACGGCGCGGAGCTGGTCTGCTTCAATCGGTGAACAAAACCGCCCCTTTGGCCATAGAATGGGCCGGAGGTGGCGGAAATGGCGCTGTTTTGGGATTGTTTGGTGGCCCTGCTGGCGGCCTTCGGGCTGGTGTGCATCGCGTGGCCGCCCATCCTGTGGGAGAAGATCGACCGGTATCGCCGGATAAAACACAAGAGAAACGAGGGAAGGCCGATGGAACTGAACGAAGCCCTGGAAAAGCTGGATGGGTTGCAAAAAAAGAGCTACGCCTACGGCGCGGGGATGTCCGCCCTGTATCTGGACGGGGACACCGTGGCCCCGCCTGACACCGAGGAGGGCCGCGCCCTGGCGGTGAGTATCCTGGCGGGGGAGTGGCATGAAAAATTCACCTCTCCCGAGACGGGGGAGCTCCTGGACTTCCTGGCGGCCCGTAAGGGGGAGCTGGACCAGGTCCGGCGGCGGCAGGTGGAGGAACTGAAGCGGGACTACGACAAGGACCGCCGCATCCCCGCCGACGAGTACATGGAGTTTCAGCGGCTCACCAGCGAGGCCAACGCCGTGTGGAAGCGGGCCAAGGCGGGGAACGACTTTCCCCTGTTCCTGCCGTATCTGGAGAAGATCGTGGCCTTCAACCGGAAGTTCGCCGGGTACTACGACCCAAACAAAGCCCCCTATGACGCCCTGCTGAACGAGTACGAGCGGGGGACCTCCATGGCCTTCTATGACCCCTTCTTTGCCGCCCTGCGGGAGCGCATCGTGCCCCTGATCCACGCCGTGGGCGAACAGGAGCAGCCCGACGACTCCTTCCTCCACCGGCGCTACCCCGCGGAGGCCCAGCGAAAATTTTCCGATTACCTGATGGAGGTCATGGGGCTGGACCGGCGGCATGTGGGCATCGGCGAGACGGAGCACCCCTTCACCAACAGCTTCAACAATAAGGACGTGCGCATCACCACCCACTATTACGAGGACGACCTGGCCTCCTCCATGTACTCGGTCATCCACGAGGGAGGCCACGCCAAATACGACCTGGGAGTGGCCGACGAGCTCCAGTATACCCGCCTGGCCGGGGGCGTGTCTATGGGCCTCCACGAGAGCCAGTCCCGGTTCTACGAGAATCTGATCGGCCGGTCCCTGCCCTTTATCCGGGCCATCTTCCCGAAGATGAGGGAGTTTTTCCCGGAGCAGTTGGCCGACGTGACTCCCGAGATGTTCTACCGGGCGGTGAACAAGGCGGAGCCCTCGCTGATCCGTACCGAGGCCGACGAGCTGACCTACCCCCTCCACGTGATGGTCCGTTACGAGATCGAAAAGCGGCTCATCGGCGGTACCCTGGAGGCGAAGGACGTGCCGGGGACCTGGAACCGGCTCTATAAGGAGCATCTGGGGGTGGAGGTGCCCGACGACGCCCACGGCTGTCTCCAGGACTCCCACTGGGCGGGGGGCTCCTTCGGCTACTTCCCCACCTACGCCCTGGGCAGCGCCTACGGCGCCCAGATGCTCCGAAACATGGAGAAAGACATCGACGTGTGGGGCCCGGTGGGCAGGGGGGACCTGTCCCAGGTGACCGCGTGGCTTCAGGAGAAGGTCCACCGGTTCGGCGGCCTGCTGGAGCCCGCCGACGTGGTGAAAAACGCCTGCGGCCAGTTCGATCCCGCCGTCTACACCGACTATCTGGCCCGGAAATACACCGAATTATATCATCTGTGAGCGAAAAAGAGCGCCCTCTCCGCTGCGGAGAGGGCGCTCTTGGCGTTTGGAGCGGCAAGATCAGGGCTTGCGGATGGACAGATTCAGCACCAGCGCGATCACCGCCAGGGCCAGCAGCAGGATGAAGGGGGCGATGTATCCGCCGGAGGAGGTGAGCAGGGCGCTGGAGGCGGTGGCCATAAAGGAGGCGCCCATCAGATTGAAGTTCATCAGGCCGAAGTTGGTGGAGTAGTACTTGGTGCCGTAGAAGGCGGAGGTGAAGGAGGCGGTGACGGTGGGGCAGGAGCCGTAGGACAGGCCGGTGAGGCACAGCCCAACGATGCAGAGCGGCAGGGAGGTCACCAGCACGGCGATCAGGGTGATGCCCGCCGCGGCGATGGTGAGGATGTTGGCGGCCAGCATGGTCTTGCGGCGGCCCAGGGAGTCGAACAGGGCGCCGGTGAGGATGCGGCCCAGGCCGTTGCACACGGACAGCACGCCCACCAGTGTGGTGGCCAGGCCCACCTCGGCCCCCACGGACTGGGACAGCTGGCTGGCAAAGCTGATGACCGAGTTGCCTACGGCGGCCAGGAATACGATGCAGATAAAAGCCCGCCAGAAGGTGGGGCGGCGGATCATCTCTCCGGTGGTGTAGTCCCGGGCCTCAAAATCCTCGCCGCCGGCGGCCTTGCCCGCCTTGGGCTGGGGGAAGACGGTGCCCTCCGGGGGCTTGCGGAGGATGAGGCCGGCGATCACCATCACGATCCCCAGAGAGATGCCCAGGAAACGGAAGGCGAATTGCCATCCCAGGCCGGGGTCGGCGATGAAGGAGCCGGCCAGATTGCCCAGCACCAGGGCGGAGGCGCCGAAGCCCATGAGCAGCACGCCGGAGCACAGGCCCTTCTTGTCGGGGAACCAGGCGCTGACGGTGGTGAGGATCACGTTGTAGGCGATGCCGATGCCCGCGCCGGCCAGCACGCCGTAGAAGAGATACAGCATGACCACGTTCCCGGACAGGGTGGAGGTCAGAAACAGTCCCGCCGCCGCAATCAGCCCCGCGCCGATGATGGAGGCCACGGTGCCGACGCGCTTGGAGATCAGGCCGCCCACAAAGGCGCCGATACAGAAGAAGGACATGGTCAGGGTGAAGTTCAGGGCGGTGTCGGTGGCGGCCCAGCCGAAGGCGGCCTCCAGGGGGGCCTTCAGAATGGACCAGGCGTAGATGATGCCGGCGAACAGCATGGCGATGACGCCCACGATCAGGTAGAACCAGCGGATGGAAAGGCTTTGGGTGGAGTTCTTCATAAAAAGCACCTCGTCTATGATGGAATAGGGATCTATGTAAAGGAGCAAGCGCCCGAATCTTCCAAGCCGGCTCAGGGGATGAGATGGGCCAGCGCCACCGCCCACACGGGGATGGTCACCGCGGAGAACAGGGTGGACAGCAGGACCGTGGCCGCCGCCTGGAATTGGCTCTCCCGGTCAGGGTCGTACTGGATGGTGAAGGCCGCCAGCAGGGAGGGCACCGGCAGGGCGGAGAACATCACCACCACGTGGGCCAGCTCCGCGTCCAGCCGGGCCAGCAGGCACAGCCCAAGCGTCAGGGCGGGCAGGGCCAGGTTGCGCACCAGGGGGATGAGGAAATACCTCACCTTCAGCAGCCTTTTGAAGTCGTACCGGCTGAGGGAGATGCCGCAGAGCACCATCCCCAGCGGGGAGGCGCAGCCGCCCAGAGAGTTGATGACGCCGGACACCGGCGCGGGAAGGGGCAGCTGGGTCACGTACAGGATCAGCCCGATGAACACCGCAATCACCGGCGCGGAGAACCAGCCCCTGATCTGCTCGGCCAGAGCCTTTTTCCGGTGTTCCGCCCCCGGCGGGGAGAGAAAGGGCTCGGCGGAGCTGTAGTAGATCATCCGGTAGGGCACCAGGAACACCACAAAGTAGAACACCCCCTGGTCACCGTAGAGGGCCTCCATCACCGGGATGCCCACGAAGGTGAAGTTGGTGTACATGCAGCTGAACCGCATCTGCCGGGCGGAGGTGGTCTTTCCCATGGCCAGGTACAGCCCCTGGCCGATGGCAAAGGTGATGGTCCAGAGGATCAGCGCCAGGATCACCAGGCGGCCGCAGTTGATCAGCTCCTCCCAGGAGAAGTCCCCCAGCATGGAGCGGACGATCATGCAGGGCAGACACAGCTTCATCAGGAAGGAGGTCAGCGGCTTGTCGAAATCGGCGGAGACGATGCCCAGGCGGACGGACAGGACACCGGCGCCCACCATGAGGATCAGCTGGATGGCCAGGGAGATGGATTGTTCTGCGGCAGACATGGGCAAAGCTCGCTTTCGGAGAGAGATCGGGGCGCGAAGGCCCGTACCCTCTATGATACGACCGTTTGGGTGGATTTGCAAGGCCTGCCCGCAAATTTTTGCCGCTGTGCCGGGGGTGATCCGGTGATGCCGCCTTGAAGCGGCGGGGGAAATGTGCTATCCTATCAAAAAGCCGAGGAGAGGAGGGAGAAAAGGTGACCTGCCTGTTTGCCGTCATGGGGGAGGACGGGAAAAAGCTGGACTGGCCCCTGCTGGCCGCCGCCTGCCGGCGGGTGTGGAGTTGGGAGGTCCTCCCTCCCGTGGAGCGGTCCCCCAGAGGGAAGCCCTTCTTCCCCGACGAGCCCGTAAAGTGTTTCTCCCTGTCCCACAGCGGGGGATACGCCCTCTGCGCCCTGTCCGACGGACCCGTGGGGGCGGACATCGAGCGGTTCGTCCCCCGGCGGGGACGGCTGTTTGAGACCGCCCTCAGCCAAGGGGAGAAAGCTGCATTCGACGGCACCTGGGCGGACTTTTTCCGCCTGTGGACCCTGAAGGAGAGCTGGGTCAAGCGGGAGGACGTCCCCCTGTACCCGCCCCGGCTGGTGGAGACGCCGCCCCCCTGTCCCCACGCCAGCTATGCCGGGGAGGGCTGGGCCGCCTCCGTCTGCTGTGACGACCCGCCGCCGGAGGGGATCGTTTGGCTGAATCTAAAGGAAGTTTTAAGCGAATCTTAACGGGCTCCCCACCTTCAACTTAAACCCCGTCTGTTACCATGGCGTCATCTTCTCCGGGAGGTGCGCCATGGCTGTTTTTCGCCTGATCTGTCTGATCCTGCTGTCCGTGCTCAAGGTGTTCGGGCTCTATTTCACTCTGGCGGCGCTGTTCACCGTGCTGCCCCGCCGGAGATTCGTCCCGGCTCCCTATCGGACCCGGTTCGCGGTGCTGGCCGCCGCCCGGAACGAGGAGAGGGTCATCGCGAACCTTGTGGAGAGCGTAAAGGCCCAGAACTATCCGCCGGACCTGTTCGACGTGTTCGTCATCCCCAACAACTGCGCCGACGGCACCGAGAGGGCCGCCCTGGCCGCCGGCGCGGAGATCATCCGCTGCCGGGGCCCCGTGGCCGGCAAGGGAGACGCCTTGCATGCGGCGTTTGAGCAGCTCATGGGCCGGGGGTACGACGCCTTTGTGGTGCTGGACGCCGACAACACCCTGGCCCCGGACTACCTGGCAAGGCTCAACGACGCCTTTATGGCAGGGGCCCGGGTGTGCAAGAGCCGCATGAGGACAGCCAATCCCTACGCCTCCCCCACGGCGGGATGCTACGGCCTGTTCAACTCCTCCGTAGACCTGGTGTGGAACCGGCCCAGGGCGGCCCTGGGGCTGTCCGCCAAGCTGGTGGGCACCGGCTTCGCCGTAAAACGGGAGGCGCTGGAGGAGCTGGGGGGCTGGAACACCTCCGCCATCGCCGAGGACTGCGAGTTCGCCGCCCAACTGGCTCAGGCGGGCATCCGGGTGGCCTGGGTGCCCGACGCGGTGAACTACGACGAGGCCCCCACCGATTTTGCGGTCTCCCTCCGCCAGCGGAAGCGTTGGATTAGCGGCATCATGCAGGTGGCAAAGCTGCGCCTGGGGGAGATGCTGCGGGCGGACTGCCCCGCGCCGAGGCTCCGCTTCGATATGGTCATGTTCCTGCTGCTGCCCTTCTCCCAGGGGATCGCCGCCCTGCTGACGGCGGCCCTGCTGCTCACCGGCGGCCCCGCCGGTCTGGCGGCCCTCCTGGCCGGACTGGCCCTGTCGTACCTGGGCGGCGTGGGGGCGGGGGCGGTGCTGGCCCTCTGCGGCGGGTACGACCTGGCCGGGATGGTCCCCGCCATCCTGTTCTTCCCCCTGTTCACCGCCTCTTGGGCGCCCATCCAGGTCCTCTCCCTGTTCCACGACACCCGCCGCTGGGTCCCCATCGCCCACCGGGGAGCCGTCCCCGCGGCGGTGAAGTGATGAAAAAATTTCCTCGCACCGCTGCACGCTTTCGTGCATATACTGACCTGTATGAGGGGAGTGTTTATCCCAAAACAGACAGCGAAAAGAACAGGAGCGGAACATGAGACGACCTCAAAGGAACTCCGACCCCGCGCCTCAGGACGTGGACGACCTGATCTTCGGTCAGGACGGCCCGCGGGTGAGCGAGCGGTGAGCGGAAGATGAAAAGGAGCCGCGGCAGCGGCTCCTTTTTGACTTTTATTGGCCCTGTTATAAACCAATCTGACGGCAGCTTATGAGAACCACCAGCCGAACAGCGGCGAAAGCGGTATCATAAAGACCGAAAAGATCATAGACGAGACGGAGATGAGCGTGGCCCGCTGGGCGGACGGGAACCGGTCATTCAGCTTTTTGTCACTGACCAATTGGAGGCTGTCGTCCAGAAGTCCGGCCAGCAGGCCGGAGGCCATCAGCACTGGCAGGCACGTCCCCCGGGCCGCCAAAGCGCAGAGCAGAACGCCGCCTCCGGTGACGGCCGCCGCCTTCGGATAGGACAGGCGGTCCAGTCTGCCCGTCAGCAGTCCGGCCAGACCGCCGCCCAGACCCAGCGCGAACAGCGCCGGACCCAGCAGCGCGGGGACCGTCACCGCCGCCTCTACCTTCTCCTGCAGGTAAAACCCCGTCAAGGTCGCGCATACCCCCACCAGGGCGTTGAGCACCATGATCCGGACGGCCGTGCCGTCCGATCTCAGGAGCGTCCAGGCGCCCCGGACCGTCTCCGCCAGGGCGGCGGGCAGCGTCCGCAGCGTGATCCCTGGGGCGTCCCGCTCCGGTTCGGTGATGGTCAGCGCGGCGATGAGACCGATAAGGGTGATCCCCGTGTCCAACAGGTATGTCCTTCGCCAGCCCAGGAGCACCGTAGCCCCCGCCAGCAGCATCGCGCCGCCGCCGCTGAAGCGGTACACCCCGTTTTGCAGGGAGGAGAACTTCAGATAGTCTGCCTCATGCCCCGCCTGGAGCATGGATTCATAGGTAATGGCCTCCCGCGTGCCGGACTCCAGATTGTACCCGAGGGCGGAAACGGCCAGAGACAGGCACACCCCGGCTATCCCATGGGAGGCCGCCATCAGCAGGGTGGAGAGCACAAACATCACATGGCTGGCCGTCAGGGTCCACTTCCGGCCCAGCACGTCCGCCAGAAGTCCCGAAGGCAGCTCGCAGCAAAAGCTCACGGCATGGAACACCGCCTCCGCCAAGCCGATCTCCACCAGGGAGAACCCACGCAGGGCCAGCAGGAGGACCCACACGCTTCCCGCAGGACGGAAGCCTACCGACCATTCCAGGACCAGAAGGGCCAGCTTTTGTCTGGAAAGCGAGAATTGTTTGCTATTTTTGGGCATAAAAATTGCGCCATCCTTTCTTTTTTATCATAAGAAAAGGATCGGCGCGACCAGTTATCGTGACCCGCGGTCACCGAAAAAAGGGCGCACTGATCCCGTGGATGGCCATATCATAGCCGTTAAAATGCAGGCTCAAGCCGTTCTGCATCCACCGCATCGTTGCACCCTCCTCTCATAAGATGGGAAAACTATAACATGAACGGGCATGGAATGTCAAGGGGATCATGCTCCAAACCCATTTTAAGCCTTTTGACCGCCCCGGCAACTTTCTCCTTTACAACCGGCCGCCGGTTCTGTATAATATATGGGACAAATCAAGCCAAATGAGGGAAAATCGATGATCGTACAATTTGAGGAGTATAAGACCAGGCTGAACGCCCTGCGGCCCGAACTGGAGCTGCTGGGCCAGTCGCTGGACCTGGAGGGGGCCGAGCGGGAGTTGGACGAGCTGCGGGCCCAGTCCGCCTCCGACGGGTTCTGGAACGATGTGGACAAGGCCAAAAAGGTCCAGCAGCGCATCAGCCGGCTGGAGGACAAGATCGCCTCCCAGCAGAAGCGGCTGGGCCAGCTGGACGACCTGCTCACCCTGTGCGAGATGGGCCAGGAGGAGGAGGACGAGTCCCTGGTGCCCGAGGTAGAGGAGGGATACGCCAGGCTGGAGGAGGAGATCGCCTCCGCCCGGCTGGACACCCTGCTCTCCGGCGAGTACGACGGCTCGCCCGCCATCGTGTCCCTCCAGGCGGGGGCCGGCGGCACCGAGGCCCAGGACTGGGCCCAGATGCTCTACCGGATGTACACCCGCTGGGCGGAGCGCCACGGCTACACCTACACCATCCTGGACTACCAGGACGGGGACGAGGCGGGCATCAAGTCCGCCGCCATCCGCATCGAGGGGGACAACGCCTACGGCCATCTCAAGAGCGAGCACGGCGTCCACCGGCTGGTGCGCATCTCCCCCTTCGACGCCAACGCCAGAAGGCAGACCTCCTTCGCCGCGGTGGAGGTCACCCCCGAACTGGACGACAGCGTGGAGGTGGAGATTCGGGACGAGGACCTGATCCGCCAGGTGTACCGCTCCTCCGGCGCCGGCGGCCAGCACATCAACAAGACCTCCTCTGCCGTGCGGCTCATCCACAAGCCCACCGGCATCGTGGTGTCCTGCCAGACGGAACGGTCCCAGTTCCAGAACGAGGCCACCTGTATGCGGATGCTCCGCTCCAAGCTGATGCAGATCAAGGAGCAGGAGCATCTGGACAAGATCTCCGACATCAAGGGCACCCAGCTGAAGATCGAGTGGGGCAGCCAGATCCGATCTTACGTGTTCATGCCCTACCAGCTGGTGAAGGACAACCGCACCGCCTACGAGACCTCCAACGTCAACGGCGTCATGGACGGCGATCTGGACGGATTCATCAACGCCTACCTCACCGCGGCGGCCACGGGCGCCTGGGCCAGCAAGTAAATACCGAAAATGAACGGTCCTCCGGTAAAACCGGGGGACCGTTTCAGCATTGTGTGTGCAGAGGCGGGCCGTCCAGCCGGAAAACGGCGTCGCACCGCTCCAGCACGGCCCCCTGGTGGGAGGTCAAGATCACCGGGACATCCAGACCCCGGAGCCGCTCCAGCATCCGGCCGGCCCGCTCCTCGTCCACCCCGGCGAAGGGCTCGTCCAACAGCAGGAGGTCGCCCCCCAGGGCGGCGCACCGGGCCAGGGCCAGCCGCCGGGCCATGCCGCCGGACAGGGCGGCGGGATACGCGCCCTCCTCTCCCTCCAGCTCTGCAAAGGTCAGCCAGGAGGGGACCTCCCCCCGGCGTTCCCGGGGCAGCACGTCGGCGATGTGCTGCCCCACCGTCCGCCAGGGCAGCAGCCGGTCCTCCTGGAACAGGAAGGCGGTCCGTTTGGGGTCGATGCCGGACACCGTGCCGCGCTCCGGCACGGCCAGCCCCGCCAGGACCCGCAAAAGGGTGGTCTTGCCGCAGCCGGACGGTCCGCTGAGCGCGGTGATCCCCCGGTCCGGCAGATCGATGGAAAAGCGGTCCAGCACCGTCTTGTCCCCATAGCGGAGGGTCAGTTCCCGGATCTCGATCACAGGCGCTCCCCCCTCTCCAACAGCAGCCTCAGAATCCGCTCCAGCGCCAGGGACAGGGCGATGATCACCAGTGTCCAGGCGAACAGCTCCGGGGTCTCCAGGGCCAGCCGGGCGGCCTGGAGCCTGGAGCCGATGGCCAGTGTGGGGGGGCAGATGACCTCCGCTGCCACTCCGGACTTCCAGGCCAGACCGAAGGCGGTGAGCAGGCCGGCGGTGAAGTGCCCCCGGAGGGAGGGCAGGTAGATGAGCCGCAGGGTCTTGAGCCGGGAGAATCGGTAGGCGCCCGCCATCTCCAGCAGCTGGGGGTCCACGGCGGCGAGGCCGGCGGTCACGCTCCCCCAGATGACGGGCAGGACCATCAGCCCCGCGATGACGGCGGGGATGGCGGCCCGCGTCACCCACAGGTACACCAGCAAAATGAAGGACACCACCGGGGTGGCCCGTACCACCTTCACCGCCGGGGCCAGCAGGGCCGACGCCCAGGCGCTGAAATGGGTCAGGAAGGCCAGCGCCGCCCCGGCCGCAGTTCCCCAGGCCAGCCCCAGAAAAATGCGAAGAAGGGACATCAGGGCGGACAGCCAGAAATTCCCCGTCACCGCCAGGGCGGCGAGGGCCTTTGCCACCGCCAGCGGGCCGGGGAGCAGCAGCTCCCGTCCCACCAGAAGGGCCGCAAGCTGCCAAACCCCCAGCCAGAAGACCGGGGGTATGGCAGCTTTTATAAACTTCTTCAGGCCGTCAGCCCACATAGTAGATGCCGTCGTCGGGGATGAAACCGCCGATGGAGGCGGGGTCCAGCTCCCACAGCACCCGGAAGTAGTCGGATATGGCGGGCTGCATATCCGCCCCGGCGATGAAGGTCAGGTGGCACTGGGGGATGGCCGCCTTGGCGATGCCGGCGGAGGGGGTGATGCCCAGGTCGGCCACCATCTGGGCGGCGTCCTCCACATTGCCGGTCACATACTCGATAGAGGCCTCATAGTCCTTCAGGAAATCGGCCACCACGTCGGGATAGGTCTCCAGGAACTCGGCGCGGACCACCACGGCGGTCATCACCAGCTGGCCGGCTTCCTCGGCCTCGTTCCACGCCTCGGTCACGTCGATGGCGTCCCGCACGGAGCCCTCGCTCTTGGCGATGGCGGCGGTGGCGGCGGGCACCGGCAGCATGGCGCACTCGATCTCGCCCGAGAGCAGCTTGGCCTGGATCTCAGGGGCCTCGGCGAATTGGACGGTCACCTGGTCGGCGACGCCGCTGACCTCCAGCAGGTGGCGGAGGATATACTCCGGATTGGCCCCCTGGCCGGCGGACCAGATGGTCTTGCCCGCCAGGTCTGCGATGGAGTTGATGGCGGTATTGCCGCCGCTCTCCAGGATGTGCAGCACGCCCAGGGTGCCCAGGGCGATGATCTTCACGCCGCCGTCGGTCTTGTTGTAGAGGTTCACCGCCATATTGGAGGCCATGGTGGCGATGTCGTAGATGGGCTCCGGGCCGGTGAGGCCGGCCACCAGGGCGGAGTTGTCCGCCTCGATGGTGTATTCATACCCCTGGGCGTTCTCCTCGGGGACGGACAGCAGCTTGGCCGCGCCGATGCCGGTGGGGCCGGACAGCACCGCCAGCCGGGGGACAGGGCGCTCCACGTGGATGTCCTCGGTGGGCGCGGCGGAGGGTTCCTCAGTGGGAGCCTCCGTGGGGGCCTCGGAGGGCTCTTCGGTCTCCTCAGCGGGCTCCGTGGGGGCGTCGGTGGGAGCCTCGGTGGCATCAGCGGCGGGATTGCCGCAGGCGGCCAGGGTGAAGATCATGGCCAAGGCCAGCAGCAGAGCGGCGAGTTTCTTCAGATTCATAGAGATCGTTCCTTTCCTTTTTCAGCAGTGGGATGATGGCCGGCCAGAGCGGCGCGCAGCCGTTCCCGGTCGGTCACGCGGATGGTCTTGCGGTCGCGGGCGATGGCCCCCGTCCGCTCAAGCTCCTCAAAGGAGCGGTAGAGGGTGGCCCGGCCCACGCCGATGCGCCGGCAGAGCTGGGCAGCGGACAGGGTGAGCGCTCCGTCCTCCCCGCAGTTGGTGAGGAGGTACTGGGCCAGCCTGCCCTCGGCGGAGACGGCGGACAGCGCCCCCAGCCGCCCGGTGAGGAACTGGATTCGGCCGGACAGATAGGTCACATATCGCTCGGCGAAGCCGCCGTCCTCCCGGATGAGCCGCCGGACGCCCTCCTGGGGGATGAGCAGGATGCGGCAGTCGGTCTGAGCGGTGAGGGTGGCGGGGTAGTCCGCTCCGCCGGAGAACAGCGCCGCCGCCCCGAACAGATCGCCGGCGTTCAGGGTGGACATGGCCAGCGCCCCCTTCTCCACCCGGACCCTGCCCTCCAGCAGGATGCCCAGGCACCGGCGGAACCGCCCCTGGGTGTAGATGGTCTCCCCCTTCCGGGGGGACAGCTCCTCGGCGGAGGACAGGACCTCCCGGAGCAGCGTTTCATCTACGCCCGTGAACAGGGGGTGCTCCACAGTCCGGTTCAGCTCCACAGACGTCCCTCCAAACTGTATCATTTGATACAGTTTCAATTATAGCGTTCTTCCCGCTCCTGTCAATATGGAAGTGTGCCCAAAAATAATTTACACTTTGTACTTGTTTTTTCTTTCCGGGCCCTGTATACTGTGGTGGCTAAAGTTGACATAATCCGAGCGGAGGATCTCCGGCCCGGATCGGGAGAGAGGAACCATTTATGGCAAAGAAAAAACAGGCCCGTCTGAAAAAGGACAGCTCCGGTCTGTCCCGGTTCTTCCGGGGGCTGTATATCACCGTGTTCGCCTTTTCACTGGTCATCGTGGTGGGCTATGTGGCCTTCCGCATCTGGGCGCCCGCCCCTGACGTGGACGACCAGGTCGTGTTCCATCCCGTCACCGACGACGAGCTGGAGGACCCCGTGGAGGAGCCCACCGCCGCGCCTTCCGCCGAGCCCACCGCGGAACCGGACGGGGTGGTGTTCCACCGGCGGGACGGAGTGTACACCTGTATGCTCATCGGCTCGGCGGACATAGGCGGCACCGACACCATGATGCTGGGCGTGTTCGACACCAAGGCCAAGACCGCCTCTCTGATTTCGCTCCCCCGGGACACGGTAGTGCGGGTAAAAGGCAAGGACCGGAAGCTCAACAGCGTGCAGTCCGTGGGCGGCACCAAGCTCCTGGTGGAGACCGTCTCCAGGATGCTGGCCGTGCCGGTGGACTACTATGTGGAGGTGGACACAAAGGCCTTCAAGGCCATTGTGGAGGAGATCGGTGGGGTGTACTTCGATGTGCCGGTGAATATGAACTATGACGACCCCACCCAAAACCTGCACATCCACATCAAGAAGGGATACCAGCTGCTGAACGGCAGCCAGGCCCTGGGGGTCATGCGGTGCCGCAACTGCTACGCCAACGCCGACATCGGCCGCACCCAGACCCAGCGGAAATTCCTCGCCGCTCTGGTCAAACAGACCGTCACCCTGTCCAACGTCACCAAGGTCACCAGCCTCATCAACATCCTGAACACCTATGTGGAGAGCGACATGAAGCTGAGCGACATGGTGTGGTTCGGTACCCAGGCCGTGGGCATGGATCTGGACACCGCCCTCACCACCGGCGTGCTGGAGGGGGAGTGGTCGAGCCCCTTCTACGAGCTGGACGATGAGCAGGTCCTGGAGCTGGTCAACGGCCTGGGCATCTATGAGGAGGAACTGCCGATGGATGTTCTGAACATCTATCACCCGTAAAGGCAGAGCATCATCGCGGAAAAGTGGGTGCGTACCATGAAAAAACTGCGCGGGCTGTTCGACGCCTCCATGCTGAAATTCCTGCTGGTGGGGGTACTGAACACGCTGGTGGGCTCGGGGATCATGTTCCTCCTGTACAATCTGGCGGGCACCCCCTACGAGCTGTCGGTGTGCGCCAACTATGTAGCGGGCGGCGTGGTGAGCTACTTCCTCAACAAGTATTTCACCTTTCAAAACAGAGAGCGCTCCTGGGCCCAGGTGGCCCGGTTCGTCCTCACGGTGGCGGTGTGCGCCGTTATCGCCTACGGCGTGGCCAAACCGCTGGTGCGCTGGGCGCTGAGCGGCTTCGGCGTAAAGGTACAGGACAACGCGGCCATGCTGGTGGGCATGTGCCTCTACACCGGGCTCAATTACTTCGGCCAGCGCTTCTTTGCTTTCCGGGAGGAGGACGGGGGCGACCGGCCGGAGAACAGGGAGGACCTTGAAGGTTAAGCCCCGGCGCCCCGGCATGGATAAAGTTCGGGACTGCGCCTTTGACTGTGAAGCGGCGCCGCCCGCCGGAGACCTCCGGCGGGCGGCGCTTTGCGTTTTCAATTACAGCAGCATGGACACCCGGCTCTGGCCGATGCCCCCGCCGATGGTCAGGGGCAGCACTTCCGGGGGGGGCGGGCCGGAGGTTGACCAAACGGGGAAAATGAGGTAAACTGTCCTATAACAGCATCGTCCGAAAGGAGAGACACCAGTGAAACGCCGATGGACTGCCCTGCTCCTGCTTTTGTGTGTTCTGCTCCAGCTGACGGCCTGCGGCCCGTCCACCGGGGTGGAGACGCTCGCCCCGACTCCCGCCGGAGAGACCGCGCCGGTCGCCACGCCGGAGCCCGCGCCCGAGCCCACGCCCGAACCCACGCCGGAGCCCACTCCCGCCCCCGACTTCGACACCTATTTCGACCACGCCCTGTTCGTGGGCGACTCCATCATGGAGGGCATTCGGCAGTACGTGGCCAAGCAGCGGAAGGTGGAGCCCACCCTGGGGGTGGCGGAGTTCGTGACCTCGGTGGACGGTGTCACCGTGGCGTCTCTGGCCGACGGCGGCGGCTATCGCTACAAAGGCGAGGACCGGCCCCTGGCCAGGATCGTGGCGGAACTGGCCCCGGACCGCGTCTTCCTGCTGCTGGGACTCAACGATCTGGAGGAGAACACCGCCCCCGTGGTGGAGGATATCACGGGCGATTACCTCCGGCTCATCCAGCTTGTGCGGGAGGCCGCGCCGGGCGCGGAGGTGATCGTGATGACCAACCCGCCCAAGATCGCCTCCAAATGGCTGCCAAGCTACACCGCCAACCGGAACTTTGGCAACGAGCTGATCGGGGAGTTCGCGGCGGCGCTGATCCGGATGTGTGAGGACAACGGCATCCCCTGCGTGGACACCCACACCGCCCTTCAGGGCGAGAACGGCGCCCTGCCCGACGAGTGGTGCCGGGACGGGTTCCTCCACCTGAACGACGCGGGCTCCGCCGTGGCGGTGGAGGCGCTCAACGAATTTGCACGGGAGAGGTGCGGCCTATGAGACGGATCACAGCCCTCGCGGCGGCGCTGCTCCTGCTGCTGGCCGCCTGTACCCCTCAGTCCCGGGAACTGCCCCAGCCCGCCGAGCTGTTCGGGGAACTCCGGGCGGAGGCGGGGCTGGACGGCATGGTGGACGTGGCCGCCAACCTGCTGGAGGCCAACACCGGCATCAGCCCGGAGAACTACACCGCCGCCGCATACTATATCCCGGAGGCCAGCACCGCCCCGGATGAGATCGTCATCCTCCGGGCGGCGGACCGGGCCGCCGCGGAGCGTATCAAGGAGAAATTGGAGGATTACCTGGACTACCGGATCGAGGCGGCACAGACCTATCTGACGGAACATATGCCGGTGCTGCAAAAAGCGGTGGTCCGGACGGACGGCCTCACCGTCTCGCTGATCATCTCCCAGCGAGTGGAGGACATCGTAAAGGTCTATGACGATTACAGCTAAAAAGACGCCGCCCGCCGGAGACCTCCGGCGGGCGGCGCTTCTCGTGTTCAATTACAGCAGGATGACGCCCGCCTCTTTACAGGCCTCGATGGTCTGGGGGTCCCAGATGGACGCCTGCACCTCGCCGATGTGGGCCTTGCCCAGCAGCAGCATGGACACCCGGCTCTGGCCGATGCCCCCGCCGATGGTCAGGGGCAGCTCCCCGGCCAGCAGGGCCTTGTGGAAGGGCAGCTCCCGGCGGTAGTCGCACCCGGCGATGGTCAGCTGCTTGTCCAGGGACTCGGGGCTCACCCGGATGCCCATGGAGGAGATCTCAAAGGCGTGGCCCAGCACACTGTTCCAGATGAGGATGTCCCCGTTGAGGGACCAGTCGTCGTAGTCGGGGGCCCGGCCGTCGTGGGGCTTGCCGGACTTCAGCGCCCCGCCGATGCCCATGACGAAGGTGGTGGGGTGGTCCTTCACCCAGGCGTCCTCCCGCTCCTTGGGGGACAGGTCGGGCCAGCGGTCCTCCAGCTCCTGGGCGGTGACGAAGGACACCTCCCGGTCGATGACGGGCAGGGGGGTGAGCTGGGGGAAGACGGAGCGCAGGGTGGCCTGGGTGTCGGCCAGGGCGCCCACGATGGTGTTCACCACGCCCTTTAAGTAATCGGTGTTCCGGTCCCGGGGGGCGATGACCTTCTCCCAGTCCCACTGGTCCACGTAGACCGAGTGGAGATTGTCCAGCTCTTCGTCCCGGCGGATGGCGTTCATGTCGGTGTAGAGGCCCTCGCCCACGGAGAACTGGTAGCGGTGGAGGGCCATCCGCTTCCACTTGGCCAGGGAGTGGACCACCTGGGCGTCCCGGCCGGCGTCGGGCACGTCGAAGGACACGGGCCGCTCCACGCCGTTCAGGTCGTCGTTCAGTCCGGTGGAGGCCTCCACGAACAGGGGGGCGGACACCCGGCGCAGGTTCAGCGCCCCGCCCAGGTGGTCCTCAAACAGCCGCTTCAAAAGGCCGATGGCCTTCTGGGTATCATACAGGTTCAGCCGGGGGGCGTACCCCTCTGGGATGACGGTATTCAGCATCACGCATTACTCCTTTGCCGCTTGTTCGCGGGGAACATGGGCCATATTATAGCCCAGCCGGGGGAAAAATGCAAGTCCAATTTGCGATTCCTGCAAAATTTCCGCCCGCCGCCCGAACGGAAGAAAAATGTAAATTGTATTTGTTTTTCCGGCGGGACAATGATATAATAGCGGATAAGAAAAAACAGCAAAGGATGATCCTCATATGGTCCAGGATTTTGACGCCAAACTGAAAGAATTTGCCCACCTGCTGATCGACGTGGGGCTGAACGTTCAGCCGGGGCAGACCCCCCGTATCGAGGGCTTCGTGGAGGCCGCGCCGCTGGTGCGGCTGTGTGTGGAGGCCTGCTACGACCGGGGGGCCCGGAACGTTGTCGCCGACTGGGGGGACGACTTTGTCACCCGGCAGCAGTTCCTCCGGGCGGACGCGGCCGTGTTCTCCGAGTACCCCAGCTATATGAAGGCCAAGGTGGACTGGCTGCTGGAGAACCAGTGTCCAAGGCTGTCCATCGCAGGCTCCAACCCGGAGCTGCTGAAAGGGGTGGATCCGGCCCGGATGCAGGCCCGCCGCCGGGTGGCCGGCGCCGCCACCAAGGAATACTTTGACGCCATGATGGCCAACCGGTTCCAGTGGTGCGTGGGCTCCTATCCCACTCCCGCCTGGGCCAAAAAGGTGTTCCCCGATCTGCCGGAGGACGAGGCCCTGGACGCCCTGTGGGACGCGATGTTCTCCGTGTGCCGCATCACCGGGGACGGCAAGGCGGTGGAGCGCTGGCAGGCCCACATGGAGGCCACCACCCGCCGGGCGAAGATCTTGAACGACTACAACTTCAAGTTCCTCCGCTACTCCAACTCCCTGGGCACCGATTTGACCATCGAACTGCCTGAGGACCACATCTGGGCCGGGGCCTGCGACCATACCCCCGAGGGGGTCCGGTTCGTGCCCAATATGCCCACGGAGGAGATCTTCACCGCCCCCAAATGGGACGGGGTCAATGGCCGGGTGTACGCCGCCCTGCCCCTGGCCCTCGACGGCAGCCTGGTGAAGGACTTCTGGATGGACTTCAAGGACGGCCGCATCGTGGATGTCCACGCGGAGGAGGGGGAGGAGCAGCTGCGCGCCTCCATCGACACCGACGAGGGCTCTCGCTGCCTGGGCGAGGTGGCCCTGGTCCAGTACGACTCCCCCATCCGCAACACCGGCCTGCTGTTCTACGAGACCCTGTTCGACGAGAACGCCTCCTGCCATCTGGCCTACGGGGCCGCCTATCCCGAGTGCATCCGGGGCGGCAATGATATGAGCGAGGAGGAGCAGAAGGCCGCCGGGCTCAATCAGTCCATGAACCACGTGGACTTCATGGTGGGCACGGAGGATCTGTCTATCGTGGGCGTCACCCACGAGGGCGCGGAGATCCCGGTCTTTGTCAATGGCAACTTTGCGTTTTGACGCTAAAATATAAATATTGGAGGTTTTTTCTATGGATTACAAACAGGCATATCAACACTGGCTCAGATCCCCCGCCCTGTCCGCCGCCGAGAAGGCCGAACTGGAGGCCATCAAGGGCGACGACAAGGAGATCGAGTCCCGGTTCTTCTCCCAGCTGGAGTTCGGCACCGCCGGCCTCCGGGGCACCATGGGGGTGGGCCTGTACCGGATGAACGTCCACGTCATCCGCCACGCCACCCAGGCCTTCGCCGAGGTCATCCTGGCCGAGGGCCCCGAGGCCGTGGCCAAGGGCATCGCGGTGTGCTACGACTGCCGCAACAACTCCGAGCTGTTCGCCCGGGAGGCCGCCTGCGTCATGGCGGGCAACGGCATCCCCGTCCGGCTGTTCGAGTCTCTGCGCCCCACCCCTGAGTTGTCCTTTGCCATCCGGGAGTATGGCTGCACCGCTGGCATCAACATCACCGCCAGCCACAACCCCAAGGAGTACAACGGCTACAAGGTCTACTGGTCCGACGGGGCCCAGCTGCCTCCCAAGCACGCCGACGAGGTGGCCCGCAGGATGACCGAGCTGGACGTGTTCGACTGCGTCAAGACCGTGGACTATGACGCCGCCCTTGCCGACGGCAGGATCGTCCTCATGGGGGAGGAGACCGACGAGAAGTTCCTGGCCAACGTGATGGAGCAGGTCAACGACAGGGCGGCGGTGGAGAAGGTGGCCGACACCTTCAAGATGGTGTACACCCCCTTCCACGGCACCGGCCACAAGCTCATTCCCGAGGCGTTGAAGCGCCTGGGCATGAAGCACGTGATCTGCGTGCCCGAGCAGATGGTCATCGACGGCAACTTCCCCACCGTGGCCTCCCCCAACCCGGAGAACCCCGAGGGCTTCTATCTGGCGGTGGACCTGGCCAAGGCCAACGGCGCCGACTTCATCCTGGGCTCCGACCCCGACGCCGACCGGGTGGGCCTGATGGTCAAGACCAAAGGCGGCGAGTACAAGGTGCTCACCGGCAACCAGACCGGCGTGCTGTTGCTGGACTACCTCATCGGCGCCAAGAAGCGCACCGGCAAGATGCCCGCGCATCCCGTGGCCCTGAAGTCCATCGTCTCCACCGAGATGGCCCGGAAGGTGGCCGAGGACAACGGCGTGGACTTCTATGACACCTTCACCGGCTTCAAGTTCCTGGCCCAGAAGAAGGACCAGCTGGAGGGGTCCGGCCAGGGCACCGTCATCATGTCCTTCGAGGAGTCCTACGGCTACATGCTGGGCGACTACGTCCGGGACAAGGACGCCGTCACCGCCGCGGTGGCCATGACCGAGATGGCTGCCTGGTATTACGGGCAGGGCATGACCCTGGCCGACGCCATGGAGGCCCTCTATACCAAGTACGGCGACTTCCAGGAGAAGACCCTGAACCTGGTGATGCCCGGCCTGGACGGCCTGAAGAAGATGGCCGCCCTGATGGCGGATCTGCGGGCCAAGCCCCCTGTGGAGATCGCCGGCGTGGCCGTGGCCCAGCAGAAGGACTACAAGGACGGCAGCCTGGTGGACGTGGCTACCGGCACCCGGTCCCAGATGGAGCTGTCCGGCTCCAACGTGCTGTCCTACGTCCTGACCGACGGCACCACTGTCATCGTCCGGCCCTCTGGTACCGAGCCCAAGGTGAAGGTGTACATCCTCACCCGGGGCGACAGCCAGGCCGACTGCGCCGGAAAGGTCGCCAAGTACACCGCCTGGGCAGAGACCTTAAAGAACTAAAGTCCCTACATACAGAGCGGCCCCCGCCGGCAGGCGGGGGGCCGCTTTGTCAGGTGCTTAGTTACTGGAGGGCAGCAGCCGGGCGATGGCCCCGGCGAAGTTGCTGATGGGCATGGTCTGGAGCCACACACGGCCCGGACCGGTGACCACCGTGTTGAACAGCCCCTCGCCGCCGAACAGCACGTTCTTCACGCCCTTTACGGTCTGCACGTCCACCGAACAGGAGGCGTCCATCATGGCCAGGTTGCCGGTGTCCACCACGATGGACTGCCCCGGCTGAAGATCGTACTGGACCACCGAGCCGTCGATCTCCACGAAGGCGGTGCCCCGGCCGGACAGCTTTTGGAGGATGAAGCCCTCGCCGCCGAAGAAGCCCGCCATCCCCTTTTTCTGGAAGAAAATAGACAGCTCTACCGACCGCTCAGAGGCCAGGAAGCCGGATTTCTGCACCACCATGGGCCGGCTGGGGTCCACGTCGATGGGCATGATGGAGCCGGGGAAGCTGGAGGCGAAGGCGATCATGCCGGGGCCGCCCTGGGCGGTGTAGATGTTCTGGAAGATGGACTCGCCGGAGAACATCCGGCCAAAGGCCTTGCCCAGACCGCCGGCGGTGGTCTGCATATTCATGTTGGGGGACATCCAGCACATGGAGCCCTTTTCGGTGATCATGGACTCGCCAGCCTCCACGTCGCAGATGACGACGGGCATGGGGTCGCCGGTGATGTTATAGCGCATAGTGATTCCTCCCTGTTCTATTTCGTCTCCGCCGTGGAAACAGCGGGGCTAAGGAAATTATATGCAATCCATGGCCGGATTGCAAGAGAGAGGACCCGAAAAACAGAAATAGGACGCAAAAAACCGCCCCGCCGTTCCCGGCGGGGCGGCCTGCGTCAGTTCAGATGCCAGATGTCTCTGTTGTACTGGGCGATGGTGCGGTCGCTGGAGAAGAAGCCGCTGCGGGCGATATTGCCCACCATCTTTTTCGCCCATTCGGTGCGGTCGCCGTAGTCGTTGATGGCCCGATCCCGGCAGGCGATGTATTTCTCCACATCCAGCAGGGCCATGAACCAGTCCTTGTGGACCATGTCGTTCCAAAGGGTCCGCAGAGCGTTCTCGTCGCCGATGGAGGTGAGGGCGGGATCCACCAGGAAGTCCACCAGGGGCTTTACGGCGGGCCGCTCATAGTACTCGCCAGGGCGGTACAGGTTCTGGGCGTACAGCTCGATGACCCGGTTGCTGGATTTGCCGAAAGTGTAGATGTTGTCCGGGCTCACCAGGTTGAAGATCTCCACGTTGGCGCCGTCCATGGTGCCCAGGGTGATGGCGCCGTTGGCCATGAATTTCATATTGCTGGTGCCGGAGGCCTCCTTGGAGGCCAGGGAGATCTGCTCGGAGATGTCACAGGCGGGGATGACCTTCTCCGCCCAGGACACGTTGTAGTTCTCCAGCATGACCACCCGCAGCCAGGGGCTCACCTCAGGATCGTTCTCGATGAGCTCCCGCAGGGTGAGGATCAGGTGGATGATGTGCTTGGCCATGGTATAGGCGGGGGCGGCCTTGGCGCCAAAGATGGCGGTGATGGGCCGGGAGGGCAGTCTGCCCGCCTTGATGTCCAGGTACTTGCGGATGATATACAGGGCGTTCATCTGCTGGCGCTTGTACTCGTGGAGGCGCTTCACCTGCACGTCGAACACCGAATCGGCGTCCACGGTCTGGCCCTGCCGCTGCTGGAGGGCACGGGCCAGGGCGCGCTTGTTCTCCGCTTTGATGGCCAGCAGCCGCTCCAGCACGCCGTTGTCGTGCCCAAAGTTGGCAAAGCCGTTCAGCAGGGAGGCGTCCTTCCGCCAGCCGTCGCCCAGGCAGTCGTCCAGCAGGGCGGCCAGCTTGGGGTTGCAGACCTCCAGCCAGCGACGGAGGGTGATGCCGTTGGTCTTGTTATTGAACTTCTCGGGGTAGATGTCGTAGAAGTGCCGCAGCTCGGAGGTCTCCAAAATCTCCGTGTGGAGGGAGGCCACGCCGTTCACCGAGTGGCCGTAGTGGATGTCCATGTGGGCCATGTGGACGATCTCCTCGGTGACGGACTCGGTGCCGCCGCGGCCGTTGTCCCGCTGATAGGTGCGGGAGCCGATGATGGACACCGCGGGATCGGGGTGGGCCTCCCTGGCCCGCCTGTCCAGTTCCCGGATGACGGGCACGATGCCGGGGGCCACCGTCTGGAGGAACCGCATGGGCCACTTCTCCAGGGCCTCCGCCAGAATGGTGTGGTTGGTGTAGGCGCAGGTTTTCGTCACCTGCTCCACGGCCTCATCCATGGACAGACCCCGCTCCGTCAGCAGACGCACCAGCTCCGGGATGACCATGGAGGGGTGGGTATCGTTGATCTGGATGGCCACGTAGTCGCTGAGAGAGTGGAGGTCGCCGCCCCGCTCCTCCAGTTCCTTCAGGATCAGCTGGGCGCCGGCGGACACCATGAAGTACTGCTGGTACACCCGCAGGAGGCGGCCCGCCTCGTCGCTGTCGTCGGGGTAGAGGAAGGAGGTCAGGTGGGCGGGCAGGTCGGTCTTGTCAAAGTCGATGCCCTCGGCGGGAGGCGCGGCGGGGTCCTCCACGTCGAACAGGTGGAGGCGGTTGGCGATGTCCGTGTGGGCGCCGGGGACGGCGATGTCATACATCACCGCGTTCACCGGGCCGAAGCCGAAGGGCACGGAGAACGTCACGCCGGTCTTGATGAGCCAGTTGTCGTCCTGGATCCAGGGGTTGGGCTCCTCGGTCTGCTTGTGGCCCCGGAACTTTTGCTCAAACAGGCCGTAGTGGTAGTTGAGTCCCACGCCGTCGCCATGGAGGCCCAGGGCGGCGATGGAGTCCAGGAAACAGGCGGCCAGACGGCCCAGGCCCCCGTTGCCCAGGGAGGGCTCCGGCTCCATGTCCTCCACGTCGGAGAGGGTGTGGCCGTTTTCCTCCAGGATACGGTTGACCTCGTCAAACACGCCCAGGGCCAGCAGGTTATTGGAGAGCAGCTTGCCGATGAGAAATTCGGCGGAGAAATAGTACAGCTTGCGCCTGCCCGCGGGGGCGGGGCGCTGTTCGCTCAGCTCCCGGGTCAGTTGGAGCAGGGCGCGGTAGAGCTGGCTGTCGTCGCACTGGGCGGCGGACAGCCCGAAACGGCTCTGGGCGATCTCGCCCAGTCGCTGCCGGATATCCATAAGAAATCTCCTTTCAAGGGTGGAAGCAGGGATAAAGTGGTTGGCTTACGCGAAACATCCGGGCATTGGAGCGGTACGGCCGTAGAGGGCGGTCTCGCACAGGAGACGGTGGGTGAGCCTGCCGTTGATCTGGCCGGGGAGGAGCCTCCACTTCCAGTTCTCGCCCAGGGTGGAGGGGGTGTTGATGCGCCCCTCGGGGCCGATGGACAGCAGGTCCTGCATCTGCATCACGGCCAAATCGGCGGGGGAGGACCAGGCGCCTCGCATCATGCCCCAGGCGTAGCCCTCGTCCTTGTTCAGCCGGAGGTAGCGCCTGGCGAAGGATACGTCCTCCGGGCGGGCATGGGCCATCCAGCCCAGGATGGTCTCGTTGTCGTGGGTGCCGGCATAGACCACGCAGTTGTGGTTGTAATTATGGGGCAGGTACTCGTTGTCCGGGTGCTCGTGGTCGAAGGCAAAGAGCAGGATCTTCATGCCCGGATAGCCGGTGTTCTGCTGGAGCATCCGCACCGACTCGGTGAGGAAGCCCAGGTCCTCGGCGATGATGTCCCTGGGGCCCAGGGCGGCGTTCACCGCCTGGAAGAAGGGAAGGCCGGGCCCGGGACGCCAGCGGCCCCGACGGGCGTTCACGTCGCCGTAGGGGATGGCGTAGTACTCGTCGAAGCCGCGGAAATGGTCGATGCGCAGGGTGTCGAACAGGCGGAACTGGAACCCGACGCGCCGCAGCCACCAGGAGAAGCCGTCCTGCCGCATGTACTCCCAGTCGAACAGGGGATTGCCCCAGAGCTGGCCGTCAGCGGTGAAGGCGTCAGGCGGGCAGCCGGCCACCTCAGTGGGGTCCAGGTTTTCGTCCAGCTGGAACTGTCTGGGGTCGGCCCACACGTCGGCGGAGTCCCCCGCCACATAGATGGGCAGATCGCCGATGATGGTGATGCCGCTGTCATTGGCAAGCCGTTTCAGGGCGTCCCACTGGCGGAAGAACAGATACTGAACGCCCCGCCAGAAGTCCAGCTCCTCCGCCAGCCGCTCTCTGGCGGCCTGGATGGCGTCGGGTCTGCGGAGCTTTTCCCCCTCCGGCCAATCGTGCCAGGATCTGCCGCCGTGCTCCCCCTTGAGGGCCATGAACAGGGCATAGTCCTCCAGCCAATGGGAATTATCCCGCAGGAAGGCGGAATAATCCTCCGGCGGGGATGCCAGCAGACGGTCTACCGCCTTTTTCAGCACCGGGAACCGCTTTTCGTACAGCAGGGCATAGTCTACGTACCGCGGGTCGCCCCAGTCTATGTCCGCGTATTCGGACTTCTCCAGCAGGCCCTCCGCCGCCAGATCGTCCAGGTCGATGAAATAGGGGTTCCCCGCAAAGGAGGAGAAGGACTGGTAGGGCGAGTCCCCATAGCTGGTGGGGCCCATGGGCAGCAGCTGCCAGCAGCTCTGGCCGCTGGCCGTCAGGAAGGCCACGAAGTCCCTGGCCGCCTGACCCATGGTGCCGATGCCGTAGGGGGAGGGGAGTGAGAACATGGGAAGTAGGATCCCGGCTCGTCTCATTTGCGTTCCGCCTTTCTATCCATTAAAATTGGTCGAACAGATCGAACTGATCCCCGTCCGCCACCCGCAGGGCCCCGCCGCACTTGCAGCGGTAGCGCTCAGGGTGGTCGACCAGGGGGGAGCGCTTCATCCGGGGGATCCTGCGCCCGCATTTTTGGCACACCACCAGATAGCGCACCGGCCGGTCGTCGGTAAGGCCCAGGGTCTCAAAACCGTCGGACCGGCGGATGGAGTAGCCGTAGGCGGCGTTCATCCTGGCGGCGTAGCCCTTCCAGCGCTGCCCGTGATTGGAACAGCCATGGCAGGTGTGCAGGACCTCGTGGGCCAGCACCTGGGATATCGCCTCAACGGAGCCCTCCTCTGCCAGACGGGCAGACAGCTCGATCACATAGCCGTCCTCTCCCCGGATGCAGCAGCCGAAGCGGTTCCGGGCCCGCCGGTTCAGCCGCACATGGGGGGCGACGCGGGAGGAGATGGGGATCTTCAGCGCCCTGGCCTGTTCCAGGACAGTGAGGAGCAGCCGGTCGATATTCCGCTGTGTCATGCCGCCGCCCCCTCTGCCTATACGATATGATATCACAGGAGTGTCTAAAATGCAAGGAAAAAAGTGCCAAGCACCCCTCTTCGGCTTTGCGGAGAGAGGTGCTTTTGTCATTGATCAAACAGCGCCAGGGCGGCGTCCAGCTGGTTGTCGCCCTCCCCGCCGAGGACAGCGCCCTCGTTCAGCTCCAGCTCCACATCGGGGGTGAGACCCTCCCCGATGAGGGAGTGGCCCCCACCGGTGCAGTAGGCGGAGGTGGACAGCCCCACCCCGCCGCCGTTGGGCAGGGGGAAGGTCACCTGGGCGTAGCCCTTGCCGGAGGTCAGCTCTCCCACGATGGGGGCATCCACGCTCTCTCGGAGCTGGCCGGCCAGCAGCTCCGCCGCCGAGTAGGTGCTGGCGTTGACCAGCACCGCCATGGGCAGGTCCACGCAGTCCTCATCCGACTGGCTGACGGACTCGAACCCCCACCGGGGCTTCATGGTGAAGACGGGCCCTTTAGGCAGCAGATAGTCCAGAATCTCCGTCAGCTCATCCACGTAGCCGCCGCCGTCGTTCCGCACGTCGATGATGAGCCCCCTGGCCCCCTGGGACACCAGGGAGTCCACCTCCCGGATGAAGCTGTCCGCCGCGCCGGAGTGGAAGTTGGCCAGGTATACGTAGCCGATGTCGCCCTCCAGCATTTTCCCGCTGGCGGAGGGGGAGTGGAGGGTGGCACGGGTGCAGGTCACATCGAGGGTGGAACCGTCCGCCCGGAGCAGGGTGAGGGTGACCTGGGTGCCCGCAGGGCCGGTGATGAGCTCGGTGCCCTTTTCCCGGTCGTCGCCGGCGAGAGAGGTCCCGTCCGCCGCGGTGATCACATCCCCGGGGACGACGCCGGCCTGATCCGCGGGGCCGTCCGCCACAACGGACTGGACCAGCAGGCCCTCCTCCCGCTCGTTGGAGAGGACGGTGACCCCCACGCCCACATAGCTGTTGGCCCGGTCAGTCATGACCTGATGATACTGTTCCTCGGTGAGATAATAGGACCACCGATCCCCCAGGGCGGGGATGAAGGCGCCCAGGGCGCTGTCCACGGCGGTGTCCAGGTCGGCGTTGGTCTCCACAAAGGCGAATCTGGCCAGCAGATAGGTCTCCACCATGGACAGGCCGCCGCTCCCCAGGGCCAGGACCCACAGCCCGGTGGACAGGAGCAGAGTGAGCACCACGGTGAGGACGATCTTGGCCCAGCCGGGGAGTTTCCGGCGCTTTTTCACGGTTTGAACAGCCTGCTCTTCCATGGAGGACCCTCCTTTGCGGATAAAAAGGGGCGCGGGAGACACCCGCGCCCCTGAAACAGCAGACGTTTTTTATCTGCCGCTGCCGCGCAATTCTTCCGGATAGTTGTTGCCGTACCAGCTGTAGAGTTTGCCGCCGTACCGGGCGGTGAATTTGGTGTTGGGGTAGAGGCGCAGCACGTCGTTCCGGGCGCCGTTGATCCGCAGCTCAAAGTGCAGATGGGGGGCGGTGGAGCTGCCGGTGGAGCCCACGTAGCCGATGAGCTGCCCCTTGGACACCGACTGGCCGGTGGTCACGGGGGGCTTCTGGCACTGGTGGGCGTAGAGGGTGGTGTAGCCGTTGCCGTGGGAGATCATCACGTACCAGCCGTAGGAGTTGTCCCACCCGGCGAAGGACACCACGCCGGCCTTGGCCGCGTAGATCTTGGTGCCGGTGGGGGCGTTGCCGATATCGGTGCCGGTGTGGCTGCTCCACCTGCCGGTGATGGGGTGGTACCGCCCGCCGAACAGGGAGGTGAGGCCGTATTTTCCCGGCAGGGGCCAGTACCATTCGCCGCTGTTCACGTTGTTCTGCTGCTCCAGGGCGGCCAGCTGCTCGGCGTACTTCTTTTCGGCGTCCTTCAGGGCCCGCTGGAGGGCGGCCTCGTCATTGGCGATCGCCTTGGCCTCCTGGGCCACCTGGCTCTCCTGGGCGGCGATCTCATCCATCAGGGCGGCGGCCTCCGCTCGATCCTTTTCCAGCTGGGTCTTTTGGCCTTCCAGCTGGGTCTTCTGGGCCTCCTGGGCCGCCTGCTGGCTTTCCAGCTGGGCCTTCTGCTCCTCCTGGATGGCCTTCTGATCCTCCAGCTGGGCGTGGACCTCCGCCTCGTCGTCCCGCATGACCTGGACCTGGGCCTTGGCCCTGGCCAGAGCGTCCTGGGTGTCCCGGAGCTGGGTGACGACGCGGTCGTTGTAATCGATCAGATCCCCGATCACGGTGATGTAGTCCAGCAGCTCGGAGAAGGAGGACGCCTCAAACAGGATGGACAGGTAGGAGATGGCGCCGTGCTCATCCATCCAGCGGACCTGGGCGTAGTACTCCTCCAGTTGCTCCTGCTCCTGCTCCTCCAGGTCGGCGATCTCCGCCTCCTTCGCGGCGATGTCGGCGTCATACTGGTTCAGCAGGGCCTGGCTGGCGTCGATCTGCCGCTGGCTCTCCTCGATCTGGGCCTGGGTGGCGTCGATCTGATCCTGGGTGGCGTCGATCAGGTCCTGGGTGGCGGCGATCTGCTGCTCAGTGAGCAGGATCTGCTCGTTGACCAGCGATACCGCCTCCTTGGCCTGGGCCAGGTCGTTCCGGATAGAGGCCAGCCGCCCCTGGACTTCCCTCTTGCGCTCGGCGATGTCGTCCAGCTGGCCCTCCAGGGCTTCGATATCGTCCTTGGTGACCTTGGAGGCGTAGGCGAAGATGCTCACGGCGGGCAGCAGAACGGTCAGCAGCATGGCGATGGCCAGCAGGATAACGACAAGACGCTGGAGTGTCTTCTTCATAACGTATGACCTCCCACGGACAAAAATGAATCAGACCTTCAGGAACCGGCCGATGGCGAAGCCGGAGCCCACGGCGCCGATGAGGACGCCGGCCAGCAGGAACATCCCCAGTACCGGCAGCCACATGGAGGCGAAGGGCACCGGGGTGAACAGGCTGAGCACGCCGCTGTTGGCCAGGGCGTTCATGACGATGGTGTAGATCCCCCACTGGAGGAGAAAGGCGACGATGGCGCCGAACACCCCCAGGATCAGCCCCTCGAAGATGAAGGGCCAGCGGACAAAGCCGTCGGTGGCGCCGCAGATCTTCATGATGCCAATCTCCTCCCGGCGGGTGAAGGCGGCCAGCCGAATGGTGTTGGAGATGATGAACAGGGACACCGCTGCCAGGATGGTCACCAGCACGGTGGCCAGGGCGGTGGCGGCGTTGCGCACGGCCACAAAGCCCTGGGCCAGCTCGGAGTGGGCGGAGTAGTCGGCCACGCCGGCCAGAGAGGTGACGGCGTCCACCGTGTCGGTGAACAGCTCCAGATCTGTCACATGGACAGCCAGCCGGGCCCGGAACACGTTGACGGGCAGCTCAAGGCCGCCGGGGTGCTCCTCCACCCAGGCGTCGTGGGCCTCCTCTTTGGAGGTATACTCCACCGACGCCACGTTGGGCAGGGCCTTTACCTGCTCGGTGAGCTGGGCGATCTCGGTCTCGCCGCAGTTCTCGTCGATATAGGCCAGAAATTCGTTTTTCTCCTCCTCCTCGGTGAGCACCCGGTCGGCGTTCACCGCCAGCAGGGAGAAGGAGCCCATGATGATCAGGCAGGCCACGATCATGCACACCGCGGCGAAGGACATGAGTCCGTGGGAAAAGATGCTCTGGAACCCCTCCGTGATGAAGTAGCCCAGATTGAAACCGTGTTTCCTCATAGCCGATAGCCGCCCTCCTGCACATCCCGGACCAGCGATCCGTCTTTGATGGATACCACCCGCTTGGAGAAGCGGTTGACCAGCTCCCGCTCATGGGTGACCACCAGCATGGTGGTGCCCATGGCGTTGATGCGCTCCAGCAGGGTCATGATCTCCAGGGAGCGGGCCGGGTCCAGGTTGCCAGTGGGCTCGTCGGCGATGATGGTGTCGGGGTTGTTCACCAGGGCCCGCGCCACAGCCACACGCTGCTGCTCGCCGCCGGAGAGCTGATCGGGATAGGCGTCGGACTTGCCCCCCAGGCCCACCAGATCCAGCACGTAGGGGATGCGCTTGTCCATCTCCCTGCGTCCGGCGCCGATGACCCGCATGGCGAACTCCAGGTTCTGCCGGACCGTCTTTTTCTCGATGAGGCGGAAGTCCTGGAACACCACGCCCAGGGTGCGCCGCATGAAGGGGATCTGCCAGCGGCGGATGTTGTTCAGATTATAGCCGTTGACGATGACCTGCCCCTCGGTGGCCGACTCCTCGGCGGTGATGAGCTTGATGATGGTGGACTTGCCGGAGCCGGAGGGCCCCACCAGAAAGACGAACTCCCCGTCGTCGATCCTCATATCCACCCCGCGCAGGGCCTTGCTGCCGTTATCGTATTCTTTATATACGCCAACTAGTCGGATCATACCGGATCCTCCCAATAGAAATTGTAACCTATTGTAACTATTTTGTAACTAAATAACCACACATACATTATATCCGCAGTTTTCCCTTCTGTCAACAGGAGATGGCAAAGTCCGGGCAGTGAAAGAATAAACTTTATGTAAACTTTTGTCGGAAAAGGTAACAAAGAGCCCGAAACGCGCCGCGGGGAGCGGGCGGACAAAAGCCGACCGCGGAGGATACCCTCCGCGGTCAGAACGACAGATGATTCAGGATTCGATGCCCCGGGACACCAGATACTTCTTGACCATCAGGGCCACCTTGAAGGTGATGGCGTCGTCGAACTCCCTCAGGTCCAGGCCGGTGAGCTTTTTGATCTTCTCCAGCCGGTACACCAGGGTGTTCCGGTGGACGAACAGCTTCCGGGCGGTCTCGGACACGTTCAGATTGTTCTCGAAGAACTTGTTGATGGTGAACAGGGTCTCCTGGTCCAGCGCGTCGATGGGGTTCTTCTTGAAGACTTCCCGCAGGAACATCTCGCACAGGGTAGTGGGCAGCTGATAGATCAGCCGGCCGATGCCCAGGTTCTCATAGCTGATGATGGAGCGCTCGGTTTCGAACACCTTGCCCACGTCGATGGCCACCTGGGCCTCCTTGTAGGCCCGGGCCAGATCCCTGATGTGGCCCACGATGGTGCCCACGCCCACCACGGTCTTGAGCCCCAGCTCCCGGGTGAGGGCGTCCTGCACGGTCTGGGCGATCTTCTGGACGTCCCGGATGTCGGCGTTGTCCCCCAGCTGCTTGACCAGGGCCACGTCGGTCTCGCTGATGGAGAGGACGAAGTCGGTCTGCCGGTCGGGGTAGAGGGAGGAGATCACATCTACGGCGGCCACGTCGGGAGTGCCCTGCTGCCGGACCAGGACGACGGCGCGGGGGGCCTCAGAGACGAAGTGGAGCTCCTTGGCGCGGATGTAGATGTCCCCCAGCAGGATGTTGTCGCACAGGATATTCTTTACGAAGGTGGCCTTGTCGTGCTTCTCCTCGTAATAGGTCTTGGCGCCGTTCAGGGCGATGACCGCCATGGAGCACATGAGAGCGGCCTGCTCATCCTCGCCCCTGGCGAAAGCGGCGTAGTCGAACTGGCCGTTCCAGCCGGGCAGAGCCTTGAAGGTATAGCCGCTGCTCACCAGCGTCGCGTCGGGATCGGAAGCCAGCAGAGAGGGCACATGGCTCCATTTTTCGCCGATGGAGGACAGCTCATTGCAGGCCACCACGGTGCCCTGTCCGTCGATAACGCCAACGGCGCGGTCGGAGCAGTCCTTCATTTGAAGGACGATACTTTGAAAGATCCGGCTGGACATATTGTTTTCTCCTTTCTCCGCGGCTGTGGGGTCCGGCGCCGCACACTCTGAGATGATGTAAGTCAGTCAGTACGCCCATTATATCGGTTTTCATTGCTGATTTCAACAGTTTCTTTAAAAGTTTTTTATGGATTTTTTCAAAAAATTCGTCTCAATGACGGAAAAGGGACTCAATTTCTGGTAAATTTAGTGCTCTCCAACCACCTTTTGGAAGAGATTGGTCTAAAACAAGGGGACCGAAGGCCACCCGCTTCAGATAGACCACCGGTTTGCCCCGGCTGGCCAGCATCCGCTTGACCTGATGGTACTTTCCCTCCTGTATGGTGATGTACGCGCTCCGCCCGCCCTCCAGGACCTCCAACCGGGCAGGGAGGCAGACGGTGCCGTCTCCCAGGACGACGCCCGCCTCCAGGGCGGACACGTCGCTCCCGTCCAGTACGCCGTCCGTCTCCACGTAATAGACCTTGTCCACGTGGTATTTCGGGGAGAGCAGCCGGTGGGCCAGGGGCCCGTCGTCGGTGAGCAGCAGCAGGCCCTCCGCGTCCTTGTCCAGCCGGCCCACGGGAAAGAGGCCCCGCCTTTGGTATTCCTCCGGCAGCAGGGAGAGCACGGTGACCTCCCTGGGGTCGTCGGTGGAGGACACCACCCCGGCGGGCTTATGGAGCATCAGGTATACCGGCCCGGCCTCCACGGGGGCGCCGTCCACGGTGACGGCGGCGGCATCGTCCACCTTCTGCTCCGGCGCGCGGCAGACCGCCCCGTCTACCGTTGCCCGGCCGGCCCTGATGAGGGCTCTGGCCTCCGCCCGGCTCCACCGGCCGGAGGACGCCAGACGCTTGTCCAGACGCTCCATGGGATCACCTCTCTGAAAGACGTTCTATCATATCGGCGCGGGGAAGGGCATAGAGTTTCAATGCGGAATCTCAGACTGGATCGGAGTGGTAACAATGCTCATCATCACGGCGCGGATACCAAAGAGACGGCTCATCGCGGGGACGGCCGCCGCCCTGTTCTGCCTGATGGCGGCCATCGCCGGGACGGCCATGCACCTGTCAGGGCGGGCCGCGGCGGCCTCGGCAGAGGTGAAGGGGATCCGGGGCAATGACGAGCGGGTGGAGTATCTGGAGGAACTGGGCTGGCAGGTGTCGGAGACGCCCATCGCCACCGAGGAGCTGCTGATCCCAGAGGCCTTCGACGACAGCTACGCCGGGTATCTGTCCCTCCAGCGGCAGCAGGGATTCGACCTGACCCGGTACTGCGGGGAGCGGGTGAAGCGCTACACCTATGAAATAGAAAACTATCCCACCGGGGAGACGGGGGTGCAGGCCGCCCTGCTGATCTACAAAAACCGGGTGGTCGGCGGGCAGGTCCAGGCCGCCGACGGCAGCTTCCTCCACGGGCTCAGTCGGCCGACGGAGCGGACCTTCGCCGGCGCGCTGATGATATGAGAGGGCCGTCCACGTTCGCGTGGACGGCTCTTTTTTGTGCCGGAGATCATTTCAGGGCGCTCACGGCGCCGCCGAGGAACAGGATATACATGGCCCGGCCCAGAATGAGGGCGGCCAGGTACAGCAGGGAGAAAGTCACATACACGGCCGCGAGGTTTGGCAGCAGGGGGCTGAGCAGCCCCAGCAGGATGGCCGCCGCCGTACACGCGGCGAAGACGATCCAGGTGGGGCGGGCGCGCCGGACCAGGGCCTCGTTCCCGCCCGCCAGCAGCAGGCCGGCGGTGGCGGAGCACACCAGCCACACCTTTACCGCGTCCAGCGCCTGGCAGACCATATCGGCGGCGGTCAGCAGGAGGCCGCCGCTGTCCGCCAGCAGGGCCGCCAACAGGTTCAGCGCCGCTGAGCCCAGGGCCACCAGCAGAGCGACACGGTACAGCCGCGCCGCCCCGTTGACGGCGAACAGGCCGGCCAGCTCCAGCCCAAGCCCCGCCAGCAGCAGGATGGACGCGAAGAACGGAGAGAGCAGGATCCGCCCCGCCAGCAGCAGGATGTTGGCGATGAAGATCAGCCGCAGTCCGCCCGCCACAGAGTGATACGTGCCGTTCATCACGCCTGTGTCAGAGAATTGGAGGCCCCGTACAGGAACATGAGGTAGAACACATATCCCACCACCATGGCGATGGCGGCCACCAGGCTGACCACGATGGCCAGGATGTCCACGATGGGGATGATGGACAACACCATACAGACGATGACCACCAGGGTGCAGACCACGTAGATCTTGATGACATAGCCCCCCCGCAGGGCCAGGGTCCCGTTCCGGCCGTTCAGGAGGTTGAGGGTGGTGGTGATCACCTGGTAGACGATGAACAGGCCCAGCACCGTGGAGATGACGGACAGCAGGGAGCGCAGGACGCCCTCCCCAAGGGCGTTGCCGATGACGCCGAGGACCAGGTCGGCCACGGCGGCGTAGAGGGCGGGGAAGTAACCGGCGTCGTCATGGGTGGCGGTATACAGGCCCACCAGGTTCAGCACGGTGGCGGCCAGGGCGGTGAGGCCGCCGATGGCAATGAACACCAGCGGCACGGAGATCAGGCTCAGGATCTCGGCGATGAACATCCATTTTACCCCTTTTGCGGCGTTGGGATAGCTTTGATACATATCGATTCCTCCTTAGAAAAGGCGTTCATTTCTCTTTCGCGGGAACGGCCAGGTTGGGAGCGGCGTTTTCGGCGATGTGGACGTTGAGATGGGGATAGGTGATCTCGATGCCCGCCGCGTCGAAGGTGGGCTTGAGGGCGTCCATCACGTCGAAATAGATGCCCCAGTAGTCTTCGGTTTTGCACCACATGCGCAGCACGTACTCGATGGAGCTGTCCCCGTATTTGGACACGTGGACGAAGATGTCCCGGTCGGTGAGCACCCTGGGGTCCCCGCAGGCGATGGCCCGCAGGGTGTCCAGCACCAGCTGGACGGGGGCGTCGTAGGAGGTGGTGGGCCTGAACTCCAGCTGACGGAAGGGCTCGGTGTTCCGGTTGGAGATGGTTTGGGTGACCAGGACGCTGTTGGGCAGATTCACCACCCGGTTGTCGATGGTGTTGATCTTGGTGTAGAACATGTCGATTTCTGTGACGCAGCCCACGATGTCCCCCACCTCCACCCAGTCTCCGATCTTGAAGGGCTGGGAGGCGAAGATCTGCATCCCGCCGGCCACATTGGACAGGAAGTTCTGCATGGCCAGGGAGAAGGCCAGGCCGACCAGGGACAGCACCGCCACCAGGGAGGTCACGTCGATGCCCAGGGCCCGGAGCACCAGGATGAGGCCCAGGAAGTACATCCCCGCCCGGAGCAGGGTGCGGATCAGCTTGCGGAGCGAGGTGTCCAGCTTGCTGCGGGAAAGCGCCCGGTCCAGGAAGGACAGCAGCACCTTGACCACCAGGATGGAGATCACAGCGGTGATCACCGCGGCGAAGACGCTGCTGGCAGTGATATTTTTGACCTGTTCGATGATCTCCTCCGGGTCCACCGTGGGCACCGGTTCGGTGAGGCGCAGAAGCGGCATGGGGAACCCCCCTATCTCTATGTTGTCGGAAAACAGTTTAGCACAAACGGGGCCATTTGACAAGCCTGTAGAGGCCGCCGCCCTCGGCGGCCCGCCGTTCCGTCCGGGCAGGGTGTTCCTACGGGACGATCCGCCCGGTGAGGGCGCCGCCCTCCGCCCCCTCGATGAGCACCCGCCGCAGTTGATTGTGCAGGTCCTCGCCGGGGGCGCGGACCTCGGCGTAGTTGGGGGCGTGGCCCCGCCAGAGGCCGCCCTTCTCCTCCTCGAACAGCACCGGGAGAGTGGTGCCGATCTGCGCCGTCAGCCACTCGTGTTCCATCCCGGCGGCGACGGCGATGGCCCTGCGGGCGCGGTCCTCCTTGACCTCTTTGGGCACCTGGTCCGGCATGGCGTCGGCGGGAGTCCCCGGCCGGCGGGAGTAGGGGAACACGTGCATGGCGGAGAAGGAACACTTCCGGATGAACGCCAGCGTCTGGGCGAACTCCTCCTCCGTCTCGCCGGGGAAACCGGTGATGAGGTCGGTGGTGACGCCGGGATTTTCAAAGCGCGCCCTCAGCAGCTCCACGGACTCCAGATACCGTGCGGTGTCGTACTTGCGGTTCATGCGGGCCAGCGTGGCGTCGCACCCGGACTGGAGGGACAGGTGGAAATGGGGGCAGAGATTGGGCAGGGCTGCCGCCCGGCGGCAGAACTCCTCTGTCACCGTCCGGGGTTCCAGGGAGCCCAGCCGCACCCGCAGGTCCGGCCCGGCGGCGCACACCCCCTCGATCAGGTCGATGAGGGACTGGCCGTTTTTCAGATCGTGCCCCCAGGAGGAGATCTCGATGCCGGTGAGCACCACCTCCCGGTAGCCCTGCTCTGCCAGCGCCTTTGCCTGTTCCGCCGCCTCGTTCAGGGGCAGGGAGCGCACCGGTCCCCGGGCGTAGGGGATGACGCAGTAGGAGCAGAAATTGACGCAGCCGTCCTCCACCTTGAGCATGGCCCGTGTCCGCTCGGTGAGGCCGCCGGCGGGGAGGCGCTCAAATTCACGGCGTTTCATGGCGTCGTCCACCGCCACCACCTGGTCGGCCCGGGCGCGGAGCTGCTCCTCCAGCCGGTCCAGGAAATCCATCCGGCCCGCCGAGCCCGCCACCAGGTCCACCCCCAGGGCGGCTACGGCGTCAGGGGCGGTCTGGGCGTAGCAGCCGCACACGGCCACCACCCCGTCCGGGGCCAGCTTCCGGGCCCGGCGGATGAGGTTGCGGCACTTCTTGTCGCTGACGGCGGTGACGGTGCAGGTATTCACAATATAGGCGTCGGCGGGGCCGCCGAAGTCCACCAGCTCGTGCCCCCGGCGGAGCAGTTCCCGCTCCATGGCCTGGGTCTCGTACTGATTCACCTTACAGCCCAGGGTATAGATCGCAATTTTCATCGGATAGTCCCTCTTGTTTTTTCTCGTCGGGTATTATATGATTATAACAATTCCCGCTCCAAAAGTACAGAGCGGATTGATGGAGGACAGAGCATGGCCTATAATTTTTTCGCGTACATCTTCCGCACCCGGTACATCGCCCGGTGGGCGCTGATGCGCAACACCCGCACCGAGAACGTGGAGGAGCACTCCTACGAGGTGGCGGTGCTGGCCCACGCCCTGGCCGCCATCGGCAGAGAGGTCTACCACAAGAATGTGGACCCGGACCGGGCTGCCGCGGCCGCCCTGTTCCACGACGCCCCCGAGATCATCACCGGGGACATGCCCACCCCCATCAAGTACTACAACCCGGAACTGAAAAACGCCTACAAGCGGGTGGAGGCGGTGGCCCAGGACAAGCTGCTGTCCATGGTGCCCCCGGAGCTGGCCCCCGTCTACGAGCCGCTGATCCGGGAGAGCGACGGGGCCGTCCGGCCCTACGTCAAGGCGGCGGACAAGCTGGCCGCCTGGCTCAAATGCCTGGAGGAACAAAAGGCCGGCAACACCGAGTTCAACCGGGCGGCGGACGAGACCCTGGCCGCCCTCCGCGCTATGGGCATGGAGGAGGTGGACTGGTTCCTGGACAATCTGGCCGGGGCCTTCCAGCTCACATTGGACGATCTGGGGTGATCGTAGGGGCGGCCCCGCGTGGCCGCCCATCTGCCGGACACATCCGTACATTGCGGGCGGCCACATTGGGCCGCCCCTACCACAAGGAGGAAACCATATATGCGAGCCATCGTCACCGTTATCGGCAAGGACACCGTGGGCATCATCGCCGCCGTGTGCGCCCTGCTCAGCGAGAAGAACGTCAACGTGCTGGACATCAGCCAGACCGTGCTTCAGGAGTACTTCACCATGATCATGCTGGTGGATGTCTCCGCCGCCACCGTGCCCTTCGCCCGGCTGCGGGAGGAACTGGCCGCCGCCGGGCAGGAGCGGGGGCTGGACATCCGCATCCAGCGGGAGGACATCTTTGACGCCATGCACCGCATCTGAGGGGACAGACCATGCTGAACAACAAAGACATCCTGAGCACCATCCACATGATCGACCAGGAGCACCTGGACGTGCGCACCATCACCATGGGCGTGTCCCTCCTGGACTGCTGTGACCCCGACCCCAAAGCCGCCTGCCGGAAGATCTACGACAAGATCACCGCATCCGCCCAAAACCTGGTCAGGACCGGCGAGGACATCGAGGCGGAGTTCGGCATCCCCATCGTGAACAAGCGCATCTCGGTGACGCCCATGGCCCTGGTGGCCGGGGCGTCGGACTGCCCGGACTATGTCCCCTTTGCCAGGGCCATGGACGAGGCCGCCAAAGCGGTGGGGGTCAACTTCATCGGCGGGTTCTCCGCCCTGGTCCAGAAGGGCATGACGGCGGCGGACAAAAAGCTCATCGCCTCCATCCCGGAGGCCCTGGCCGTCACCGATGTGGTGTGCTCCTCCGTTAATGTGGGCTCCACCCGGGCCGGCATCAACATGGACGCGGTGGGCCTCATGGGGGAGACCGTCAAGGCGGCGGCGGAGCGCACGGCGGACCGGGGCGGCTTCGGCTGCGCCAAGCTGGTGGTGTTCTGCAACGCGGTGGAGGACAACCCGTTCATGGCCGGGGCCTTCCACGGCGTGGGCGAGGCCGAGCGGGTCATCAACGTGGGGGTCTCCGGCCCCGGCGTGGTCCACCACGCCCTGAAAAAGGTGCGGGGCCAGCCCTTCGACGTGGTGGCCGAGACGGTGAAAAAGACCGCCTTTCAGGTGACTCGAATGGGCCAGCTGGTGGCCCGGGAGGCCAGCGCCCGGCTGGGGGTGCCCTTCGGCATCGTGGACCTGTCCCTGGCCCCCACCCCGGCCATCGGGGACAGCGTGGCCCGCATCCTGGAGGAGATGGGCCTGGAGACCTGCGGCACCCACGGCACCACGGCGGCCCTGGCCCTGCTCAACGACGCGGTGAAAAAGGGCGGCGTCATGGCCTCCTCCAGCGTGGGCGGCCTGTCTGGGGCCTTTATCCCGGTGAGCGAGGACGAGGGCATGATCGCCGCCGCCCGGTCCGGGGTGCTCACCTTGGACAAGCTGGAGGCCATGACCTGCGTGTGCTCCGTGGGGCTGGACATGATCGCCGTCCCCGGCGACACCCCCGCCTCCACCATCGCCGCCATCATCGCCGACGAGGCCGCCATCGGCATGATCAACCAGAAGACCACCGCCGTGCGGATCATCCCCGCCCCCGGCTGCAAGGTGGGAGACACGGTGGAGTTCGGCGGCCTGCTGGGCTCCGCCCCGGTGATGCCCGTCCACCCCGAGAGCGCCGAGGCGTTCATCACCCGGGGCGGCCGCATCCCCGCCCCTATGAACAGCCTGAAAAACTGAGCATAAGAAAGGATTCCCCGGCCGCCCGGCCGGGGAATCCTTATGTCTGTCAGGTGGGCTCTCTGGGGTCCGGGTCGGCCCAGAGGGTGGAGAAGTAGTCGTAATACGGCATCAGGAAGGTGAAGCCCTCGATGAGCCGGTCCGCCAGTTCTGGCTGGTAGATGGCCTCGGTCAGTTCCTCGCTGTGGCCGATGTCCAGAGACTTCTTGTTGTACCAGATCAGCAACTTGGGATGGGGCGGGGCCTTCTTCCGGGCGTACTCGGGACCGTCCAGCACAAATTCGCTCTGCTTGGCGAGCCGGTTGGCCAGCCGCAGCATGGGCTTGTAGTCTCGGTCCATCCTGGTCCGGAATTTTTCCATGACCACCGCCTCCGCTGCCCAGAAGCCCATGCCGTAGCTCCACTGCTCCGGGCCCAGCTCGAACCAGAACACCGGGTGGCCGCCGTCGGACTCGTTCTTCCAGCGGAACAGGGAGAACCACAAATGGTCCTTGTAGGGGCCCCGGCCAAACAGCCGCCGGGCGTCCCGGTAGATGCGGGAGACCTTCATGTTCAGCTGGCACTTGGGGAAGCGGTCCAGCATGGCGGCCTGGCACTGGGCGGCCAGCTCCTTCATGGGCTCCAGAAAGTATGTCTGGTAGTCCGCCTTGCGGGGCTCGAACCAGTTCCGCTCATTGTTAAAGCGGATGCCCCACATAAAGTCCACCGTCTCCTGAGTAAATCCCTGGAACATGGCTTACGCGGCGGGCTCTCCCGCTGCCTCGCCGCCGGTCTCGGGGGCAGGATCGGGCTGGGGGGCGGCGGTGGGCGGGGCCGGGGGATCGGTGTGCGCCACCGGCGGGTCAGTGGGGACAGCGGGCGGATCGGTGGAAACCACCGGGGGATCCGTGGATACGACGGGCGGATCGGTAGGTACCACCGGGGGATCGGTGGGCACGACGGGCGGGTCAGTGGTCACTGCCGGCGGATCGGTCACCACTGGGGCCTGCGTGGCGGGAGGCTGGGTGGCCGGCGGCTCTGTGGCCGGAGCCTCCGTAGCCGGGGGCTGGGTAGCGGGCGGCGTGGTCGGCACCGTAGTGGTGCCGCCGGCGCCCCAGGGACCGGAGTCCGCGGGGTTGTAGAGGATCACTCTGTCCCGTTTGGCGTACCGGCTGTGATTCTCATGGGTCCGGGAGAGAAGGGTGCCGTCCTTGGCGTACACCAGGCGGTACACGTCCACCTCGTAGCCGGTGTAGGGAGTCACGTCCTCCTGGGTGGTGCCTCTGGGAACGGAGGCGTCGGGCTTATACACCGTAGTCCAGGGGGTCTGAGAGAGCTGTTTGATCTCCGTCTTCACATAGTGCCCGTCGGGATTGGTGCCGTAGAAGGAGACGGTCAGGGTCCTGCCGGATACGGAGGTGACGATCTTCAAAGGATAGCCGGTGTTGTTCTGGAACTTGTAGTCCAGAGAGGGATAGTAGACGGTGGCGTCCAAACCGTTGGCGATATAGCCGGTGGCAAAGGCGTGGGCCGCGCGCCGGACGATCTTCAGGTTGGCGTACACGGAGCAGTAGTAGAGGCAGGAAGAGACCTGGCACACGCCGCCGCCGTCCATGGGAACCGTCTGTCCGCCCTTGTAACCGGTGGCGGTCTTATAGCCGTTGGCTACGTTGGGGTGGCCGATGGCGCCGAAATAGGAGAAGGTCTCGCCGGGATTGACCACCTTGCCGTTGCAGAACTTGGCGGCCCGCGTGACATTGAACACCCGGTTGGCGATACCCGAGATGTGGGTGGTGACGGTGGCCAGTTTGTCGTGATAGAAGTCGCCCTCGGCATAGGGATTCACGTTGGAGTTGGGATCGGGGTCAGGGGTTTCAATCTGGGGAGAGGTGCGGACCAGGGAAATGGTGCAGCTCTCGCCGGGGCCGACGCCGTCCAGAGCCGTCTGAGCCGACGCCGTGTCGATAGAGAGACCGATGACAGCGGGGATCATGTTGCCGTCCTCATCCTTGACAGGGGCCTGGGGCTCCACATAGATCTGCTCGTTGAGCTCGTCGGCAGTGATCTCCAGGCAGGGGATGGTGCGGGTCGCCACGGACAGCTCGTCTCTCCCACTGAGGAGAGCGGCCAGAATGTCGTCCACCAACGTGTCGGTGACGGCCTCCTGGCCGTCGGTGCCCTTCACCACAGTGACGTTTTCCTCCGCCTCGTCCATCTCAATGGAGTAGTCGACGGGAGCAACGTAGACCTCATCGCTGATCCTTTCCGACAGGGCCTTGGCCTCCGCCGCGCCCTCCTCGGAGTAGGCGGTGGTGGACACGGACATGGTGGTGGGCTCCTTGACCATTCCCAGCCACAGCGCGCCCAGCTTCCAGAAGGGGACGCCGGCCTTGGCGTCCATGCCGCCGGCCACCGCCGCGTCGGGGGAGTAGGCCAGCAGCCCGCCGCTGAGGGAGGCGGACTGACCGTCTCCATAGTAAACGGTGAGCGACCGGTCCTGGAGCTTCTGGTCCATGGCCTGGGCCATTTCGGCTACGGCGTCCGCCTGGGCCATGCCGCCCAAGTCGGCTACCACAGCGCCGCTGTCGTCCACGGCGGTGGCGCCGGGCAACAGTCTGCCGTTGGTCTGGACCCAGCGGCAAAGCCCCAGGTATGCCCCCGCTGCCACGGCGGCCAGGGCCACCAGCACGGCAAGGACGATCAGCGGCACGAGTATTTTTTTCCGGTTTGTCACTCTGGAATCTTCCATTGTGATCATCGCCTCCCTGTGGGATATCCCGGAATCGACCGGTTTACGCCCATAAGAGCGCAATATAAACTTCTGATATTTTACCACCGCCCTTACAAATGAGCAAGGAAAATCCAGCAAAAAAAGGTTACAATTTGGTATCAAAAAGCGAAGAAGTGGTGGAAAACGCGGAGCCGGGGCGCACGCCCCGGCTCCGGCCCTTCAGATCCCTTTGTACTTTTTTCGGGTGGCGATGCCGCCCCGGATGTGGCGCTCGGCTTTGTTCTCGTCCAGAATGGACTTCACCTGATCGTAAAGGGAGTGGTTGAAAGCGGGCAGACGCTCGCTCAGATCCTTATGTACGGTTATCATTAATTAGAACGGTTCCATCAAGCCCTAAATCACCAAGAACCCGCAGATAAATGTCCACATGACCGTCCTTATCCACTTCGATTTTCTGAATGATTTGCTTGAGCTGCACATTTGTCATTTGCCGTACATCGGCAATATCTTCAAGTTTTTTGAATGTTTGTTGTAGAACACTCTCTAATTGCTCTCCTTTTGTCAAATGATAGGACACCATTTTCAGTTCATTTTCCAACTGTTCAATCTCTCTCCGCATCCCGCCGATTTTACCATGCAATTCCTCTCTGCTGATAAGATCATCGGCATACATATCCATATATTTCTGACGTGTCTTTTGTAGTTTTGCAAGCTGGGTGGTCAGCTCTTTTTCGTAGTTAAGATTTTCATCCTTCGCCCTATAAACTCGCTCGAACTCACCGACCACATAGCTAATGACGTTCTTTTTGGCTTTGAGTAACCCCGCAAAATATTCCTCAAGAACTTCAATCAGCTCATTTTCATCAACTGTTATGGCGTTGAGGCAGTTGTCAGATCCCTTTCCGTTGTGCCCGGAGCAGACCCAGCGGACGTAGGTATTTTTATATGTACGCACTACGCGCCGAAAGGACCAGCCGCACTCCTTGCACTTTATGAGAGTAGAAAAAGGGAATTTATTGCTGTGACGTTCTTTATCAAGTTTGAACGATTGACTGCGCTCTGCAAGGATTTGCTGCGCTTTTGAGAACATATCCGGGTCGATGATACGTAAATCAGGACGGTCAACTACAATCCAATCACTTCTATCCTTTTCAGTGCGTCTGCCGGTCAGAAAATCCACAATTTCCTGCTTGCCGTTGATGATTTTTCCGGTGTAAAGTTCATTTTGAACGATTGTGCTGACTGCGTTTGGGCTCCAAGCGCAGTTGCGCTTGGTTTTCAAACCGCGTTCATTGAGAAAAATAGCTATTTTTGAGACGCCATAGCCGTCTTCATTATACCATTTGAAGATTTGACGGACGATTGCAGCTTCTTCTTCGTTGATGGTCAAGTTGAAATAATCGCCTATTGTTTTGTCATATCCGTAGACGATGTTGGGAACACGCCCCTTTTCAGCGTTTAGTTTTTTTCCAAATTTTACACGTTTTGAGGTGTTGGCGCTTTCTTCCTGAGCGAGTGCTCCGAAGATCGTCAGCACAAATTCGCTGTTTCCCATGCTGGTCATGTTGGCGGTCAAAAACTGAGTCTCAATGCCCAATGCTTTCAAGCGCCTGACATTTTGAAGCAAATCAACGGTATTTCGCGCAAAACGGGAAATGTCTTTTACCACGACCATGTTAAAGAAACCGTGTTCCGCATCTGCCATCATACGTAAAAACTCTTTCCGGTTCTTGATTTTAGTTCCTGAAAGACCCTCGTCAGCGTAGAGACGTACAAGGTTGTCCCCTGTACGTTTTGTATATTCGGAGAAAAACTCCTTTTGCGCCTCCAGACTGTTGAGCTGGTCGGCTTTGTCAGTGGAAACGCGGCAATAGGCGGCAATATTCATCGTTAAATCCTTTCTCTTTTGGAGCAGATGTTCATTTGTATCTATGTGAATTTAGAAGGTGGGTCACCCTGGCCTATTCAGAATGACCGCTTTCAACCATCGCTTTGGTATCAAACATGAGGGAGTTTTTCTTAACAACGGTTTCTACCTTTTTCATATTTGCCTCAATAAAAACTTTAGTTATGTAATCGGCCGCCGCAACTGGCGAGTTGGGATTGTGAAATTGATAGGTCAGTTTTCGCTTTCCCATGCTTATTGCGCCTCCTTGCTGCAGGTTGTCCTCGACTCAAATCTATGAGGGCAGGTCCTGTAGTAGTACCTCGGCACTATCAACGCGCATGGGAAGGTTGGGTTCATTTCATCGAGGGAATAAATGTGGAACAGCATGTGTTCCGGTGGGAATTTCGCTTTGGATACCATCGAGATTTCCTTCCCGCCGGCGAGGAATGGTCGTGTGGATATTTGGGATAGGAAATCGTCGTGAAGTATCTGTGTGGTTGCCGGCTGTTGAGATTTTGAGGATGAGCCTCTGTAATTCAGTATGGAGAAAAGCCTCGTCCTCAAAATCCGACCGAGCCGGTTGCGAAGCAGATAGTAGCATTTTTTGATGGTATTTGCCACTCAAAAAACCCAAATATGAGTTTTTGAGGATTGTTCACAAATAATTTACAAATTTTAATGGGCAGAATCATATCCGCGGTCAAAATAGTAACTTTGAATCGTAACGTCATCCCGCCAATGGGCCAGATGGAATACGCTCACCGCGCGCAGGACCAGACGGTCCAATACGACGGGCTTGCCCTGCTCCTCCGCCAACTTGCGGTTCTTCCCCCGAAGAACGTACAGCTTGTTAAAATACGTCATGGGCTCCAGCTTGTCCCGGTTTTTCGGGTTACAGCGCTTCCAGTAGGTTTTGATCTCCTCATAAAGCTGCTTCCGATAGCCGGGCTCCTTTGCCAGACGGTCGGCGTAATACGCCATCGCTTCTTTTGCCAGCGCCCGACGCTGGCCGTGGTAATCGAACTTGTTTGAAAACTCGCTCCGTAAGAAGAACTTCTTATCCGAGCCATCGAAGAACTTCCGCACCTGCTCCGCGTACTGAGGAAGCACCCTCTGCTCCTGATACTTTCCGCCCTTGCCCTTCCGGATGACTACGTACAGGTAACCGTTCCGTTCCAGAATGTCGTTCCCATAGAGATGGCGCAGTTCATTTTCCCGGATGCCAACCATGGCGTTGAACTCCGCCGGACGCCCGCCGTCGGAGGTATACTTTCCTCCGCTCCGCGTGAAATCCGCCCCGTGTCGGATGGGCTTGCTGATTTCATCCATGGATATCCCCACCGCCTTGCACAGCGGCGCCAGATAGCTGTGGATGGTGGAGGGGGTTTTGCCCTCCGCCTCCAAAGCCTTTTCGTATTCCTGGACCTGTTCTAAGCCGATGTCAGCGATTCTTCGGATGCCCCTCGCCTTGAAATATTCTGCCGCGTGGTGGAGGAACTGTTGGTACGACTTCCTTGTGGTGATACTCACGGGAAGCGGCTCTCCATGTTTGCCCTTTCGGTAGGCCAATTCCATCACGCCGGGTGCGTTTATCATCTGGTGGAACAAACTGCCCCCTTCTTTCCTTCCCATATACAGCCTCCTTTTCTGATATGAGTGCGCCTCATATTTGAAAAAGGACGCACGGTGCCGGATGTGGAAGTCATGTTCCACAGCTTGAAATAGGACTTACCGCTCGGTTTTCACGCCGTCCGGCGCCAGGAACCTTGGCCTGCCGTTTGTTCAGGTAAGCAGCCGTCGTTTTTACTCATCCTTTTTTTGACCTCATATCTTTCAAATATGAGGGGGAGAACTAACCCGCGAGACGGCTTCGCATTCAACCTGGTTTGTTTGCTGGATTTCGTGAGAAGAAAGAGATAGTGTGGTCATCCCAAAAATCGGGATGGCCGGTTATATTCCGCCTTTGGCGTCATATAACCACCATCATGCGCGGAGCGGCCGCGTGTCACAGCGGACCGGCGCCCTCACGGGGGTACGCCGGAACGCCGGTCATCCACTGTCCGGCCGGCCGTCCGCCCCGCCGCGCTGAGGCGTCTGTCGCAGGACGGTTCGGGTCGCTGTACCAAGCTGATGGCGTCCGCAATCCACGTATGCAGCCCGCTGAAACGGTGCTGAGGCAGATTTGCGCCGCCGAAAATCACTGGTCCATAGACTACGACACGCTCACGAAAGAGGAATTCGTCACACTGATCGGTATTTTGAAGAAATCCAAGAAACTGCAAGA
>CANRFT010000010.1 GCA_947629955.1 uncultured Oscillospiraceae bacterium
TGGCCCGCCACCGTCTATATGGAGGGCCTGGACCAGTACCGCGGCTGGTTCCAGTCCAGCCTGCTCACCGCCGTGGGAGCCCTGGGCCAGGGCGCGCCCTTCAAGGAGTGCGTCACCCACGGCTGGACGGTGGACGGCGAGGGCCGGGCCATGCACAAGTCCTTGGGCAACGGCGTGGACCCCGCCGAGGTGTTCAAGAAGTACGGGGCCGACCTGCTCCGCCTGTGGGCGGGCAGCGCCGACTATCACGTGGATATGCGCTGCTCCGACGCCATCTTCAAGCAGCTGTCCCAGACCTATCTGAAGTTCCGCAACACCGCCCGGTATTGCCTGGGCAACCTGAACGGCTTCGACCCCAACGATCTGGCGGCCCCCGAGGCCATGGTGGAGCTGGACCGGTGGGCGGTCACCCGGCTCAACGGCCTCATCGAGAAGTGCGAGACCGCCTATCAAAACTATGAGTTCCACACCATCTCCCACGCCGTCAACGACTTCTGCGTGGTGGATCTGTCCGCCTTCTATCTGGACATCATCAAGGACCGGCTGTACTGCGGGGACGAGGCGGGCCGCCGCTCCGCCCAGACCGCCCTGTGGATCATCCTGGACACCATGACCAAGATCTTCGCCCCCATCCTGGCCTTCACCTGCGACGAGATCTGGCTGGCCATGCCCCACCGGGAGGGCGACGACCCCCGGAACGTGGTGCTCAACCAGATGAACCAGCCCTTCACCGCTTACGACCTGGATGAGGATACCATGGACAAGTGGAGTCAGGCCATTGACCTGCGGAATCTGGTGCTCAAGACCCTGGAGGGCTCCCGCGCCAAGGGCCTGAAGAAGAACCAGGACGCGAAGATCGTCCTCACCTGGCTCGATTTGAAGGGCAATACCCTCTTTGCGGCCGGAGACGGCGGCACCTTGCTGCCCGGCTTCAGTGAGGAAGATCTGGCCGCGCTGTTCATCGTGTCAGAGGTGACAGCCAGGCGGGGCGAGACGCCCGGACTGAGTGTGGAAGCCTATCTGAGCGAGGCCCCCAAGTGCCCCCGGTGCTGGAACCACGACAAGAACATCGGCGCCCCCGGCCACCACGCCGAGCTGTGCGACCGCTGCGCCGCCGTTCTGGGCCTGTAAGACAAGTCCGTTCAATAATCAACGAGGCCCCGCCGGGTACCCGGCGGGGCCTTATCGGGAGCGTGTGGATCCTCCATGTGGAAAAAATGTATGGCGTTCCTCAAAGGGGACGTGGTGCTGGCCGTGTCCGCCCTGCTGGCGGCGATCTCCTGCTTTTTGACGCCCCCGGACCGGGAGTACCTGGGCTATCTCAACGCCCAGACCCTCATCGTGCTGTTCTGCTTCATGGCGGTGATGGCGGGACTCAAAGAGATGGGCGCGTTCCAGCGGCTGGGGGAGGCCCTGCTCCGCAGGCTCAGCCGGGAGCGGACGCTGGCGGCGGTGCTGGTGGGGCTGTGCTTCTTCGGCAGCATGGTGGTCACCAACGACGTGGCCCTCATCACCTTCGTGCCCCTGGCGGTGCTGGTGCTGGATATGGCGGGCCGCCGGCCCTCCCTGTGCCTGACAGTGACCCTCATGACCATCGCCGCCAATCTGGGCTCCATCCTCACCCCCATCGGCAACCCCCAGAACCTGTATCTGTACGCCGTGTCCGGCATGTCCCTGGGGGAGTTTTTCGCCGCGATGCTGCCCTACTCCCTGCTGGCGGCGGCCCTGCTGGCCCTGGCGGTGCGGTTCGGGTATAAGCCCGACCCCATCCAGATCGAGCTGAGCGGCGAGGCCCCGCCCCTGAAGAGGCCCGACCTGGCCTTCTACGCCGCGCTGTTCTGCCTGTGCCTGCTCACCGTGGCGAAGATCCTGCCCTGCTGGGCGCTGCTGGTCCTGGTGGTGCTGGCGGTGCTGCTGAAAAACCGCCGTCTGCTCCTCCAGGTGGACTACTCCCTGCTGCTCACCTTTGTGTTCCTGTTCATATTCGTGGGGAACATGGGCCGGTTCGGGCCCTTCCGGGACCTGGTGCGGTCCCTGGTGGAGGGCCGGGAGCTACTCACCGGCGCGGCCCTCAGCCAGATCATCAGCAACGTGCCGGCGGCCCTGCTGCTGTCCGGCTTCACCGATAAATGGACCGCCCTGCTGGCGGGGGTGAACATCGGCGGCCTGGGGACGCTGATCGCGTCCATGGCCAGCCTCATCTCCTACAAGCAGGTGGCCCTCCGGGCCCCGGAGCAGAAGGGGCGGTATCTGGGGGTCTTCACCCTGTGGAACGTAGGATTTCTGGCGGCGCTGCTGGCGCTGGCGTGGATCATAAAAGCGATATAAACGTAGATACACATAAAAGGCCCCCGCCGGATCGCTCCGGCGGGGGCTTGATGCGAATAAGCGCTTTCCTATTGAGAAAACTGGAACAATAAAAACCGCAATTAAAGTGGTTGCTTCAAGGTATCATAGGTGCCAAAACTCTTATATGTGTAAGTAAAGTTCATAGAAGAATTACGATCAGTTATTTTATAATCCAGCTTAAATGTTTTGTTCTTTAGTGTCAACGTACCGCTGTACTCATTAATGAAATCTAAAGAATACGTCATCTTGGACGGAACAGTTTTTCCTGTATACGTGAACACGCAGGAGTCATTGGAAGTTTTCAAGTATTTGCTCAAACTACTGTAATTTGTATAGTGCCAGAAATTTGCCTTCGCATTGATTGTCGCGGTCTCGTCATCATTCAGGATGCAGGTGACCTCCAGATCATATCCCCATCCGTCTCCATCCCATTGGTCCCACAGACCGGTGCTGTCGTGGGTTTGGCGGACAGACGCATCCATGTTGTTGCATGTCCAGATGCCGCATATTTCAACAAAGGAACGATATTTTTCCAAGGTAGCCAGTCTGTCAGAGACTGCGATTCCGTTATAGCTATAATCTTCGGGCAGCTTCAAATACAGCTCTTCCGCCGTATTTAGGTAGCCCTTTTCGAGATTTGATTCGGCCTGCATAATAATACTTGCGCGAGACATTTCGGTTGCGTCCAAAAGGTCGCCAGCGGACTCGAAATGTTCCTGAGCGGCAGTATAGTCGTTTTCCTCAAAACAGATGAAGCCTTGTGCATATTCAGAGTACTTTGCCGCTTCCGGATTTCCCTCCAAAGAAGGCAGGGCCAGTATCTCAGCAGCCGCGCTGTATTGCTTATTATCAATAAGAGCTTTTCCTGCATCAAGAAGCCGCTGAGTAGTATTGTTAAAATCTCCGGCCTGCTCAAACAAGTGCGCCGCAGTTTCATAATCACCGTCTGCGAATGCCTTTTCCGCATCCTGATAATTCTTCGCTTTTTGAGAGAGAGCCAGTTTATCTGCGGCGTCCTTATAACCTAATATGCCCGAATATAAGGTGATAGCCTGTTCGTAGTTGCCGTTATTGAAAGCGTCGGCGGCGTCTTGGTAGTCTTTCTCTTTCAACGCAGTTTCATATTGTGATTGTGCGGCTGTGAGCGTGTCGAGGTTGTCCACTTTCTCTTTTTCTTCTTCGGAGAGCGCATCAAAAGCCTCTTGGGCGGCCTGGATGGAATCCTTGCTGTCTAAGGTCACCTCGCCGATGTCATTGATTAGTTTTTCGACTTTTGAGACTGCGCTGCAAGCGGTAAGGGATAACAGCATAACAAGAGACAGGACAAAAATGCTTGCTTTTTTCATAGCTATACCTCACTTTTTTAAATGAATATAATAACCGATATTGGTTAATATGATTATACACCGTCTTCGGTTAACATTCAAGTAGAAAGTGAGGCTTGGATGTTATGATTTCCTATGACAATCTGTGGAAAATCATGAAGGGCAAAGGCGTCTCACAATATGCGCTGATAAAGAGATATAACATCAGCCCCGCGCAGATCACAAGGCTAAAGAGGAATGAAAGCGTCAGTACGCACACGATAGAGATGTTTTGCAGAATACTTGATTGCCAGGTCGGCGACATTATGGAATATATCAAGGATGAAAATAATTGAAAACGCAAAAAGCGCTCCCTCTCCGTCAACCGGAAAGGGAGCGCTTTGTTTGATTCGTTTGAAGCAATCAGTCCGATTACTTGTGGTCCACGCTGTACATGTGCTCGATGAGGTCCAGCACCTTGTGGGAGTAACCCATCTCGTTGTCGTACCAGGAGACGACCTTCACGAAGGTGTCGGTCAGGTACACGCCGGCGTTGGCGTCGAAGATGGAGGTGCGGGGATCGCCCAGGAAGTCGCTGGAGACAACGGCATCCTCGGTGTAGCCCAGAACGCCCTTCAGCTCGCCCTCGGCGGCCTCCTTCATGGCGGCGCAGATGTCAGCCTTGGTGGCGGGCTTCTCCAGGTTGCAGGTCAGGTCCACCACGGACACGTCCAGGGTGGGGACGCGCATGGAGATGCCGGTCAGCTTGCCGTTCAACTCGGGGATGACCTTGCCGACAGCCTTGGCGGCGCCGGTGGAGGAGGGGATGATGTTGCCGGAGGCAGCGCGGCCGCCGCGCCAATCCTTCACGGACACGCCGTCAACGGTCTTCTGGGTGGCGGTGGTGGAGTGGACGGTGGTCATCAGGCCTTCCTTGATGCCGAACTTGTCGTTCAGGACCTTGGCGATGGGGGCCAGGCAGTTGGTGGTGCAGGAGGCGTTGGACACGAAGGTCATGTCGGGGGTGTACTTGTCCAGGTTGACGCCGCAGACGAACATGGGGGTGTCGTCCTTGGAGGGGGCGGACATGACGACCTTCTTGGCGCCGGCGTCGATGTGGGCCTGGGCCTTCTCCTTGGTCAGGAACAGGCCGGTGGACTCGACCACGTACTCAGCGCCCAGCTCGCCCCAGGGGATCTCGGCGGGGTTCTTCTTGGCGTAGACGGGAATGGTCTTGCCGTTGACCACGATGCCCTGCTCGTTGGCGGAGACCTCAGCCTTGAACTGGCCGTGCATGGTGTCATACTTCAGCATGTAGGCCAGGTAATCGGGGGCGCACAGATCGTTGATGCCCACGATGTCGATGTCGGGATGGCCAATGCTGGCGCGGAAGACCATGCGGCCGATGCGGCCGAAACCGTTAATACCTACTTTGATGCTCATTGGTATCACTCCTAATAAGATTTGATTGGAGGTGCGCAGTGTTATTATAGCGCATTTCCAAGGCCTTGGGAAGAGGGTATTGTGAAAAATTTTTCAAACTTTTCAGGGGCCTTTCCAGTTTTTTTGCCGGATACGCGCGGTTCTTCCAGTTAGTGGGCGTGTTCGTCGATGTATTTGGGCTCCAGCTTGGAGTAGGCGATCTTCTGGGCGCTGTAGAGGGAGAACTTGCCGCTGAGCAGATAGCTCACCGCGCAGGCCAGGCCGAAGTACAGCACGTTGGCTCCCCCGAACAGCTCCAGGCTCAGCAGCAGGGAGGCCATAGGGCAGTTCACCACCCCGCAGAACACGGCGATCATGGCAAGGGCCGCCCCGAACACCGGGTCCAGCCCCAGCAGGGGGGACACCGCCGCGCCGAAGGTGGCCCCCACGAAGAAGGTGGGGACGATCTCGCCGCCCCGGTAGCCCGCCCCCAGGGTGACGGCGGTGAACAGCATCTTGAGGGCAAAGGCCCAGGGCGCCGCCTGTCCCGCCCCCAGGGCCAGCATGATGGTGTGGGTGCCGGCGCCGTTGTAGTCGCCGCTGCCCTCGATCACCGTCAGCAGGATGACCAGCGCGCCACCCGCCAGGATGCGGAGGTACTGGTTGGGGAGGTACTTCTGATACAGGTGGGCGGTCTTGTGCATGAGCACGCAGAACACGATGGACAGCACCGCCGCCAGCACCGCCAAGGCCCCCACCTGGAACATCACCGGGAAGCCCAGCTCCGGCCCCAGGGTCAGGGTGGGGAACTCCTCCGCCTCCACGCCGACGAGCTGGGTGACCCGCAGGGCCGTCAGGGCCGACACCATGCAGGGGAACAGGGCGGAGTACTGGAAGATGCCCACGCTGACCACCTCCAGGGCAAAGACGGCGGCGGCCAGGGGGGTGCCGAACAGGGCGGAGAACAGCCCCGCCATGCCGCACTGGATGATGATCTTGAAGCTGTTTTCCCCCAGCCGGAACAGCCGCCCCACGCCGGAGGCCAGCGCCCCGCCGATCTGGAGGGCGGCCCCCTCCCGGCCGGCGGAGCCGCCGCACAGGTGGGTCAGCACCGAGGCGATGAAGATCAGGGGGGCCAGCCGCAGAGGGGGCCGGTCCTCCCCCCGGACGGAGGCGATGATCTGGTTGGTGCCGCTGTCGTTCTCCATGCCGGCAGCCCGGTAGAGGAACACGATGACCAGGCCGGCCACAGGCAGCAGGAACACCAGCCAGCCGTGGGCCGCCCTGAACTCCGTCACGGCGGTGACCGACGCGCTGAACGCCGCCCCCACCAGTCCGCACAGGCCGCCCACCACCAGGGCCAGCCCCAGCCACTTCACCAGGGTCACGATGGACGCCCAGGCGGACTTTGCCGCCGGTCCGAACCGCTCCTCCATGGTGATCCCTCCTTCCGAAAAATCATTGTCCCTATTGTAATCTATCGGGCGGGATTTCGCAAGAAAAAATGTAGGGGCGGGTCCCAGACCCGCCCGTGCTCTTCAAAAGCCTTCCACCCGCAGGGGGTCGACTCCCCCTGTCAGGGGGAGATGCCCCGAAGGGGCAGAGGGGGTAGGGTGGGTGCCCCCAAAGGGGGCGGATGAGGGGGCGGAGTAGGGGCCGCCCCCCTGGGCGGCCCGCCCTACGATAGGCTTGATAGAAACGGGTCGCCGAGGGCGGCGACCCCTACCTCCTTGCTTCATCCTTCACCGCTTTCCCACAGGCTCATCCGTCAGCCCTGCGGGCTGCCAGCTTAAAAATACGCCCCTCCATAACGGAGAGGCGTATTTCGCGCGTATATCACGCCGGGTCATTCACCACCCCCACGAACAGGGGCAGCCCCGCCGGGCCGGTGATGGCAAACACGAAGGGCCGGTCCACCGTGAACTCCACCGTGTCGTCGGGAGGCGCGGCGGCCCCCGCCGGCGCGTCGATGATGGTATAGGCGGCGGCCTCCACCTTCTCCTCCTCCACGATGACCCGGGCCGCGTGCTCGGCTTTTGACACATACACCAGCGGCACGTCGGTGAGGGGGGTGAAGTCGGCGATGTCCATGTCGAACACGTCGGTGACGCCCAAGGCCTTCAGCCCGTCGATTAGGTCGATGCCGGTGGAGATGTCGAATTTGGGCAGGGTCAGGATGATGTCGTAGTACCCGGACCCGCCCCAGGGATAGGTGGTGACGAAGGTCTCGGGGTCCCACTCCCCGGCGCTGTCCCAGTCGGTGCTCAGGAACTCCACCGCCTCCCCGGAGGCGATCAGCTCCTCCGGAGTCGTTCCCTCGTCGGGCAGGAGGACCCACATATGGTAGCCGTAGTCCTCAAAGGAGAGGCAGACCGCCCCGAACCGCTCCGCCCAGTAGTATTGCCCCTCCATGGACTTGTGCATCAGGTCGGCGGTCACGTCGCCCTCCGGGGCGTGGAAGTCGCCGGGGGCGGTGCGGTCCGGGTCAAAGGGGTCGGCCCACTTGGCCTGATAGTACAGGGTGGACACCAGGGCGATGACGGTGGCGGGATGCAGCGTCAGGTCCTTGGAATAGTCCTTCAGCAGGCCGTGGGTCTGGCCGTCGATCCAGTCCCGGAGGGCCTGGTCGTACTCAGGAGACCCCGCCTCGCCGGAGAAGGCGGAGGCGTAGTAGTCGTCCGCCAGCCGGTCCAGCGTCTCCTGGACGTAGTGGCCGTCAAAGGTGTCGTTGAGCCACATGGAGTTTGCCAGGATGGAGGCGGTCTGCCCGTCGTCCCGGTAGTTGTCCCGCCACAGGTCCCGGGCCAGGGCCCGGACGTCCTCGATGGTGTCCGCCCCCAGCAGGGCCAGCAGCTGGTCCCGGCTCTCCCCGCCGGTGGTCTCCGCCAGCATGGACAGGGCCAGGTAGATGTTCAGGGGGGAGTACACCCGGTTCTCCCCCTCCCCGCCGGCCAGGAATTGGGCGGCGGTGGCGGAGAGGTAACCGTCCAGCAGGCCGGTATACTCCCGGCCGGAGGAGAGGGCGCGGACGCTCTCCGCCCACTCCTGCCGGGCGTCATAGTAGCGTTCAGTGTCCAGCACGCCCGCCACCACATAGTCGGTGTCCACGGGGCAGGGGACCATCTCCGGGTACTCAGCGGCGGCCAGGGCGGTGGCTTTGCCGGGGCCCGTGTAGTCCTCCGTGCCGGGGAGGGGGTCCGTTTTCTCCACGGCGGTGTGCCGGAAGGGCCCGCCGGGCCATAGCACCACCCCGGCGGCCACGGCGGCCACCAGGATGACAGCTACCACGGCGATCCAGATGCGGCGTTTTTTCGGTCTCTGTTCCATTCTCGCTCCTCCTTTCGCGTTTACGGGTGGTTGACCACGCCCACGAACAGCAGCTGCCCCGTCTCGCTCTCGATGGCGAACAGGAAGGGCCGGTCCAGGGTGAAGTCAATGGTCTCGTCCGCCCAGGGCGCGCTGTCTTTCACCGCGAGCACGGTGTAGGCGGCGGCCTCCACCCCCTCCTCGTCCAGGGTGACACGGGCGGCGTGCTCCGCGTTGGAGACCGCCAGCCCCGCCGAATCGGTCAGGGGGGTGAAATCGGAGACGGCACTGTCAAACACGTCGGTGATCCCCAGATGTTTCAGCCCGTCGATCAGGTCCAGGTCAGAGGACACGTCAAATTTGGGCACGGACAGGTCGATATGCAGGAACTTCCGATCCGCCCAGCCCAGCTTATCGGCGGCCAGGAACTCCGCCGCCGCCCCGGAGGTGAGCAGCTCGTCCGCGGACACCCCCTCGTCAGGGAGCAGGAACCACATGGAGCCGCCCTCGCAGAAGGACTTCTCCACCGCGCCGAACCCCTCGCCCCGGTAATAAAACTCCGTGGCGGTCTGGTGGAGGTAATCGGCGGTCACGTCCCCCTCCGGGGCGTGGAACACATCTTCGGTGTTCTGCTTCGGGGAGAACTCCTCCTCCCAGCGGGCCTTGAAATGGATGGTGGTCACCAGGGCCAGCACCGTCTCCGGGTCCAGCTCCAGCTGGCCGGAGGCGTCCTTCAGCAGGCCGCCGGTCTGTGCGTCGATCCAGCCCCGCAGGGCCGCGTCGTAGCCCTCTGAGCCCATTTCCCCGGAAAAGGCGGAGGCGTAGTAGTCCTTCGCCAGCGTATCCAAGGTGTCCTGATGATAGGCGCCCGCCAGGTCCTCATTCAGCCACAAAGAGGCGGCCAGCAGAGAGGTGGACATCCCGTCGTCCCGGTAGTTGGCCTGCCACAGGCCGGCGGCCCGCTGCCGCAGGGTCTCCACGCTGTCGGCGTCCAGCAGGTCCAGGAGCTGCTGCCGGCTGTTCCCGCCGGTGGTCTCCGCCAGCATGGACAGGGCCAGGTACACGTTCAAGGGGGAGAACACCCGGTTCTCCCCGCCGCTGTTCCCCAGAAACTCCGGCAGGGCGGCGGCGCAAAAGGGTGCCAGCCCGTCCTCCGCCGGGGCCAGGGCCTGACGGGCCTCCACATCCTCCCGCCAGGCGCGATAGGCGGCAGAGTCGTCCGAGCTGGGATAGGGCACCGTCTCCGGGTACACCGCCGCCGCCAGGGGGACGGCTCCGGCAAAGCCCACGCCCGGCTCCCCGGCCTGGGGAGCGTCCCCGGCGGGGGCGTCGGCCGGGGCCTCACCGAAAGCGGGTTCTCTCACGGGGCCGGCCGCTCCCACGGGGGCCTCCGGCGCGCCCATGCCCGTCGCGCCCACCCCGCCCAGCAGGCGGGGGACCGTTCCAACCAGCAGTACCACCGCCAGCACCGCGGCCGCCGCTCCCAGCCAGACCGCCCGGCGGGGGCGTTTGACGTCGGAGGGCGTTTCGATCACGTTTCGCTTCAATTCATCGGGGGCGTGGATGCCCTCGTTGGCCTTTTTGTACCGTTCCAACGCTCATACCTCCTCATTCAGCAGATCCCGCAGGAAGGCCCGGCCCCGGCTCAGCTGGGACTTCACCGTGCCCTCCGGCAGATCAAGGGTCCCGGCGATCTCCGCCACCGACAGCCCCTCGAAATAGTGCAGGTGGATCACCGCCCGGTACCGGGCGGGCAGGGACAGCACCGCGCTGTACACCTCGCGGTACTCATCCTCCACCCCCACCTGGGCGGCCACCTCTAAGGGGAGGGTGCGCTTCCGCCAGGGGGAGGAGAGCAGGCTGTTGGCCCGATTCACCGTGCAGCGGATGAGCCACGCCTTCCGGTGCTCGTCGCTCCGCAGCTGATCCTCGTGGCGGAAAAAGCGCAGGAAGACCTCCTGGAACACGTCCTCCGCGTCCGGGACGTTAGCCGTACGCGCCAACGCCAGCCGCCACACCATATCGCCCCAGCGCTCCACCGCCTGGGTGCGCTCCTCCTGGGTCACGGGCCTCGCCTCCTCTCTGTACGGAATACCCTGCATGTCGGGAAAAGGTTGCGCGGAATGGGAAAAAGTTTGAAAAGCCCCGCCGTGGAGCACACAGCGGGGCTTGGGTTGGTCCTCAGCTCTGGGACTGGCCGCCGGGCTTGCGGCGGTGGGGCCGCCAGTGGCGGCGGTGATGGGCGGCGCCGGAGGGGGCGGCGGGCTTCTCCTCCCGCTCCGCCGGGGCGGTCATCTTCTGCAACGCGGCCTGACGAAGGGCGCGGGCGGCGGGGCGCTCCTGGCGGGCCTGCTTTTCCGGGGCGGGCGCGGCGGGCTGGGGCGCGGTCTTGGCCGCCTTGGGCTCCTTGTTCTCCTTGTCGCCGCCGGACTTGCGCCGGGAGTGCACCTTGGCCTTTCTGGGCTCCTCCTGCTGGGACTGCTCCCCCAGATAGCGGTCCAGCACGGCGGACAGGTCGGCGGGGCCGTCCAGCCGGCGGCCGGTGCGGGCGGCCTCCGCCCGGGGGTCCCGGAGCTTCTCCAGCTCCGCCTGGGGCGGGGCCACGTAGTCCTCCGGCCGCTTGCCCTTGCCGGAGCGGACCACCCGGATCTCGCTGGTGAGATAGTTCTTGGGCTGCTCGGTGGAGTCCTCCAGCTTCACCTTCACCTGCTCCTTCAGCAGATTGACGGAGGACACCACCCCCACCCCGTCGGGGCACTCCGCGAAGGAGTCCTGCCGGGGGCAGCGCTTCACCGCGTCCTCATAGGCGTCCTGCTCGTATTTCAGGCAGCACATGAGCCGCCCGCAGGTGCCGGAGATCTTGGTGGGGTTCAGGGACAGGTTCTGGGTCTTGGCCATCTTGATGGACACCGGCTGGAACTCGCCCAGAAACTGGGCGCAGCAGAAGGGCTTGCCGCAGATGCCGAAGCCCCCCAGCATCCGGGCCTCGTCCCGGACGCCGATCTGCCTCAGCTCGATGCGGGCCCGCAAAATGCCGGCCAGGTCCTTCACCAGGGCCCGGAAATCCACCCGCCCGTCGGAGGTGAAGAAGAAGATGATCTTGGTGCCGTCGAAGCTGTACTCCACATCCACCAGCTTCATCTCCAGGCCGTGCCGCTCGATGAGCTGCTGACAGATGCGCATGGCGTCCTTCTCCCGGCGGCGGTTGTCCCGCACCTGTTTCTCGTCCCGGTCGGTGGCCAGGCGCACCAGGGGCCGCAGAGGCTGGACCACCGCCTCATCGTCGATGGCGGTGTTGCCCTTGACGCAGGTGCCGTACTCCAGGCCCTTGCCCGTCTCTACGATGACAGCCTGACCCTCGGCCACCCGCTGGCCCAGAGGATCGAAGTAGTATTGCTTTCCGCCGCTTCGGAAGCGGACGCTGATGATCTCGGTCATAAAGTGGTCCTCCGTATATGAAAAATCGTTGTTACGGGTCCTGGAACAGGGACGCCGACAGCCAGCCCAGGGTGTGCCCCGGGCCGGGATTGAACACCGCGTTCTCCCGGCAGGCCTTCAGCGCCCGCAGGGCCTTTGCCCCCCGGGCCGGATGGGCGGCCAGCCGCTTGGCGATGCGGTTTTCCGTCTCGGCCAGCAGGGCGGCCAGCTGGTCGGCCCTGGGCTTCTCCAGCTCCAGGGCGGTGAGCCCCGTTGCCACCGCGAACTCGTCCCCGGTGAGCAGCAGCTCCGCCAGCCCCTCCGCCTGTTCCGCCAGCGCCGGGTCCACGGGGACCTCCTCCGGGGGAATGGGGAGGGGCTCGCACCGGGAGCGCACCGTGTCCAGCAGCCGGCCCGGCTCCCCCGCCAGCAGGAGGAAGGCGGCGTAGGCGGGGCCGTCCTCCAGCACTTTGAGCAGGGCGTTCTGGGCAGCGGGGTTCATGGCGTCCGCCGGATCGATGATGTATACCTTGCGCCTGCCCTCGTTGGGGCGAACGTAGGCGTCGGACCGGAGGGCGCGGGCCTGGTCCACGCCGATCTCCCGCTTGTCCGGCAGGGGGGCCAGGGTGAACACGTCCGGGTGGATGCCACCCGCCACCTTGCGGCAATGTTTACACGCCCCGCAGGGGGCGGGGCCGTTCCCCTCGCACAGATAGGCGGCGGCCAGCCGCCTGGCCAGGGCGGTGCGGCTCTCCCCGCTGCCGCCGGTGATGAGATAGGCGTGGGACAGGGAGGCGGGCAGATCAATATTCATCAAAATGCCCTCCTTCCGGCCGGTTCAGGGACAGATCACGTCCACTGACTCTTTATTATAACCTATTTGCCGCAAATAGGCCAGAGTTTTTTTCGTGATGACCTCTCCGGGGGCCACCACGGGCACGCCGGGGGGGTAGGGAGCGATCTGTCCGGCGGAGATGCACCCCTCAGAGGCCCCCAGTGCAACGGCCTTTCGGGGGGCGAACAGGGCCTGCCGGGGGGTGAGGGCCGCGGGCGGCAAACCGGGCGGCGGCGGGCATTTTGCGGGGCTCGACCGGTCCTCCGCCGCCAGCAGCTTATCCAGCCTGGCGAACTGCTCCGGCCCGTCGGCGCAGGTGCAAATGAATACAACATGGCCCCTGTCCGAAAGCTCCGAAAGGCAACCTTGCGCCCGGAGCCGGTCCGCCAGGGCGAAGCCGTCCCCGCACAGCAGGGTGAGCCGGGCGGGGTCCAGGGAGAGGCCGGGCCGGGCCGTCAATGCAAGATACTTGCCCCGCAGCGCGGAGATCGCACGGACCGTTGCACGGTATTTCTCCGCCCCCTCCCGCTCCATGTAGTCCCGCACCAGATCCAGGGCGGCCATCATCACATAGGAGGGGGAGGAGGAGCCGTAGACCGACCCCACCCGCCGGAGGTCGTCCAGCGATGACCCGTTGGCGAACAGCAGGGCGGTCTGCCCCGGCGCGGGGAGGGTCTTGTGGGCGGACATGACCACAGCATCGGCGGCGGGATATCCCTCATACCCCAGGAAGGGCAGATGGGCGCCGTGGGCGCTGTCCACCATCAGCCTGGCCCCGTGGGCATGGCAGACCGCCGCGATGGCGGGGATATCCGACAACACGCCGTAATAAGTGGGGGATGTGATACAGACAGTCTTGATCTCCGGGCGGTCTGACAGCAGCCGCTCCACCTCATTGGGGTCGACGGGCCCGGCGACGCCCTCTTTTTCCAGCCAGGGCCGGGAGAGGTAGTGGGGGGTCAGGTCCAGCAGAGCCAGGGCGTTGTAGGCGGAACGGTGGGCCCCCCGATCCAGGGCGATGTGTCCCCCCGCTCCCGCCAGCAGGGCCAGCCCGGCGTGGACCCCTTGGGTGGAGCCGCCGGTGAGGAACAGGCAGGAGTCGAAGCCGAACCGCTCCGCCCATAGCTCCTCTGCCCGGGCGATGGCGTCCCGCCCGTCGCCAAACAGATCGCCGGTGAGGCCGTTTTCGGTGCAGTCCAGCTCTGCCGGCCAGGGGAGGCCGTAGGGCAGGGGCCGCCCGTGGTGCCCCGGCATGTCCAGCCGCAGCAGGTCCCGGCCGGCCAGCGTTTTCAGCAGATCGTACAGCGGCGTGGGCATAGCTCAGCGCTCCTCCAGGAAGGCGCGAGCCGCCGCCAGGACCTCCCGGTCAGAGGGGTGGGTCAGGGCGGCCAGGGCCCGATCATAGGGCAGGAAGGCGGCCTCCGCCACCTCCTCTGGCTGGCAGACGATGGGGCCCTCCTCTGCCCTGGCCAGGAAAAACGCCACGTCCTTGGTCACCTCCGGCCGGGGGGAGTAGGTGATGATCTGCCGGAAGCCCTCCTCAAAGGCGACGGTCAGGCCGGTCTCCTCGCCGATCTCCCGGACAGCGGTCTGGCGTTCGGTCTCGTTCCCCTCCACGTGGCCCTTGCAGAGGGTGGTGTGGCCCAGGGTGCTGCGCAGCACCAGATAGGTCCGGTCCGTATGATTTCCACGGAATATCACAGCTCCGCAGCTCTTTTCCCGTTTCATGGCAGAGACCTCCCGTCCATGGCGTTTGAGTACAGTTTACTCCCTGAAGCGCCCTCCGTCAATGCCGCTGTGAAGGAGCGGATACAGAGAGGTCCCCGGGCTTTACGCTCGGGGACCTCTCTGTATCTTTTCCGGAGATCAGGTGCGGTAGCGCTTCTGGGGCACGTAGGTGCAGTGGAGCAGCTCGTGGGCCAGGTGGCCGCCGGGCTCGCCCAGATAGGTGGCGTAAATCTCCTTGAGCACCGGGTTCTCGTGGCTGCGGCGGTGGGACATGCCCTCGTCCTGCTTGTACAGGGCGGCGGCGCGCATACCGCGCAGGTCGTTGAAGGACCGGGTGATGGCGGAGTGCAGGGGCTGGCCGCCGCCGTTGACACAGCCGCCGGGGCAGGCCATGAACTCGATGAAGTCATACTGCATCTCGCCGGATTTCACGCCGTCCAGCACGATCTTGGCGTTGGCCAGACCAGAGGTCACGCAGACTCTGACGGTCCTGCCGGGAAGCTCATAGGTGGCCTCCTTGATGCCCTCGATGCCGCGGACCTCGTGGAACTCCAGCGGGGCATCCTCGTCGCCGCACAGCTTGGCGGCCACGGTGCGGAGGGCGGCCTCCATCACGCCGCCGGTGGCGCCAAAGATCACCGACGCGCCGGTGGAGACGCCCAGCATGGGATCGAACTCTCCCTCGGGCAGATGCTCGAACATCATGCCGGCCTGGGTGATGAGGCGGGCCAGCTCACGGGTGGTGAGGGCGGCGTCCACAGGCATGCAGCCGTTGGCCATCCGCTGCTCCTCCCGCTTGACCTCGTACTTCTTGGCGGTGCAGGGCATGATGGACACCACATAGATGTCCTTGGGGTCGATCCCCGCCTTCTCGGCGTAGTAGCTCTTCACCAGGGCGCCGAACATCTGCTGGGGGGACTTGCAGGTGGACAGGTTGGGGATCATGTCGGGATAGTGCTGCTCACAGAACCGGACCCAGCCGGGGGAGCAGGAGGTGATCATGGGCAGGGTGCCGCCGTTCTGGAGCCGCTGGAGGAACTCGGTGCCCTCCTCCATGATGGTGAAGTCGGCGCCGGTGTCCACGTCGAACACCTTGTCGAAGCCCAGGCGCTTCAGGGCGGTGACCATCTTGCCCTCCACGTTGGTTCCCACGGGCATGCCGAAGCACTCGCCCAGAGTGACGCGGACGGAGGGAGCGGGGCCCACCACCACATGCTTGTCGGGGTCGGCCAGAGCCTCCAGCACCTCGGGGATGGAGCTCTGCTCCTGGAGGGCGCCGGTGGGGCAGGCCACGATGCACTGGCCGCAAGAGACGCAGTCCACCTCGGCCAGGTCCCGGTCAAAGGCGGAGCCGATGTGGGTGCGGAAGCCGCGGTCGTTGGGGCCGATGACGCCCACCTCCTGGCGTTTGCGGCACACGGCCACGCAGCGGCGGCACAGCACGCACTTGGAGTTGTCACGCACCAGATGCAGGGCGGAGGCCTCGATCTGGGGCTTCAGATCGTCGCCGGCGTAACGGACCGCGTCGATGCCCAGATCGGCGGCCAGCTGGCGCAGCTCACAGTGCTCGTTGCGGGAGCAGGTCAGACAGTCCATCCGGTGGTTGGACAGGATCAGCTCCAGGGTGAGCTGGCGGGAGTGGCGGACCCGGGGGGTATTGGTGTAGACCACCATGCCCTCGCTGACAGGATACACGCAGGAGGCCATCAGGGAGCGGGCCCCCTTCACCTCCACCACGCACATACGGCAGGCGCCGATCTCGTTGATGCCCTTCAGGTAGCACAGGGAGGGGATCTTGATGCCGGCGGAGCGGGCGGCCTCCAGAACGGTGGTGCCCTCCGGGACGGTGACGGGGATATTATCGATGGTGAGATTGATCATTTTCTGTTCCATATTCGTCCCTCCTCCCTCAGTGTCTCACGATGGCGCCGAAGCGGCAGTTGGACTGGCACACGCCGCACTTGATGCACTTGTTGGTATCGATGACGTGGGGGTTCTTCACCGTGCCGGAGATGGCGCCCACCGGGCAGTTCCGGGCGCACAGGGTGCAGCCCTTGCACTTTTCGGGGATGATCTCGTACTTCAGCAGGTTGCGGCACACGCCGGCGGGGCAGCGCTTCTCCACCACGTGGGCGATGTACTCGTCCTTGAAATACTTCAGCGTGGACAGCACCGGGTTGGGGGCCGACTGGCCCAGGGCGCACAGGGAGGAGTCCTTCAGGTGGTAACACAGCTCCTCGATGGTGTCCAGATCCTCCAGAGTGCCGTTGCCGTCGGTGATCTTGGTGAGCAGGTCCAGCAGGCGCTTGGTGCCGACGCGGCAGGGGGTGCACTTGCCGCAGGACTCGTCCACGCAGAACTCCAGGAAGAATTTGGCGATGTCCACCATGCAGTTGTCCTCGTCCATGACGATCAGTCCGCCGGAGCCCATCATGGAGCCGATGGCGGTGAGGGAGTCATAGTCGATGGGGGTGTCGATCAGGGAAGCGGGGATGCAGCCGCCGGAGGGGCCGCCGGTCTGGGCGGCCTTGAACTTCTTGCCGTTGGGGCAGCCGCCGCCGATGTCGTACACGATGGTGCGCAGGGTGGTGCCCATGGGGACCTCCACCAGGCCGGTGTTGGTGATCTTGCCGCCCAGGGCGAACACCTTGGTGCCCTTGGACTTCTCGGTGCCGATGGCGGCGAACTTCTCCCAGCCCTCGTTCAGGATCCAGGTGATGTTGGCGTAGGTCTCCACGTTGTTCAGCAGCGTGGGCTTGGCGAACAGGCCCTTGTTGGCCGGGAAGGGCGGACGGGGCCGGGGCTCGCCCCGGTGGCCCTCGATGGAGGTCATCAGAGCGGTCTCCTCGCCGCAGACGAAGGCGCCGGCGCCCAGGCGGAGCTCCAGGTCGAAGTCGAAGCCGGAGCCCAGGATGTCCTTGCCCAGCAGGCCGTACTCCCTGGCCTGGCCGATGGCCACCTCCAGGCGGTGGACGGCGATGGGGTACTCGGCGCGGATGTAGATGTAGCCCTGGTGGGCGCCGATGGCGTAGCCGGCGATGGTCATGGCCTCGATGACGGAGAAGGGGTCGCCCTCCAGCACGGAGCGGTCCATGAACGCGCCGGGGTCGCCCTCGTCGGCGTTGCAGGCCACATACTTGACCCCGTCGTCACTGGTGGCATTATAGGTGAACTGCCACTTCTGGCCGGTGGAGAAGCCCGCGCCGCCGCGGCCCCGGAGGCCGGACTTCTTGACGCAGTCGATGATCTCCTGGGGCGGGGTCTGCTCGGTGAGGATGCGCTCCAGGGCGGTATACCCGTCCACGCCGATGTACTCGTCGATGGACTCGGGGTTGATGACGCCGCAGTGCCGCAGGGCGATGCGCATCTGGTGCTTGTAGAAGTTGGTGTCAGACAGGGAGGTGACGGCCTCGGTCTCGTCGGCCTCCTTGTGGAGCAGGCGGGTGACGATGCGGCCCTTGACGATGTGCTCGGACACGATCTCGGGCACGTCCTCCTGGGTCACCCGGGTGTAGCAGGCGCCCTCGGGGAACACCATGACGATGGGGCCCATGGCGCACAGGCCGAAGCAGCCGGTCTTGACCACCCGGACCTCCTGGTCCATGCCGGCGGCCTTCAGCTCTTCCTCAAACGCGGTGATGAGCTTGGGGCTCTCGGAGGAGGTACAGCCGGTGCCGGTACAGACCATGATGTGACTGCGGATATGGCTCATATCGGGTTCCTCCTTCTGTTCAATCGGCGGCGCCGATGGTGTAATCGGTCACCACGCTGTGGTTGACCAGGTGCTGCTCCACGATGGCGGGCACCTTATCGGGCGTAAGATGCACATAGGTGACCTTCTCCTCGCCGGGGACGAACACCTCGGCCACCGGCTCCAGCCGGCACACGCCGATGCACCCGGTCTGAGACACGGACACGTTCTTCAGGCCCCGGCGGTCCACCTCGTCCAAAAAGGCGGCCAGCACCGGGCGGGCTCCGGCGGCAATGCCGCAGGTGGCCATGCCCACCAGCACGCGGATGGTGTTCTCGTCGTTGTCGCGGACCTCCATCTGGCGCTTCATTTTTTCACGGATGGCTTTCAGTTCTTCCAGACTTTTCATGTTATCTCTCCTTCGATCATGGCGGCGGGGTCGATGGCCACGGCCGCCTGTTGTTCCTGCTCGGTCAGATAATCCTGGATCCAGGCGAAGATCTCCGGCTCGGCCAGAGAGACGTCATCCCCCAGCACCTCCCGCAGCTCCGCCGTGGACAGCTCCGCCGTCCCGTTGGGGGTGGCATGGCGATAGGTGAACTCCACGTCCGGACTGCCCTGGATCAGCATGGCGATGGTGCCGGGCAGGTCTCCCAGCGGCGGGCAGTCCAGGTGCCGCCGCTGGAACCGGGCGGTGACGGCGGTGCCCACGCCCACGGTGCTCTGAATGTCCAGCGAGCCGCCGGTCTGCTCCGCCGTCAGTCGGTAGAGGGGCAGGCCCAGGCCCACCTTGCGGGTGGTGCGGGTGGTGGTGAAGGGGTCGGTGACGGTGGCGAGGAACTCCGGAGCCATGCCCCGGCCGTCGTCCCGGATGGTGATGGTCAGCCAGCCCCGCTCGTCCTCCTCCAGGCCGATGTCCACATGGCCGGCCCCGGCGGTCACCGAGTTCTTGGCCACGTCCAACAGGTGGAGGGACAGCTCCTTCATCCCTGCGCCAGGTACTTGTCCAGAATGGGCCCCACCTGGTCGGGGGTCAGGCGGCCGTACACATCGTCATTGATCGTCATGACGGGGGCCAGGCCGCAGGCGCCGATGCACCGGCAGGCGTCCAGAGAGAACGCTCCGTCCGGGGTGATGCCGCCGGGGGCGATGTTCAGCTTCTTTTCCACCGCGTCCAGCACGCCGGCGGCGCCCTTCACGTAGCAGGCGGTGCCCAGGCACACGGAGATCTGATACTTGCCCTTGGGGTTCAGAGAGAAGAACGAATAGAAGCTGGCCACGCCGTACACCTCGGACAGCGGGATGTCCAGCCCCTCGGCCACCATGATCTGGACCTCCTCGGGCAGATAGCCGAAGATCTCCTGGGCGGCCTGGAGCACCGGCATGGTGGCGCCGGGTTGTCCCTTGTGGGCCTCGATCACCTGGCGCAGGCGCTCCTCCTGCTCCGGGGTGCCCTGATAGGGAACGGCGGTCTTGCAGTTGGGCATATATGGTTTCCTCCTTTTCAGTAGAAATGCGGGAGACAAACTCCCGCGTGAATCAAAATATGGGGCAGCATTGCGCTCGTGATGATTTTAACATACTGACAACGGTTTGCGCAAGGTAACTTCATTGAAAAAAGCCGGCAAAATCGACAAATTTTTCACAAAACGTCAGCTTTTCGTTCAGCGGCATCCCCGTCGGAGCCAATCCAGCGCCGCCTGCGGGGTGCGCTCGGGCAGCTCCATGTACTGGTGGGCGTCGGGGATCTGGTCCAGATAGTGGGCGTCGCAGGCGGTGACGTGGGGCACCCCCTTCAGATCGGGCCGGTCGAACAGGTCCGTCGGGCAGTTCCTGGACGCCTCCGCCAGCGGGAAGCCCATATCCGGATCCCATAGGCCCAAGTTGGCCAGCAGGGAAAAAGAGGGCCTGTCGATGTGGGCCGGGTAGGCCAGCCCGCCGCAGGCGGCGGCCAGGGCCGCCGCCTCGTAGGCGCTGACGGTAGTGGCCCCGGCGTAAAACAGGTCCTCCTCCCCAAGCACGTTGTCGTCCTCGTCCATCAGAATCTGGGGGCCGTAGATGTCCCGCTTGTTTTTGATGGGGGGCAGGCGGTCCCTCACCAGGGCGCCGAACCGCTCCGCCTCCGCAAGGCCGGGGAACAGGCAGACGATATGGACTTCCTCCGCGGAGGTGAGCTCCATGCCGGGGAGGGCCAGCAGGCCGTACCGCTCCGCCGCCCGGCAGAAGGCGCCGCAGTTGCCCACCGCGTTGTGGTCGGTGAGGGCGACGATGTCCAGCCCCGCCAGGGCGCACATCCCCGCCAGATTGTTGGGGGTGTTGTCCTCGCCGCCGCAGGGGGAGAGGCAGCTGTGCATATGCAGATCGAAGGAGAATTTGGGCACGCTCTCACCCCCTTGGCGTATTTGGATTTCCCGGGAAATGTCAGCCGATCAGCCCGTGGAGCTTTCCGGCGCAGGCATAGGTGGGCATCGCCGTGCCCAGCAGGTTGACCCCCTGGAGCCTGGCCTTGTCCAGCAGGGCCGGGTCGGGCTGCACCCCCTCGGTGAGGATGACGCAGGCCACGTCGGCCAGGGCGGCCACGGCGGCCACGTTCACGTTGCTCATGATGGTGAGCCACGCGCCGCCGGCCACCGCCCGGCCCATGACCCAGCTCAGCAGGTCGCCGCAGTAGCCGCCGGCGGTCTCCCGGTCCGGGTCGTCCATGGCAAACACCGTCAGGTCCAGCTCGTCGGCCAGTTGTCGGACTATCATGATGTCACCTCCCCGTCTTTTGCCGAAGACCTCGCCCGCCGCCGGAAGGGGGCGGGCAGATAGGCGTCGGGATCGGTCCCCACGGCCTCGTGCTGCATCCGCTCCCGGACCCGGAAGATGCAGTCGTCCACGGAGGCCCGGCCCATGACCACGTCCTCCGCGAAGGCCCGGCAGGAGGGGGCTCCGCAGGAGCCGCACCGGAGGCCGGGCAGCTGCTCCTCCAGCTGCTGGATGAGCATGAGCTTCTCCATGGCCTTCCGCCGGTTGGGGTCCAGCTGGAAGGTGGGGAGGAACTCCGGCTTCTCGGTGGACTCCAGGATGGCGGCAACCTCCTCCCGGGCGGCGGCCGTGGGCGTGCGGGACGGAGGCATATTGCCGATCAGGTCCTTGAGCCGCATTTTGGCGGTAAAGGGGTTCTCCACGTTGAGACAGCCCCCCAGGCAGCCCTTGGTACAGGCCCGCAGCTCGATAAAGTCGGCGTCGGGCATGCGGCCGTCCTCGATCTCCTCCAGCATTTTGATCACGTTGACGATGCCGTCCACAGAGATATACCGGGCGCCCCGGCGGGACAGGGCCTCCCCGCCGGAAAAGGCCCAGCTGGCCCCCTCCCGGCCACTGGCCAGGGGCAGGATCTCCGCATGGGACAGCTGGCGCATGGGCTCCAGCAGCTCCAGGTACACGTCCCGGATGGCCAGGGCGCCGTCCAGCACCCTCTTTTTCAGCCCGTTGGGGGCGGAGACCGCGGTGACCTGGGAGGAGCAGGGCACGATGGAGAACACGCCGATGTCCCCGGGCGGGATGCCGGCCTCCTCCGCCCGGCGGCGGGCCAGGATGGCGGCCAGCTCCACCGGGGTGATCACCGGGGCCAGGTGGCCCAGCAGGTCGGGGAAGCGGATGCAGATCAGCCGCACCACCGCAGGGCAGGCCGGGGACAGCTCCGGCGTCAGGGTGGCGTGGTCCTTCTCCCAGTCGTCCATGACATCCGCCAGCACCTCGGCGGAGGCGGCGGATTCATATATGTCGTCGAACCCTATCGCCAGCAGGGCGTTGAGGACGATGTTCACGTCGTCCAGATTGTGGAACTGGGCGTACAGGGCGGGATCGGGCACGGCGATGGTGTAGGGGAAGCGCTCCAGGGCCTCCCGCACATCGGCCCGCTGGGAGCGGACCGCCTGGTGGGGGCAAACCTGGATGCAGGTACCGCAGTCGATACAGCGGTTGGGCAGGATGGTGGCCTTGCCGTTTCTCACACGGATGGCCTCGGTGGGGCAGCTCTTGATGCAGGTGGTGCAGCCCCGACACTTTTTCAATGCCAATGCCACGGAATGGCGCACGCCGGACACCTCCTTGTGGCGCGCGATGGCGCAGGATTCAGGACGGGATCTTCACGACCATGGTGACGGTGGTGCCCACCCCCACGATGGATTTGATCTTCATCTCGTCGCTGTACTTTTTCATATTAGGCAGGCCCATGCCGGCGCCGAAGCCCAGGTCCCGCACCGAGTCGGCGGCGGTGGACCAGCCGGCCTGCATGGCCTTGTCGATGTCGGGGATGCCGGGGCCGTAGTCGGTGAGAGTGATGGTAATGTCGTCCAGCCCCACGTCCACCATGGCCAGGCCGCCGTTGGCGTGGATGACCATGTTGATCTCCCCCTCGTACATGCACACCGACACCCGGCGGATGGTCCCCGGGTCGATGCCCAGCTTGCGGAGCGTCTGCTTGACGCCGGAGGACGCCTCCCCCGCGCGGGTCAGATCGCCCCCCTCCACCTGGTAGGACAGGTGGATCCTGTCATCGCCGTTCATTCGTTGAGCCCCGCGGTGTAGAGCAGGCCGCAGGCCTGGTACATCCGCTTGTCGGTGGCCAGCACCGCCAGGCCCCGGTCCTGGGCCAGCTGGAGAATGGAGGCGTCCGGCCGCTTCCCCCGGACGAAGATGACGCAGCACATGTCCATCATCTCGGCGGTGCGGACGACCTGGGGGCTCACCAGGCCGGTGAGCAGCAGGGACTGGTTGTGTACGTAGGCGAGCACATCGCTCATCAGGTCGCTGCCGCAGGCGGAATGGACCTCCGCGTCCAGCAGCTCCTCGCCGGTGAGCACCTCGGCGTTCAGGACATCGCGGACTTCGTTCAGGGTCATGGTTGACTCCTCCCCTCAAGTATTACCCTGACATGATCTAACAAATCACATCATAACACAACATCACCAAAAAGGAAATAGAAAATGGAAGATTTTTTGGGAATTATTTGGCTCCCCGGCCGATACAGCAGCGGCGCGCCCCGCGGTCCTCAGTTCAGCGTGAAGTCCAGATACACCGGGTTGTGGTCGCTCCACTGAAAGCCGGTGTCCGCCACGGCGGCCTCCTCCACCCCCACGTTGGCGGAGACGATGAAGCCGTCCACGGTGACGCAGAAGTCATCCTCCCCGTAAGGCCGGTCGGCGTTGCGGCAGGAGGGCACGGGGTTTTCCTCATCAAAGGGCGCCACGATGCTGAGCCCCTCCGGGATGATCTCCGCCGGGATGGGCTGGGCCCAGGTGTACTCCGGCCCGGTGACGCCGAAGGAGGCCCCGCCGTCCCCCAGCAGGTCCTTGTTGAAGTCCCCGCCGGCCACGCACCAATTGCCCTTCTCATACTCCGCCAGCATGTCCCCGAACAGCATCTTCAGCTGGTCGTCGGCGATGGTCCCGTCGCTGGTGTAGGCGGACAGGTGCAGGTCGTACAGCACCAGCTCCCCTTCGCTGCCGGGCACGGGGATCCGCTGGACGGAGTAGCAGCGGTCCAGGTCCACCAGCTTCATGAATCCCTCCTCGATGGGGAGGCTCCGCCGCAGGGCGGAGGAGATGGGGAACCGGGAGAACACGGCGATGCCGGCCCTGTTGGCCCCATGGGGCTCCAGCGGCGGCCAGAACAGATAGGGGCTGTCGTAGTTCTGGGCGAAGGTGCCGTACGGGAACCGACCGCCCAGCAGCTCCTTCGTCAGGGCCAGCTCGTCGATGTGGTGGCTGCGGGTGCCGTCCACATCCAGCTCCTGCACCAGCAGGAAGTCGGGGTCCAGGGCGGTCACCGCCTCCATGGCCCCGGTCAGATTCTCCCGCACCGCCTCCGGCGACCGGGCCCGGCTCTCGGTGCCGCCGTCCATGAAGAAGCTGTAGTCGGCGCTGTAGGCCCCGAAGCCCACGTTGCAGGAGACGACCCGGCAGGTCTCCCCCGCCGTGAGTTGGCTGTCCGCCGCGCCGCCGGCGGTGTCCACCTCCAGGAGGATGTTGTCCTCCAGCCGGTAGTAGTCGATAAACACGTAGGCCACGTAGCCGCCCACCACAAGCACGGCGGCCAGGATGACGCACAGCAGGGCGATCAGGAATTTTTTCATGGGGCCTCCCTCTCTTCCAGTGATATTCTTGCGGCCATTATATCAAACGGGCCGCACCGTTGGCAAGAGCGGCAGCGCGGGCGGAAAGAACTTCCGGCGGCAGAGGGCCGCAGCCGGTTTTTGCCCTTGCACGCCCAGGAAAATTGTGCTACACTCATCAGGTACGCGGATGCGTTTCATCCGAAAGAGAGAAGAGATAACGGTGAGAAGACGCATTGTCCTGTTGTTTTTTGCCTCGGTCGCGGCCATCGCCGCGGCGGGGATGCTTTTGGCCGGCTGCGGGCCGGCGCCCGCCGCGGACTCCCCCGCTGCCCAGGCCGGGCCCTCCATCGGGCCGGAGACCGCCCCGCCGGACGCGGAGGAGCTGCCCGCCCCGCCCTCCCCCCACGCGGAGCCGTCTTCGGAGGAGAGCGGCACGCCGGAGGAGACCCTCCCGCCCACCGCGGTCCCCTCCGCTCCCCAGCCGTCGGAGGGGACCGGACAGGCCTCCGGCGCCAATCCGCTGGCCGGCGGCGGCACGGGAAAGCCCCAGGAGAGCGCCCGGCCGCCGAGGCCGGAGCAGAACACCGATCCGCCCGTGTCGGCGCCGCCCATCGCGGTCACGGGGGACTCCGGCATCGTCACCGGCTCCAGCGGGGCGTTTACGCCGGGGGCCATGGTCAGCGCCAGCTGGTTCGACGACGCGCTCTTTATCGGCGATTCCCGCACGGACGGCCTCCGGCTCTACGCGCGGACGGGGCAGGCGGACTATTTCGTCTCTACGGGCCTGACGGTGTACACCGCGCTGACCAAGACCTCCTCGGACAAGAACTTCCCCTCTCAGACCCTGCGGTCCCTGCTGGGCGGGAAGACCTACGGAAAGGTCCTCATCTGCCTGGGGCTCAATGAGTGCGGCACCAACATACAGCGGATCATCAACGCCTACCAAAATCTTGTGTACACGGTCAGGCAGAAGCAGCCCGGGGCGGTCATCATTCTCCAGGGGGTCATGGCCTGCGGACGGGCCAAGGCCAGGAGCAGCGCCTGCTTCGGGCCCGAGAACATCAACCGGCTGAACGCCAATATCAAAAAGATGGCGGCCGGCGCCGGGGCGTATTACATAGACCCCAATACGGTATTCGCCGACTCCGAAGGGTATCTGCCCGACTATCTCTCGGGCGACGGATGCCATTTCCGCGCGAAATATTACCCGGTGTGGATGAACTGGATCAGATCCCAGGTCTACCGCATCCCTGTAGGGCCCGGCGTATCGCCTGTCCCGGAGCCCACCGCGGCCCCCACGCCGGAGGTCACCGCTGCCCCCGCCTCTGAGCCGGTCCCCTCCCCTACCCCCGAGGCTGACGCATCGCCCGTCCCCACAGCCGCCCCGGCCCCGACGCCTGAGGCGGTCCCGTCTCCTTCCCCCGCGGTCACCGCGGCTCCCGCGCCGGAGCCCACCGCGGCCCCCAGCCCGGAGGCGGCCGATCCCCCGGCGATCCCGACAGAGCCGCAGCCCTCCGAGGCGGCCGTTCCGGCGGAGACACAGGCGGGATTCTGAATCGGCAGAGCGCTCCGGACCCGGTCCGGGCGCGTCCGTCATCGACTATGTAAAGTGAGGCGCTGTCTATGCTGAAAGAGCTGAAACGCAAGGTCTACGAGGCCAACATGGAACTGCCCCGCCGGGGCCTGGTCACCTACACCTGGGGCAATGTGTCCGGCATCGACCGGGAGAGGGGCCTGTTCGTCATCAAGCCCTCCGGGGTGGAGTACGACGCGCTGAGACCCGAGGATCTGGTGGTCTTGGACCTGAACGGCAATAAGGTGGAGGGGGACCTGAACCCCTCCTCCGACACGAAGACCCACCTGGTGCTCTACAACGCCTTCCCGGAGATCGGCGGCATCGTCCACACCCACAGCCCCCACGCGGTGGCCTGGGCCCAGGCGGGACAGGATATCCCCGCCTACGGCACCACCCACGCCGACTACTTCTACGGCCCCATCCCCTGTGCCCGCCATCTGACCCAGGAGGAGCTGGACGAGGACTACGAGAAGAACACCGGCAATATCATCGTGGAGACCTTCCAAAGCCGGGGCATCGACCCCATGGCCGTGCCGGCGGTGATCTGTCACAGCCACGGCCCCTTCACCTGGGGGAAGGACGCCGCCCAGGCGGTGTACCACGCGGTGGTGCTGGAGGAGGTGGCCAAAATGGCCATCCTGACCCGGCAGGTGGACCCCAGCGCCGCACCGGCCCCCCAGCGGATCCTGGACAAGCACTATACGCGCAAGCACGGCCCCAACGCCTATTACGGGCAGCGCTGAATCCTCTTGCCTTTCTTTTCCGCGTGTATTATAATGGTTTCATCCAAAATCACGGGAAATGAGGTGTATCCCATGAAAAAGATCCCCTTTGGGGCCCTGCCGGACGGCACGGCGGTGGACCAGTACACCCTGACCGCCGGAAGGCTGGAGTGCGATGTCATCACCTACGGCGGGGCGATCCGGACCCTGCGGGTCCCCGACCGGGACGGGCGGATCGTGGACGTGCTCCTGGGCTTCGACCGGCTGGAGGACTATCTGGACCCGGGCAACGGCTGCCTGGGCGCCCTGGTGGGCCGGTACGCCAACCGCATCGGCGGGGCCTCCTTCGACCTGAACGGCGTCCGGTATCCCCTGGCCGCCAACAACGGAGTGAATCACCTCCACGGCGGCATCGTGGGCTTCCACAAGCGGGTCTGGACGGCGGAGGCGGCGGGAGACGACTTCGTCACCCTCGCCCTGGACAGCCCTGACGGCGAGGAGGGCTATCCCGGCGATCTGGCGGTCCGGGTGACCTACCGGCTGGCGGAGGACGGGCTCGCCATCGAGTATCGGGCCAGGGCGGAGCAGGACACCCTCTGCAATCTCACCAACCACGCCTACTTCAATCTGTCCGGCCACGACAGCGGCCCGGTGACGGACCAGACCATCCAGATCTTTGCGGGGCGGTACACCCCCACCGACGCCGGCTCCATCCCCACCGGCGAGATCGCGCCGGTAGACGGCACCCCCATGGACCTGCGGCAGCCCCTCCCCATCGGCACCCACTGGGACGACGGGTTCCAGCAGCTGATCTTCGCCGGCGGCTACGACCACAACTGGGTGCTGGACGGCGCGGACGGCTCCCTCCGCCCCGCTGCCAGGGCAGCCAGCCCCGAGACGGGCATCGCCCTGGAGGTGCTGACCACCTTGCCCGGCGTTCAGTTCTACACCGCCAACTCCCTGGACGGCTGCCCCGCCGGCAAGGGAGGCACCCCCTACAGCAGGCGCTGGGGCTTCTGTCTGGAGACCCAGCTCTTCCCTGACAGTCCCCACCACCCCAATTTCCCCTCCGCCGTCCTGCGGGCCGGAGAGGTCTGGGCGCACACCACCGCCCTGCGCTTTTCCCTGTGCTGACGGGCGATCATTGAGAGCATTTTTGGAAAGGATCGATGCGTTGCTATGACGGAAACTGAGAAGAAAAAACTCCAAATCGCCGCTTGCCGGGTCCGCATGGGGGTCATCGAGGGCGTCCATGCGGCCAAGGCCGGCCATCCCGGCGGCAGCCTGTCCGCCGCCGACTTGTTCACCTACCTGTACTTCAAGGAGTTGAACATCGACCCCGCCAGGCCTAAGGACCCGGACCGGGACCGGTTCGTCCTCTCCAAGGGCCACACCGCCCCCGGCCTGTACGCCGCCCTGGCCCTCCGGGGCTTCTTCCCGGTGGAGGACCTCAAGACCCTGCGGCAGATCGGCAGCTATCTCCAGGGCCACCCCAATATGAACACGGTCCCCGGCGTGGATATGTCCACCGGCTCTCTGGGCCAGGGGGTCTCCGCCGCCTGCGGCATGGCCCTGGCCGCTAAGCACATGGGCAAGACCTGCCGGGTCTACACCCTGCTGGGGGACGGCGAGATCGAGGAGGGCGAGGTCTGGGAGGCCATGATGTTCGCTCACCACCACAAGCTGGACAACCTGTGCGTCATCGTGGACAACAACGGCCTCCAGATCGATGGCCGGGTTGCCGATGTCATGAGCCCCTACCCCATCCCGGAGAAGCTGAGAGCCTTCGGGTTCGAGGTGGCCGAGATCGACGGACACGACTTCGACCAGATGGAGGCGGCCTTCGCAAAAGCCAAGGAGACTAAAGGGGTGCCCTTCGCCATCGTGATGAAGACCACCAAGGGCAAAGGGGTCAGCTACATGGAAAACCAGGTGGGCTGGCACGGCAAGGCCCCCAACGACGCGGAATACGAGCAGGCCATGGGCGAGCTGAGGGCCCAGCTGGCCGGATTGGAGGCGGAGTGAGATGGCGGACGTGAAAAAGATCGCCACCCGTGAGAGCTACGGGAACGCGCTGAAGGAGCTGGGCGCCGCCCATGAGGACGTGATCGTGTTCGACGCGGACCTGTCCAACGCCACCAAGACGGGGACCTTCAAGAAGGCGTATCCGGACCGGCACTTCAACTGCGGCATCGCCGAGGGGAACATGATGGCGGTGGCGGCTGGAGCGGCCTCCATGGGGCTGGTGCCCTTCGCCTCCAGCTTCGCCATGTTCGCGGCGGGCCGTGCCTTTGAGCAGGTGCGCAACTCCATCGGCTATCCCCATTTGAACGTGAAGATCGGGGCCACCCACGGGGGCATCTCCGTGGGCGAGGACGGCGCTTCCCACCAGTGCTGTGAGGACTTCGCGCTGATGCGATCCATCCCCGGCATGGTGGTGATGTCCCCCGCCGACGACGTGGAGGCCAAAGCTATGGTGATGGCCGCCTACGAGCATGAGGGCCCCGTGTATATGCGCTTCGGCCGCGCGGCGGTGCCTGTGATCCACGACGAAGGGAATTACTCCTTCCAGATCGGCAAGGGCGAGGTTCTGCGGGAGGGCTCCGATGTGGCCGTCATCGCCAACGGTCTGCTGGTGGCGGAGGCCCTGGAGGCCGCGGACACTCTGGCCGAACAGGGTATCTCTGTGCGGGTCATCAACATGGCCACCATCAAACCCCTGGACGAGGAGCTGGTGCTGAAAGCCGCCCGGGAGTGCGGCAGGATCGTCACCGCGGAGGAACACTCCATCATCGGCGGGCTGGGCGAGGCGGTGTGCGCAGCCGTCGCCGAGAGCGGCATCCCCTGCAAGGTGAAACGGGTGGGCGTGAACGACGAGTTCGGCCACTCCGGCCCCGCCGCCGCCCTGTTGAAGCAGTTCGGCCTCAGCACGGAGCACATAATCGAAGTCATCAAGGCGTTCTGACCGGAACAGAAGAAAAGGCGCGGAGCAAGGCTGTCGACCTTGCTCCGCGCTTTTTGCTGCTTTGCCACGACGGGCCTCTCTGCCTGAGCGAGTTCCGGGCCTGTATCGGCCGCCGCTCAGAGCCGCTCCCAGAGGAGCAAATCGTCCTCGAACCGGGCGGAGAGCTTTCCCGTGTCCTTCAGCCAGGCCAGATAGGACCGCACCGTGCTGCCCACCAGGGCGTACTGCTCAAAGGTCATGGTCAGCCCGTAGCGGGCGAACAGCTTCTGGAGAATGACCTCGAAGGTCAGCGGCTCCGCGCACAGGCCGGTGATGGCCTCCGCGATCTCCCACACCTTGTCGATGTTATATTGTGCCAGGGGGGCGATGTCCTCCGCCGCCTCCGCGTGGGCGGGGATGAACAGCTTTGCGCTCATGCCCTTGACCCGCTCCAGGGTCTCCAGGTAGGCGGCCACGTCGTACACGAAGCCGATCTGATACTTGTCCAGGGTCTCCCTGCTGGACAGGCAGTCGGCCAGGTAGACCACATCGTCCGGGGCCCGGAAGCCGACCATGTCGAAAAAATGCCCCGGCAGGGGGATCAGCTCGAACTCCTCCGGCAGGACGGCCTGGGTCAGTTCCTCCGCCGCGCTGGGCTGGGCCAGCAAAAACTTGTGCCGCAGGTCCTTGAAGGGGTAGCCGCCGTAGAGGAAGGAGGGCTCCAACACCGGGTGGCGGGTGAAGGCGCACTCGATGCCGGGGGCGTAGATCCTGCACCCCGTCTGTTTTTGCAGGTACTGGTTGCCGCCAATGTGGTCGGCGTTGGAGTGGGTGTTGTAGATGGCGGCCAGCTTCCAGCCGTTGGCGTCCAGATGCTGGCGGACCTTCCGGCCGGCATCCTTGTCGCTGCCGCTGTCGATAAGGCAGACCCGGTCGCCGTCCAGGCGCACCAGCCCGATCTTGGCGGGGCTCTGGACGTAATAGCAGCGGTCAGAGACCTGGATCAACTCATACATGGGGATGTCCCTCCTTTTCCCAGGCGTCCACGCCCCGTTTGAGACGGTCCAGGCCGTCCAGCAGACGGGAGCGGGGGCAGGCGATGTTCATGCGCAGAAATTTCTTGCCGGCGGCCCCGTACTGTCCGCCCTCGGACAGGTAGAGGCCGGTCTTTGCCCGGATGAAATCGGCCAGAGGCTCCGCGTCCTCCGCAATGGCCCCGCAGTCCAGCCACAGCAGATAGGTGGCCTCAGAGGGGGTCAGACGGATTTGAGGCAGCTCAGCGGCCAGGAAGTCCCGGACGGCCCGCTTGTTCTCATACAGATAGGCGCGAAGCCCGTCCAGCCAGGGGCCTCCCTGGGTGAAGGCCGCCACGGCGGCGTCCACGGCAAAGGCGTTCCCCTCGGCCACTTCGTCGGTGTTGAGGCCCCTCCACACCTTGTGGCGCAAAAACGGGTCAGGCACCGACACGGCGGCGGTCTGGAGCCCCGCCATGTTGAAGCACTTGGTAGGGGCGATACAGGTGACGCTGTTGGAACGGCAGTCCTCCGACGCGGAGGCGAAGGGGAAGTACCCCTTACCTGGGTCGGTGAGGTCGCAGTGGATCTCGTCGGAGAGGACGACGACGTGGTGCTTCCGGCAGAGTTCGCCCACCTCTGCCAAAGTCTCCCGGTCCCATATCTTACCCACCGGATTGTGGGGGTTGCACAAAATCATGAGGGTGGTCTGGGGGTCGGAGAGGTCCCGCTCCAAACGGGCAAGATCCATGCTGTAAACGCCGTTTTCATAGCGCAAAGGGCTCTCTTTCACGTTCCGCCCGTTGTTGACGATGGAGTTGAAAAAGATGTTGTACACCGGGGTCTGGATCAGCACATTCTCCCCCGGCGTGGTCAGCTTCCGCACGATGCTGGAGATGGCGGGCACCACCCCGGTGCAGAAGATGAGCCAGTCCCGCTCCATCTCAAAGTGGTGGCGGTCCCGCCACCAGCCGATGTAGGCGTCCGCCCACTCCTCGGGGACGACAGAGTAGCCGAACACCCCGTGGTCCAGCCGCCTTTGCAGCGCCTCCCGGATACAGGGGGCGGTGGGGAAGTCCATGTCCGCCACCCACATGGGCAGTTCGCCCTCCCCCACGTCCCATTTCAGGGACTGGGTGCCCCGGCGGTTGATGAGCGCGTCAAAATCGTATCCCATGGCTCACGCCCCGTCCTGGCAGACGATGACAGTTTTGGACGGGTCCACCCTGTCCTTCTCGATGGTCAGCTCCCCGATGGAGGCGGCCCGGATGGTGCCGCCGGAGGGATTCAGCACGCTGTCCACATGGGAGGTGATGTCCGCGTCCACGGTGGAGTACTCAAAGGCCAGAGTGGTGTTGATGAGCTTGCAGTTCTTCATCACCAGATCGTCGATGTAGCACATGCCCTGGAGGCTCTCGATGGTGCAGTTCACCAGGGTCAGGTGTTTGGCGTTCCAGCCCAGGTATTCCCCGGAAATAAAGGAGTCGCAGACCGTCACGTTCTCGCTGTTCCAGAAGGAGTCCTTGGACAGCATATGGGCGTTGCGGATGGTGACGTTCTTGGCCCCGTCGAAGGAGTAGTTGCCCACTAAGGTGAAGCCGTCGATGTCCACGTTCTCGCAGTTCATGGCCAGATAGTCGCCCTTGGCGTGGACGTTTTCCAGCCTCACGTTTTTGCAGCTCCACAGGGTCTCGGCGGCGTTGGGAAGCTGGACGTTTTTCAGGGTGAGCCCGTCGCACCGGCGGAAGTTCTTGGGGGCCTCGATGACGGCGTCCTCCACCAGGAGATCGTCGGTGTACCAGACCCCGGCCCGGGCCATCTCGAACCAGGTGCAGCCGTGGGCTTTGATGTGTTTGCAGTACCACAGGGGGTACTTCCACTTGAACATGGAGCCCCAGAGCTCAATGTTTTGGCTCTCCTTCAGGGGGGACTCGCCGTCGTCAAAAATGGTGTCGTAGATCTTCAGGTCCCGGGACATGAACAGGGCCCGCTCCCCGGTGAGGAATTGCTGGCGGATCTCGTTGGACATGGTAAAACCCTCTGCCTTTGCTCTATATTCCGGCTGTTCCGGTCAATTCGCTCTATTATACACCCTTCGGAGCGGAATGCAAATACTTGTTGCGCAGGAGACGATATGCCGTGTTGCGCAGGAGACGATATGCCGTGTTGCGCAGGAGACGATATGCCCGCCGGGTATGGGATCGCGCCCATATCCGGCGGGCATTGCACGTTTCCCGTCAACCGCGGCCCGGTTCGGGGAGCAGGACGAGGGGGTGAGAGGGATGGAGAGCATCATCGTGGGCGTGCTGGCGCTGATCGGGACGCTGGCGGGCACCTATTTCGCCAACCGGAAGAGCGCGGCGATCATCGCCTACCGGCTGGAGGCGCTGGAGAAAAAGGTCCAGGCCCACAACAGCCTGGTGGAGCGCGTCTATCATCTGGAGGAAAAGGACGCCATCCACGACGAGAAGCTGAAAGCGGCCAACCACCGCATCAGCGATCTGATGGAACAGGTCATGAGAAAGGGGGAGTAGACATATGGAACTGTTGAAAACGCGGCTGGCCAATCTGCTGACCGTCAAGAGCCTGGTGACCATCATCCTGACGGCGGTGTTCGCGGTGCTGACGTGCACGGGCCGGCTGGAGCAGAGCTTCATGACCATCTACACGGTGATCGTGTCGTTCTACTTCGGGGTGCAGACCACCAAAGAAAACACCGGAGGCGGGGCAGATTGACGGCGGCGGAGCGGCTGCTGGCCACCGCCAGGGCGGAGATCGGCTACCATGAGAAGGCCAGCAACAGGGTTTTGGACAGCAAGACCGGCAACGCCGGGGACCGGAATTACACCAAGTACGCCCGGGACCTGGACGCCCTGGGGGACGTCTACAACGGCGGAAAGAACGGCTACGACTGGTGCGACGTGTTCGTGGACTGGTGCTTCATCACCACCTTCGGCAAAGAGCTGGGGATGAAGCTGCTCTGTCAGCCCTACCGGGGCTGCGGCGCGGGCACCAGATACTCCATGGGATACTATCAGGCCAGGGGGCAGTTCCACCGGACGAGGCCCCAGCCGGGAGATCAGATCTTCTTCGGCACCTCAAAGTCCGTAAATCACACGGGCATCGTGGAGCGGGTCGGGGGCGGCACGGTGTACACCATCGAGGGGAACACCGGCGGCGGCGTACAGGTGGCCCGGAAGTTCTACGGGCTGAACGGGAAGACCATCCTGGGCTACGGGCGGCCGGACTGGTCGCTGGTGAAGGAGGAGTCGGCAAAGCAGCCGGCACAGCAGCAGAAGGGGGACGACGATACGCTGACATACGAGCAATTCAGGGAGTACATGGAGAAATACCGGGCGGAACTACAGGCCAAAGAGGGCAGCGGCTGGAGCCGGGAGGCCCGGGACTGGGCGGTGGAGCGCGGTTTGTTCCAGGGGGCCGGCGGGGAGAGCGACTATCTGTGGCAGGATTTTCTGACCCGGGAACAGGCGGCGGCCCTGTTCCAGCGGTTCGACCGGACGCTGGAGGGGGCATGAAAAAGCTCCAGTGGTCCAAGCTGGTCACCCTGCTGGTGATCCTGCTGGGGTTCGTCATCGTGCAGGAGTGCTTCGTGCTGATGTACCTCTGCATCCGGGACGGGTACACCTCCACCGCCGCGTGGCTGACGGCGGCGGTGGGGCTGGCCGAGGCGGTGATAGCCGCCGGGGTCTCCGGCTACCTGTCCCTGTGCAAAAGCGACCACCGGGAGGGGGGCGTCACCTTCGAGGCCGCCAGAGCCAGCGGCTTTTCGGAGAAGGACCCCTCCGACGGCCCATCCATCTGAGCGGAACGGTCCCGCGACGTTCGCGGGGCCGTTTTTCTGCCCGGCGCCCGCGGCCGGGTTTGACTTGCGGGGCGGGTCCTGCTATAATTTTCCCAAACGAAGCCCGGTTTCGGGCCGGACACACAGGAGGGACAGACCATGACGGAACAGGAGATCGGCGCCATTGTGGAACGGCAGCGGGAGTGGTTTCTCACCGGGGCCACTTTGGACGTGGGGGAACGCGTCAAGGCGCTGAAAAAGCTGAGGGCGGCCATCGCCGTCCACGAGGGGGAGATCAACGCCGCCCTCAAGGCCGACCTGGGCAAGAGCGCCGCGGAGAGCTACATGTGCGAGGTGGGCATGACCCAGGCGGAGATCAGCCATATGCTCAAGCACATCCGCGACTACGCGGGAGAGAAACAGGTGCGGACGCCCCTGGCCCAGTTCGCCGCCCGGAGCTGTCAGAAGCCCTCCCCCTACGGGGTGACGCTCATCATGAGCCCCTGGAACTACCCTTTCCTGCTGACCATGGAGCCGCTGGTGGACGCCCTCAGCGCCGGCAATATCGCCGTTGTGAAGCCCAGCGCCTACTCCCCCAACACAAGCGCGGTGATCCAGAAGATCCTGGAGCGGTGCTTCCCCGCCGAGTACGTGGCGGTGGTCACCGGGGGGCGGGCGGAGAACACCGCTCTGCTGGAGCAGAAATTCGACTATATCTTCTTCACCGGCAGCCAGGCGGTGGGCAAGGAGGTCATGCGGAGGGCGGCGGAGCATCTCACCCCTGTGACCCTGGAACTGGGGGGCAAGAGCCCCTGCATCGTGGAGCGGACCGCGGACCTGAAGCTGGCCGCCCGGCGCATCGTGTTCGGCAAGTTTTTGAACTGCGGCCAGACCTGCGTGGCCCCGGACTATATCCTGTGTGACCCGGCCGTGAAGGACAAACTCATCGCCCAGATCAAGGTCCAGATCGAAAAGCAGTTCGGGAAACGGCCGCTGGAGAACCAGGACTACGGCAGGATCGTCAACGAGAAGCACTTTCGGCGGCTGCTGGGGCTCATCAACCCGGCCAAGGTGGTCCACGGGGGCTCCTCCAACGGGGAGACCCTGCGCATCGAGCCCACAGTGCTGGATAACGTCACCTGGGACGACGGGGTGATGGGAGAGGAGATCTTTGGCCCCATCCTGCCGGTGCTGACCTATGAGTCTATCGACCAGGCCATCGAGACGGTGAACCGCCGCCAGCACCCCCTGGCCCTGTACCTGTTCACCTCCCGCAGAGCGGTGGCCCGGAAAGTCATGGGCCGGTGCGGGTTCGGGGGCGGCTGCGTCAACGACGTGGTCATCCACCTGGCCACCAGCGAGATGGGGTTCGGCGGCTTCGGGGAGAGCGGCATGGGGGCCTATCACGGCAAGGCCGGGTTCGACACATTCAGCCATTACAAGAGCATCGTGGACAAAAAGACCTGGATCGACCTGCCCATGCGGTATCAGCCCTACACAAAGGGCAAAAACCTGACCATCCGCTTTTTCCTGAAATAGCAGAAAGCACGTGAAAAGAGGGCGCATCCGCATAGCGGACGCGCCCTCTCATGCGGATCTTGAGTCAGTCGGCGTGGAACACATATTTGTCCAGCCGGTCGAATGCTTCCTGTACTCTGGACAGGGGCAGAGCCAGGTTCATGCGGATGTGGTTCGCCCCGTGGAAGGGCCGCCCGTCCTGCCAGACCACCCCAACGTCCCAGCCGGCGGCCAGCAGCTCATCCATGGTCTTCCCGTGGGCGCTGAGCCACGCCCCGCAGTCCAGGAACAGCATATAGGTGCCCTGGGGCCGGGTGACCTTGACCCCCTCGAAGTGGGCGCGGATGTAATCGCAGGCGTAGGTCACGTTGCCGGACAGCACCTGCCGCAGCTCCTCCAGCCACTCCTCGCCGCCGGGGGAGCAGGCCCCGATGAGGGCGTGCATGGACAGCACGTTCATGGAGTTGTAGTGACTCAGGGAGGACTCCTTGTCCACCCGCTCCCGGAGTGCCTTGTTCCAGATGATGTGGTAGCTGCCCACCAGCCCCGCCAGGTTGAAGGTCTTGGAGGGGGCGTAGAGGGCCACGGTGCGGTTCTTCGCGTCCTCCGATACGGACTGGGTGGGGATGTGGCGGTTGCCGTCCAGGGTCAGATCGGACCAGATCTCGTCGGACACCACCATCACGTCATGCTTTTTGAACAACTCCATGGCCCGCTCCAGCTCCTGCCGCTCCCACACCCGGCCGGTGGGGTTGTGGGGGGAGCAGAGGATGGCGGCGTGGATCTTGTTGTCCACGATCTTTCGCTCCATGTCGGCGTAGTCCATGCGGTACACGCCGTTCTCGTCCTGGACCAGCGGGCTGTGGACGATGTGGTAGCCGTTGTTGGTGAGCGCCCCGGTGAATCCCACATAGGTGGGGGAGTGGACCAGCACGTTGTCGCCCTTGGAGCACATCACGTTCAGGGCGGACACCACGCCCCCCAGCACGCCGTTCTCGTAGCCGATGTGATCCCTGGTCAGGCCGGTGACCCCGTTGCGGCGCGCCTGCCAATTGATGATGGCGCCGTAATATTCCTCGCTGGGGTAGAAGTAGCCGAAGGCGGGGTGTTCGATCCGGCGGACCATGGCCCCGGTGATGGCCTCCGGCGCGGGGAAGTTCATGTCCGCCACCCACATGGGGATGGGGTCGAAGCCCTCTCTGGGCGCGGGGTAGGTTTTGCCCACCGCGTCCAGGGCGATGGCGTCCCTCCCCCGGCGGTCCAGGATGGTGGTGAAGTCGTATTTCATGGGGTACGGCCTCCCTTTTGTAAGATAAGTTGATTATACTACAGGATTTGACAAAAAGGAAGGGGCGTGCCTTGAAAGATGTGGGGGAATGTGGTATGGTGGATTTGAGGCGGCAGGGCAAATCCACCTTTGTGGAGGAATCACCATGGAGATAAGAAAGTTACAGGAAAAGGACGCGGGGGAGGTTTCCGCGTTGATCGCGACAACCCTCTGGACTACGAATATTAAGGACTACTCAGCGGAATACATTGAAAACGAAGTCAAAGCGTTACGGCCTCAAACTATTTTAGAGAGAGCGAGTTGGACGCATTTCTACGTTTTTTGCGAGGACGGAAAAATAGTTGGGTGTGGGGCGATCGGCCCTTTCTGGGGGAAGACAGATGAGAGCAGTCTGTTTACTATTTTTGTCCTGCCTGAATACCAAGGGCAGGGAATCGGCAGGAAAATCATTCAAACGCTCGAAGAAGACGAATACTTTTTAAGAGCAAAGCGGATAGAGATCCCCGCTTCGATCACAGCTGTGCCATTCTATCGTAAAATGGGTTACGATTATAAAAACAGGATCACCACGCCGGATGCCGAAGGGCTGCTGCGGTTGGAGAAATTTCGGTGAATTTCCATTTGCGGGAAAATAGCCAGAAGGCCAAAAAAGGAGCCGCCAGCATATTGGCAGCTCCTTTTTTGCGGCTCTACCGCCGCAGAGTACCTTCCGCTATCCCCCGGCGGCCTCCGCAAAGGCGCGGAAGATGGCGCGGCTGGCCCCGTCCCGGCGGAAGGAGAACTCCGGGTGCCACTGCACCCCCCAGACGAATCGGGCGGAGGGAAGGTATACCCCCTCGACCAGCCCATCCTCTGCCCGGGCCATTACCCGCAGGGAGGGGGCCAGGTCTTTGATCCCCTGATGGTGGCAGCTGTTGACCGCCAGCCGTTCCGTCCCCAACAGGCCGCGGAGAGGGCTCTCCGGAGCCAGGATCACCTCATGGGAGGGGCGATCGTAGGGGGCGGGCTGCCGGTGAGACAGCGGCGAGGGCCGCTGGGAGGGCAGGTCCTGGTACAGCGTCCCGCCCAGGGCGGCGTTCATCAGCTGGACGCCCCGGCAGATGCCCAGCACCGGCCTGTCCATGGCAATGGCCCTCCGCAGCAGGGCGGGTTCCATCCCGTCCCGCCCGGGACAGAGCGGGCCGCACTCCGGCAAAGATCCCTCCCCATACAGACCGGGAGACAGGTCGTGGCCGCCGGTGAACAGGAGCCCATCGCACAGGCGGACCAACCGGTCCAGGTCGCCGGGGTCTGCGGTGAGGGGAAGGGTCAGGGGCAGACACCCCGCCTGCTCCAGTCCCTCCAGATAGCCGGGGAGCATCCAGAAGCTGTCCTTATGCTCGTCCCACAGGGGGATCACGCCGATGATGGGTTTGTCGTTCATGGGATCACCTCAAAAAACGGAAAGGCGCCCCGAGAGGGGCGCCTTTGCCGGTCACATCGATCTCTTTGCTCAATACTGGCCCAGGGAGCCGGAGGGACGGTGCTCGTCCTTGGCGGGCTCGCCGAAGGTGTAGTCCTTGCCGGGGAGGACGGCGTTGAGCAGGATGCCGGCGATGGCGGCGATGGCCAGACCGGTCAGGGTGACGGTGGCGCCGCCGACGGTGAAGGACAGGCCGTTGGAGAAGCCCAGGCCGCAGACCAGGACGGTGGCGGCCACGATCAGGTTGCGGGAGTTGGTGAAGTCCACCTGGTTCTCCACCAGGTTGCGCACGCCGATGGCGGAGATCATGCCGTAGAGGATGAAGGACACGCCGCCGATGATGGCGGAGGGCATGGAGCCGATGACGGCCGCGAACAGGGGGGAGAAGGAGAGGACCAGGGCGTAGATAGCGGCCAGGCGGATGACCCGGGGGTCATACACCCGGGACAGCACCAGTACGCCGGTGTTCTCGCCGTAGGTGGTGTTGGCGGGGCCGCCGAACAGGCCGGCCAGAGAGGTGGCCAGACCGTCGCCGATCAGGGTGCGGTGCAGACCGGGGTCCTCCAGGAAATTGGAGCCCACGGTGGCGGAAATGGCGGACATATCGCCGATGTGCTCCATCATGGAGGCGATGGCGATGGGGGCCATCACCAGGATGGCGGACAGGTCAAACTTGGCGACGGAACCGGAGAAGTCGGTGAAGAAGGGCTGGAGGCCCACGATCTGAGCGCTCTGGATGCTGGTGAAGTCGATGAGCTGGGGCCCGCCGGCCAGGGTGACGATCAGGGCCACGAGATAGCTGCCCACCACGCCCAGCAGGATGGGGATGATCTTGACCATGCCCTTGCCCCAGATGTTGGCCGCCACGATGATGACGATGGCCACCAGGGCCAGCCACCAACAGGTGGAGGCGTTGGTCACGGCGGAGGGGGCCAGGTTCAGGCCGATGCAGATGATGATGGGGCCGGTGACCACGGGGGGCAGGAAGCGCATGACCTTGTGGACCCCCACCAGCTTCACCAGCAGGGCCAGCACCAGGTAGAGCAGGCCGGCCACCACGATGCCGCCGCAGGTGTACTGGAGCTTTTCAGCCTGGGACATATTGGCGTAGATGCCCTCGCTCATGCCGCCCATGGCCGCGAAGCCGCCCAGGAAGGCGAAGGAGGAGCCCAGGAAGGCGGGCACCTTCATCCTGGCGCACACGTGGAAGAGCAGGGTGCCGAAGCCGGCGAAGAACAGGGTGGTCTGGATGGACAGGGGCATGCCGATGGCGTCCCCGGCGCCGTTGGTCTGGCTGTTCACCAGGATGGGCACCAGGATGGTGGCCCCGAACATGGCGAACATGTGCTGGAGGCCCAGCAGCAGCATTTTGGGCACGCCCAGGGTCCGGGCGTCGCGGATGGGTTCTTGGTTGTTCATTGGGATCGCTCACTTTCTCATGTATTCCGTGGAAACGCCCTCCGCCTTTCGACGGAGGGCGCGTCGCTGCGCTTGCTCAGAAGGCCAGGAAGAACTTCACCAGGAAGATGGCGGAGATCACATAGGTGAGGACGGACACGTCCTTGGCGCGGCCGGTGAAGAGCTTGATGACGGTGTAGGAGATGAGCCCCAGGCCGATGCCGTGGCCGATGGAGCCGGAGATGGGCATGGCCAGCAGCATGATGAACACGGGCACGGCGATAGCCATGTCGCTCAGGTCGATGTTCTTCAGCCCGCCCAGCATCAGGATGCCCACATAGATCAGGGCGGCGGAGGTGGCGGCGGCGGGGATGATGGCCGCGATGGGGCTGATGAACATGCAGGCCAGGAACAGGATGCCGGTGGTGAGGGCGGTCAGGCCGGTGCGGCCGCCGGCCTCCACGCCGGAGGCGGACTCCACGAAGGTGGTGACGGTGGAGGTGCCGGTGCAGGCGCCCACCAGGGTGCCCACCGCGTCGGACACCAGGGTCTCGCGCATCTGGGGCATATTGCCGTTCTCGTCCACCATCTTGGCCCGGTTGGCGGTGGCGATGACGGTGCCGATGGTGTCGAACATATCGATCATGCAGAAGGTGATGATCAGGATGATGACGGTGCCCCAGCCGATGGAGAACAGGGTGGCGAAGTCAAACTTGAACAGGGTGGTCTTGGCCATATCGGCGAAGGGGGGCAGCCAGCTGGCGGTGGCCAGGCTGGCAAAGGGATTCTGGTGCAGGAAGATGAACTGGCCCAGCCAGTTGATGACGGAGGCGGCCAGCATGCCGATGAGCACCGCGCCCTTGACCTGATAGTGGGCCAGGATGATGATGGCGAACAGGCCGATGAACATGGTGATGACGGTGAGGACCATGGCGGGCCAGTACTCGCCCAGCTTCTCCTTGGCGGAGCTGGCGGCCAGGGCGCCGAAGAAGTCACGCATCACGTAGTACTCGCCGGAGGCGCCCTCGCCGGCGTTGGAGCCGAAGCCGATGTTCATCAGCATCAGGCCGATGGCGGGGCCGATGCCCAGCCGGACGCCCAGAGGAATGGCCTCCACGATCTTCTGGCGGATGTTGAAGATGGACAGCAGCAGGAACACGATGCCCTCCACCAGGATGATGCACAGACCCGCCTGCAGGCCGGCCAGCATGGAGCAGCCGGCGGCGCCGGCGATCTGGGCGATGACCACGGCGAAGTAGGAGTTCAGGCCCATGCCGGGGGCCAGGGCGAAGGGCTTGTTGGCCAGGAAGGCCATGCAGAACATGGCGACGGCGGAGGCCAGGCAGGTGGCCATGAACACGCCGTTCCAGGCGGCGGCGGCATCGTCGCCGAAGGCGCCGAAGGCGCCCTGGCCGAAGCCAACGATCAGGTTGGGGTTCAGGGCGATGATGTAGGCCATGGTCATGAACGTCGTGACGCCGGCTACGATCTCGGTGCGGACATTGGTGCCGTTTTCTTTGAGCTTGAAGATACTCTCCATAAAAATCGTTCTCCCTCCTGTAAATTTTTTCTTTTCTCTCGATCCTCATCTTGGCGTGGAAAAGCTCAAAAATCCCACGTGGTAATCGTAACATACCGCCGGTCAAATGTCCACTTGAATTTTCGCTGTTTTTTGCCCTCATTTAATGGGATTTTCCGGCATATTTCCCCTAAAAAAATTCCGCCCGGAGTTTCTCCGGGCGGAATTTTCGGGATGTAAATTCGCTGGATCGAGGGCTCAGGCGGCCTTCTTCTGGCCCCAGCCGGGGGCGAAGATGGTCTTGTCCACGATGAAGATGATGACCATGGACACGCCGCCGGTGACCACGGTGGTCACGATGGCGCTGACGGTGTTCCGCACGGCCTCGTTGTGGATCAGGGCCACGGTCACCGGGTTCCACACGCAGGTGAACAGGTTCATCACCAGGAACACCACCACGGTGGCCAGGAAGTGGCAGATGATCTGCGGCACCACGGGGCCCTTGCTCTTGAAGGTCACGTTCCGCTGCAGCGGGAAGTTGATGCACTCGCCAAAGAAGATGGCGGTCAGGTTGGCCAGCGTGAAGGCCAGGCCGCTGTTCACCAGATAGCCGCTCCCGTCGGAGGCCATCTCCAGAGCGTTGCCCAGAATGGACAGCTTGAAGTTCACCCCGAACAGGGTCACCGGGATGCCGGGCCACAGCCACTCGGCGTCGCCCACCATGTTGTGGTAGAAGGTGGGCAGGAACATCAGCAGCAGGGCCTTGATGGCGGTGACCACGTAGCTGAAGATCAGGAACAGGCCGCCCTCACGGATCCATTGCGCCGCCTTCGGATGCTTTTCCATCCATGCTTTCATGTATGAGTCCTCCTCAATCTAAATTGAACCCTCTCCGCTTGGGGAAAAGAGGTCATTCCATGCTGTTGGCCTTCTTCTGCACCTTCCGCTGCCTGAAGAAGCCGCCGATCACGCCGCCCACGCCCTTGAAGAAGTGGCCGTTCACGATCTTCAAAATGCTGTGGCACATCTCCTGACTGCACATGCCGCCCGCCATCTTCCCGATGGCCCGAAAGGGCATGTTGTAGATGAAAATGATGTTCAGGTCGGGCTTGCCCTTCTCCATGCTCTTGTTCAGCATGTTGGTCATGATCTTGTAGACCTGACGGGCGGGCCAGCTCTTGGCGTAGTACAGCTGGCAGATGGCGTCGTTCATCTCCAGCTCGCCCTCCAGCCAGTGGCCGTCGGGGATGGGATGGCCCAGCAGAGCGGTGAACTCCTCGTCGGACACGGCCTTGATGTCGCCCTTGGCATAGCTGGGCAGCTTGCTCATGTCATAGGGGGCGGGGGCGTTGGTGCCCTTCACCGTCACGGTGCCGGTGAGCTTGATGTCGGCCACAGACGCGCCGATGAGGACGTCGTACTCGCCGCCGTCCACCTCGAACTTGTCGGTCTTCACGTTGAAGTACCGGAACGCCTTGTCGTCCAGCTTGATGGTGACCTGCTTGCTCTCCCCGGCCTTCAGGAACACCTTGGCAAAGCCCTTGAGTTCTTTCGCGGGGCGATAGATCGTGGGGTTCTTGGCGTGAACGTACAGCTGGGCGATCTCCGCCCCGTCCACCTTGCCGGTGTTCTTGATGGTGAAGGTGGCCTCGGTGGGGGACACTTTCAGGCCGCTGTACTCGAAGGTGGTGTAGCTCAAGCCGAAGCCGAAGGGGAACAGCACGGGGACGCCGGCGGTATCGAAGTAGCGGTAGCCCACATACAGGCCCTCCCGGTACTCCACCGTGCGCTCCTTGGCGGGGAAGTAGGGGGCGGAGGGGGTGTCCTCATAGGCCATGGGATAGGTCTCGGACAGCTTGCCGGAGGGGTTCACCTCGCCCAGGATGACCTTCAGCACGGCGCTGGCGCCGGCCTGGCCGCACAGATAGCCGTGGACCATGGCCTTGCACTTGTCCAGCCAGGGCATCTCCACCGAGGAGCCGGCGGACATGACGATGATGACGTTGGGATTGACCTCCGCCACCGCGTTCAGCAGGTCGATCTGGCTCTGGGGCAGCTTCATGTGAGCGCGGTCCAGGCCCTCGGACTCGCTGATCTCGTCCAGGCCCAGGTAGAGCAGGACGTAGTCGCCCTGCTTGGCCAGTTCAACGGCCTTGGCCTGCATCTCGGGGTCGCCCGCGCCGGAGCGGGGATAGCCGGCCTCGAAGCCCACCACGTTCAGGTCGAAGTTGCCGATCACGTCCATGGTGTGGTCCAGCTTGGTGCAGTTGACCACGGAGGAGCCGGCGCCCTGATACCGGGCCTGCTTGGCAAACTCGCCGATGACGGCCACTTTGGAACCCTTCGCCAGAGGAAGGATGTTGTTTTCGTTTCTCAGAAGGACGATGGACTGCTCGCTGGCCTTCATAGCCATGGCGTGATGGGCGTCCACGTCGAAGCCCTTGCCGATGTGGGGGTCCACGGCGGCCCGAGTGGAGAGGACCACGTCCAGCAGCTCGTCCACGCGCCGGTCCACCAACTCCTCGCTGATCCTGCCGTCCTTCACGGCCTGGATCAGCTCCTCGTCGGAGTCGCCGCCGGTGGAGGGCATCTCCAGATGGGAGCCCGCCGCCACGCCGGCCACATGGTCGTTGGAGGCGCCCCAGTCGGAGACCACGAACCCGTCAAAGCCCCACTGATCCCGCAGGATCTCCTGGAGCAGGTGCTCGTTCTCGTTGGCGTAGACGCCGTTCACCATGTTGTAAGACGACATGATGGACTTGGGGTGGCTCTCCTTCACCGCGATCTCGAACCCGGTGAGATAGATCTCACGGAGGGTCCGCTCGTCCACCACGGAGTCGGACGCCTGACGGCGCAGCTCGGTGTTGTTGGCGGCGAAGTGCTTGGGGCAGGCGGACACGCCGTTGGCCTGGATGCCCCGGACATACCCGGCGGCCATCTTGCCGGCCAGATAGGGGTCCTCGCAGAAATACTCGAAGTTGCGGCCGCAGAGGGGGGATCTCTTGATGTTCAGGCCGGGGCCCAGCAGCACGCACACGTCCTGGGCGGCGGCCTCCTCGCCCAGATATTTGCCGATCTCCTCGCCCAGAGCGGGGTCCCAGGAGTTGGCGATGGTGGCGGCGGTGGGGAAGCAGGTGGCGGGGACGGAGCCGTTCAGGCCCAGCTGGTCGCCGGCGCCCTCCTGCTTGCGGATGCCGTGGGGGCCGTCCGACAGGGTCATGTTGGGCACGCCCTTGGCCTTCACGCTGCGGCTCTGCCAGAAGTCCTTGCCGGACAGCAGGTAGCACTTCTCCTCCAGGGTCAGCTTGGAGACGATGTCTTGGTGTTTCACTTCATATTACCTCCCAATCCTGCCGGCGGCAGGAGATTTAACAGTGTCAGCGCAAAAACACGCTTTTTGTGTCTGCCCCCTCCCCGCGCGGGGGAGGGGGCAGACCGGGAAGCTCAGGTCGGATCAGGGCTCAGGCTGCCATCAGGCGGCCTTTTTCTTGCCCTTCTTGACGATGACAACGATGCCGATGACCTCGATGATGATGGCGACGGCGGCCACAGCCACGTCAATGCCTACGAAGGTCTTGGTCATCTTGTCCATACCGCCGGTGGGATCGCCATTGGCGTAGTAGCCGGAGTTGCCCACGGTGTACAGGATGTTCTTGCAGGCCTGACGCATCGCCAGCAGGACGGTGGGGCTCTGGTTGTCGAACCGGTTGGAGGCGGCGGAGCCGAAGCCCAGCATCAGGTCGTTGCCGTTGTGGACGGCCATGTCGGAGTTCATGTAGCCATAGGAGCCGTTATAGTCGGTCTCCACCAGGCCCACGAAGCCCCACTCGCCGCGGAGCACGTTGTTCAGCAGGTTGCCGTTGCCGCCGCTCCACTTGGTGCCGATGAAGTTGAAGGAGCTCATGCAGGCCAGGGCCTTGCCGGTGTAGTTCTTCACGCAGATCTCAAAGGGCTTCAGGTAGATCTCGCGGATGGCCTGCTCGGAGGCCCAGGTCAGCAGCAGGGAGCAGCGGTTGGTCTCCTGGTCGTTGACGGCGAAGTGCTTGATATAGGGATACACGCCCTTGCTGCCGGCGCCGTTGATCTCGGCGGAGGCCAGCTTGCCGGCCAGCACGCCGTCCTCGGAGAAGTACTCGAAGTTACGGCCGGCGAAGGCGCTGCGGTGGTTGTTCATGGCGGGGCCATACCAGCCGTAGTTGTTGCACTCGGCGTACTCCTGGCCCATGGCGGTTCCCATCTCCTCCATCAGAGGAGTGTTCCAGGTCTGGGCCATCAGGACCTCGGTGGGATAGGCGGTGCCGTAGGCGCCGGTCATGAAGTTGGACACGCCGGCGGGGCCGTCGCAGTCAGCGGTCTGGACCTTGCCCACGGAGTCGATCTTGGCGGTCTGCCAGCCGCCCAGGTTGATCATCTGGACCATGTCGGCGAAGGAGAGCTGATCCAGCAGCTTATCCCAGTCGGGATCGTCGTAGGCCTTGCCGGTCAGGTTGGCCAGTTTCAGGCCGTTCTGGGCGCCCAGGGTGGGGGCCACGTCGTCCGGGTTGTCATAGTCGGCGGAGTTGTAGCCGGCGTTGTTGTGCTTCTCCACCTCGGCGCGCACCTCAGCGCTCATCTCCAGGCTGGCGGGAGCGGCAGTGGCCTCGGCATAGTTGGCGAAGCCGTCAGCGCGGGACAGCTGCACGAAGTCGCCGCGGGAGTAATCCTGGAACTGGTTGTGGACGGGGGACTTGTCGCTGGGACGGCCGTCGCTGTAGTCGACAGCGGCCTGGGTAAAGGTCACCTCGCCCAGGACGGTGTGGGAGTCGGAGCGGATGGAGATGGTGTAGTCACCGGCCTCCAGCACGTACTTGCCCTCGCCGGAGTCGTCATAGCTGGCCAGATCCTCCTTGGGGATCTCGAAGGAGATGGCCTCGGACTGGCCGGCCTCGATAACGCCGGTCTTGGCGAAGTCCACCAGGTTCACGCTGGCCTTCTCGATGCCGCCGTTGGTGTAGGGCGGGGTGAAGTAGACCTCGACTACGTCCTTGCCGGCCACGGAGCCGGTGTTCTTCACCTCGACGGTCATGGCGATGCTGTCGCCGCTGGCGTCGAAGTCGCCGATGGTCTGCTCAAAGGTGGTGTAGCTCAGGCCGTAGCCGAAGGGATAGAGGACCTCGTCCTCATAGTTGATGAGGCCTTCCTCGGCGGCGGTCTCATAGAATTTGTAGCCGTTGTAGATGCCTTCCACGTAGTTCACGAAGGCCAGGTTGCCGGGATAGGAGGCGTCGGCCTTCACGATGGCCTCGCGGAGGTCGTTCACGTTGCTGTAGGAGAAGTTGCCGATGTTATTGAAGGTGGGGGCGCTGGTCAGGTCGTAGAGATAGGTGTCCACGGTCTTGCCGGAGGGGTTGACGTCGCCCTTGATCACCTTGCCCAGGGCAGCCATGCCGGAGGCGCCGGTGCCGGGGGCCAGGATGACCGCGCCGATCTGAGGATAGTCAGCCACCCAGCCCAGTTCCATGGCGTTGTTGGCGTTGACCACCAGGATGACCTTGTCGAAGTTCTCGCACACCTTGGCGATCATGTTCTCCTCGGTGACGGAGGGCTCCAGATAGTGCTCGCCCGGCTCGAAGTCGTCGTAATTGCCGTTGTTGGTGTAGGAGCCGTTCAGATAGCCGTAGTTGCCGTTGCCCTGGGTGATGTTGCCCTCCTGGTCAATGCCGGTCATCTGGCCGGCGATGTTCCAGGTGCCCTTGATCACGGCGTTCATGTCGGTGGGCAGATCGGCGCCCTCACCGCCGGACCGGGACAGGACGATGACCGCGGTGTCGGAGAACGACTTGGCGGCGCTCATCACGTCATCGGTGTACACGTCCACGGTGGGCTCGGGCAGAGTCCAGTCCTGAGCGGCCATGGCGATGCTGGGCCGGTCAGTGCGGTAGTCGGTGTAGATCTTGCTCAGATCCTCGTTGGTGGCGTAGCCCGCGTCCTGGAGAGACTGCAGGATGCCCACGGCGGAGGAGCCGTCGGAGGAACCGGAACCGGTGCCGCCGAAGATGGGGTTGGTGGAGCCCCAGCCGAACACGTTCAGCGCGGTCACGTCGGAGCTCAGCGGCAGCATGCCGTTGTTCTCCACCAGGACCAGGCCCTCGTCGCCCACCCTGGAGATGACTTCCCTACTGGCCGTCATCGTAGCGTCGGTCAGGTTGACGCTGGAGTTCATCATGGTGGAAAGGGTGTCCTTCATGGGGCCGAAGCAGATCAGGTTGGCGATGATCAGGATGGCCAGGATCATCGCCACCACGGCGGAGACGCTGACCAGGCCCTTCTTGATAACGATGCCCACGATGATGAGCACGATGCCCACCACCAGGACCGCCAGAATGGCGTAAATGTGGTTGATGCACAGATGGATGTAGCTCGCGACGTCAGCTTCGCTGACGCCCATGCCGCCCAGCGGGCCTTTCAGCAGGTTTACTAAAAGTTGTTCCATAGTGTTTCCTCCTACTTTTCCAATTTTTACTGGGAACGCGCTCCGGCGGGGGATCGCCACACCTCACGCCATTGCGAGGGGATTTTATCACAAATTTTACGGCTGTGTTACAGAACTGCACAAACTGCGCATTTTGGCGCACAAACTGCAACAGGGCTCGGCAAAGTGCACAAAAATCCGCCCCGGCGTCTGCGCAAAGCGCGCGCCGGGGCGGCGGGAGGCGTGTGGACATCTCATTCGTCCTGGTCCAGCGGGATGACGACGGTCAGCACGAACCAGTCGTCCTTGGTGTCGATGCTCATGGAGCCGCCGTACTTTTCGGCGGTGTAGCGGATGGATTTCAGCCCGTAGCCGTGGCGATCCGGATCGGCTTTGGTGGTCCTGGGCAGCCCGTCCTCCTCCAGGGCGGGGGGAGCGTCGCAGTAGTTCTCGCACTGGATGAACAGCAGTTCCTTGCGGCTGTAGACCATCAGGTGGATCAGCCGCTTGGACTTGTCCGCGATGCGCAGCTCGCACTCGATGGCGTTGTCCAGGATGTTGCCGAAGACGGAGCTCAGGTCCACCACGTTCATGAAGCTCAACAGGGCGCCGTCCGCCACGCAGGTGAGGGCGATGTTGTGCCGGGCGCAGTAGAGGCTCTTGCCGGTGAGCACCGTGTCCAGCACCGGGTTGCCGGTCTTGTTCTGGGCCTCATAGTCCCGGATCTCGTTCTCCATCTCGTCCAGGAAGGCGGACCGGCGGGCCGGGTCGGTCTCCGCCCGGAGGACGGCGATCTGGTGCTTCAGGTCGTGGTACTTGTGATTGATGAGGTCGATGCTCTCCCGGGACTGCCGGTACTGGACGTACTGGTTCTGGAGGATGCTCTGGATGGAGTCCAGCTCCTGCCGGGCGCGGAGCTCGGAGCGCTGGACGTGATAGGCGTACAGCGCCGCCACGCCGGCCAGGTCAGACAGGGTGCGGATGGTATGGATGTCGGCCACGATGCCTGTGGAGAAGGGCGTGTCGCTGACCACGAAGCTCAGGTTGCCGATGCAGAAGGAGGCCAGCGCGAAGGCCAGGGGGAGGATCAGCTCATAGGGGCGGTCGGGCAGAGGGGAGCAGGGCTCCTTCCGCAGCTCCTCCAGCAGATAGACCGCGCCGAAGAACACGGCGTAGATGGGGATCAGGAAGGCCGCCTCCATGACCGGCCCGGACAGGTCGAAGGCGTTGGCGCAGTAGTAGTAGATCTGCCACTCCAGAGAGGCGGCCAGCTCCGCCAGCAGAAACGCCCGGGCGGTGACATATATCGCGGGGACGGCCCTGATGTCGCAGCACAGCCAGATGAGGCCCAGCATGATCAGGGCGGCCACCCCCATGCAGGGGAACCAGTACATCAGCGGCAGGGTGCCGGTGGCCTCCAGGAACACGCACTGGACGGCGAGCGCCGCCAGCAGGGCGGTAGGCAGGCCGACCCTGTTCATACCGGGCCGCTTGGGAAAGCGCACGATGAACAACAGGCAGGCGCACCACTCGGCCAGCGCGGTGAACAGCCGGGGGATATTTGGGGTGACGTTCATCGTCTCGTCCCTCCCACATAGCCGGCCAGGGCCTCCAGAAAGGCGGCCCGGCGCCCCCGGCTGATGAGCAGGCTCTCCCCCTTGACCTGGGCGCAGCTCCCCTGGATGCCCTCCACATGCTCCAGGTTCACCAGATAGCCCTTGTTGCACCGGAAGAAGCCCATGCCCTCCAGGTCCTGCTCCGCCTGCTGGATGGTGCCGGTGGCCTGATACACCCCGGAGCGGGTGTGGTAGAGCAGCTGATGGCCCTGGCTCTCCACATAGTAGAGGTCGGCCGACTCCATGCGCATGGAGCCCCCCTTGACCGGGAGAGCGACATACGCCTTGCGCCGGGCATGGAGCCGGGAGACGGCCCGGTTCAGCCGCTGGGTGAAGGAGAAATAGCTCACCGGCTTGAGCACATAGTCCAGCGCGTCCACCTCGTAGCCCTTGATGGCGTACTGGGCCATGTTGGTGATGAAGATGATGACCACGGCCGGGTCCATCCGGCGGATGTAGCCCGCCGCCGTCATGCCGTCCATGACGGGCATCTCCACATCCATCAGGATGATGTCGAACTGGGAGTTGTAGGCCGCCACCAGCTTCTCCCCGTCGGGAAAGACAGCGGTGGTGAACGCCTGGGTGGACTCCCGGCCGAAGGTCTCGATGAATTGACAAAGCTGCTGGGCGCACGCGGGGTCATCCTCTGCGATGGCGATCCGGATCACGGCGTTCAGCTCCTCTCAAACGTGCTAAGGCGCGGTTTACGCGCACATGTCGATAATGATGTGGGCGAACATTTTCGCGGACAGCATCAGGTCCTCCACCTTCACCCGCTCGTCGGCCCCGTGGAGGCGGGTGTCGAAGCCGGGCATGGTGCAGCCGAAGGCCACGCCGCCGGGGATGTCGTGGACGTAGGTGCCCCCGCCGGTGGCGAGGCACTCCCCCTTCACGCCGGTGTACTCCTCGTACCGTCTCAGCAGGGTCCTGACGAAGACGGAGTCGGCGGGGGTGTGGTGGGGGGCGCTCTGGGTCCCCTCAAAGGCGAAGCCCCTGCCCTCAAAGGCGGCCCTGGCCACGTTGAGGCAGTTCTCCTCGGTGGCGCAGAGTGGCACCCGGGCGTCGAAGCAGCCCTTGAGCCCCGTGTCGGTGACCTCCAGCAGGGAGAAGGCCAGGGTCAGCGGCCCGGCCACTGGCTCCTCCTGGGCAATGCCCAGGGCCCGGCCCTTCCAGTCCCCGTGGGGGAGCAGGGCGTTCAGATCGGCCAGGGCGGCTTTTGCGCCGCCCTCCGCCAGCGGCAGGGCCAGCAGCAGGGCGATCAGCCCGGTGATGGCGTTGTTGCCCCCCTGAGGGAAGGCGGCGTGGGAGCCGGTGCCCTTGGCCCGGATGACGGTGAGGCCCTCCTCGTGGGCGAAGGTGAAGGTCACGCCGGTGCGGGAGGTGACCTTCCGCGCCACGGGCTGTACGTCGTACATAGTCAGGCCCTCCACGGCGGCGGAGGCGTCCCCGGGCAGCACGTTGAAGCGGATGCCCCCGTGGAGCCAGCGGAGCCGGGGCAGCTCGGGCTGCGGAGGCCACGCGCGGGTGAAGGTGGGCCGCAGGGCGCCCTTCTCGGTGTTGATGACCGGGAACCCGGAGTCGGGCGTGAAGGTGGCGGGGGCGAAGGGATTGCGGGCAAAGTACCAGGCGATGTCGCCGGAGCCGCTCTCCTCATTGGTGCCCATGATGACCTTGCAGTTTTTCGTCAGGGGCACCCCCAGATCCTTCACCGCCTTCATGGCCAGCAGGGAGGCGATCACGGGGCCCTTGTCGTCATCGGTGCCCCGGCCATAGATGAGGCCGTCGCTGACGATGGGGGAGAAGGGTGGCGTCACGGTCCAGCCGTCCCCGGGGGCCACCACGTCCAGGTGGCCCAGGATGTGGAGGGCGTCCTCTTTGTCGTTGAGGTCGGCGGTGCCCACATAGCCCTCGTGGTTTTGGGGGATGAGGCCCCACTCCGCCGCGATCTTCAGCGCCTCGTCCAGAGCCGCGGCGGGGCCTGGGCCGAAGGGGGCGCCGGGGGCGGGCGCGCCCTCGGTGCTGTCGATGGACACAAGGCGCTTGACGGCCTCGATCAGAAGCGGCTCCTTGTCGGCGAAATATTCCTCGATCCGCGCACGATCCATATGTATCCTCTCCTCTGAGGCGGGCGGCGTCCGCCCGGAAATCTGTTTTTCCTATTCTATCCCTTTTCCGGGTCGAAAACAAGGGGAAAAAGCGGAGAAAACGGAGACCCGAAAAAGGCGGGCCTACTTCGCCGGGGGCCCGCCCTCGCCGCCGGCCTCCTTCAAATATTTATACACGGTGTACCGGGATACCCCCAGCCGCCCCGCCACGTAGGGCACCGAGCGCCGGTAGGAGAAGGCGCCCCGCTCCTTCAGCAGGGCCGTCAGCCGCAGCCGGTCGTCCTTGGTCAGGGCGTCCGCCGGCTTGCCCAGCGCGGCGAGGCACTGCTCGAACAGCCCGGCCAGCTGCCTGGAGTCCTCCGGCTGCCACAGGGCGGAGCGCAGGTCGGACCGGACGTCCGTCAGCCCGGACAGGATGCGCTCGGCAAAGGCCAGGCCGGTGTAGTCGAAGTTGACCCCCAGAGCCAGATTATAGTCCTCGCCGATCAGGTGGAAGGTGGACGACTTTACCTGTCTCCCGTCGGGGGTGGTGGCAGCCAGATTGACCTGGTCGGTGGTGGAGGCCTCCTCGTCCAGCTCCCAGCCCACCCCCATGATGTCCATGGTGGAGCCCACCTCCCGGCCGGACACATGGTTGTTGTAGATGGACAGGATGGGGTGGGTAGGCACCCCCATATCGTGTACCAGCGTCTCGCAGGCGGGGCCGAACATCTCGGCCAGTCCCCGGGCGGCGCGGTCCAGAAATTCAAAGGCGTGTTCCCGGTCCATAAGCAGCATCCTTTCCCCACAAGTGTCGCCTCTATTGTACCCTTTCCCGGGAAAAATGGCAAGGCGGGATCTCGCTGACGGAGAGGACAAAAGCCGCGCCCGCTTTTCGGGCGTTTTTATTCACAAATTCCTCTTTTTTCTCCCTTGGATGTGTGGTATACTATACGAGTTAAATTGGGTTTGAATGCCTTTACGGGACATCAACATAAGAAAGGAACAGAGGCTATGGGTCTGTTTTCCAAACTGTTCGGCACCCGCTCGGAGCGGGAGGTCAAGAAGCTGGACGCCACCGTGAACAGGATCGAGGCGCTGGAGGACGAGTACCGGCGCCTGAGCGACAGGGAGCTCCGGGCCAAGACCGACGAGTTCCGCGCCCGCCTCGCCCAGGGGGAGACCCTGGACGACATCCTGCCGGAGGCCTTCGCCACCTGCCGGGAGGCGGCGGACCGGGTGCTGGGGATGCGCCCCTACCGGGTGCAGCTCATCGGCGGCATCATCCTCCACCAGGGCCGCATCGCCGAGATGAAGACCGGCGAGGGCAAGACCCTGGTGGCCACCCTGCCCGCCTATCTGAACGGCCTGGCCGGGCGGGGGGTCCACATCATCACCGTCAACGACTACCTGGCCAAGCGCGACTCCGAGTGGATGGGCAAGGTGTACCGCTTCCTGGGCCTCACCGTGGGTCTGGTGATCCACGGGCTGGGCAAGGAGGACAAGAAGCGGGCCTACGCCGCCGACATCACCTACGGCACCAACAATGAGTTCGGCTTTGACTACCTGCGGGACAACATGGCCATCTACGCCCAGGAGCTGGTCCAGCGGGGCCATGTGTTCGCCATCGTGGACGAGGTGGACTCCATCCTCATCGACGAGGCCCGCACCCCGCTGATCATCTCCGGCCAGGGGGAGCAGTCCACCCAGCTCTATCAGCTGGCGGACAACTTCGCTGCCCGGCTGAAATGCCTGCGGGTGGCCTCCACCGACGCCAAGGAGGAGGAGTCCGATGAGCTGGACGCGGACTACATCGTGGACGAGAAGGCCCGTACCGCCACCCTCACCGCCCAGGGCATCAGGAAGGCGGAGCAGGCGTTCAATGTGGAGAACCTGTCCGACCCGGAGAACACCACCCTGTCCCACCACATCAACCAGGCCATCAAGGCCCGGGGGGTCATGAAGCGGGACATCGACTACGTGGTGAAGGACGGCGAGGTCATCATCGTGGACGAGTTCACCGGCCGGCTCATGTTCGGCCGGCGGTACAACGAGGGGCTCCACCAGGCCATCGAGGCCAAGGAGCACGTCACCGTGGCCCGGGAGTCCAAGACCCTGGCCACCATCACCTTCCAGAACTACTTCCGCCTGTACGACAAGCTCTCCGGCATGACGGGCACCGCCATGACCGAGGAGGAGGAGTTCGGCACCATCTACAACCTGGACATCGTGGAGATCCCCACCAACCGGCCCATGATCCGGATGGACCAGCCCGACGTGGTCTACAAGACCAAGGCGGGCAAGTACCGGGCGGCGGTGGAGCAGATCAAGGAGTGCCACGCCAAGGGCCAGCCGGTGCTGGTGGGCACCGTGTCCATCGAGATCTCCGAGCTGGTGAGCAGGCTGCTGACCCGTGAGGGCATCAAACACAATGTGCTGAACGCCAAGAACCACGAGAAAGAGGCCGAGATCGTGGCCCAGGCCGGCAAGCTGGGGGCGGTCACCGTGGCCACCAACATGGCCGGACGCGGCACCGACATCATGCTGGGCGGCAACGCCGAGTTCATGGCCAGGGCGGAGCTGAAGAAGGCCGGCATGAGCGACGAGCTCCTGGCCGAGGCCACCGGCCACGCCGACACCGACGATCAGGAGATCATCGAGGCCCGCCGGGCCTTTGCCGAGGCGGAGTCCAAATATAAAGAGGAGATCCGGGCGGAGGCCGACCAGGTCCGGGCCGCCGGCGGCCTCTATATCCTGGGCACCGAGCGGCACGAGTCCCGCCGGATCGACAACCAGCTCCGGGGCCGGGCCGGCCGCCAGGGTGACCCCGGCGAGAGCCGCTTCTTCCTGTCCATGGAAGATGACATCCTCCGGCTGTTCGGCTCCGACCGCATCCAGGGCCTTATGGAGCGGCTGGGGGTGGACGAGGACACCCCCCTGGACCAGAAGATGCTGTCCGGCGCCATCGAGAACGCCCAGAAGCAGGTGGAGTCCCGGAACTTCCAGACCCGGAAGACGGTGCTGGAGTACGACGACGTGATGAACACCCAGCGGGAGGTCATCTACCGGCAGCGCCGCCAGGTGCTGGACGGGGAGGACGTCCATTCCTCCATCGAGAACATGCTCACCTCCACCGTCACCGGCCTGATCGAGGGCCACGCCGGGGAGCAGACCCATATGGACGGGGAGTCCTTCCGGGCGGCGGTCGCCCCGCTGACCGGGTCCGTGTTCACCGCCGCCCAAATCGCCCGGCTCCAGCAGGAGGCACCCTCCCTCACCGTGAGCGCCCTCACCGAAAAGCTGCTGGACGCCGCCAATGAGAACTACACCAGGCAGGAGCAGACCGTCAACGCCGCCATGGCGGGCCGCCTGCCCGAGGGGGCCAACGCCATGCGGGAGCTGGAGCGGGTGATCCTGCTCCGGGTGGTGGACGAGTACTGGATGGACCACATCGACGCCATGACCGAGTTGCGCCAGGGCATCGGCCTCAGGGCCTATGGCCAGACCGACCCGGTGGTGGAGTACAAGCGGGAAGGCTTCGACATGTTCGAGCAGATGATCGCCGCCATCCGGGAGGAGACCCTCCAGCGGCTGTTCACCGCCCGCATCACGACCAACGAGGAGATCCGCCGGGAGCGGGTGGCGAAGGTCACCGCCGAGTCCGGCGGCTCCGACGGCACCGTGAAGAAGCAGCCGGTGAAGAAGGTCGTCAAGATCGGCCGCAACGACCCCTGCCCCTGCGGCAGCGGCCTCAAGTGGAAGAAGTGTACCTGCGCCGAGTATCACAAGAACGTGTAGGGGCCGATGTCCCCATCGGCCCGGCGTGCCGGATATACGGGCGGCTGAGGGCAGCCGCCCCTACAGACGGTCTCCCCGCACAGGAGGAACGATATGAACGTGATAGAACAAGTCCGCGGCGGCGTCACTTTCCTCACCGCTGACGGCATCGCCGCCGCCGGCGGCGCCGCCCACGGGTTCTCCACCCGGCTGGGGGGCGTGTCCACCGGGATGTGGGCCTCTCTGAACTTAGGGGTGAACCGGGGGGACGACCCCGACCACGTCCGGGAGAACTACCGCCGGTTCCTGGGCGCCATCGGCGCGGAGGGGAATATCATGGCCATGACCCATCAGGTCCACGGGGGGACGGTGCGCACCATCACCACCGCCGATCTGAGGGACGACCCCTATCAGAAGGTGGACTACGAGGCGGACGGCCTGATGACCGCCCTGCCCGGCGTGACCCTGCTGGTCTACTCCGCCGACTGTATCCCCATCCTGTTTTACGACCCGGTCCGCCGGGTGATCGCCGCCGTCCACGCGGGCTGGCGTGGCACCGCCGCCGGCATCGTGTCCAACGCGGTGGCCCGGATGCGGATGGTGTACGACTGCCGGCCGGAGGACATCCTGGCCGCCATCGGCCCCGGCATCTGCCCGGAGTGCTTCGAGACCCACGAGGACGTGCCCAACGCCATGTCCTCCGCCCTGGGCACCGAGGTGCTCCACTACATTAAAATAAAAAACAACGGCAAGTTCGCCGTGGACCTGAAGGGCATCAACGCCCGTCGGCTGGAGCTGGCGGGGCTGGACCCCGCCCACATCGCCGTGTGCTCCGAGTGCACCTCCTGCCTGCCCGAGCGCTACTGGAGCCACCGCAGGCTGGGGGCCAGCCGGGGCTCCATGGCCGCCGCCATCCAGCTGAGATGAAACGGCTGTCCGCCCTGCTGCTGGCCCTGTGCCTGGCCCTGTGCCTGGCCGGGTGCGGAGAGGACGCCCCGGAACCCACCGCCGCCCCGGAACCCACGCCCACGTCCGCACCCACCGCCGCGCCGACCCCGGCCCCGGAGCCTGTGCCGTTCTCTCTGGCCTATGACCCCGGCTCCACCCTGGACCCCATCACCGGGTCCAGCCAGGTGAACCGGGAGCTCATCGGCCTGGTGTGGCAGGGGCTCTATGAGCTGGACAACGACTTCCGGCCCAGGCCGGTGCTGGCCCAGGCCAGCCGGGTCAGCGGAGACGGCCTCACCTGGACCTTCTCTCTGGCCGAGGGGGCCTTCTTCTCCGACGGCACCCCCCTGGCGGCGGAGCACGTGGCCGCCTCCCTGAATGCCGCCCGGACAAGCCCGGTGTACGCGGCCCGCCTGTCCGCCGTCACCGGCGTGACCGCGGCGGAGGGCACGGTCACGGTCACGCTCTCCGCCCCCAACGGAAATCTGCCCGCCCTGCTGGACGTGCCCGTCACGCTGAGCGCGGAGGAGGAGCCCGCCCCTCTGGGCACCGGCTACTACCGGGTGGAGCGGGACGGGGAGGAGGACCTGCGGCTGGGGGTCAACCCCTTCCACTTCGCCGCCAGTCTGCCCTACGCCGTGATCCCCCTGGTGCCCGTCACCTCCGCCGACGACCGGGCCTCCGCCTTCAACACGGGGCAGGTGTCCGCGGTGGTCACCGATTATACCGGCTCCTACGCCCTCGGCTACTCCGCCGTGTGCGCCACGGCGGACTGCCCCACCACCGACCTGATCTACCTGGGCTTTCAGACCGCCTCCGGCCCCTGCCGGGACGCCCGCGTGCGTCAGGCGGCGGCCCGGGCCCTGGACCGGGAGACGGCGGCCGCCTCTCTGCTGGCGGGCCACGCCATGGCCTCTGCCCTGCCCGTCTCCCCCCGGTCGGCGGAGTACAGCGCCGCCGCGGCGGAGCAGCTGGCCTACGACCCCGATTCCGCCGCCGCCCTGCTGGACGAGGCGGGCTATCCCCTCAATGAGGAGGACGGCCTGCGCTACCATAGGCGGGACCCCCTGGCCCTCACCCTGCTGGTGAACAGCGACAGCGAGACCAAACAGGCGGCGGCCGGCCTTCTGGCGGAGGAACTGGGGAAGCTGGGCGTCACCGTGACGGTGAACACCCTGCCCTGGGCGGAGTACCGGTCCGCCCTGTCCGCCGGGGAGTTCGACCTCTACCTCGGGGAGACCATCCTCACCGGGGATTTCGACCTCTCCGCCCTGCTCACCGGGGAGCTGAACTACGGCGGATACGACGCCTCGGCGCTGTCCGGGCTGCTGTCCGCCCGGCAGGCCGCGCGGGGAGAGGCGCGGACCGCCGCGGCCGCCGCCCTGTGGGAGGCGTTCGTCAGTGAGGTCCCCATCGCCCCGCTGTGCTTCAAAAACCGCTCCCTGCTGGTCCAGTGGGGGATGGCGTCCAACCTGCAGCCCACCCGCGCAGACCCCTTCTATCATATCGAGGAGTGGGCAGTACCCCAATAAAACGCATTTCAAAGGAATGGAGAATGGAAATGAGCCAGGTATTTCGCTGCTATGTAGAGAAACGAAAGGGCTTTGACGTGGAGGCCCGGCGCCTGCTGCGGGAGCTCCGGGACCAGCTGGGCATCCGCACCCTGCTGGACGTCCGCCTGCTGAACCGCTACGACGTGGAGGGCATCAGCCGGGAGGTGTATGAGGCCGCCAAGACCACCGTGTTCTCTGAGCCCCAGGTGGACACGGTGTTCGACGAGGACTTCCCCATGCCCCTCGCGGCCGGCGCTCTGCTGGCGGTGGAGGCCCTGCCGGGGCAGTTCGACCAGCGGGCCGACTCCGCCGCCCAGTGCATCCAGCTGCTGGCCGGAGTGGAGAAGCCCCTGGTGGCCAACGCCCGGGTCTACCTGCTCCAGGGGGCCCTGGACGGGGAGCAGCTGGCGAAGATCAAGGGCTATCTCATCAACCCGGTGGAGTGCCGGGAGGCCTCCCTGGACAAGCCGGAGACCCTGGCCGTGGATCACCCCGCCCCGGCGGACGTGGCCGTCATCGAAGGGTTCACCTGCCTGGACGAGGCGGGGCTCGCCGCCCTGCTGGAGCGATACGGCCTGGCCATGGACCTGGGGGACCTGAAATTCCTCCAGGACTACTTCAAAAACGAGGAAAAGCGGGACCCCACCGTCACCGAGGTGCGGGTGGTGGACACCTACTGGTCCGACCACTGCCGCCACACCACCTTCTCCACCCATCTGGACGACATCCAGATCGACGACCCGGACGTGAAGGCCGCCTATGAGCGGTATCTGGCCGCCCGGGTGGAGGTCTACGGCCAGGGGAAGGCCGCCAAACGGCCCCAGACCCTTATGGACATCGCCACCCTGGGCACCAAGGTGCTGAAAAAGCGGGGCGAACTGCCCGAGCTGGACGAAAGCGAGGAGATCAACGCCTGCTCTATCCACGTCCCCGCTGAGGTCAACGGCGAGACCCAGGACTGGCTGCTCATGTTCAAGAACGAGACCCACAACCACCCCACCGAGATCGAGCCCTTCGGCGGTGCGGCCACCTGCATCGGCGGCTGCATCCGGGACCCCCTGTCTGGCCGGGCCTATGTCCACCAGGCCATGCGGGTCACCGGCGCCGGCGACCCCACCGTGCCCATGAGCGCCACCATCGAGGGCCGCCTGCCCCAGCGGAAGCTGTGCCAGACGGCGGCGGCGGGCTACTCCTCCTACGGCAACCAAATCGGCCTGGCCACCGGCCACGTGGCCGAGGTCTACCACGAGGGTTACATCGCCAAGCGGCTGGAGTGCGGCGCGGTGGTGGCGGCGGCCCCCGCGGACCACGTCCGCCGGGAGCGACCGGCGGCAGGGGATGTGGTCATCCTGCTGGGGGGCCGCACCGGCCGGGACGGCATCGGCGGCGCCACCGGCTCCTCCAAGAGCCACAACAAAAAGTCGCTGACCACCATGGCCAGCGAGGTCCAGAAGGGCAACGCCCCCGAGGAGCGGAAGCTCCAGCGGCTGTTCCGCAACGGGGAGGTCACCCGGCTCATCAAGCGGTGCAACGACTTCGGCGCGGGCGGCGTCAGCGTGGCCATCGGCGAGCTGGCCGACGGCCTCACCATCGATCTGGACGCAGTGCGGAAAAAGTACGAGGGCCTGGACGGCACAGAGCTTGCCATCTCCGAGAGCCAGGAGCGGATGGCTGTGGTGGTGGCCCCCGAGGACGAGGAGCAGTTCATCGCCGCCGCCACGGCGGAGAACCTGGAGGCCTACCGAGTGGCCGTGGTCACCGAGAGCCCCCGGATGGTGATGACCTGGCGGGGCCAGAAGGTGGCCGACCTGTCCCGGGCATTTTTGAACACCAACGGCGCGGTGAAGCACGCCGCCGTCCGGGTGGAGAAGAAGGACCGCGCCGCCCTGGGCCGGCCCCGGTTCCGCAGCCTCCGGGAGATGGCGGCCAGTCTGAAGTCCGCCTCCCGCCGGGGGCTGGTGGAGCGGTTCGACGGCTCCATCGGCGCGGGCAGCGTCCTGATGCCCTTCGGCGGTGCGGAGCAGACCACCCCCGCCCAGGCCATGGCGGCCCTGCTGCCCACCATGCCGGGGGAGGAGACGGACCAGGCCAGCGTGATGGCCTACGGCCTGGACCCGGACCGGATGACGGCGGACCCCTACGCCGGGGCCATGGACAGCGTAGTCACCTCCCTGACCAAGATCGTGGCCGCCGGCGCGGATTATAAAGACGCGTATCTGACCCTTCAGGAGTTCTTTGAGAAGCTGCGGGACAACCCGGCCCGCTGGGGCAAGCCCTTCGCCGCCCTGCTGGGGGCCCTGGAGGCCCAGCTGGACTACGGCTGCGCCGCCATCGGCGGCAAGGACTCCATGTCCGGCTCCTTCCTGGACAGGGACGTGCCCCCCACCCTGATCTCCTTCGCCATCGCCCCCATCAAGGCGGCGGACGTCCTGTCCCCCGAGTTCAAGGAGGCCGGCCACCCGGTATACGTCTTCGGCGGCGACGCGCCGGAGAACACCAGAGCCGAGTGGGACGCTTTCCACGCCCTGTCCCAGGCCGGAAAAGTCAAGGCCGCGTGGGCTGTGGAGGAGAGCATCGCCGAGGCGGTGATGAAGATGTCCTTCGGCAACCGGATCGGCTTCCGCTCTGAGGCGGAGTTGACGGATGAGATGTGGCACATCCCCTTCTACGGGACCATCGTGGCCGAGCTGACGGAGGAGATCGACTGCCCCTATGCCCGGCGGGTGGGCGTCACCACGGCGGAGCCGGTGATCATGATAGGTAATGATTCCGCTCCGATCGACGAATTGTTATCGCTGAACGAGGGCGTGCTGGAGGACGTGTACCCCACCAGGGCGGGCTCCTCCGAGGCGGTGGAGACCATCAGCTGCGACCGCCGCTCCCCGGCGGTGTTCAGCGGCAAGATCGCCAGGCCCCGGGTGGTCATCCCCGTGTTCCCCGGCACCAACTGCGAGTACGACTCGGTCCGGGCCTGCCTGCGGGCGGGGATGGACGCCGAGACGGTGGTCATCCGCAACCTGACCCCGGCGGACCTGACCGCCTCCGCCGCCGACCTGGAGGCCGCCATCCAGCGCTCTCAGATCGTCTTCCTCCCCGGCGGCTTCTCCGGCGGCGACGAGCCCGACGGCTCCGCCAAGTTCATCGTGTCCTTCCTCCGCAACCCCCGCCTCACCGACGCGGTACACGACCTGCTCAAGTACCGGGACGGGCTGATGCTGGGCATCTGCAATGGCTTCCAGGCCCTGGTGAAGCTGGGCCTGGCGCCCTACGGCGAGATCCGGCCCGCCGCGGAGGGCGGCCCCACCCTGACCTACAACCTCATCGGCCGGCACCAGAGCCGGTACGTCACCACCCGGGTGGCCAGCGTCCAGTCCCCCTGGATGCTCAAGTCCCATGTGGGCGACCTCCACGCCATCCCCGTGTCCCACGGCGAGGGCCGCTTCACGGCCTCCCCGGAGCTGGTGAGGCAGCTCATCGCCAATGGCCAGGTGGCCACCCAGTACGTGGACTTGAACGGCGTGCCCTCCATGGACATCGCCGCCAATCCCAACGGCTCCGTCATGGCCATCGAGGGTATCTTCTCCCCCGACGGCCGGGTCTTCGGCAAGATGGGCCACACCGAGCGGGCGGGGCGGCATATCGCCAAAAACATCCCCGGCAACAAGCTCCAGCCCATCTTTGAGAGCGGGGCGCTGTATTTCCGCTGAGGCCCGATCTCAGGCATAAAAAAGGACCGCTCCGGGAGGGCGGCGTCCAATAAAACAAGTTCAGATTGTTTTCGGAGTGCGGTATGATTTCGGTCATGCCGCAGTTCCGTTTATGAGGTCATTCAAAAGTGAGGCAGGGAGTATCCCGATGTAATTGTAG
>CANRFT010000011.1 GCA_947629955.1 uncultured Oscillospiraceae bacterium
GTGGAGAATCGAAGCTATTTTGATTCAAATGCGGGATTGCTACCCTTCTTCCAGAATATCCGAGCAGAGGGGGTTCGAGTGAGTGCCTGAGATGAATCGAACTGGGCTTCTGCTTTGATTTCGCTTATTTGAGAATTATTCATGTTTTATGCAGGGAAGTTTTTGCATGATTCTCTTGCGGGGTCTGGCCGCGTTTTGGCGACCAAAACCGCCGTTGACCACATGACCGACCACAGCCGGGCGTGTAACACACGGACGCTGGCGCACAAAATACAACAAAAAAGTATTTGAGATATAATAGAAATGACTAAAACGCACAACAAATAAATAGAAAAAGTTTGGATTCGGCCTTCACACGCAAGAGGTCACAGATTCGAGTTCTGTAGTCTCCGCCAATTTCCCTGCCAAAGCAATGCGTTTTGGCAGGGATTAATTCATTTTTGAGAACTTTTTAGAGCAAAACTCAAAAATGTCTAACGGATTTCTAACGGGCAGCTGGATCGGCCTTTCCTGCCAACGCAGATTCGATGGTGTCGGCCATATCTTGTTTGGCAGAGTAGAGAAAATGGGAGTAAATGTTCGCCGTCGTGGCGATGTCGCTGTGCCCCAGCCATCCCTGGATGTCCTGAATATCACGGCCGGCCCCGTGGAGCAGGGTCGCCACGCTGTGGCGAAGGTCATGGAACCGGATGCGGGGCAGGCCGCTCTTGTTTATCATCCGTCTGAAGTGTAAAGACATGGCGTTGGGGGCCACCGGCTTTCCGTCCGGAGTCGTGCAGACATATCCGCTGTCCACATAGGCCGCGCCGAGGAACTCTTTTTCTTTCTGCTGGTTTTCCCGCACGCTTTTGAGGTATTCTTTCATGGTTTTTGTCAGCGGCAGGGTCCGACAGCTGCTCCGGGTCTTTGTGGTGTCCGCATAGATGACGCCCTCTTTGCTCTGTACCGCTGTGTGGCAAATCGAGATAGTGCCCTTTTCAAAGTTTACCGCATCCCAGCGCAGACCCAGCACCTCGCTGCGGCGCAGACCGTATGTAGCCGTCAGGCGAACCACCGTCTCCAAAACATCGCCCCGGAAGAATTCCATCAGCTTTTGCAACTCTTCAGGAGAGTAGATCGTGCCGCACTGCTTGTGCTGCTTCTTTGGCAGCACTGTCCGATCCGCCGGGTTACGGTCGATGATGTCCAGCTGCATGGCATACTGAAGGCATCTGTGGATGTTGGTGTGGTATTTCCGAACCGTTGCCGGCGAAACACCGCGCTTGATCTGCTGGTTATAGAGCCCTTGGATATAAGCGGGGGTAAGGCCTCTCAGTGTCACATTACGGAATGGAGGATAGGGCTCGATCACGTTCCGAAATACTGCCTTATACTGCTCCAGCGTAGTGCTGCGGATGGAGTAGGCCTCCACGTTATCCAGCCACTGGGCCATGAACGGCAGGAAAGGCTGGTCTGCCCCCGTGAGGATGCAGCTTTTGGCCGATTTCAGCTTTTCGATCTCCTGTTGCAGAATATTTTCAGCCCGACGCTTGTTTCCCCTCACCGGCAGACCGGTGGCGATCCATTTTTGCTTCCGTTTCTCTCCCTCATTCCAGGAGAGAACGACATAATACTTATCTCGTTTGATTTGCAGGCTACCTGTCATGATAGACTCCTTTCCAACAGGATAGAGTGCCCGCTGTTACAAGGTCAGTATACCACACCGCTGAGCGATGTGGTATACCGATTTTTATCAGCGTGGCTCAGTTGTTGTTACAGTTCAAGAATCGAATAACTTCAGTTTTGGGGATGCAGATTCTGTGCCGGATCCTGACGCTTCTGATCTGCCCGGACCGCATCAGCTCATAGGCGGTGTTCCTGCCAATGCCCAGGATGGGCATCAGCTCTTCCACCCGGAGGGTCAGAGGCAGATCATCATAGGTGTGATATGTAGTATTGTCCATGCTTCAAAACCTCTTTTGTTCATTTTGGATCAGTGCTGCCAGCGACAGACTTTGATTTGGCTACCTCAGATTGAGTTGCGAAATGGGGCGACCTTCGCTCACTTCGAAGGAGTATCTTGGATATTTGCCGCTTGCACTGTCTCACAGTTGGGGAACCAGTGAAAAAACAGCCTTGCCGCGGTTAACTCACTTTGGGTCAGATTTACTATATATAGCCAGGGGGTCTTGGCTGGCGGGAGCGGGACGGACCCCTTTCCACTCCATGCTGAATTCATACATGTTGGGCTTGCGGAGCCGCTTGTTGGAATAGACCTTGATGAAGCCGGCAGATTCCAACTCTTTAACGTACCGCCAGAGGGAGGCCGGGGGAATGGCGTACTTTTTTGCAGCAGACTCAGGGAATTGGAACTGGCGGTGTCCTGCGCTTTCCATACCCATGCAGCCGAGCAGATACCTGGCACCGAGCCCAAGGGAATGAAAGGCCTTCGAGAGATACAACGAATTTCCCATTTGAATAAAACGGGTTTCCTTGTTGTCTGGCCTTGCGGAGAACCAGAAACAGAGGGTGGTTTGTTTTTTGCGGGGCATGATGAACAACTCCTTTGTAAATTTAGGAGTCGAGGGCCGGTCCCTGGGCGCCTCAGGAGCAATGGTCCTCTCTCCGTAATGAATGTAGAAATGAAGCCGGATATAGTGTGCTTTTTCTGAGGGAATTTACAGAATTCACAAATTGTTTTCAAATAATCGCAAACAGGGATCAGCCTCCCCGACTTTTGAGCCGCTGACCGGGAATGGAGCAGCGCTTCGCGCCTGATGCGCTCCATGACCGGTGATGATTCAGGGGGGCCGGTGAGCGCCCTCCATTTTGCAGACAGTGTCCGGGAGGTATGGCTCCCTTGGATTAGATACTCAAGTCTCATGATAACGATCTCCTTTTCGTTGGCAGAATTATGAGGGAGGAACGGATCAATCTTGCGTGACACAACAACTCATCATATTTTCCCCCTCGTAATAAATGTATTTTTTCCTGGGTTTTTATACCCATCTCCGAGCAAAGAATTTTAATTTGGGTATAGGAAAGTCCTTGATAACACAAAAAGGGCCGGGGAGCGAAAACTTTCTTCGCTCCCCGGGCCCGGGTGGTACCTTTCATATTGACTTGCTGTGAACCGCGCTGTTGTTTTGGCACACTACCGACCGCATCCTAAATGTGCAATGGGCTACCTGCGGGAGTGTGGGTGGAGTCGGGAATCACTATATCGTACGTGCCGCCAGGAAGGAGCGTTATCTCCGGTTCAAGCGGGATCGGCGGTCTGAGGAGGCTTTGCAATAATAAAACGATAAAGCATTTCCATGCCCCGCGATTTATGCTAGCCTTTGACCAGACTTTCAGCTGTCTGGTCTTTGTGTTTTGGACGGCCTCTACCGTCGCGCCGCCATAAATAGCGTCCGACATGGCGTGTACCATCTCCGGGTAACCGCCAAAGCGGATCGCGCTGATGACGCTGTCTCCGTCGTTGCGGTCTGGCAGAGGGCGCACTTATCCCCTCCTTAAGCCTGTTGAAGTCTATGGCTGGCGCACCTGTGTGAACATCATCTGTGTTGAACTTGGAATCCTCGCTGTCGTCTGTGTTGCTGGGATTGTGATCCGCAATGTAAAGGGTAGGAAACAAGAGACTAAATAATATAAGTAATTCTGTGCTGACACATCTGATTAGTTTCCTCTTACTTTTCCATTGGAAAGGGGGCACCGCTTCGGCGGTGCCCCCTTTCCTCAAATCGACTTGTTCACGGAGGTGCTTAACATGGACTAAGTAAGGCCCGGAAACTTATGTTTTCGGGCCTCTTGCGCCGTATTATCCGAGTTCCCGGTTCTAACAATATTCGGTGACAAATTGTCGATAGAGTTGGACTTGAAGTCCAGCTCTATCGCTTTTTTCCACAAATCAGATGCACAATTTTTGTTAATAACGGCAATATTGACAAATGCAATAATAAGCAATATTATATATGTGGTCAGAACAGTAAATACAGCAATGAGAGGTAAAATAACTGGGAGGGGTCTGTATGAAGCCAAACGCACTTTTGCTCAATGACAAGGACAACGTCGTAACGGTAACAAGAAGTCTAAGCGCAGGAGAAAACGTGGTTTTCCTCGCAGGCGGGGAGTATGTAACTTTGATCACCTCTGGCGTCCCAGCCTACCATAAGGTCGCCCGCAAGGATATCCAGGCAGGCGAGGATGTGGTGAAGTACGGCCAGGTCATGGCCGTGGCCACCACCAACATCAAAACCGGTGAACACGTTCACACGCAAAACGTAAAAAGCAAAGTACAATGAAAGGAGCTGCTCATATGGAATTCTGGGGATATCGCAGGCCGGACGGTAAAGTCGGTGTACGAAATCATGTGCTTGTAGTGGCTACGGTCGGCTGCGCCGGCGAGGTAGCCAGAAAGGTCGCGGAAAGTCTCAACGGGACTGTCTCTTTTGTCTGCCAAGGCGGCTGCGCGGCTGGCATCAAGGATCTGGAGGCCACCCGTGCGGTCCTTCTGGGGATGATCGCAAATCCCAATATTTACGGCACCGTGGCCATTGGTCTGGGCTGTGAGTTCAACAAGATGGAGGACTTCCTGGCGCTTGCCAGAGAGCGCACCTGCAAGCCCATCGTGGGATTCACGATTCAGGAGGAGGGCGGCTCCATCAACACGATCGCCGTGGCGACCCGCGCCGCCCAGCAGATGGTCTCAGAGGCGACGGAATGTGTCCGGGAGCTGTGTCCCATTTCGGAGTTGACCCTCGGCATTGAGTGCGGGGGATCCGACGCCACCTCCGGGCTGGTGTCCAATCCCGTGATGGGTTTGGTTTCGGACAAGCTGATTGCGGCCGGCGGCACCTCTATGTACAGTGAGACCGTTGAAATGATTGGCGCAGAGCACCTGCTGGCGGCTCAGGCGGCGGAACCTGCCGTCGCGCAGCGCATCCTTGAGGTCGTGAAAGGCCGTGAGGAGGAGCAGATCCGTTCTGGCGAGGACATCCGAAAGATCCAGCCCTCTCCGGGCAATAAAGCAGGCGGGATCACCACTCTGGAAGAGAAGTCTTTGGGCTGTGTCCATAAGGGCGGCCACACACCTGTTATGGAGATGTGTGCCTACGCCCAGGTCCCCACCAGAAAAGGACTTGTGCTGATGGACACCCCCTGCTTTGATCTTCTCTCCGTTACCGCCAAAATAGCGGGTGGCTGCCAGGTGGTCGTCTTCACTACCGGCCGTGGCAATACCATCGGCAACCCCGTCGCCCCCGTCATGAAGGTCACAGCCAACGTGGACACCTATCACCATATGCTGGACAACCACGATGTGGATATGAGCGCCGTTGTCGCCGGCGACCGCTCTCTGGAGGAACAGGCCGATATCACCCTGCAGGAGATCATCAAGGTCATGAACGGCAAGCTCACCAAGGCGGAGATCCAGAAATTCGGCTATGCGGAAACGGTAGTCAGCCAGCCCACCGATTATATCTGAGACCCGGTCCCGCAGAAACGGCGGTGCGCAAATGAAGCACTATGTTTACCTAAAGCTTACTGAGAGCTGCGACATAGCGGCGTTGATTGGGGAGACGGAGCGGGTCCTCCGGAAAGCCCAAAACTCGTTGGAAGGCCTGGAGACCTTTCAACTGCTGCAGGAATTCAACGGTGGCGCCGATCCCTGCTCCCTTCTGATCATTTTATCCTTCCGCTCTGAGGCGGATAAAGATACCTTCCTGAAATGCCCGCTGCACCAAAGACTTCTTCAGATGATCAAGGCATCCGTTGCGATGAAATCGGTATTTGATATCACCGCATAATAAATAAGGAGGAAACACATTATGAAAAAAAAGAGTTTGACCGCATCGTTCATCGGCGTTTCCGCAGTCTGGATTGGCGGCCACTTCGGCCCTGGCTTTGCAACCGGCACCTCTATGACAACCTGGTTCGTGCGCTACGGGATTGCCGGCATTTTTCTGCCTCTGATTTCCATGGCTATCACAGCCGGCGTCATGTACTTCATGATGGAGTTTGCCCGGCGTAAGCAAACCTATAACTACAGGGACCTGGCCTACAGCATTTATGGCGAAAAGGGCGGCAAGGTCATGACCCTGATGTACGACATTGTATTCCTGGTTACCGTCATGTGCGCCGGTGGTCTGTGCGTCTCCGGCCTTGCCTCTCTGCTGGAAGCACACTTGGGCCTGCCCTACTGGGGCGGCGCAGCTATTACCATTGTGCTGGCAGCTCTTCTCTGTCTCTACGGTTCCAAAGTCTTAAGCAACGCCTCCGCATATATGATGTATTTCATCATCGGTGTCGTTGTTCTCATCGTCGCGATGTCTTTCATCTTTGGCGACTACGATTTGGCCGGTTCTTTTGCCAATGCCTCCACAAACACGAAAGATCCCAGTTTCCTCAGCGCCCTCTGGCACGCGGTGCTGTATGGCTTCTTCCAGTCCGGCCTTTGCTTTAACGTTGTCTCCGTCTCAGATGTGCTGGAGGACAATAGCGCATCCCAAAAGGCTACCGGCTGCGGTTTCCTGATCAATATTGTGCTGATGGTAGCGGTTATCTTTATGATGTTCAGTTATACAAATGTCTTTGATGTTAGCGGCGATACGTTGCCGATTTACTCCATCCTGGGGCGTCTGGGTTTCGGATGGCTGACTTGGGTCTATGTGATCCTGATGGCCTTGGCCGTTCTCACTAGCGCTGCTGGTCTGGCTTACGCCGGGACCGTCCGTTTTGATTCCGTGCTTAAGGGGATCCAGAACAAGAAGGCGCGCAGCGCTATCATCACCATCGTCCTGCTGGGTCTGGCCACCGCGGCGGCTTCTTTCGGCCTCAAGTCCCTGATGTCCACCGGCAACTCCATCATCGGCTATCTTTGCATTGTAGTAATCGTGATTCCTGCGTTTACGATTGTCCGTGCGAAACTGAAGAAGGACTGAGTTTCATGAAAATCACAAAAATCGATGTTATGCTGGTCCACCCGGATTTCCGCACTGGGGAGGTCACCAATATGCAGGCCGTCTTTGGCAAGTGCCGGCCCATCATGGTGCGGATCCACACGGACGAGGGCCTCTACGGGGATGGCGAGGCGGGCCTTCAATTCGCTTTCGGCGCATTGGCTGCCGTAGGAATGCTCCGCGATTTTGCCCACATGCTCATTGGAATGGATCCCTTGAAGAACGAACAAATCTGGGATAAGCTGTACCGGCAGGGTTACATGACGCAAGTGGGAGGTCCTGTAATATATGCGGCTGTGTCCGCCTTTGACATGGCAATCTGGGACATTAGGGGTAAATACTTCAACACCTCTGTGGCCACCTTGCTTGGCGGCAGCCGCAGGGACAGGATCCGCTGCTATGCAAGCCAGCTCCAGTTCGGCTGGGGAGCGGACAAGACCCCCGCCACCAAAACGAAACAGTATGCGGAAAACGCCCGGAAGGCCATCGCAGACGGATACAGCGCGGTGAAATTCGACTTCTTCACCTTCGACCGGGACGGCCGCTCCTTCAACGAGGACGACCGGACCAAGCTGCTCTCCCCCTACTATGTGGGCTTGGTGGAGGAGCGCGTGGCGGCTGTGCGGGAGGCCATCGGTCCCCAGAAGGATCTGATTGTAGAAGGTCACTCGTTTACCGATGCGGCCTCGGCCATTCAAATCGGAGAGGCAATTCGGAAATATAATATTTTCTACTATGAGGAGGCCTGTACCCCCACGCCGAAGATGCAGAAATTTGTCTATGACGCGCTGAAGATCCCCATGAGCAGCGGTGAGCGCATTTTCTCCAGATGGCAGTACGCTCCCTACATCGAGAACCAGTCCTTGCAGGTCCTCCAGCCGGATCTCTCCAACTGCGGCGGCATCACCGAAGCGAAAAAGATCGCGGACATGGCCTATATCTATGATATCAGCATCCAGGGCCACCTGTGCGGCTCGGCCTTGTCTATGTCCGCTACCCTGCAATTTGAGTCTGTCATCCCCAATTTCCTGATCCACGAACACCACGTAGAGCAGTTCCAGCCCTATATGAACGATCTCTGCACAAAAAATTTCGCCCCGCAAAACGGCTGGTTCGACGTTCCCCAGGGACCGGGCCTCGGTACGGAACTCTCCGAATATGCGCTGACCCACTGCGACAAATGGACTATAGACAGCTGAGTCAGCGGCGTCTTTCACAGAACTGATACTGGAGGTAGCTCATGGCACAGAATTTACCGCTCAGCGGCCTTCGCGTTGTGGAACTTGCGACCATCGTCGCCGCGCCCACCGTGGGCCGCATGATGGCAGCGTACGGCGCAGAGGTGATCAAAGTCGAAACGCTTGCCGGCGACGGCCTTCGCCCCTTTGGAAAGGGCCACTGTTTGCCCACGGAAGACGGCAACAGCCCCCTGTTCGATCTGTACAACAGCGGCAAAAAGTTCATCTCTCTAAACCTGAAAACCGAGCAGGGCAAGGAGGCATTCGACCGCCTGCTGGCCGGCTCCGATGTCTTTCTGACGAATGTCCGCTGGCAGGGTCTGAAGCGAATGGGGCTGGACTATGATTCCCTAAAGGAAAAGTATCCCAGACTGGTCTATGGCCATTTCTCCGGCTTTGGTCTGAAAGGCGCGGATGCCGACCGTCCGGGATATGACATGACTGCCTTCTGGATGAGGTCCGGTGCTCTGCAGGACTGGCTGCTGCCAGACTCCTTTCCCATGCGGCCCACCTTCGGCTTTGGGGATGTGGCCACAGCCTCCGCTTTTCTCAGTGGGATCATGATGGCGCTCTATGCCAGAGGAAACACAGGGAGGGGCACCATGGTCTCCTCGTCCCTGCTGGGCGGCGGTATCTGGTGCAACTCCGCCTATGTCCTCAACGCCCAGGAGCCGTATAACCGTCCCTATCCCATGGAGCGCTATGACCCTTGGAACCCCTTTGGCGAGTGGTATCAGTGCTCCGACGGCAATTGGGTAGCAGTATTCGAAAAAAGGTATGCGACAGACCGATTCACTTACGCAAAGCTCTTTGATTTTCCGGAGTTAGCAGAAGACCCGGATCTGGAGGACCTGACCAAAATGCGCCAGTCCGGCAAACTGCCCATGGTCACCAAGCGGGTCTCTGAGGCATTTTTGAAAAAGCCGTCACAGGAGTGGCTGAAGATCCTGGCAGAGCACGATATTCCCAGTGAATTACTGAGGCATTTCAAAGATGTATGCAAGGACGAACAGGCATGGGAAAACGGATATTTCGACCGGGTGGAGTATCCCGACGGTGCAAAAGTCGCAATGCCGGCACCGCCCATCAGCTTTCCGGAATATGAACGCAAGCCGTTCAAAATCAACCGATCCATCGGTGAGGACACCGCCGAAATCCTGACCGCACTGGGTTATACAGCGGTGGAAATAGAAGAAATGCGCCGAGATAAAGCGGTTATCTAAAAAGCGGCAAGGCCAGGCTCAATTAAATCGAGCCTGGCCTTGCCGCTTTTACACATGATACAGGGCGTTGGCGATGCTTTGGATATGCTCGTTGTTTCTCTGGACAGCTTTCTCCGAGTCCCTTTGAACAATGGCCTCAAACAGTCCGAAATGCTGTTTCAAAATATTTTTTGCCAATTGTGTCTTCTCCTCCTCGGACATCTTAGCCGCGCTCGCAAGCATTTTTTCATTGGAGAATTTTGATGTGATCCTCATGATCAGGTAAAGCATTTCGTTGTGCGAGGACCTTGCCATGGCGCCATTGAAGCGGTTTCCGTTTTCCATGGACCTCTCAAAATCGGATGTGATCCCTTCGCCGTAGGATAGGATATCCTTCATCACCCGGATATCCTGATCCGTTCGGTTCTGAGCGGCAAGAGAAATCGACAATGGTTCGCATACATTCCGAATATCCAAAATATTGTCCACAGAAACAAGGCTTAGACGAACTAAGTTTGAGAGCGTTCGCTCAACTTCGTCTGTGGACAGCTTGTTGACGATCGTCCCTTTCCCGCGGGAGATGGTGACGTAGTTCTTGTTTTCCAGCATGCGAAGCGCTTCCCGCACGGTGGGGCGGCTGCGTTGGAACATTTCAATCAAATCCCGCTCAGGTGGGAGCTTATCCCCCGGCTTCAATTCTCCGGAGAGGATCTTGGAGCGGATCTGCTCATAAATCGCCACAGAGGCTTTTTGAGGGGGCGGAGAGGCAGTCTCCTGCTGAAAGGCAAGGCATTTATCCTTCATTAGCGATCCTCCTTGTCTGGCTCGGCCATCTGCCAGTTTTCCCAGCAGACGCGGACGAGGCTTGCGGCTCTTTCCGGTTCTTCTTTTCGGATTGCATCCAGAATATCTCTATTGGCAGCCTGGAGCAATCGAATATCCTGAATTTGAATGGAACCAAAATCACGCTGAAGCTTCTCTGATGTCCAGAACCGCTCCATGGTGTTCCAGAACACATACAGAAGCGGGTTGTGGGTGGCCTTCATCAATTCTACATGGAATGTGAACATTTTGATGGTATAGTCAACGGCATCATCGGTGCTGTTCTCCATGGCTTCGCAGAGTTCCTCCAGGCTCACCAGGTCTTCCCATGTATAATGCTGTATGGTCTGCTTGATGAATTCCGGCTCAGCAAGTTTTGCAAAGAGATAAATATCCGTAATCGATACCCTGCGGAATTCCAGCAGTTCGCCGATGGATTCCTGAATGCCCTCTGTGCTGTTATAGCACACCTCTGCGCCGCCGCCGGGAATAACACGGATGTAATTTGAAGACTCAAGCATCCTCAGTGCTTCCCGAATGGTGGGATGGCTACGTTTGTATATTTCCATCAAGTCCCGTTCGGAAGGAAGTTTATCCCCCGGTTTGAGCTGTCCGGACAAAATCAGATTTTCAATTTGCTCAAAGACATACTCATTTGCTTTCTTTGTCTCTACTGGAGTAAAGTTCATCGCCATATTATACACCTCTATTATCTGTTCTTACCAATTTCCTTTTGATAATTATAAGATACATTTTTAGAGAAGTCAAGCGCTATCATGGTGAAGATATAAAGAAAAAGGGTCGGGCCTTTCTTCAACTGCCCGACCCCTTTATATTACTTCTGGCTCCGCCCGATCTCCAGGCCCTTCTCGAAGGCCTGCTTGTTCAGGGGGAGCAGCTTGGGCTTGGAGCCCAGCTTGTGCTCGATAGTGTCCCACACCACGTCGGGGGGAACTACTTCGGTGTAGCCCACGTACACGCCCAGCATGATCACGTTCAGCACCTTGGCGTTGCCCATCTCCAGCGCCATCTCGGTCACGGGGGCCTTGACCAGCTTCACGTCGGAGCGGGTCACTTCCTTCTCGTCCACGATGGAGCTGTTGATGAACAGGGTGCCGCCCTGCTTCAGGGTGGGCAGGAACTTGGCCAGGGAGGGGCCGTTCATGACGATCAGGTCGTCCATCACGTCCCCCAGGGGGGCGCCGATGAGCCCGTCGGAGATGACCACGAAGCAGTTGGCGGTGCCGCCCCGCTGCTCCGCGCCGTAAGAGGGGAAGAAGGTCACGTTCTTGTCGGTGGAGTCACAGGTGGCCTGGGCCAGGAACTTGCCCAAGGACATGACGCCCTGCCCGCCGAAGCCGGCTACGCACAGATTGGTTTCCATATCCAGCCCTCCTCACTTCTTGTCCCGGACGACGCCCAGGGGATACTCCGGCAGCATCTTCTGCTCGATGAAGTCCAGCGCGTCCAGGGGATCCAGGCCCCAGTTGGTGGGGCAGCTGGTGACGATCTCCACCAGGGAGAAGCCCTTGCCCTCCAGCTGGTACTTGAACGCCTTCTTGATGGCGTTCTTGGTCTTGATGACGTTCTGCGGGGTGTTGCAGCTCACCCGCTCCAGATAGTGGGGGGCGGTGAGCTGGTCCAGCAGCTCGCAGACGTGCATGGGATAGCCGTGTTCCTCGGCGTTGCGGCCTTTGGGGGCGGTGGTGGCCTTCATGCCCAGCAGGGTGGTGGGGGCCATCTGGCCGCCGGTCATGCCGTAGATGCCGTTGTTGATGAAGATGACGGTGAAGTTCTCGCCCCGGTTGGCGGCGGAGACGGACTCGGCCAGACCGATAGAGGCGAAGTCGCCGTCGCCCTGGTAGGTGAACACAAGGGAGTCGGGGCTGGTGCGCTTGATGCCGGTGGCCACGGCGCAGGCGCGGCCGTGGGGGGCGGTGATATTGTCATAGGCGATGTAATCCATGTGGAGGCCGCAGCAGCCGATGCCGGTGATTGCAACGCTTTTATCAATAACTCCTAATTCATCAATAGCTTCGCCGATAAGTTTGATGACGGTGGAGTGCATGCAGCCGGGGCAGAAACCGGAGACCTTGTTCTCCTGGATGGTCAGCGTGCGCGAATAGATCTTTTCCATATCTCGTTCCCCCTTACTTGGCCAGGATGGCGTCCACGGCCTCGAGGACGGCCTCCCGGCTCATGATGTTGCCGCCGGAGCACAGGCAGGTCTCGATGGGGCAGCGGCCCTTGACGCCCAGCTCCACGTCCTGTACCAGCTGGGCGGGGATGGACATCTCCACGTCGAGCACGGCCTTGCACACGTCATAGTTGATCTTGTCGAAGGAGCTGTAGGGGAAGGGGTGGACGGTGATGGGGCGGATGAGGCCCACCTTCTTGCCGGCAGCCCGGCAGATATCTACCACGGACTTGCCAATGCGGGCGCAGATGCCGTAGGCCGCGATGACCACCTCGGCATCCTCGATTTGATATTCCTCTACCTGCAAATCCTTTTTCCATGAAGCATAAACCGCAGCAGCTTCTTCGTTTTGCTTTTGCATAATAGCAGTATCCCATTGACCGGGGGCGATCCAGGAGCGGTTGGCGTAGTCCAGCTTATGCCCGATGCAGGCCCAGCCGGACTTGGAGGCCTTGATGGCGGCCACCTCCTCGTCGGTCTTCATGGGGGGCAGCTCCACCGGCTCCATCATGGTGCCGATGACGCCGTCCGCCAGCAGCAGCACGGGGTTGCGGTCCCGGTCCGCGTAGTCGAAGGCGGCGTAAGTCAGGTCCACCGCCTCCTGCACCGTGGAGGGGGCCAGCACCAGCATCTCAAAGCCGCCGTTGCCGCTGGCCTTGGTGGCCTGGAAATAGTCCTGCTGAGCGGGCTGGATGGCGCCCACGCCGGGGCCGCCACGGCTGATGTTGGCGTACACCATGGGGATGCGCGCGGCGGCGCAGTAGGAGATGCCCTCGCTCTTCAGCGCGATGCCCGGGGAGGAGGAGGAGGTCATGCTCCGGGTGCCCGCGGCGGCGGCGCCGTAGACCATGTTGACCGAGGCAACCTCGGACTCGCCCTGGACGAACACGCCGCCCACCTCGGGCAGCCGCCGGGCGAAGTACTCGGGGATCTCGTTCTGCGGGGTGATGGGGTAGCCGGCGAAGAAACGACAGCCGGCCCGGACGGCCGCTTCGGCGATAGCCTCGCAGCCCTTCATCAGTTTTCTTGCCATGTTCGTTTCTCTCCTTTACTTATAGACTTCGATGGCGCCGTCGGGGCAGACCCGGGCGCACATGCAGCAGGCGATGCATGCCTCCTGGTTGACGGGCTCCGCGTATTCGTAGCCCTTGGAGTTGACGTTCCTGCCGATCGCCAGCACGCCCTTGGGACAGTACTTCACGCAGTACTTGCAGCTCTTGCAGCGCTCGGCGATCACTTTGATCATTGCCATGGCGAATCCTCCTTTCCCCGTTGAATTTTACAGCTTGTATCAAAAGGCTTTCACATAAGCCAGGGATACACCAGTTCCAGCCGGACGGGCAGCACCGGCTCCTCCACCGCCCCGGCGGCCTCCGCGGCGATCTCCTCACGGGCGCAGGCGAAGGCTACAGGCAGGTAGGGGCTGATGAGCTCCACGGTCCGCCGGTGGCCCGCCGCAAACTCCTCTACGGTGGTGGTGACGCCGTTGTTAGGGTTGGACACGATGGTCAACTGGTCCAGCCGCACGTGGGACATCCCCAGGATCTTGCCCAGGGTCTCGTCGATGTGCTCGATGGTGTCCGACCAGGGCCGGTAGGCGTTGACCACATACAGCACCGCCGTCTCCGGCCGGTTCAGCTGGGGGGCAAAGCCGCCGATGGACCGGGCGCCGATGTAATCGCCTCCCACGTCCATGACCACCAGACAGCCGGGGTCCCGGAGCATGGGCTCCACGCCGCCCACCAGAGTGGGGGCGTCCATGAACTGCTCCATGAAATGGACGGTGACGCCCTCCGCCTCCAGTTTCGCCGCCGCGTCACGGGAGCGGAACAGGGGCTTGGTCATGTCCAGGTCGAAGAAGTGAACGGGCAGGGGGGACCGCTCCGCCAGCCGCCGGGCGAAGGTCATGGCCACCTCGCTCTTGCCGCTGCCCGCCTCGCCAATAAATACGAAGTTCTTGGAGGATGAATTCGGAGTATAAAATAGAGAAGTCATTATCCCAATCCGCCTATACTATATTACTGTTCTGACCAATAAAATTATATGGCTATGTTGATTGTTTGTCAAGCTCTTTTTTGCTTGAGGAAGAATCTTTATGGTATCATGTGCAGCGCCTGGAATGCACAGACTGGCGCGCTGTCTGACTTCAACGCTGAGTGGATCCGTGCCCTTCTGCGCGACGCGATCCATAATGTTCTGTATGTCCAAGCCAACAGTCTGGCCGTGAACGGACTGGCACACGGGGCGGCCTATGACCCCGGTTTCCCGGTCTACAAGATCATCCTGATCGCGGCCTGGGTGCTGGTGGGTATCGGGATCGTGGTTGGCGGCTTCTTCGTCTATCGGACGATCCCCTGGACCGAGGATCGCTGGTACGGCAGAAAACGCATCACAAAGAAGGGCTGGATCATCATCGGCTGTGTGGCGGCAGCCATCGTTGCGGCCATTGTCATCGCGTTCTGTGTGCTGATCCTGCCTGAGTTAACCAAAGCGCTTGTCATGTGAGCAGGCTGCCTGCCCCGCATCTTTTGAGCGCGGGAAAATCAATCTGAAGAAACCGCGTTTTGCGCGTTTCCTCCACTTTTCCAAACGGCAGAGGCCGGGCCTGAAAAGGTCCGGCCTCTGCCGTAAATCCATAAAGGTAGCAGTCAATCTTCGCTTAGAACATCGTCATAAACAATGTATTGGCCACTCGGCAAAATAATCCATATCAAGCACAATGGCACTGATCGCCTTATTCCGCTTAACGCCGTTGGGAAGTGTTCTGCTGGATTTCATATAGTTATCACAAGTAATGGCCGCTAAAACATCGCACAGATAAGCGGCGCCGGACATATTGCTGAAATATTCCCCATCGCGCGGAGTTGAAAGTACTATGGCATTCCTACCGCCCGCAAGACATTCTGGTAAAAAAGAAAGAGTGCCTTAGACTGCGGCTGAGGCTGCCGGCTGAACAACCTTCGGCGCTTATACAAAGCGGCCTATCTGCTCCCGACCAAAAAGACCCCGTCCTAAAAAAGCTCAAAACAGATACCTAAATCTGCGCCCTCTGGCCTTGGAGTTCAAAAATCGCAAAACCGATACCAAAAAGTGCATCGGTCTTTCAACAGTTTTTGGTATGTGTTTTTTGACTCAATTTGAGCTATGGCGGCGGAGATCCAGGGCTCAAGATATAGAGGCCAATACAGCCTCGATTTGATATAGAAGGCATCCATTGGCGGTGAGCCCTTTGGGGCGATCCATTGGGCAAGATCAGGGTTCCCATACGTTTGCACTTGCCCCGGTGAACGGGATCGTGACCGGGTACCGGGTCCAGGCTTCCAGACGATAGGTTCGGCCCTCGCCCAAGTAGCAGTTCAGGTTCTCCCGGCTGTACGGTGAATCGGCCTCCGGCCAGTACACAATATGGCCATGGTTGCCGTCGGTATAGTGCAACGCGTTCATGGCGTTCGGAGACTCCAGCGCAACCATCACATGCCAGATCTCACCCGTGTCGTTGCGGACCAGGAACAGGATATCGCCCGGTCTGATCTGAGACAGGTCTTTCACCTGACGTGCGGGGTTGGTCTTGTCCCCGAAGACAAGGGTGCTGACCATATTGGCATAGCCGCTACAGCCGTACACCCGGTTCACCCAGTACAGATCCATGACACGTCCGGAGACTGTGCCGGGGATCTCGTTCTTATTGGTGCCTGCCAGAGTGTGCGGGCCCCAGACGGTGCCGCTGGGCCAATCCTTCTCGATCTCATGCAGCAGTTCCAGCACGTTCTCCTCGCTCACAGGCTTGCCGTTGGTGAGACAGCCGACGCCGTCGGTCATGGCCCGATAGATCAACAGCGCCATCTCTCCGCGGGTGATGGTGGAGGCGGCAGCGGTGACTTTATCCAGCCAGCCCAGGCTGACAGCGTAGCCGCAGGCGGTGCTATAGATCCAGGCTGAACCTTCCTCGTCCGCCTTGCCACAAGCCCGCAGGATGACCGTACAGGCTGCCGCAGGGTTCACCGGGTCAGATCCACCGTAGTGGAGCTTGTCGTAGCCCACCACCAGGTTGTTACGGACGCAGTAGCCTACATAGAGCCTGGCCCACTCGGGCACGTCGACAAACTTGCAGCCCCGGCTGTAGTAGTCGGTGTTGGCCATCAGTGCCTTCTCTCCGTTGCGGAGTCGGGTCAGCAGTGCTGCCAGTTCAGAGCGGGTGAGGCCGGCGTCCAAGTTCATATCCCCGGCTCCGTCGCCCACCATGATGCCCTGTTCCCGCACAAACTCGGCGGCAGTCTCCAACTCCGTTTGCTCCGCCGCGAATGCGGGAACGATCAGCGTGACACCCAAGGCGCAGGCCAGTGCCAGTCCGATAAGCCTTGCCGGCCAATCCGTATTCTTCATTTTGCTTTTCATAGTTGTACCTCCATTTCTCAAAATCCTGATCTAAATGTATTGACTATCGCATCTGCTTGATGTATAGTCTATCTATAGTTTTATGATAGCATATCCCGCCGTATTTGTCAACAGCAAACGAGATATATATAGTCTATTTTGGAGGACACTTCTATGGACTTACCAAAGCTGACCTTCCCCGTCACAGTCGATTTCATAGAGGACGGATACTGGATCGGGGGGGCGGGGCCGTTCAAATACGGCGAGGCTGCGACGGCTTTCCTTGCGGCGCCTGCGGACGATGCTCTGACGGAGGATCTGGCAACCTTTCTACAGAATTTTGGCGGCAGTCTGAAACCCTATGCCCATGCGGGAAAGGACTCAAACGGGCGGCTGGACAACCCTCCCGCTGATTGCCAAGTGAGTTATGGCCGTTGCGCTCTGGCCGGTAATTCTGTGCCGGTGGAGCGGTACACATTTTCCTCCCTCCGGGACTTCCTGCATGTAGAACTGGGGAAGGCCATCCTCAGAGGAAACGCGCCCAGGCAGTGCCGCCTGTGCGGGAACTGGTTCCTGCATGAGTCGGGGGACCGGGCGATGTACTGTGAACGTATCGCGCCGGGAGAGACCGGAAGGACCTGCCGGGAGGCCGGGGCCCGGACTGTCTTTGAGAAGAAGATCCAGGACGAGGAGGCGTGGAAGCTCTATAAGCGGGCATACAAGAAATACTACGCCCGCTATATGAAGGGCAACATGGATAGAGAGGACTTCAAGACATGGGCGGATCAGGCCGCGGCGGACAGGGATGCCGCCATCGAGCGGCTGAGCCAGATGTCTGACGCGGAGGAAAGGGCAAGGATCACGGAAGAACTGAAGGGGCAGTTGAATAGACTGTAAGGGAAAGAGACAATTATAATCAAACCCTATTGACGACTACGATAAAATCGTATATTATATAGATACGATAAAATCGTAGGTAGGTTTGAGAATGACAAGAAAGTTTATCTATACGACACCGTTTCGTAAAAGCTGGAGTGCTATGGGGCTTAACGACGATAATCTGCTTGATCTTGAGGTTGTTTTGTTGAAGGACCCGCAGGTTGGCGACGTTATTGAGGGAACTGGTGGAGCAAGAAAAATGCGTATCCAGCTTGAAGGGCGCGGAAAGCGCGGAGGCGGAAGAGTTATTTATCTTGATGTGTTTGAGCATGAGAATCTATATCTGCTCTTTGCATATCCTAAGAATGTACAGGAAGACTTCACGCCAGACCAGAAAAGGGCGATTCGCAAGATGATAGAGGAAATTCGGAAGGAGTGATTATGGTGTCTGAATTGAAACTCAAATCCTCCCTTACAATGGATGAGATCGAAAAGAATTTTAAGGATATTGATTTTTTCTCCAGTGTTATGGACGGATTGCAGGAGGCGCTTGCGTTTGAAAAAGGAAAGGCCGCTGCAGATACATTCGTCAGAAAGAGATCGCTCCCCACGGTGAATGTTGTTGAAATCAGATCCGCATTATCCATGACACAAAGGGCGTTTGCTGAAATACTTGGTGTGTCCTGCCGGACGGTTGAGGCATGGGAGAGCGGGAAAAGCACGCCAACTCCGACAGCAAAGAAGTTAATGTTCTTGATCCAAGAGGATCATTCGCTTGTTCAAAAGCTTTGACACTCTCCATTTCAGAGGCAAAGGATGCGCAGGAATTTGGGGCACGGCAGGCGGCTGCTTATAAGGCTATCCGTCTGGAATACGATTTCGTGGTCCGGGTAGCGGAGAGTGAGCGTTACCTTCAGCGGCGAATGCCTGATTTCTATCTTATTTTCTGTAACAGCGGTTCTATCCTGTCTAACAAATGTCTAACACAAAATCATAAAATTAGTTTCAAGAGGTACCAGATTTTTTGCGGATTCGCCTCCTATAATGCTCTCCAAACCCTTGAACCGCAAGGGATTAGCCGATATTAGGAGATATCAGGAAATTCGGGTTAAAAGTTCAAAGAATGCCTTCGAGTTCTGTAGTCTCCACCACACGAAACTAATCCGAATCTAATCCCCATCGGGGACGGGTTCGGATTAGTTCTTTATCTGAAAGATTTAGCGACATAAAAAAGCGGCCCCTGTCCGCAGCGGATGGGGCCGCTTTATCATGCTTTTGTGGGGGTATCCTTTTCCGCCGCCGCGGTCATCACATCACAGGGTCTTCAGTTTCCAGGCAATGTCGTTGTAGAAAAGCTCCTTTTCCAGCCCCTCCACGGTGGTGTCCTTCCCGATATGGACGAACTCGATGCCCATCATGTTGGCCCAGTCCTTCATCTGCTCGGCGGACACGTCGTAGCTCAGCACCGTGTGGTGGGCGCCGCCGGCGGTGATCCAGCACTCCACGCCGGTGGTGAGGGAGGGCTCCGCCTGCCACATGACTCTTGCCACAGGCAGGTTGGGCATGGGCAGGATGGGCTTCACGCAGTGGATGTCCTGACATATCAGCCGCAGCCGGCCGCCCATGTCGATGAGGGAGACCACGATGGCGTCGCCCTTCTTGCCCTCGAACACCAGGCGGGCGGGGTCCTTCTCGTTCATGCCGATGCCTAAGTGGTGGGTCTCGATGCGGGGCCGGTCCGCGGCCACAGAGGGGCACACCTCCAGCATGTGGGCGCCCAGGGAGTACTCCGCGCCGGGGACCAGATTGTAGGTGTAGTCCTCCATGAAAGCGGAGGAGCCGTTGCCGTTCTCGCCCATGGCCTTCAGGATGGCGGTCATGGCGGAGACCTTCCAGTCCCCCTCGCCGCCGTAGCCGTAGCCCTGGGCCATCAGGTGCTGGGAGGCCAGGCCGGGCAGCTGCTCCATGCCGTACAGGTCCTGGAAGGTGTTGGAGAAGGCCTTGCAGCCCTCGGCGTCCATCATCTTCTTGATGGCGATCTCCTCCCGGGCCTGATAGCGGATGGCAGCGGTGTCGCCGGTGGCCACGTCATAGGCGGCCTCGTAGATCTTCACCAGCTCGTCTATCTCAGCCTCGGTGACGGCGTTCATCTCCTTCACGAGATCGCCCACGGCCCAGGTGTTCACCTGCCAGCCCAGCTTGGTCTGGACCTCCACCTTGTCGCCCTCGGTGACGGCCACCTCCCGCATGTTGTCGCCGAAGCGCATGACCTTCATTCCCTTGGATACGGCCACGCCGATAGCCGCCTTCATCCAGTCGCCCAGCCGCTTCTGAACGGTCTTGTCGGTCCAGTGGCCGGCGATGACCTTCCGGGGTATGCGCAGCCGGGCGGCAATGAACCCGTGCTCCCGGTCGCCGTGGGCGGCCTGGTTCAGGTTCATGAAGTCCATGTCGATCTCCTCGTTGGGGATCTCCACGTTGTACTGGGTGGCCAGGTGGCAGTAGGGCTTCTGGAGGGCCGCCAGGCCGTTGATCCACATCTTGCTGGGGGAGAAGGTGTGGCACCAGGCCACGATGCCGGCGCAGTTGTCGTCGTAGTTGGCCTCCTTCACCACGTCGGCGATCTCCTTGTTGGTCTTGGCGGTGACCTTGTAGACCAGGGGATAGGGCAGGACCTTGGTCAGCTTCGCCGCCATCTCCCTTGCCCGCCGTTCCACGGTCTCCAGTACCTCGGGGCCATACAGGAACTGAGAGCCTACTACGAACCAAAATTCATACTTCATATCTTATTCCTCCTAAAGCGCCTCCGCTGCCGTCCGCTCCACGGACAGCAGGGCGCGGTACTGTTTCATGTAGGCGTTGAAGCCCTCCACGTCCTCCGCCAGCGGGGCCAGCGTGGTCCCGGACACCCCGGCGAAAACGCGACGACTCAGATAGTCCTCCAGCGTCTCCCCCGCCGCCCGGTTGAGCCGGTAGGCAGCCAGCAGCGCCATGCCGTAAGGGCCGCCCTCGCCGGCGGTCTCCATGCAGGTCACGGGGGCGTTGCAGGCGGCCGCCAGATACCGCTGCCCCACGCCGGGGGTCTTGAACAGGCCCCCGTGGCCGGTGAGGAAGTCGATGTTCACCCGTTCCTCCGCCAGGATGTCCATGCCGATCTTCAGCGTCGCCATGGTGGAGTAGAGTTGGGCCCGGAAGAAGTTTGCCAGCGTGAACCTGCTGTCCGGCCGCCGGACCACCAGCGGCCGCCCCGCGTCCATGTGGGTCACGCCCTCGCCCGCCAGATAGTTGCACACCGTCACGCCGCCGCAGTCCGGGTCGCCCTCCAGGCTTTTTTTGTACAGTTTGGTGTACAGCTCGCCGGTATCGGGGGCGGCGCCGAACAGCTCCGCGGTCTCCCGCAGCACCCCCGCCCAGGCGTTGGTGTCGTTGGTGCAGTTGTTGCAGTGGACCATGGCCACCGGCTTGCCGGTGGGGGTGGTCACCAGGTCGATCTCCTCATAGACCTTTTTCAGCGGCTGCTCCAGCACCACCATGGAAAAAATGGAGGTGCCGGCGGACACGTTGCCCGTCCGGGGGGCCACCGCGTTGGTGGCCGCCATGCCGGTGCCCGCGTCCCCCTCGGCGGGGGCAAAGGGGATACCGGCCGGCAGCAGGCCGTCCAGCCGGGCGGCCCCCTCCGGGGTCAGGGACCCGGCGTCCTCCCCCGCCGTCAGCACGGCGGGCAGGATATCCACCAGCTTCCAGGGCAGGTTTCGATCCGAGACGAGGTAGTCGAACTTTTCCAGCATATCCCTGTCATAGCAGAGATTTTCCGAGTCCATGGGGAACATCCCGGACGCCTCGCCGATGCCAACTGCGTTCACCCCGGTGAGCATATAGTGGACATATCCCGCCAAAGTGGTGATATGGGCGATGCGGGAAATATGCGCCTCCCCGTTCAGCACCGCCTGATACAGGTGGGCGATGGACCACCGCTGGGGGATGTTGAAGCCGAACAGGGAGGTCAGCTCCTCCGAGGCCCGGCCTGTCATGGTATTCTGCCAGGTGCGGAAGGGGACCAGCAGATTCCAGTCCGCGTCAAAGGCCAGATAGCCGTGCATCATGGCGGACACGCCCATGGCCCTGACGTTCTCCCGGCCCCCCACGCCCGCGATGGCCGTCTTCAGCCCGGTCCACACCTCGTCCAGGGAGTAGGTCCAGACGCCGTTTTCATAGCTGCTGGCCCAGGTGTAATCCCCGGAGGAGATCGGGGCATGGCTTCCGTCGATGGCCACCGCCTTGATCCGGGTGGAGCCCAGTTCGATACCTAAGCAAAAATCATTTCCCTGGGTCGTTGGTTCCCGCCGCATTGCGCGCGCCTCCTTTTACCGTATTTCGTCCACAAGTTTGACCGCCGCCTGTGCGGAGCCGTGGCCGCTCTCCGCCCTGACCGTCACGTCGCCCTCGGGCCGGATGATGGCCAGGGCCTCGCCGTAATAGGTGTCGGTGGTGTCAGTGAGGTAGCCCCGCCCGTTGTAGGGGCAGGCGTTCCCTAAGGCCAGCAGTTTGCCGCCCTCCACAGTCACCTTGATATCTCCCCGCTCCAGGGGCTTGACGGTCCCGTCCCCGTCGGTGTAGCGCAGGCGGACATAGAGCAGATCGCCAAGCTTCACCGTCTCCTGCTCCGGGACGAGGGTCAGCTTCGTCTCCTCCCCGGCGGTGCGGAGGCTGGTCCGGGCGGTCTCATTGCCGCTGTCATCGTAGACCACGGCGGTGAGCTCTCCCGGCTGATAGACCGCTTTGAACTTCACCTGCCGGCTGGCGGGCAGCTTCTTCCGGCCCAGGGGCTTCCCGTTCAGCAGCAGCTCTGCCTCCGCCCCACGGGCGTAGACCTCCACGGTGGTGGATTTGCCCTCGCAGCCCTGCCAGGACCAGCTCTCCACGGCATTGGTCATCCGCCACGCGCCGGGAGAGTGCTTCTCGCTGGCCCACTTCACCGGGATCACTCCGATGCGCACGGGGCACATCTCAAAAGCCACCTGGGTGTAGGCCATCTGGCAGGTCTCGGTGCCCACCAGGTCGATGGTCCCCGCCCCCGCGGTGAGCCAACCGGGGCCGTGCTCGAACTCCGGGGCGTACTCCCTGTACTCCCAGGCCCCCAGGCCCACTTCGCCCAGATAGTCCATCCCCGTCCACACGAAGTCGCCTATGAGGGCGGGATTGTCTTTCGCCAGATCATAGAAGGCTGCCGCGTCGGAGCAGAAGGTCTCGCTGCCCAGGATGACCCGGCCCGGGTACTTCTTCAGGTCCTTTTTGTAGCGGTCCACGCCATAGTTATAGCCCGCCGCGTCCAGTTTGGCGAAGGCATCCCGGGTCTTCACATCGCTGCCGTGGAGGGTAGCCCCGAACTTCATGAACCCGGCCCCCAGCAGGCCGGCCACATTGTTGATGAACTCGCTGCCCACCGCCTTTTTCTTCTGGGGCTTGCCCTTGTTCTTCTCCGCCTTGGCCGCCTCGGCCTTGGCCTTGTCGTCGGAGTAGACGCCGAACCCCATGGAGCTGAGGAAGTTGAAGAAGATGTTGATGCCGCATGTGACGGGCCGGTCGTCCAGAGTGTGCAGGTAGTTCCGCATTTGCCCTGTCAGCTCGATGCCCTTCTTCTGGGCGGTCTCGGCCACCTCGTTGCCGATGGAGTACATGACCACGGAGGGGTGGTTCCGGTCCTTCTCCACCAGCAGTTTCAGATCGTCCCGCCAATTCTTCTCCACAAAATTGGCGTAGTCGTACTGGGTCTTATGGATGTACCACATATCCGCGTACTCATCCAGCATCATAACACCCAATTCATCGCAGGCGTCCAGAATGGCCTTTGAGCAGGGGTTGTGAGCGGACCGGATGGCGTTATACCCCGCCTTTTTCAGCAGGGCGATCTTCCGCCGGGCGGCGAAGGGGTGTTCCATGGCCCCCAGCAGGCCGTTGTCGTGGTGGACACAGGCCCCCAGCAGCAGGGTCCTCTTGCCGTTGAGCCGGAAGCCGCCCTTGGCGTCGCACTCCACCGAGCGGATGCCGAAGCGGATCTCCTGCACGTCCTCCCCACAGGTGAGGCGGCAGGTATACAGCTTGGGATGCTCCGGGCTCCACAGCTCCGCCCCGGCCAGGATGAACTCCATCCGGCCGGAGGACTCCTTCGCGGCCATTACCGTATCCCCGTCCAAAATCTCGCACTTGATGACGCCCGCCCCGGTGGCCCTGAAGTCCACGCTGACCTTGCGGGCCCGGAAGTCCACCGTCCTGATGACGACGCTCTCCGGAATGATATGCTCTTTTGGCAGGGTCACCAGGGTCACGGGGCGGTAGATGCCCGCACCGGAGTACCAGCGGGAGCTGGGCTGGCCGGCGTTATGGGCCACCACGCGGATGGTGTGTTTTCCCCCCGTCACCGGCACTATGAAGCCAAAGTAGCCGTTGGGGTGGGCGGGGACGCTCGCGCCGTCCAGCCAGACCTCCGCGTTGTGGTACACCCCCTCAAACTCGATGTAGGCGGCGTCCGCCGGGGCGTCGAACTCCTTGCGGTATTCGTAGTCCCGGCCGGCAAACCAGCCGGTGTTGGTGCCGCCGGCGCTGTCCGCCGTGCGGGGCTCGCTCAGCATGGGGTCGTGGGGCAGGGTAACGCTCTGCCACTCCTCCCCGGCGTCCAGATGGCGGTACGACCAGTTGTCATTGAACGATGTGATCATGAAATCCGCTCCTTAATCGCGAAACCGGCCCAGCAAGCAGAAGCTCCTGGGCCGGTTTCGTTCGTCTCACATATTACTCATTTATGAACCGACTGACAGCCCTGCGGTAGTGTTACGCAGCTTCCTGGTACTGCTTCATGAAACTGGCGACCAGAGCTAAAATCGCGGCAGCCACCATCAGGACACAGAACGCGATCAGCATCTCAAGGGTCGTGCCGGTGGCGCCGAACCCGGTGTCGCTCAGCCGGCCGGAGATGTTCCCGATCTGGGAGGTCACATACAGGGCGACGGAGGCCATATAACAGACGCCGGGGACGATCGCCAGGAAGTGGATGTTTTTCAGCAGGCCGACAGCGGCGACCACCGCGCCGATGATCAGGATAACGGGGGGGATCGCGTAGAAGTCCTTCACCGCGTTCCCATAAATCAACAGGGCGATACCCGTAATCAGTGCGATGGCTGCGGAAATCAAACCAATGTAGAAGCCCAGGGTTTTCTTGTTATTTTCCATAGATCACACCTCTTATCTTTCGTTCTGCTTTTTCTTGCCGAAGGTCGTGAACACATAGGCGGCGCCCAGGATCACGGTGGCGACGCCGAACACGCCGTCAATCGCGTACAGCGCGATCTGCCACGCCGGCGTAATGGCCCGATACTCCATGTTCTTGGACAGGCCATTGATCACGTTGCTGTTGGCCAGCATATAGTAGAACCCATGCTGAGACTCGCGGAGCATCCCATACAGATTGCCGTCGTCATTGGTCGTGATGTACTCCTTCAGTTCAGGCGCCCGGAGCTTCTCGCCCACGATGCACCAGAAGTCGGTGCCGCCGACCAGGCCTTCAACAGTGTGCTGATAGGGGTGCATGGCGCAGTCGGAAATAGTGGCTCCCTTGAAGCCCCACTCCCCGCGGAGCAAATCCTTCAGCATGGCGGCGCTGTGGCCAATGTAGGTGAGGCCCACGCGGCTGTAAGAGGTCATGGTGCTGGTGGCGCCGCCCTTCGTGAAGCCGCCTTCAAAGGCTTTCAGGTAGATCTCGCGGATGGCCTGCTCGTTGCTGAACACGGCGCCGCCGTTGCGGTTGGTCTCCTGGTCGTTCAGGGCGAAGTGCTTGATGGCGGTAGCCACGCCCTTGTCCTGCATAGCCTTGACCTCGTCCGCGCACAGCAGATAGGACAGGACGCCGTCCTCGGAATAGTACTCATAGTTACGGCCGCTCAGAGGAGTGCGGTGGGTATCCGCGCCGGGGCACCACAGCTGGGTCACGCCGGAGAAGAGGGCGTCTTCGCCGATGAAGTAGCCCCGCTTGATGATCATCTCTTTGTTCCACTGGCTGGCAGCGACCATCTCACCGACGTAGCAGGTGCAGCTGCCCTCGATGCCGGTGTTATTCGCAAGGCCGTCCTGGGGAGACCCGTCGGGGAAATACGGACCGGCGGCGCCGCCGGGGCCGTCCTGGTTCCGGTTCATGGGCTTCATGACCGTCTCGATCGGGCTCTGGCCGAAGTTCTCGTCGATCATGGCGGTCATATCGTCCAGGGTGAGCTGATCCAGGAAGTCTTCCCACAGAGGATCGTCATACGCCACGCCGTGCATATCGACAAGGGTCAGGCCCTTCTTCTCGCCCTGGGTGAAGGTGCTGACAGAGGGGGCGTCCGCAGGCGTCTCATACAGGTGGCCGTCGATCACACGGATCATCTCGTCGGTCGCCGTGACATTGTTCTGCGGAGTGGGGAAAGTGCCCTCCCAGTCCTGACGGGTCAGGTAGGTGACGGAGTCCTTGATCCAGTAGTTGAGGTCCGCGTCGTCGAACAGGTTGGTGACCTCGGCGCCGCTGGCGGCGGAAAGCTTATAGGACTCGGTATCCAGCGCGTCCTGCGTCCAGTGATAGGTCTTGGCCGCGTCGCCGGTGGCCGGTTCGCCGTTTTGATCATACATGCCGGTGGCGCCCTTGGCGGCCAGCACGTTGTTCAGCGCGTCATGGGCGCTGTCGCCGATGGCCAGGTAGTAGTCGCCGGCGTCCAGGATATAGCCCTTGGCGTTGGTATAATCATAACTTGCGATCAGATACTTGTCAATCGTCACAGTGACCGTTTCAGACTCGCCCGGCTGCAGCAGCTTGGTCTTCCCAAAGCCGGCCAACTGGATGGCGGACTTCTCGACCAGGTTCTCGCGGTCATAATCGGTATAGGGGGTCTGGACATAGACCTCGACGACGGACTTGCCCGCCACATCGCCGGTATTCGTGACAGTGGCCTTGGCGGTGATCACGCCGTCGCTCTCGGACACGCTGTCCAGCTTCTGCTCAAAGGTGGTGTAACTCATGCCGTAGCCGAAGGGGTACAGCACTTCCTCCGCGTAATTCCATCCATTGGTGGAGGCAAACGTACCGGCATGGCCGTCCGCGTTGCCCTGGCCCAGGACCGCGTCCTCATAGCGGGTCTCATAATACTTGTACCCGACGTAGATGCCTTCCTGATAAACTACATAGCAGCCGACGTAGTTGATGGGGAAGGGAGAGGGGATCTTGCTGTCCGCGGTGCCCTCATTGACCGCGTCCACATTGACATAGTTGAAGTTGCCGCAGTTCTGGGTGGCGGCAGCGGACAGAGAATCGGTGGCGAAGGTGTCCACCAGCCTGCCGGAGGGATTCACTTCACCTGTCAGCACGTCGACGACGCCGCGGAAGCCCACCAGGCCAGGGGTACCGATCCACAGAACGGCGTCAATGTTGTACTCGTCCAGGTAGGTCATCTCGATGGGATAGGCACTGTTGACGATCAGGATGATCTTGTCAAACTGGCCGGACTCGTTGATGATCCTGAGCATATCCGCCTCGTCCTTGTGCAGGGCCAGGCCGCTGATCCCCTCCTCGTCCGAGGCGCTGACGTCCACGTTCTCGCCGCCGCGCCGGCCGACCACTACGAAGGCCACATCGTTATAGTCGGCAAAGGAGTTTTTGATCTCGTCAGTATAGAACTCAGCGGGCTTCTCCTCCACCGAGGGGCCCCACATACCGCCGCCGCCCTCGTCCTCGTCAGGGACCAGATAGGCGTTGTAAAGTGTGTCGTTGATATTGAAGCCCTCTTCCTTCAGGGCGTCATAAAAGCTGATCACACGGGTGGGATCGATGTTGCCGCCGCCGGAACTGTTCTTATACAGGGGCTCCGCGGAAGTCTGGCCGAACAGGGACACGTTGCGCTCATCGGCCGCCAGCGGCAGGGCGTTGTTCTCATTCCGCAAAAGCACGGCGCCCTCTTCCATTTCCTGCTCGACAAAGGCGTCCTCATCGGCAAGAAGGGCATCCAGGTCCTCCTGGGTCAGATTATTGACATCGCCATAGTCGCTCGCATAAAAGACGGGGCTGTCTTCTCCGTCCACAGGGACAAGCTCGCCCGTGGAAATGCCAAGGGCGGAGTTCAGAAGAGACGAATATGCCATCGCAGTATTCGTCATGATGATTGCGAAAGCCAAGACCGCGGCGCACACGGCCGTCAGCCCTCGCAGCAGATTGCTTTTTTTCATTACTTTGTCGCCTCCATCATGTTTGCCTCCAAAAAATTGTAGGTCTCCTGCGTTTGGTCCAAAGTCGCGCGCACTTTGGCCCCTGCAGCTCCAATTTACTGATTGCGCGGGGTATTTTCAAGTGCTTTACGGCTTTCTTTCAGATATTTGTCAATCATAACAATACAAATTTTTAAATCCACAAATTTTGCAATACAACTTCCGTTTTTAAAATACTAGACCGCATTTTTAGCTCATTTTTCATAATTTGTAATGCGATATTTTATCAGCAATATATTGAAAATACTCCCGTTCTATGCTATAATTTGTATTGTTTTCTGAGGACCGCACGCAAAAGATGTATGTTTCCTCTTCGTAAAGGAGTGACCAGATCATGGCTTTCAAATATCAGGAGCTTGCCGCGGACCTCCAGCGTGAGATCACATTGGGGGTCTATTCGCAAAACCTTCCCACAGAGGCGGCCCTGGTGGAGAAATATCATCTCAGCCGGCAGACCGTCCGCCAGGCGCTGGAGCGTCTGGTCCAGCTCGGACTGATCGAGAAGCGGCAGGGCAGCGGGTCGAAAGTCGTCAAAAGCGCCTTCATGCCGGGCCGGGACCGCGTCGCCATCGTGACCACCTACATCAACGATTATATTTTCCCGACGATCCTCCAGGACATCCAGGACGTGCTGGCGCGAAAAAACTACTCCACCCTGCTCTACGCCACCCATAACAATCTCTCCGAGGAGCGGAGCATCCTTCAGAACCTCCTCCAGCAGCCGGTGGCGGGTATCATTGTCGAGGGGACCAAGACGGCGCTTCCCAATCCCAACCTGGAGCTGTATGAGAAGCTGGACCGCGCCGGGATCCCGGTCGTTTTCATCCACGGCGCGTACGGCGCGCTGCAAAATGCCGTGTGCGTCTCAGACAACAATTTTGAGGGCGGGTATATGCTGACCCACCACCTGATCACCCACGGGCACAAGAAGATCGCCGGGATCTTTAAGTGCGATGACATGCAGGGGCATCAGCGGTATCTCGGCTTTCTCACCGCCATGCAGGACGCCGGGCTGCCCCTTGCGGATGAGCAGGTGCTCTGGTACTCCACAAAGGAGCAGCAGTATCTGGTGGAATGCGGCCACACCGATCTGCTGAAGCATTTTCTGGAGTTTTATGTCCGCGATTGTACCGCCGCCGTCTGCTACAATGACGAAATATCCGATCGTCTGATCCGCTACATGCTGTCCGTCGGGAAACGGGTGCCGGACGATCTGGCCGTCGTCAGCTTCGACAACAGCTATTACAGCGACCTCTGTCCCGTGCGGATCACATCCCTGGCCCATGAGCCGCATAAAATGGGGCAATTGGTCGCCGCTTTGCTGTTGGAGCGCATTGACGGGAAAGCGGTAAACTCTCAATCCATCTCCTGGAGGCTGATCCACAAGTCGAGCGGATGATCCTGGCGCACAGCCTGATTTTGCCGCGCGATTTTTCCCGTCCTCCCTTGTGTCCCGCATGGTCCCATGATATAATAGGGGCGCCGCCGTTTCAGGGAAACAGGTGAAAATATGGAGGCCTTGCCCAACATCCATCCGCTGGCCCCCATGATCTGCGCTGTTACGCTGGTGTACCGGGGGAAGGCGCTCTACCCTCTCTACTGCTATGTACTGCTGGAGGGGCTGTTCGCCGGATTCGCCGGGTGGTGGCTTCCCTACCTGTACATCTGGACGGTACTGTGGGGAGCGGTGATGCTGCTGCCCTGGGAGCTGCCCAAAAAGGCCGCCCCGCTCATCTACATGTGCGTGTGCGGCGCCCACGGCCTGCTGTTCGGGGTACTAGGCGCTGATGTACGGGCTGAGCTTCAAGGCCACGGTCGCCTAGATCGCGGCGGGGCTGCCCTTTGACGCCGTCCACGGGATCGGCGACTTCTGCATGGGGGCGCTGGTGCTGCCCATGACGGCGGCCATCCGGCTGGCCCAGCGGACCCACGGATAATAAAACGGCGTCAGGCGGGGAATGGCCCCGCCTGACGCCGTTTTTCCGCAAGGCCGCCCTCCCCTGCCGGATCCCCCCGGTTGACGGCGGGAGAGGCAGGTGATATACTGAAACATACTCACGCGATAGGAAAATCCAAAATAGGAAAATCCAAAGAGGAGGGACTGCCCGTGAAGATTGACATCGACGACGCGCTGCGCTACGCGGGGCTACGGGGCGCCGCCCCGGAGGAGTCCCGCCGGGAGATGGAGCTTATCGCCGGGGAGCTGGAGAGGAAGCTGACGCCCCGCTTTGCCTGGCGGGCCTGTGAACTGGACCGGGGGGACGCGGGCATCGCCCTCCGGGGGACCGGCGTGGTGCTGACGGGGACGCTGGCGGAGCGGATGCTGGCGGACTGCCGCATAGCCTGCCTGCTCATCGGCACCGCCGGCAGCCGGTTCGACGCCTTGCTGCGGGCGGAGCAGGCCAGGGATATGGCCCGGGCCATCCTGATGGACGGCTGCGGCTCCGCCTGGGCGGAGGCCGTCTGCGACGAGGCGGAGCGGGAGATCGCCGCCCGCTTCCCGGACCTGTATCTCACCGACCGGTTCAGTCCCGGCTACGGCGACCTGCCCCTGGACCTCCAGGCCGCTGTCTGCGCCGCCCTGGACGCGGAGCGGCGGGCGGGCGTCCATGTGACGGACAGCCTGCTCATGGTGCCGGTAAAGACGGTCACCGCCATCGTGGGCCTGTCGGACCGGCCCCAGGGGACCCGCATCCGGGGCTGCGCCTATTGTGATCTGAGAGAGACCTGCGCCATCCGCAAAGGAGGGACGACCTGTGCCGTCTAAATTCTGGAGAGACCGTATCGTGATCCTGGACGGGGCCATGGGCACCGAGCTGCAGAAGTGGGGCCTGCCCGCCGGGGCTGACCCGGTGCTGTGGAGTCTGGACCACCCCGATGTGCTTGCCGCCATCCATCGGGAGTACATCGAGGCGGGCAGCCAGATCATCTACGCCAACACCTTTGGGGCCAACGCCCGGAAGCTGGCCCGCTCGGGCCGCTCCGTGGACCAGGTGGTCGCCGGGGCCGTTGCCATTGCCAGACAGGCCGCCGTCGGGACTGGCGTGAAGGTGGCCCTGGACATAGGCCCCCTGGGGGAGCTGCTGGAGCCCCTGGGCACTCTCACCTTTGAGGCAGCTTATGAGCAGTTCAGAGAGATCGCCCTGGCCGGGGAGCGGGCCGGGGCCGACCTGGCCGTCATCGAGACCATGACCGATTTGTACGAGGCCAAGGCCGCTCTGCTGGCGGTGAAGGAGAACACCTCCCTGCCGGCCTTTGTCACCATGTCGGTGGAGGAGAGCGGCCGGACCTTCACCGGCTGCACGGTCCAGTCCATGGCCCGGACCCTGGAGGGGTTGGGGGCGGACGCCATCGGCCTGAACTGCTCCCTGGGACCGGACCAGCTGGCCCCGCTGCTGGCGGAGCTGTGTCAGAACACCCGCCTGCCCGTCATCGCCAAGCCCAACGCCGGCCTGCCCGACCCCGCCGACGGCCACTACGATATGGGCCCGGAGGACTTCGCCGCCGCCATGCTGCCCTGCCTGGAGGCGGGGGCCGCCATCCTGGGCGGCTGCTGCGGCACCTCGCCGGAGTATATCCGAAAACTGCGGGAGGCGGTGACGGGACTCGAACCCGTACAGCGTGTCTACGAGCCGGTGAGCTTTGTGTGTACCCCCGTCTGCCCCTGCCGGATCGACGGGGTGCGCATCATCGGCGAGCGGGTGAACCCCACCGGCAAGAAGCGCTTTCAGCAGGCCCTGTTGGAGAACGACCTGGACTATATCCTGGACGTGGCCGTCCAGCAGGAGGACGCCGGGGCGGATATCCTGGACGTTAACGTGGGCTATCCCGGCGTGGACGAGAGAACAATGCTGCCCCGGGTGGTGAAGCATTTGCAGAGCGCCGTGTCCCTGCCCCTCCAGCTGGACTCCTCCGACTCCGCCGCCCTGGAGGCCGGTCTGCGGGTGTACAACGGCAAGCCGGCGGTGAACTCGGTGAATGGAGAGCCGGAGGTGCTGGAACGGGTCCTGCCCATCGTGAAGAAATACGGCGCGGCGGTGGTGGGGCTGACTCTGGACAAGGGCGGCATCCCCCAGACGGCGGAGGGCAGGGTGGCCATTGCCCGGCGCATCCTGGACGCCGCCCTGTCTTACGGCATCCCCAAGGAGGACGTGTGGATTGACTGCCTGACCCTCACCGTGTCCGCCCAGCAGGACCAGGCCCGGGAGACGTTAAAGGCTGTGCGGGCGGTGACAGAGGAGCTGGGGCTCAAAACGGTGCTGGGGGTGTCCAACATCTCCTTCGGCCTGCCAAACCGGCCCCTCATCACCCAAAACTTCCTGATCCAAGCCCTGGGGGCGGGGCTGGCCCTGCCCATCGTCAACCCCAATCAGCGGGAGATGCTGGACGCGATAGCGGCCTTTAAAGCCCTGTCCGGGGAGGACGGGGGCTGTATGGCCTATGTGGAGCGCTTTGCCGGCTGGAAGGCGCCCGCCCCCGGCGGGGCCGGGTCCGGCCCCGCGAAGCCCGCCGCCTCCAAAGCGGTGGATACCCTGGAGGACGCCATCCTCCGGGGCCTGAAGGAGGACGCGGGCCGGTTGGCAAAGGAGGCCCTTTTGACCGAGGACGAGTTCTCCCTGGTGGAGAAGCGCCTCATTCCCGCCCTGGACCGGGTGGGGGAGGACTACGAGGCGGGGAAGGTGTTCCTGCCCCAGCTGCTCAGCGCCGCCCAGGCCGCCCAGGCGGTGTTCGAGGTCATCAAGATGTCCATTGCCGAGAAGGGAGCCGCTCCGATGAAAAAGGGCCGGCTCATCCTGGCCACCGTCCACGGGGACATCCACGACATCGGCAAGAACATCGTGAAAACCGTGCTGGAGAACTACGGCTACGAGGTCGTCGACCTGGGGAAGGATGTGCCGCCGGAGACGGTGGTCGAGGCCGCCGTCCGGGAAAATATCCGGCTGGTGGGGCTGTCCGCCCTGATGACCACCACCCTTCCCGCCATGGAGGAGACAATCAGGCAGTTGAAATCCCTGCCCCATCCGCCCACCGTCATGGTAGGAGGCGCGGTGCTCACCCCGGAATACGCCGCCAAGATGGGGGCGGACTACTACTCCAAGGACGCGAAACAGTCGGTGGAGATCGCCCGAAAGGTGTTCGGAGCGTGAACAGGAGGGATTACCTGGCCCAGGGACGGCTCGGTTAACGTGGGCGGGTGGAGCTCATAACCCGGATCATCCGGGCGCTTCCGTGATAAGTCAGAGGTCCGGGGGGACAGTACAGCGCTCCGCCGGACCTCTCAAATATTTTTTATTAACCTATTGACAAAGTAGGTAAATGGGTATATACTCCCTCTCACACAGAAAAGGAGGGCGGAGCCATGAGCCGTTGGTTCTACCGGCTGCTGCGGCATAATTTCCGCTGCGGTCGAATGTGAGGGTCTGGACACAGAGCCGCATTTCTCTCAAATATATTGAAAAGAGGTATCATCCTATGAGCAGCTATAAATTCGAGACCCTCCAACTCCATGTGGGCCAGGAGCAGGCCGACCCGGCCACCGATTCCCGGGCGGTGCCCATCTATGCCACCACCTCCTACGTCTTCCACAACTCCGCCCACGCCGCCGCCCGCTTTGGCCTGACCGACACCGGCAACATCTACGGCCGCCTGACCAACTCCACCCAGGATGTGTTTGAAAAGCGCATCGCGGCTCTGGAGGGCGGCGTGGCCGCTCTGGCGGTGGCCTCTGGCGCGGCGGCCATCACCTACACCATCCAGGCCCTGGCCCAGGCCGGCGGCCACATCGTCTCCCAGAAGACCATCTACGGCGGCAGCTACAACCTGCTGGCCCACACTCTCCCCCAGTTCGGCGTGGAGACCACCTTTGTGGATGCCCATGATCTGGCCGAGCTGGAGGGCGCCATCCGGCCCAACACCAGGGCCATCTATATCGAGACCCTGGGCAACCCCAACAGCGACATCCCCGATATCGACGCCATCGCTGAGATCGCGCATAAGCACGGCCTGCCTCTGGTCATCGACAACACCTTCGGCACACCGTACCTGATCCGGCCCATCGAGCACGGGGCGGACATCGTGGTCCACTCCGCCACCAAGTTCATCGGCGGCCACGGCACCACCCTGGGCGGCGTCATCGTGGACTCCGGCAAGTTCGACTGGGCCGCCTCCGGCAAATATCCCAACATCGCCGCGCCCAATCCCAGTTATCACGGCGTCACCTTTACCGAGGCCGCCGGCCCCGCCGCCTTCGTCACCTATATCCGGGCCATCCTGCTCCGGGACACCGGCGCCACCATCTCCCCCTTTGCCGCCTTCCTGCTGCTCCAGGGCGTCGAGACCTTGTCTCTCCGTCTGGAGCGTCACGCCGAGAACACCAAAAAGGTCGTCCAATACCTGGCCGATCACCCCCAGGTGGAGAAGGTCAACCACCCCTCCCTGCCGGATCACCCGGACCACACCCTGTATGAGAAGTATTTCCCCAACGGCGGCGCGTCCATCTTCACTTTCAACATTAAGGGCGGCCAGGCGGAGGCCCACCGGTTCATCGACAACCTGAAGATCTTCTCCCTGCTGGCCAACGTGGCCGATGTGAAGTCTTTGGTCATCCACCCGGCCACCACGACGCACTCCCAGCTCTCCCCAGAGGAGCTGGCCGATCAGGATATCTACCCCAACACCATCCGGCTGTCCATCGGCACCGAGCACATCGACGACATCATCGCCGACCTGGAGCAGGCCTTTGCTGCTATCCGGTGATCTCCGGCCCCTTGCGGGCGGTCATCCGGGCCGAACAACAGAATAATGTCACAATAAGTATAGCGTGCGGTCATCGGCATAGATCAAACCGATGACCGCACGCTATGCTATTTATTCTTTATTCGGAAGGCGCCGAAAACGCCGGGCAGCGTTATCGCCGTCAGCCGCACACCTTGCCGGGGTTCAGCAGACCCTTGGGGTCAAAGACCTTTTTGATGCCCCGCATCAGCTCCATGATGACGCCGCCCTCGAACTGGGCCAGATAGGGCACCTTGGCCCTGCCGATGCCGTGTTCGCCGGAACAGAGGCCGCCCAGCTCCCAGCCCTTGGCATACACCAGCTCCATGAATTTCTCGGCTTTGGCCAGGAACTCGCCCTTGTCCATATCGTTGGCGCACACATTCATGTGGACGTTGCCGTCGCCGGCGTGGCCGCTGGTGCGGATGGCCAGGCCCACCTCGCCCTCCAGGCTGTTGGCGTAGTTCACCAGCTCAGGGATGTTGGGGATGGGCACCACCACGTCGCACTCGTCGATGAGCTGGAACTTGGCCTGGATGGCCTCCAGGGCAGCCCCGCGGAAGGACCAGGCGGTGCGGATGGCCTCAGGGGTGTCGAACACCAGCACGTCCAGCGCGCCGTTCTCCAGGAAGACCTCGGCGGCCTGCTCCATGATCTCGTCCATCAGCTCGGGCTTGGCGCCCTCAAAGGTGGTCAGCAGATAGGCGCCCACGTCCTCGCCGTCGCACTTGGCGGGATAGACCTCCTTGCCCAGGAATTCCTGGATCTCCGCCACATTGGCCCGGGACATGAACTCCAGTGCCTGGGGGTCCAGGCCCGCCAGCTTTACCTGGGGAACGCAGGAGATAGCGCTGTCCAGGTCGGGGAACAGGCCCAACAGGCTCACCGTCTGTTTGGGCAGGGGCAGCAGCTTCATGCTCAGCTCGGTGATGATGCCCAGGGTGCCCTCGCTGCCCGCCATCAGGTGGATCAGAGAATAGCCGGAGCTGGTCTTGTTCACCTCGCCGCCCAGGCGGATGATCTCGCCGCTGGGCAGCACCACGGTCATGGCCCGGACGTAATCCCGGGTGGCGCCGTATTTCACCGCCCGCATGCCGCCGGCGTTGGTGGCCACGTTGCCGCCCACGGTGGCGAACCGCTCGCCGGGGTCGGGGGGATAGAGCATCCCCTGGGCCAGGCAGTCGGCGGCCAGGGTGTCCAGCAGGACACCGGCCTGGACCCGGACGGTGAAGTTGTCCTTATCATAGCCCAGGATCTTGTCCATCTTGCTGGTGTCGATGATCACGCCGCCCTGGTCAGCCACACAGCCGCCGCACAGGCCGGTACCCGTGCCCCGGGGCACGATGGGGATGTCATCGTCATAGCAGATCTTACAGACGGCGGCCACCTCCTCGGTGGTCAGGGTCTGGACCACCGCCTCGGGCATACGCTCGCCGTAGATAGGCATTTCATCATGGGAGTAGTCCGCGCTGATGTCCCCGCCGGAGAACACCCGGCCGGGAGCGGCGGCGGAGAGCTGTTCCAAAATCTCAGCGGTGACAGGCTTAAATTCCATCGTAAACCCTCCTTGTCAGCCGCGCTTGCGCAGCTCGTCCATCAGCGCGGGGATGATCTCCAGCGCGTCGCCCACGATGCCCACGTCGGCCACCGAGAAGATGGGGGCGGACTCGTCCTTGTTGATGGCCACGATGAACTTGGAGCCCATAGCGCCGGAGATGTGCTGCATGGCGCCGGAGATGCCGCAGGCGATATACAGCTTGGGGGACACCATCTTGCCGGACTGGCCCACCTGATGGGCCCGGGAGATCCAGCCCTCCTCGATGGCGGGGCGGGAGGCGCCTACCACGCCGCCCAGCAGGGCGGCCAGCTCCTCCACCAGCCGGAAACCCTCCGCGCTGCCCATGCCCCGGCCGCCGGCCACCACGATGTCGGCGCCCTCCAGGTCCACCGCCTCGGAGATCTCGGTGACGGCCTCCATGAGCTTCGCCTTGACCGCCCCGTCCGGAATGGTCACGGGGACGGTCTCCACAGAGGCGGGGGCGGTCTGGGCGGGTTTGGCATAGGAACCGGAGCGAAGGGTGACGAAGGCGGGGGCGGTCACTGCCAGCCGCTCTAGGATCGTTCCGCCGTAGGCGGGGCGGGTGCAAATCAGCTTGCCGTCCTTTACCTCAAGGCCGGTGGCGTCGGTGACGCAGCCGCCGTCCAGACGGGCGGCCAGCCGGGGGGCCAGGTCCTTGGCGGCCTGGGTGGCGGCGAACAGCACGCCGTCGGGCTTTTGCTCTCTGATGACAGACTCCAGAGCGGCGGTGATCCTGTCGGGGCAGCAGGGCTCCGCGTCCAGATCCATGACGGGCACGCCATAGGCGGCCACGGCGGCCGCGGCGGAGGCGCTGCCCACGGTGACGGCCACGGCCTCGCCCAGTTGAGCGGCGGGGGTCAGGGCCTCCAGACTGGCGGACAGGGGCTGGCCGTCCTGGCACTCGATATAGACAAAGTATTTCATGTCATTCCCTCCTTACAGCGCCTTGGCCTCCGCCATCAGCGCGACGGCTTTGGCGGCGGCGACGGCGGCTTCCTTCTCCTGCACCTTCACGCCGGCCTGACGGTGGGGCGGTTCGGCGTAGCCCAGGCAGACGACCCGGGCGGGCCGGGCTTCCATGCCGGCCTCGGCGGCGGACACCGTGGGGATGACCGCCTTGCGGGCCGCCATCTTGTTCTTGATGGTGGGATACCGGGGGTCATAGCCCGGCTTGGCGATGGTGAACACGGCGGGGGTGGGGACCTCGTAGCGGATGTAGCCGAACTCGGTCTCCTGCCTGGCGGACAGGCCTCCGTCGATGGGCATGGCCTCGATGACGCTGGACACGAAGGGCAGATCCAGCTTTTCCGCCAGCATAGCGCCCACCTGGCCGCTGATCTCGTCGGTGGACTCCTTGCCGCAGAGGATCAGGTCGAAGGGCTCATCGTTCAGCTCCTGACACTTCTGAACGGCGGCGGCCAGCCACGCAGCGACGCAGTTCTCGTCGGCGTCCCCCTCGGGCGGGGTAATCAGATAGGCCTTGGAGGCGCCCACGGCCAGCAGGTTCTTCAGGCCGCTCTGGGCCCCGTCCTTCCCCAGGGTGAGGACGGTGACCGCGCCGCCGTTGGCCTCGCAGAAGCGGGCGGCCAGCTCTACGGCGTAGGTGTCAAAGGCGTTGTTGACGATCTCCACCCCGGCGGTGGCGGGCTTGCCCGCGCCGTCCAGGCGGATCTCCACGTAATCGTCAGGGACCTGCTTCACACAGACCAGAATGTTCATGTCGTTCCCTCCTTAAATCTTGCCGATGACCGCGCGGCCCACTACCATGCGCTGGATCTCGTTGGTGCCCTCGAAGATCTGGAAGATCTTCGCGTCCCGCAGGAGCTTTTCCACGGGGTACTCCCGGCTGTAGCCGTAGCCGCCCAGGATCTGCACCGCGTCCAGCGCGGTCTGGACCACGCTGTCGCCGGCGAAGCACTTGGCGGCGGCGGATTCCTTGCTGAAGGGCAGGCCCGCGTCGGCCAGGCGGATGGCGTGAGCCACCAGCTGGCGGGAGGCCTCCGTGCGGATCTCCATGTCGGCGATCTTGAACTCGATGGCCTGGTTCTTGCAGATGGGCTTGCCGAACTGGACCCGCTGCCTGGAATAGGCCACCGCCTCGTCGATGCACCGCTGGGCCAGCCCCACGGCGATGACGGCGCACCAGGTCCGGGCCAGGTCCAGGGTCTTCATAGCGGTCTTGAAGCCGGTGCCCTCCTCGCCCAAGCGGTTTTCCACGGGGACGCGGACGTTGTCCAGCACCAGGTCGCTGGTAGTGGAGCAGCGGATGCCCATCTTGTTCTCATGGGTGCCCACGCTGAGACCAGGGGTCCCCTTGTAGATGAGGAAGGCGGACATGCCCCGGGTGCCCTTGCTCTTATCGGTCATGGCGGTGACCACGAAGAAGTCGCCCACGGCGGCGTTGGTGATGAAGCACTTGCGGCCGTTGAGGACGTACTCGTCCCCCTCCCGGACGGCGGTGGTGCGGCCATTGGCGGCGTCGCAGCCGGCGTCGGGCTCGGTGAGGGCAAACACGCCCCAGCCGCCGTTGATGATGATGTCGCAGCACTTTTTCTTCTGCTCCTCGTTCCCGGCGATGAGGACCGGCTTCAGAGCCAGGCCGTTGCCGTTGAGGGTGACGGCCACGCCGGCGTCCGCCCAGGCGATCTGCTCCAGGATGGCGGCCTGGTCGATGTGGTCCAGGCCCAATCCGCCATACTCCTCGGGCACGTCCATCATGTGCAGCTGCATCTCAACGGCCTGGTCGTAGATCTCCTTGGGCCACTCGCCGCTGATGTCGTACTCCTTGACCTGCTCCTTGATCTCGTTCTCGCAGAAGTCCCTAACGTCCTTCAAAAGCTCGCGGGCGTCCTCCGAAATGATGTATGCCATGTTTGCTCCTCCTTATATGAATTGATATTGATCCTCAGTGTTCACGGGGCTGGGGATGGGCGGCGGCGCCGGACGCCAGCATGGCCGCGATCTGCTCCTCGCTGTAGCCTAACTGAGCCAGCACCTGCTCGGTCTGCTCGCCGGGATAGGGACCCCGGCGGTACTCGGGCAGCGGGGTATCCTGGAACAGCACGGGGGGCCGGACCAGAGTGCGCTCCGCGCCGTTGGGATAGCTCATCTTGTAGAAGCAGTCGGCCGCCCACGCCTGGGGGTCCTTCAGCAGCTCATCCCAGGTCTGGGCCACGGCGTAGGGGATGTCCGCCGCCTTGAAGATCTCGCACCACTCGGCCAGGGTCTTCCGGGCCACCGTTTCGACCAGCAGGTCGTAGAACTCGTGGAGGTTGGCCTGGAGGTTGGCCTGGGGGAAGAACCGGGGATCGTCGGCCAGTTCGGGCAGACCCAGGGCGGTGACGAACCGGGGGTACAGGGCGTCATAGGCCGGGGCGGCGAACTGGATCCAGCGGCCGTCGCTGGTCTTGTGGGCCACGGTGAGGGGGTTGGAAATGTCCTGCCGGGACAGGGGATAGGTGGCGGCGGGCTGGCCGTACTGGGCGCTCTGGAGCATGGTGGCCACCGCCCAGATGGCGGAGTGGAACAGGCTGACGGTGACCTTATCGCCGCGGCCTGTCTTTTGCGCCCGGTAGAGGGCGGCCAGCAGGCCGCTGGCCATATAGATGCCCACCGGGTGGTCGCCGAAGCCGGGCATGGTGAGCATCGGGGTGGAGTCCTTGTCGAACAAAGTACCCAGGATGCCGCCCCGGGCAAAGTAGGCAGTGAAGTCAAAGCCGGGCAGGTCCTTGTCGGGCCCCTTCTCGCCGTAGCCGGTGACATAGCCCATCACCAGTTTGGGATACTTCACCTTCAGGGTCTCATAGTCCAGGCCGGACTTGATCAGGGACTTGTAGCGCACGTTGGTGATAAAGATATCGCACCGGGCGATGAGCTTCTCCAGGGCCTCCCTGCCCTCAGGGGTCTTGGTGTTTAGCATGATGTCCCGCTTGTTGGCGTTGTCCAGGTCGAAGCTGATGTTCTCCAGGTCGCCGGTGGGCCGGCCCTCGTTGATGGCCGTGTTCCGGTAGGGATCGCCGCTGGGGGACTCCACCTTGATCACGTTGGCGCCCAGATCGGCCAGATAGCGGCCGCAGGACGGACCGGCGATGAAGGTGGCTAACTCCACTACGTTGACTCCCTCCAGGGGACGGGGCAGATACTCACTCATACAGATGACCTCCAATCAGATTTGGTTAGCTGGTAAGACCAATACTGTGCTTTTTTTACCCCGCTGCTCTGCGGGGCAGGACGGCTGCCAATGAGGCCGCCCTTTTTTCTATTCCTTTTTACCACACATAGTTAGCTAAGTCAACCTTATATTTTTTTATTTTTGAGCAAAACGCCACTTTCTACGGTTTGCACAAAGTGGAGTTTGGTTTTTCTGGCAATCTGACTGGAGATTTTGCCTTGACAAGCCTTGTTGAACCTACTATACTGGTATTACCAGTTAGATAGGGCTTGGGGGGGTGAATCAAATGTTCACATTGGGCGTCGATATCGGCTCCACCACTTCCAAATGTGCGGTGCTGGAAGACGGCGCCTCGCTGACCGTCACGTCCATCGCGGTGGGCGGTATGGGGACCAGAGGTCCCCAGGAGGCGCTGGACGCCGTCCTCGCTCAGGCCGGCCTTACATTAAATGATATAGCCTCCGTCGTCGCCACTGGCTATGGCCGGGCCCGCTGTCCCTGGACGGAGCTTCAGGCCAGTGAGCTCACCTGCCACGCCCTGGGGGCACACATGGTGTTCCCAGGCGTCCGCACCGTCATCGACATCGGCGGACAGGACGCCAAGGTCATCGCTCTGAACGGCCAGGGCCGGATGAAAAGCTTTCTGATGAACGACAAATGCGCCGCCGGCACCGGCCGCTTTCTGGACGTGATGGCGAGCGTCCTCCAGATCCCCGTGGAGGAGTTGGGCCGCCGGGCGCTGCGGAGCGAGCATCCCTCCGCCGTGTCCAGCACCTGCACCGTCTTCGCCGAGAGCGAGGTCATCAGCCAACTGGCCAACGGCGTGGATCTGGACGATCTGGCCGCCGGGATCTGCGCCTCGGTGGCCGCCCGGACGGCGGCGCTGGCCAAGCGGCTGGGCGTGGTGCCGCCGCTGTGCATGAGCGGCGGCGTGGCCCGGAACGCGGGGGTCCGCGCCGCTCTGGAAAGCGCGCTGGGCGCGCCCGTCCTCACCTCGGAGCTGGCACAGCTGCTGGGCGCCGTGGGCGCGGCCCTTTACGCCTATCGCAAGCAGCACTGAATCTACATATCAAAACCAAAAGCCATCGAACAGGAGGTCACACCAATGGCAGAAGAGATCAAAAAACACCGTCCGCCCCCGGACCCCAACTCCGCCAAGTACAAGCTGGGGCAAATCGCCGCGAAGGCCTATTCCGATGCCCAGGCCGCCAAGGACCGGGGCGAGCCGGTGGGCTGGTGCGCCAGTAACTTCCCCGTGGAGATCCCGGAGACCCTGGGGCTGGCCGTGGTCTATCCCGAGAACCAGGCGGCCGGCATCGCCGCCCGGGGCGGCGGCGCCCGGCTGTGCGAGGAGGCCGAGGGCGACGGCTACTCCAACGACATCTGCGCCTATGCCCGCATCAGTCTGGCCTACGCCAAGCTGAAAAGCGCTCCCGAGCAGGATGTGCCCATGCCCGACTTCGTGCTGTGCTGCAACAACATCTGCAATTGCATGATCAAGTGGTATGAGAACCTGGCCCGGGAGCTGAACATCCCCATGATCATGATCGACATCCCCTTTAACCCGGACTACGAGGTGTCCGACGAGCAGCTGGCCTACGTCCGCGCCCAGTTCTGGGACGCCATCCATCAGCTGGAGAAGCTCACCGGCAAGAAGTGGAGCGACGAGAAGTACAAAGAGGTCATGGAGTACTCCGGCCGGACCAGCCGCGCCTGGCTGGCCGCCACCGCCACCGCCCGGTACACCCCCTCCCCCTTCAACGGCTTTGACCTGCTGAACCACATGGCCGTCATGGTCACCGCCCGGGGCAAGAAGGAGGCCGCCGAGGCCATGGAGACCCTGCTGAAGGAGTACGAGGACAACCACGAAAAGGGCGTGTCCACCTTCCGGGCGGAGGAAAAGTACCGCATCATGTTCGAGGGCATCGCCTGCTGGCCCTGGCTGCGGGTCACCTCCACTGGCCTCAAGAGCCGGGGCATCAACATGGTCACCACCATCTACGCCGACGCCTTCGGCTTCATCTACAAGGACTTCGACGACATGTGCCGGGCCTACTGCAAGGTGCCCAACGCCATCAACCTGGAGTTCTCCCGGGACAAGCGGGTGAAGCTGTGCAAGGACAACCACGTGGAGGGCCTGCTGGTCCACACCAACCGGAGCTGCAAGCTGTGGTCCGGCTTCATGTACGAGATGAGCCGGCAGATCGGCGAGGCGTGCGATATCCCCGTGGCCAGCTTCGACGGCGACCAGGCCGATCCCCGCAACTTCTCCGAGGCCCAGTACGACACCCGCGTCCAGGGCCTGATGGAGATCATGGAAGCCAACAAGGAGGTGGGCTGATGAACACCCAGGAGATCCTGAACCGGTTTGAGACCGTCGCCCGCGACCCCGCCGGGCAGAAGGACAAATACCTGGCCGCGGGCAAAAAGGTGGTCCTCATGGCCCCTGTGTACTGCCCCGAGGAGATCGTCCACGCCATGGGCCTGGTCCCCATGGGCGCCTGGGGCGGCGATATGGAGCTGCGGGACGCCAAGCAGTATTTCCCCGCCTTCATCTGCTCCATCGTCCAGAGCATCGTGGAACTGGGGATGCGGGGCGCCTACGAGGGCGCGTCCGCCATCGTCATCCCCTCCCTGTGCGACAGCCTGAAGGTGCTGGGCCAGAACTGGAAGTACGCCGTCCCCTCCATCCCCTTCATCCCCATGACCTGGCCCCAGAACCGCAAGCCGGACTACGCCCTGGACTTCACCCTGGCCGGCCTGCGCCGGGTCATCCGGGACCTGGAGGCCGCCACCGGCGCGACTTTTGACGAGTCGAAGCTGGCCGCCTCCATCCGGGTCTACAACGAGCACAACGCCGCCATGCGGGACCTGGTCCCCGCCCTGGCCGCCCACCCGGAGATCACCGCCGCCCAGCGCTCCGCCGTCTTCAAGAGCGCCTGGTTCATGCTGAAGGAGGAGCACACCGCCCTGGTGCGGGAACTGCTGTCCGGCCTGGCCGCCGCCTCCCCCGCCGCCGCCAAATGCCCGGTCACCGTCACCGGCATCCTGGCCGACGCCCCTGGCCTCACCGCGCTGCTGGACGAGTATGGCTTCCAAATCGTGGCCGACGACGTGGCCGCCGAGAGCCGCCAGTACCGCACCGACACCCCCGAGGACGGCGAACCGCTGACCCGCCTGGCCCGGAAGTTCCAGGCCATGGACTGCTGCTCCGTGCTGTATGACCCCGACAAGAAGCGGGTGGAGCACATCGTGGCGCTGGCAAAGAACAGCGGCTCTAGGGCCGTCATCATGGCACAGACCAAATTCTGCGATCCCGAGGAATTTGACTATCCCCTCATCAGGCGGGCCTGCGAGGACGCCGGGCTGCCCCTGATCCAGATCGAAGTTGACCGGCAGATGGTCAACTATGAGCAGGCGCGCACCATGCTGGAAACCCTGCGCGAGGCTCTTTGACATAGATCATCCCCGCACCATCCAGAAAGAAGAGAGAAGCAAAACAAGAAAGGAAGGAATATCATGGCAGTCAATCCCAAAGCCAAGAAGCAGGCGGTCCGCTTCTTCTGTCTCTCCCTCGCGGTCCTGTTCATCGCAAGCATCCTCATCTGGGGCTTTCAGTCCAGCTGGGGCAAGGTGAAGATCAAGCGCATGGAGATCGCCGGCACTGACGGTGAGGCCGTCAGCACCCTGATCTACATCCCCGATAACGCCAGCGACGCCACTCCCGCCCCTGTCGTCCTGATCATGCATGGCCGCTCCAACCACGGCCACTCCAATGACACCTGGTCCATGGAACTGGCCCGCCGGGGCTATGTGGTCCTCTCTCCTGACCTGGCCGGCGGCGGCGAGTCCGCTCCTACCGACCGTGACCGGGAGGCGATCGCCCTGGCCAAATACGCCAATACGCTGTCCTTCGTGGAGCATGACTCCCTGAACCTGGTCGGCTACTCCGCCGGCACCGGCACCTGCCTCAGCATCTACCGCACCATGCCCGACATCGTCAACAGCATGTGCGAGGTCTTCGGCCCCTTCATGATGCAGATCTCCGGCGGCTTTGCCGACGTGGATACCAACTTCTGCCTAATCAAGTCCACCGCCGACCAGTATGACGGCGACTTCCTGGGCGACCCCCAGGCCTGTATCGAGTACGTCTCCGAGCAGGCCGGCCTGGGGGTCACCATCGAGCCCAACGTGGACTATGACCGCAACGGCCATCTGTTCCGTTACGCTCAAATCGACGGCACCCTGCACCAGACCGGCAACATCAGCGGCGCTACTATCAGCGAGATCGTAAAATATGTCACCGATGTGGTACCCGCCCCCGTCCAGCTGGACAACTCCGACCTTCAGTGGGTCCCCCAGCAGCTGTTCTCCGGCGTGGCCTGCGTCACGATGATGTTCGCCCTGGCGGCCCTGATCAATCTGCTGATGCAGCTGGACTTCTTCTCCACCATCGCCAACCCCGTGCCCAACAAGCCCGCTCGCAAGGGCGCCAAGGCCTGGGTTTTGGACTTCCTTTTCGCGATCATCATCCCCGCCCTGATCTTTGTCCATGTATCCGCCTATGCCATGAAGTACGCGGGTTCCAGCCCCGCCTTCCTCAGCGTGTTCACCTCTAACAACCTGAACGGCATCATGGCCTGGCTGATGGTGCTGGCAGTCATCGGCGTCGTCCGCATGGTGCTGGCCAACAACAAGCGCAAGAAAGAGGGCATTGCCACCACCATGGGCACCTTCGCTCTGGGCGGCGACGATGAGACCCGCATCGACTGGCGCAAGCCCGCCAAGGCCTTCCTCATCGGCCTTGTCTGCATCATCTTCTTCGGCGCCTGGATGTGGGCCATGGAGGGCTTCCTGGGCATCGATTATCAGGTGTGGTGCCTGTCCACCTATGTCCGGCTCACCCCCTTCCGCATCGTGCGGGCCATTCCCTATGTGATCGTCATTTTCATCGCCATGTTCACTGGCAACATGTCCCAGCGCATCCTGCCCTCCACCGGCAACGAGCGGCGGGATATGTGGATCGCCGTGGCGGTCAACGCCGCCATGACCGCCGGCGCCCTGTTCATCATCCTGCTGATCCAGTACGGCGGCAGCATGATCATCGGCGACGGCACCACCCTCATCCCCCAGATTGACGTGTACGGCACGGGCCTCAATAAGAGCGCCGGCGCCCTGGATTTCGCCTTCGGCTACTGCTACATGATGGGCGGTACCACCGGCGTGGTGACCTATCTGTACCGGAAGTACGGCAACATCTGGGTAGGCGTTATCCCCTGCGCCATCTTCGCCGGCATGTTCACCCTGGCCAGCTTCACCCTGGTCGCCTGATAACGCTTTACCTCTTTCTCTTTTTCAACCGCAAAGGGCGGGGGACCGATTCGGTCCCCCGCCCTTTCACATAGAATTGATCTGTTACAGCGTTCCCCCGCTCAGATCCTCCCCGAATGCGGTAAGGTGGATGCGCATGGCGGCGCTGGCGCTCTCGGCGTCACCGGCCCTGATGGCGTTAAAGATGGTCACGTGCATCTGGTGGACCCGCCGGTTCATTTCCAGCCGTGCGTCCGCCGGCATGGACGCCATCTGCCGGATCATGAAGGTGCGGTTCAGCCGGCTGAAGGTGCGGTTGAAGATGACGCTCACCGAGTTCTTGGCCGCCTTGGCGATGAGGCCGTGGAAATCGGGGTCCATGTTCACCGACTGCTCGTAGTCGTCCAGGCAGTCGGCCATCCGGGCCAGCATGGCCTCCATGGCGCGGATGTCCTCCTCCGTCCTGCGCTGGGCGGCCCAGGCAGCGGTGACCGCCTCGCTGGAGGTGCGGTACTCCGCCAGCTCGGGCAGAGGGATGTGGCCAATGGACAGCGCGTCGGTGAGGGAGTTCTCCAGGTTCTTGTCGTTGGGCGGCATGACCACCGCGCCGTTGCTGCCGGCAATGGTGCGGATATAGCCCGCACGCTCCAGCATCCGCAGGGCCTCCCGGATGGTGGGGCGGCTGCGCCGGAACATCTCGATCATATTGCGCTCACTGGGCAGCCGGTCGCCGGGCTTCAACTCTCCCCGGACGATCAGGTCCCGGATCTGTTCAAAAATGGCCTCGCTGGCTCTCTTCGTCTCCACCGGGCGGAAGATGCCGGAGGTTTGGGTCTGTTCAAATTCCATGGAAATACTCCCTTCGCAACTGGTAAGACCAGTATAACATATCAGAAGGGGAAAGTCAAGGGCGGGAGCCGCACAATGTATGGCGCCGCGGGATTTTTATCCGCCCCGCTGGACAGCAAACCCCGCCTGTGCTACACTTTGAGCAGGGACCGCCGGTACGGGTCAGCTCCGCCAGTTTCCATGGCAGTCACTCTTCGCTCCCGCCTCCCATGAGCCGGCGCAGGATGGCCCGGTCAGCAGGGCAGAATTCATAGCGGGGGATCTCGTCCACCGTGATCCAGCGGATGTCGTTGTGCTCCAGCTTTTGCGGGACGCCCTCCGCGATGGAGGCGTTGAACAGGGTCAGGTGGACCGTCAGGTCGGGGTACTCGTGGACCACATCCATGAACACGTCCGCCGGGGCCACCGTCACCGCCAGCTCCTCCCGGCACTCCCGGACGAGGGCCTGCTCCTTCGTCTCCCCCGGCTCCACCTTGCCGCCCACAAATTCCCACAGCAGGCCCCGGGCCTTATGGGCGGGGCGCTGGCAGATCATGAATTTCCCGCCGTCCCAAATGAGGGCGGCCACCACTTCGGTCATAGACGTCACCGCTTTCGCTGATCTGAGGATCATACCACAGGCGTGCAGCACGCCGCGGCAGCCGATCCCCCAACGGGTCATTGAACGCAGTCATTATACCCCCGTTTTGCCGGATGCGCAATCATTCTCTGCTCCGGACAGTCATTTCTTTGCCCTGGCTTGCGGCGGGTCCGCGGTATTCCCCGCTTGACAAACACCTGCGCCCGTACTACAATAAAGTCCGAGTTCGTACATCAAGGAGGCTGCCATGAAACAAGCGGCGAGACGGCTGACCCTGGCCCTGTACAATATCGACGAGTCGTACTGTCTCAGTGAAAAGAAGCGGCGCATCTCGCGGGCTGAATTGAATGTGATGTACGCGCTGGATGACGGGGCCCCTCATTCCCAGGCTGAGCTCAGCCGCGACTGGCTGGTGCCTAAGACCACGGTCAACACCATCATCAAGCGCTGGGAGCGGCTGGGGTATCTCGTCCAAACCCCCGTTCCGGGCAAGCGCCGGGAAATGCAGATCACGCTGACCGACCGGGGAAAAGAATATGTCGGCGAGTTCACGGAGATCATCCGCCGCGCGGAGGACACCGCCCTGCGGGAGACAGTCCGGCGGTATTCAGGGGAGTTTATCGAGGCGGTCGAATACTTCGGAAAGACTTTCCGCGAGGCGTTTGAGGGAGCTGAGCGGGAACGGCGATCATGACTGGGCGGAGATGCGGTCCCCAGGCCAAAAGTCGTACGTACTGGCGCGTTCGATAGGATGCGTCCATTTACAGTATTCTTGAGAGAAGAAGGAGAACAGTTTATGGATTACGCAAAAGAGTCCCTGCGGCTGCACGGGGAGTGGAAGGGCAAGATCGAGGTGGCGGCCACCGTGCCCGTATCCACAAAGGACGACCTGTCTCTGGCCTACACCCCCGGCGTGGCTCAGCCCTGCCTGGAGATCCAGAAGGACGTCAACAAAAGCTATGACCTGACCCGGCGGTGGAACCTCTGCGCCGTCATTACCGACGGCACCGCCGTGCTCGGCCTGGGGGACATCGGTCCCGAGGCCGGTATGCCCGTCATGGAGGGCAAATGCGTGCTGTTCAAATCTTTCGGTGATGTGGACGCCTTCCCCCTGTGCGTCAAGGCCAAGGATGTGGACGAGTTCGTCAACACCGTCTACCTGATCTCCGGCTCCTTCGGCGGCATCAATCTGGAGGACATCTCCGCCCCCCGCTGCTTCGAGATCGAGCGAAAGCTGAAGGAAAGGTGCGATATCCCCATCTTCCACGACGACCAGCACGGCACCGCTGTTATCACGTTGGCGGGGCTGTATAACGCGCTGAAGGTCGTGGGCAAGAAGATCGACGAGATCAGGGTGGTCACCTCCGGCGCCGGCGCGGCGGCGATCTCCATCGTCAAGCTGCTCATGGCCGCCGGCGTGAAGCATGTCACCATGTGCGACCGCAAAGGCGCCATTTACGCGGGCCGGGAGGGCCTGAACTGGATCAAAGAGGAAATGGCCCAGGTCACCAATCTGGAGAAGAAACAGGGCACCATCGCCGATATGTTGGTGGGGGCGGACGTGTTCATCGGCGTGTCCGGCCCCGGCACGGTGAGCACCGAGATGGTCAGGACCATGAATCGGGACGCCATCATCTTCGCCTGTGCCAATCCCACCCCCGAGATCTTCCCCGATGACGCCAAAGCGGGCGGCGCGGCGGTCATCGCCACCGGTCGCAGCGACTTTCCCAATCAGATCAACAACGTCCTGGCCTTCCCCGGTATCTTTCGGGGCACCTTCGACGTGCGCGCCAGCGATATCAACGAGGAGATGAAAATGGCTGCCGCCCACGCGCTGGCCGGCCTCATTTCCGATGAGGAGCTGTCTGCGGACTACATCATCCCCAAGGCGTTTGACAAGCGGGTCGGGCCCGCCGTAGCCGCCGCCGTGGCGGAAGCCGCCCGGAGATCCGGCGTGGCACGTCTGTGATCCCCCGCCGGGACACAGGCAGATCATCGCTATTTCCCCGTCTGAGGTGATCCCTTTGAACGACACCATCGCCGCCATCGCCACGGCCCCCGTCCCCACCGCCATCGGCATCCTGCGCCTGTCCGGGCCGGGGGCCATCGCCGCGCTGGACCGGGTGTTCACTCCCACTCGGGGCGGACCCATGTCCGCCCGGCCCGACCGGGCCCTGGTCTACGGCGAGCTGCGGGGCGCGGACGGCGCGGTCATCGACCGGTGCCTTGCCACCGTCTCCCGGGCCCCCCACAGCTACACCGGGGAGGACACCGCCGAGCTCCAGTGCCACGGCTCCCCCGCCGCGCTGGCCCTGGGGCTGGAGGCCCTGTTTGCCGCCGGGGCCCGGCAGGCCAAAGCCGGGGAGTTCACCCGCCGGGCCTTTTTGAACGGCAAGCTGGACCTGACAAGGGCCGAGGCGGTGGCCGATCTCATCCACGCCGAGACCCCCGCCGCCGTCCGGCAGGCGGCCAGTCAGCTGGGAGGCGCCTTGGCGACCGCCATCGAAGCGATTTACAACGATTTAGCCGAAGTCTGCGCCCACTTCCACGCGGTGCTGGACTGGCCCGACGAGGACATCGACCCCTTCCGGGCCGCCGAACTGAGAGAGGCCCTGGACGGGGCCGCCCGCCAGCTGGACGATCTGGCCGCCACCTACCGCCGGGGGAGGGCCGTCAACGAGGGGGTGCCCTGCGCCATCGTGGGCCGGCCCAACGCGGGGAAGTCCACCCTGTTCAATGCCCTGCTGGGCCGGGAGCGGGCCATCGTCACCCCCATCCCCGGCACCACCCGGGACACGGTGGAGGAGCGGGTGAACATGGCCGGGATGACCCTCCGGCTCATCGACACCGCCGGATTGCGGGACACCGACGACCAGGTGGAGCGGCTGGGGGTGGAGCGCAGCCGGGCCGCCATGGAGGGCGCGGAGCTGATTTTCGTACTGTGGGACTCCTCCCGCCCGGTGACGGAGGAAGACGCGGCCCTTCTGGAGCGGGCCACAGCCCTGGCGCCCACGATCCTGGTGTGGTCGAAATGCGACCTGCCCTCCGCATCGGTCCCGTTTCTTGATCCGTCGAAGCTGCCCCCCGCGGTGGAGGTGTCCGCCGCCACCGGCCAGGGGCTGGACCAGCTGGAACAGGCCGTGGCCGTCCTGTTCCCGGCGGGGGCGGACGATTCCGCCGCCGTCCTCACCAACGCCCGGCAGATGGAGGCCGCCTCCCGGGCCCGGGCGGCCATCGGGCGTGGGGCGGAGGCCCTGTCCGCCGGGATGCCCCCCGACGCGGTGGTGGCCGACGTGGAGGAGGCCATGTCCGCCTTAGGCGAACTCACCGGCCGCACCGTCCGGGAGGATGTCACCGACCTGATCTTCCAACGGTTCTGCGTGGGCAAGTGAAAACGCCCGGAAAGGACACGGCGATGTTCCAATTCAGCGACCAGTTCAATACCCTGTCGGGAGAGGGCCTGCGCCTGGTGCTCATCGAGAAGTTCCCCGGCGACAGGGTCATGCTCCCCTTCTATTACTATGACATCCTCTCCCCGGCAGATGCGGCGGAGGTGGGCAAGATCAGTATCCGCATCGGCCACAACTATCACTCCTATTACAACGGGCACATCGGCTACGAGATCGGTGAGCCCTGGCGGGGCCGGGGCTTTGCCCTCCGGGCCTGCCGGCTGGTCCTCCCCGTGGCCCGGTCCCACGGGATGGACTATCTGCACCTGACCTGCCGGGAGGACAACGCGCCGTCCTATAAGACCATCGAAAAGCTGGGGGCGGAGCTGGTGGAGATCGTGACCCCGCCCAGGGACTATTTCGCCTGGCAGGAAGGCATGGGCCGTCAGCGCATCTACCGCCTGGATCTGAAAGGGGATCGCCCATGAGCTACATCGAAGCCCAATATCCCGCCGAAAAGCCGGCGTTTTATCAGATGTTGAAGGAGCAGCTGGCCCTGTATATGGCGGACGCCCCCAACCTCACCGCCGCCCTGGCCAACTTTTCCGCCGTCATCGTCCAGGCATTTCCAAACGCCAACTGGGCGGGCTTCTACCTGGTGGACGGGGACGAGCTGGCGGTGGGGCCCTTCCAGGGCAGGCCGGCGGTGAGCCGCATCGGCTTTGGCAAAGGGGTCTGCGGCACCGCCTGGAAGGAGGACAAGGCCCAGGTGGTGGAGGAGGTGTCCTGCTTCGCGGGGCATATTGCTTGCGACTGCAACACCCATTCGGAGATCGTCGTTCCCCTGCGGCGTGCGGACGGGACCATCTGGGGGGTGCTGGATATGGACAGCGTCCTCCCCGGACACTTCACCGAGGAGGACCGTGTCGGGCTGGAGGAGTGCGTGAAGCTGCTCCCGGCCCCCAACTGAGGAGGGAACCGTATGCGCGCGGTGGTGACGCGGGTGAAAAACGCCCGTGTGGAGATCGACGATAAAATCAACGGCCAGATCGGCCGGGGCCTGCTGGTGCTGCTGGGCGTGGGCCCCGATGACACCGAGGCCCAGGCCGACAAGATGGCCGACAAGGTCTGCGGCCTCCGCATCTTCGAGGACAAGAACGAAAAGATGAATCTGAATCTGGCGGCGGTGGGGGGCTCCATCCTGGCGGTGAGCCAGTTCACCCTCTATGCCGACACCTCCTCCCGGCGGCCGGGATTCTCCCATGCCGCCAAGCCGGATGTGGCCATCCCCCTGTATGAGCGGTTCATGGAGGCGTGCCGCGCCCGGGGCTTCACCGTGGAGCACGGGGAGTTCGGCGCAGATATGCAGGTGTTCTCCCAAAACGACGGCCCTGTGACCATTTTGCTGGAGGTGTGACTATGCCCGTCATCAGACAACTTGACCCCCATGTGGCCGACCTGATCGCCGCCGGCGAGGTGGTGGAACGTCCCGCCTCCGTGGTGAAGGAGCTGATGGAGAACGCCATCGACGCCGGGGCCTCCGCCGTCACGGTGGAGATCGTCCACGGAGGCATGACCCTCATTCGGGTGAGCGACGACGGCTGCGGCATCCCGGCGGACCAGGCCGCCACCGCCTTCCTCCGCCACGCCACGTCAAAGATCGCCACCGAATACGATTTGGAGGCCATCGGCACCCTGGGGTTCCGGGGGGAGGCCCTGGCCGCCATCTCGGCGGTGTCCCTGGTGGAGCTGCGCACCCGCACCGAGGGCGAGGCCCTGGGCACCGTCCTCACCCTGGAGGCCGGGGTGGTCACCTCCCAGGAGGAGGCGGGCTGCCCCAAGGGCACCACCCTCTCCGTCCGGGACCTGTTTTACAATACCCCCGCCCGGCTGAAATTCATGAAGAAGGACGTGGCCGAGGGGGCCGCCGTGTTCGCGGTGGTCCAGCGGGTGGCCCTGTCCCACCCGGAGCTGTCGGTGAAATTCCTCCGGGACGGGAAGCAGGAGCTGCTCACCCCCGGGGACGGCCAGATGAAGAGCGCTGTCTACGCCGTGCTGGGCCGGGACATCGCCCTGGGGCTCCTGCCGGTGACCGGCTCCGGCGAGGGGATGGGCGTGTCCGGCTTCATCTCCCTGCCCGCCTGCTGCCGGGGGAGCCGGGGATATCAGCACTTCTTCGTCAACGGCCGGTATGTAAAAAGCCGGGTGATGACCGCCGCGATGGAAGAGGCATATAAAAATCAAAAGATGGTGGGCAAGTTCCCCGCCTGCGTGATCCACCTGACCCTCCGGCCCTCGGAGGTAGACGTGAACGTCCACCCCACCAAGACGGAGGTGAAATTCCAGAAGGAGCAGTCGGTATACACCGCCGTGTACTACGCGGCGCTCTCCGCCCTGGACCGGGACCACACCCGGCCCCAGGCGTCCCTCTCCGCCGCCCCCAAGGGGGAGGACACCGTCACCCCCAACCAGACCAGACTGCCCATGGGCCACGGCCCCGCCGCCCGCAGACCGGCTGTAGGGGCGGATATCATCCGCCCGGCCGCCCAGAATGGCCCGTCCCGATCCGCCCTGCCTCTTAACGACTACACCGCCCCCAAGGCCCCGGTGGGGGCCCACATGACGGTGGAGGAGTTCAAGGCGGCCGCCGGCCCGACCCCCCAGCGGCCCACGGCCGTGAGCCCCACCCCCTTCCGCCGGGTGAAGCCCCTGCCCGTAGACGAGCCCGCGCCCAAGCCTTCCCCCCTCAGGGGGGAAGGTGCCTCCCGCAGGGAGGCGGATGAGGGGGCGAAGGGAGAGCCCGCCCCCGTTCCTGAGCCCGGGCCCGCCCCCGAGGAGGAGCCCTGGGTCGTCCGGGGAGAGCTGTTCCGCACCTATGTGCTGGTGGAGCAGGGGGAGAAGGTATTGCTCATCGACAAGCACGCCGCCCACGAGCGGGCCAACTTCGACCGGCTCAAGGCGGCGGACTACAAGCCCATGGTCCAGGAGCTGCTGACCCCCCTGACCTTCACCCCCGCCCCGGAGGAGCGGGCCCTGCTGCTGGAGCAGACCGCCCTGCTCACCCGGTTTGGGTTCGAACTGGAGGAGTTCGGCTCCAACGCCCTGGCGGTGCGCTCCGCCCCCGACTATCTGGACGCCGGGGACATCGAGTCCGCCCTGCTGGAGCTGGCCCGGCGGCTGCGGGTGACGGGGACCGCCGACCCCGCCGGCGTCCGGGACGAACTGCTCCACACTATGGCCTGCAAGGCGGCCATCAAGGGGGGCTGGCGCTCCGGGCAGGAGGAGCTGGAGGAGGTGGCCCGGATGGTGATGAGCGGTGAGGTCAAATACTGCCCCCACGGCCGGCCGGTGGCCATCGAGCTGACCAAAAAGCAACTGGAGAAGCAATTCAAGCGCGCGTAAAGGAGTTATTTTATGGCCTATCAACTGACCGAGATCAACGAGGCCGTCCGCCGGGATGCCAGGGGCTTCATGGAGGAGTGCGACGCCCGCTATCAGGACGCCATCGCCCGGTGCGCCGATATGATCTGCGAGAACCGGAAGGAGAGCCCAGTGGTGCTGCTGTCCGGCCCCTCCGGCTCCGGCAAGACCACCACCGCCTCCAAGCTCCGGGAGGAGCTGGAGCGCCGGGGCATCGGCAGTTACGCCGTGTCCATGGACGACTACTTCGTCCATCAGAACCCCCGTACCGCGCCCCGCACCCCGGACGGCTCCATCGACTACGAATCCCCCAAAATGATGGACCTGGACCTGCTGGACGAGCACTTCGAGAAGCTGGCCAGGGGCGAGTGGGTCCTGGTGCCCCATTTCGAGTTTGCCCGCCAGATGCGCAACGACAGCAAGGGCACTCCCCTGAAAGTGGGTCCCGACGAGGTGGCCATCTTCGAGGGCATCCACGCTCTGAACACTGACCTGACCAGCCGCCACCCGGAGGCCGCGCGGCTCTACATCTCTGCCCGGAGCGATATCCGGGACGGGGAGAAGACCGTTTTCAAGGCCACCTGGCTACGGCTGACCCGCCGGGCCGTCCGGGACTACAACTACCGGGGCACCGATGTGGCTGGGACCCTGGAGATGTGGGGCAATGTCCGCCGGGGAGAAAAGCTGTACATCTCCCCCTACAAGGACACCGCCAACATCAAGCTGGACTCCTCCCTGGCCTATGAGGTGTCGGTGATGGCCTCCTACGCCAAGCCCCTCATCACCGCCGTGCCGGAGGAGAACGCCCGCCGCCATGAGCTGCTGGACATGATGGCCGCCTTCGACCGGTTCGCGCCCATTGACCCCGGACAAGTCCCCCCCGGGTCCCTGCTCCACGAGTTCATCGGCTGACGCGCCCCGGCGCATATATGGCCCCACGCCGGCCGCCGCGCTTGGGGCAAAACAGAAGACCAATGCCCGCTCTTCCATATCTCCCCTTTAAAGTGAGAGTCCGCCAGAAAACGTTTTCAAGGCGGACTCTCGCTTTATATTTGTGCATTTTATACATATTTTCTGTTATAAAATTTAATAATCCAACAAAATTGAAGTTTTTTTGAAGAAGTGCTTGCCATATAACTCCAAGGGCGCTATAATGAGTTTAGAATGGTTGGAAACGTTTCCACCCGTTTGCGCCGGAATCCCGGCACACATAATAAAAGGAGGAACTACAGAATGAAGAAATGATTGGCTCTTGTGCTCTCCCTGGTCATGGTGTTCGCCCTGTGCGCCTGCGGCGGCGGAGGCGACGCCGCTGAGACCAATCCCCCGGCCACCGAGGCCCCCTCCGGCGGCGACGAGCAGACTGAGGCCCCCTCCGGCGGCGAGACCGCCAAGGGTTCCGTCTACTGGCTGAACTTCAAGCCTGAGGCCGACGATATCCTGCATCAGATCGCCGAGATGTACACCAATGAGACCGGCGTGCCCGTGCAGGTGACCACCGCCGCTTCCGGCACCTATGAGGAGACCCTCCGGGCCGAGATGGACAAGCCCAATCCCCCCACCCTGTTCGTCATCGGCAACGCGCCCGCGGTGAACACCTGGAAGGACTATGCGCTGGACCTGACCGGCACCGCCATCGCCAACGAGTTGAACACTGACGCCTACAACCTCTATGACGACTCCGGCAAGCTGGTCTCCATCGGCTACTGCTATGAGGCCTATGGCATCATCGTCAACCCCACCCTGCTGGGTCAGGCCGGCTACAAGGTCGAGGACATCAAGAACTTTGAGACCCTGAAGGCCGCCGCCGAGGACATCCACGCCCGGGCCGCCGAGCTGGGCTTCGACGCCTTCACCTCCAACGACATGGATGACAGCTCCTCCTGGCGCTACACCGGCCACATGATCAACCTGGAGTACTACTACGAGGAGCAGGCCGCCAACACCAAGTGGACCGAGTCCCCCGCCACCCTCACCGGCGACTACATGGACAACTACCGCAACCTGTATGACCTGTGCGTGAACAACTCCACCGTCGCCCGCAGCGACCTGGCCACCGGCGGCCACGACGCCGAGGCCGAGTTCAAGGACAGCAAGGCCGTGTTCTTCGTCCAGGGCTCCTGGGAATGGGGCGCCGTGTCCGAGACCGTGCCCGATGCCACCATGATCCCCTACTACTGCGGCGTGGCCGGTGAGGAGAAGGCCGGTCTGAACTGCGGCACCGAGAACTGCTGGGCCATCAACTCCAAAGCCTCCGCTGAGAACCAGCAGGCCACCATGGACTTTATGGTCTGGATGGTCACTGATCCCGAGGCTTCCGAGATGCTGACCAACGGTGTGGGCGCCTTCGGCGTCATGCCCTATAAGAGCGCCGTCACCTCCACCAACGGCTTCCTGGCCGACGCCAACGAGTACGCCGCCAACGGCTGCTACGTGATGGACTGGGCCACCAACTATCAGCCCAACGTCAACGAGTACCGCGCCGTTCTGGTGTCCGCGCTGAACCAGTACAACGCCGATCCCTCCGACGCCAACTGGGAGACGGTGGTCACCGCCGCCATCCAGGGCTGGGCCACCCAGTATCAGGCGGTCAACGGCTGATCTGATCCCCTTCGGATCGAACGAAACGCATAAACGGCACGGGGCGGGCGGCTTCGCCCGCCCCGTTCGATTTTCAGAGTGGGAGTTGATCTTCTTGAGAAAAAAGAATTCTCTGCCCAACCCCATCAAGCGGTGGTGGTGGCTGTTCCTCGGACCGGTGGTGGCCGCCTTTGCCATCGGGTTCGTCTGGCCCTTCCTGCAGGGCATCTATCTCTCCTTCTGCAAATTCCGTCTGGTGTCCGACGCGCAATTCATCGGCATCGACAACTATTTGAAGGCTTTTTCCGATCCCAGTTTCGTCCACTCCTTCTGGTACTCGGCCCTGTTCGCCGTCGTCAGCCTGGTGCTGATCAACGTGCTGGCCTTTGCCGCCGCCTATGCCCTGACTCAGGGCATCAAGGGCAGCAACCTGTTCCGCACAGTGTTCTTCATGCCCAACCTGATCGGCGGCATCGTGCTGGGCCACATCTGGTCCATGATCTTTGACGGCATCCTCTCCAAATTCGGCACCTC
>CANRFT010000012.1 GCA_947629955.1 uncultured Oscillospiraceae bacterium
ACCGTGGAGGAGGTCAAGACCTTCATGGAGACCGAGGGCGGCTTCGCCAAGACCATGTGGTGCGGCGACGTGGCCTGCGAGGAGGCTATGAAGGAACGGGCCGGCGTGTCCTCCCGGTGCATCCCCTTCGACCAGGAGCAGGTCAGCGACGTGTGCGTCTGCTGCGGCAGACCCGCGAAGAAGATGATCTACTGGGGCGTGGCCTACTGAGTTGTATCCTTATATGTAATGAGGCGGGGGCCGTCCGGTGCGGACGGCCCCTGTATTTTGTGCCTTGAAAACCCTTGCGGCACAAGGGCTGGAATCGTGAAAAAAGACGGAAAAATCTTCGAAAAAATCCTTGACTTACGTGCAACGATGTTGTAGAATAATCGAGCGTCTGTGAAAGACGCACTGCGATGATGCAGGAGATTGCTCGGGAACGAGGTAACTTCTGCGGAGTATGTCCGTGAATCGGGCGGCTGAGGGACTCACGCCACGGCGTATATCGCCGCGGATGGGTAGAACCGGCCAGCTATGCGCCGGTTTTATTCATGCCGGGGAGTGATACGCACGGAAACGTGTGCGGGAACTTCCCTCACCGTACGAAGGGACGCAAGTTTATCACTTCGTATGTTTAAGGAGGAAAACCACATGGCAGCAAAAGAAATGATCCGCATCCGGCTGAAGGCCTACGACCACCAGGTCATCGACCAGGCCGCCGAGAAGATCGTGGACACCGCCAAGCGCAGCGGCGCCACCGTCTCCGGCCCCATCCCCCTGCCCACCAAGAAGGAGATCGTCACCATCCTGCGCTCTCCCCACGTGAACAAGGACTCCCGCGAGCAGTTCGAGCGCCGCACCCACAAGCGGCTCATCGACGTGATCAAGCCCTCCCCCAAGACGGTGGAGGCCCTCATGTCTCTCGAACTCCCCGCCGGTGTGGAAATCGAGATCAAACTCTGATCTCACGCAAAACCGTTTGTACCGCGGCCCATCGCGTTCTGAGATGGGCGGGTCATGTTGACAGAGCAATGGAGGAAGCGCCAGCCCAATGGTCGCGGAGGCCAACTCTCTCAACCAATAACCTTTCATAAGGAGGAAAACCACTATGGAGAAGGCCATTATCGGCAAGAAGGTGGGCATGACCCAGATCTTCGATGACGCCGGCAAGGTCATCCCGGTCACCGTCATCCAGGCGGGCCCCTGCACCGTGGTGCAGAAGAAGACCGAGGAAAAGGACGGCTACTCCGCCGTCCAGCTGGGATTTGAAGAAGTCCCCGAGCGCAAGCTCACCAAGCCCGAGCTGGGCCACAGCAAGAAGGCCGGCAAGGCCCTCAAGGTTCTGAAAGAGTTCAAGCTGGACAATGCCGACAGCCTGAACGTGGGCGATGAGATCAACGCCACCGTGTTCGCCCCCGGCGATCACGTGGACATCACCGGCATCAGCAAAGGTAAAGGGTTCCAGGGCGCTGTCAAGCGCTGCAACACCCACATCCAGAAGATGACCCACGGCGGCGGCCCCGTCCACCGTCATTCCGGCTCCATGGGCTCCAGCACCGATCCTTCCCGCATCTTCAAGGGGAAGAACGGCGCCGGCCAGATGGGCAACGAGCAGGTCACCGTGATGAACCTGGACGTGGTCCAGGTCGATGAGGAGCTGGGCGTCATCGCCGTGCGCGGCGCGGTCCCCGGCCCAAAGGGCGGCATCGTCGCCCTCCACACCAGCGTGAAGAAGGTCTTCGAGAAGAAGGGCGCCGCCGGTATCAGCGTCAACCCGCAGAAGGCTTCCGCCCGCGTCAACCCGCAGAAGGCCTCTGCGCGTAACCGCTAAGGAAAGGAGAGTGTGACAAATGCCTAAAGCGAACCTTTACAACATGACCGGTAAGCAGATCGGCGAGGTCGAGCTCTCCGAGGCCGTCTTCGGCATCGAGCCCAACGTTTCCGTCATGCACGACGTGGTGAAGAACCACCTGGCCAACTGCCGGCAGGGCACCCAGAGCGCCCTCACCCGCGCGGAAGTGTCCGGCGGCGGCAGAAAGCCCTGGCGTCAGAAGGGCACCGGCCACGCCCGTCAGGGCAGCACCCGCGCCCCCCAGTGGACCCACGGCGGCATCGTGTTCGCCCCCAAGCCCCGGGACTACAGCTACAGCCTGAACAAGAAGGTCAGGCGTCTGGCCCTGAAGTCCGCTCTGTCCGCCAAGGCCGCCTCCGGCGATGTGCTGGTGGTGGATAAGCTGGAGATGGACGGCATCAAGACCAAGACCTTCGCCGGCTTCCTGGGCGCCGTTGAGTCCAAGAAGGCCCTGGTGGTCACCGGCTGCCCCAACGTGGTCAAGTCCGCCCGGAACATCCCCGGCGTGGTGACCAGCCCCGCCAACCTGATCAACGTGTACGATATCGTCAACGCCAACCAGGTCATCATCGACCAGGGCGCGCTGGCTGTCATCGAGGAGGTGTTCGCGTAATGAAGACCGCTTACGACATCATCAAGCGCCCCATCGTCACCGAGCAGTCCATGGAAGCGGCCGCCGACAAGAAGTACACCTTCGAGGTGGCCAAGGACGCCAACAAGATCGAGATCGCCAAGGCTGTTGAGGAGATCTTCGGCGTGAAGGTGGCCAAGGTCAACACCCTGAACATGCAGGGCAAGGTCAAGCGCCAGGGCCGCTATCCCGAGGGCCGCCGGCCCAGTTGGAAGAAGGCCATGGTCACCCTGACCGCCGATTCCAAGTCCATCGAGTTCTTCGAGGGCATGGTGTAAGGAGGAGAATGAAGAATGGCTATCAAGACTTATAAGCCCACGACGCCCTCCCGCCGCCACATGACTGTGTCCGCCTTCGAGGGCATCGACAAGAAGGCCAAGCCGGAGCGCTCCCTGCTGGAGGTTCTGAAGAAGAACGCCGGCCGCAACAGCTATGGCCGCATCACCGTCCGCCACAAGGGCGGCGCCAACCGCCGCAAGTACCGCGTGATCGACTTCAAGCGGGACAAGGCGGGCCACGCCACCGTCATCAACCTGCAGTACGACCCCAACCGCTCCGCCAACATCGCCCTGATCGAGTATGAGGACGGCGAGCGCCGCTACATTCTGGCCCCCGTGGGCCTGAAGGCCGGCAGCACCGTCACCACCGGCAGCGGCGCCGACATCCTGCCCGGCAACGCGCTGCCCATCGCGGAGATCCCCGTGGGCGAGATGATCCACTGCGTGGAGCTGTATCCCGGCAAGGGCGCCCAGCTGGTGCGCTCTGCCGGCACCGCCGCCCAGCTGATGGCCAAGGAAAACGGCATGGCCCAGGTGCGCCTGCCCTCCGGCGAGGTTCGTCTGGTCCGTGAGAACTGCCTGGCCACCATCGGCCAGGTGGGCAACACCGACTGGGCCAACATCCACATCGGCAAGGCCGGCCGCAAGCGCCACATGGGCTGGCGGCCCACCGTCCGCGGTTCCGTCATGAACCCCAACGACCACCCCCACGGCGGCGGCGAGGGCAAGAGCCCCGTCGGCCGTCCCGGCCCTGTGACCCCCTGGGGCAAGCCCGCTCTGGGTTACAAGACCCGCAAGAAGAAGAACCGCACCGACAAGTTCATTGTCCGGCGCCGCAACGGTAAGTAAGGAGGGAGTTTGAAATGAGCAGAAGTGTTAAGAAAGGCCCGTTTTGCGCTCCCGAGCTGCTGAAGCGGGTCGACGAGATGAACAAGAAGAACGAGAAGAAGGTTCTGAAGACCTGGAGCCGCGCCTCCACCATCTTCCCCTCCTTCGTCGGACACACCATCGCCGTCCACGACGGCCGCAAGCATGTTCCCGTCTATGTGACCGAGGACATGGTCGGCCACAAGCTGGGCGAGTTTGCCCCCACCCGGACCTTCCGGGGCCACTCGGGCAGCAAGACCGCCGCGAAGTAAGGAGGGGAGAACATGGAAGCGAAAGCCACACTGAAATATATCCGGATCTCCCCCCGCAAGGTGGGCATCCTGTGCGACCAGATCCGTGGCAAGAGCGTCAAGGAAGCCAACGCCATCCTGTCCCTGATCCCCAAGGCCGCCTCCGAGCCCCTGGCCAAGCTGGTCAAGAGCGCCGCCGCCAACGCGGAGAACAACCACCAGATGGATCCTGAGAAGCTGTACGTCGCCGAGACCTACGCCACTCCCGGCCCCATCATGAAGCGGTTCATGCCCCGGGCCAAGGGCCGCGCCTATGGCATCAAAAAGCGCAGCTCCCACATCACCGTGGTGCTGAAAGAAAAGGAGGCCAAGTAATATGGGACAGAAAGTCAATCCCCACGGCCTTCGCGTGGGCGTCATCAAGGACTGGGATTCCCGCTGGTATGCCCGGGACGAGAAGGTCGGAGACCTGATCGTGGCCGATTACAACCTGCGCCGTGAGCTGAAGAAGCGCCTGTACGCCGCCGGCGTGCCCAAGATCGAGATCGAGCGGGACAACGCCCGTATCCGCATCTACGTGCACTGCGCCCGCCCCGGCGTGATCATCGGCAAGGGCGGCGAGGAGATCGAGAAGCTCCGCGCCGAGCTGGAGAAGCGCATGGGCAAGACCGTGCTGCTGAACATCGTCGAGGTCCGCAACCCCGACGTGGACGCCCAGCTGGTGGCCGAGAACATCGCCCAGCAGCTGGAGAAGCGCATCGCCTTCCGCCGGGCCATGAAGAACGCCATGGGCCGCGCCATGCGGATGGGCGCTCTGGGCATCAAGGTGCAGGTCTCCGGCCGCCTGAACGGCGCCGAGATCGCCCGCACCGAGCACTATCACGACGGCACCATCCCCCTGCAGACCCTCCGGGCCGACATCGAGTACGGCTTCACCGAGGCGGCCACCACCTATGGCCGGCTGGGCGTGAAGGTGTGGATCTACAAGGGCGAGGTCCTCACCCAGACCCTGCGCACCACCCCCCGCACCATCGACACCAAGAACTACAAAGAGCGCGAGCAGCGTCCCCGCCGGGACCGCCGCGACGGCGACCGCAGAGGCGGGTTCAACCGCCAGGGCGGCGACCGGCGGCAGGGCGGTCAGGGCGGCTTCAACCGCCAGGGCGGCCAGGGCGGCGGCTATAACCGCCAGAACAACGGTCCCCGGCCCAGCGCTCCCAAGGAAGGAGGGGCCCAGTAATGCTTCTGCCTAAGAGAGTCAAGTACCGCCGGCAGCACCGCGGCCGTATGACCGGCACCGCCACCCGCGGCAACAAGGTGTCCTACGGCGAGTGGGGCCTGCAGGCCCTGGAGCCCGCCTGGATCACCGGCAACCAGATCGAGGCCGCCCGTGTGGCCATGACCCGTTACACCAAGCGCGGCGGCAAGGTCTGGATCAAGCTCTTCCCCGACAAGCCCGTGACCAAGAAGGCCCTGGGTACCCGTATGGGCTCCGGTAAAGGCGCCCCTGAGTACTGGATCGCCGTGGTCAAGCCCGGCCGCGTGATGTTCGAGATCGCCGGCGTGGGCGACGAGACCGCGAAGGAGGCCCTGCGCCTGGCCAGCCACAAGCTGCCCATCAAGTGCAAGATCGTCAAGAAAGAGACCGAAGAGGCCGAGAATGGTGGTGAATGAAGATGAAAGCGAACGAGATCCGTAAAATGAGCGCCGCCGAGCTGGAGACCAAGCTGGTGGACCTGAAGAAGGACCTGTTCAACCTCCGTCTTCAGCACGCCACCAATCAGCTCGACAACCCCATCCGCATCGCTGAGGTCCGCAAGGACATCGCCCGCGTGAAGACCATCCTGCGTGAGCAGCAGGGCCGATAAGGAGGAGTAGGACATGGAAAACAGAACTTCTTCCCGCAAGACCAGAGTCGGCCTGGTGGTTTCGGACAAGATGGACAAGACCGTGGTGGTCGCCATCGCCGACCGCGTGGCCCATCCTCTGTACAAGAAGATCGTGAAGCGGACCTACAAGCTGAAGGCCCACGACGAGAACAACCAGTGCGGCGTGGGTGACCGCGTCCGTGTGATGGAGACCCGCCCCCTGTCCAAGGACAAGCGGTGGCGCGTGGTCGAGATCATTGAGAAGGCCAAGTAAGGAGGTGCCAGAGTATGATTCAGGAAGAAACCTATCTGAAGGTTGCTGACAACACCGGCGCCAAGGAGATCAAGACCATCCGCGTGCTGGGCGGCTCCAAGCGCCGCTTCGGCAACATCGGCGACGTAGTGGTCGCCTCTGTCCGCAAGGCCCAGCCCGGCGGCCAGGTGAAGAAGGGCGAGGTCGTCCGCGCCGTGATCGTGCGCTCCAGCCGGGGCGTGCGCCGGGCTGACGGCTCCTATGTCCGGTTCGATGACAATGCCGCCGTCCTCATCCGTGAGGACAAGAACCCCCGGGGCACCCGTATCTTTGGCCCGGTGGCCCGCGAGCTGCGTGACAAGGATTACATGAAGATCCTGTCTCTGGCTCCCGAAGTGCTGTAAGGGAGGAGCGAACGAGTATGAACATCAAAAAGAACGATACCGTCGTGGTCCTCTCCGGCAAGGACAAGGGCAAGAAGGGCAAGGTCATGTCCGTTGACCCCAAGGCCGGCAAGGCCATCGTGGAGAAGGTCAACGTGGCTGCCAAGCACCAGAAGCCCCGCCGTGAGGGCGAGGAAGGTGGCATCATCTCCAAGGAGACCCCCATCTACGCCAGCAAGCTGATGACCGTCTGCCCCAAGTGCGGCAAGCCCACCCGGGTGGCCCACAAGGTGGAGAACGGCAAGAAGACCCGGGTGTGCAAGCACTGCGGGGCCGAGATCTGAGAGAGGAGGAGTGATTCGCAATGGCTGACAAGAAGTCCAAGAAGGCCGCCGAGGTGGAGGAGACCCCCGCCGTGAAGAAGGTCCCCAACCTGAAGGCCAAGTATCAGTCCGAGGTCGCTCCCGCTCTGATGCAGAAGTTCGGCTACAAGTCCGTGATGGAGATCCCCCGGATCGACAAGATCGTGGTCAACTGCGGCTGCGGCGAGGCCCGGGACAACGCCAAGGTGCTGGACGCCGTGGTCACCGACCTGGGCGCCATCACCGGTCAGAAGCCCGTCATCACCAAGGCCAAGAAGTCCGTGGCCAACTTCAAGCTCCGTGAGGGCATGCCCATCGGCGCCAAGGTGACCCTGCGGCAGAACAAGATGTGGGAGTTCATGGACCGTCTGTTCAACGTGGCCCTGCCCCGCGTCCGCGACTTCCGCGGCATCAACCCCAACGCCTTCGACGGCCGCGGCAACTATGCCCTGGGCCTGAAGGAGCAGCTGATCTTCCCGGAGATTGAGTACGACAAGATCGACAAGATTCGCGGCCTGGACGTGGTCATCACCACCACCGCCAAGACCGACGAGGAGGCCAAGGAGCTGCTGACGCTCCTGGGCGCTCCCTTCACCACCAACGGCTGAGAAGGAGGAGACAGCTATGGCTAAGAAATCTATGATTCTCAAGCAGCAGGCTGAGCCCAAGTTCTCCAGCCGCCGCTACAACCGCTGCAAGATCTGCGGCCGGCCCCACGCCTATCTGCGGAACTACGGCATCTGCCGTATCTGCTTCCGCGAGCTGGCTTACAAGGGCCAGATCCCGGGCGTCAAGAAGGCGTCCTGGTAAATTTCATGGTAACACGCCTGAAGGCGGGAGCTTGCTCCCGCCTATGGGCCTGTTATAAGGATCCCCAGCGTGGGACAAGACGGATAACAGGTCGGGCGGCCCTTACCTGGCGCCCGATACCTTTCCGCCTGTACGGATGGAATTTCCGTAATCTGAATAGGAGGTAAAAATCTCATGCAAATCACCGATCCCATTGCGGATATGCTGACCCGCATCCGCAACGCGAACAACGCCAAGCATGACACCGTGGATGTTCCCGCTTCCAACATGAAGAAGGCCATCGCCCAGATCCTGTTGGATGAAGGCTATATCAAGAACTTCCAGAACATCAGCGACGGCAAGCAGGGCGTGATCCGCATCACCCTGAAGTATCAGCAGCCCGGCAAGGAGAAGGTCATCTCCGGCCTGCGGCGGGTGTCCAAGCCCGGCCTGCGGGTGTACGCCGGCGCCGAGGAGCTGCCCCGCGTCCTCCGCGGCCTGGGCATCGCCATCGTGTCCACGTCCAAGGGCGTCATGACCGACAAGAAGGCCCGCGAGGCCCATGTCGGCGGCGAAGTCCTGGCGTTCGTGTGGTAAGGAGGGTATAGGAATGTCGAGAATTGGTAGAACTCCTATTGCCGTCCCCGCCGGTGTGGACGTCAAGATCGAGGACAACAATGTTGTCACCGTGAAGGGCCCCAAGGGCACTCTTACCCAGCAGCTGGAGCCCAGCATGACCATCACCCAGGACGGCAGTGTGCTCCACGTCACCCGTCCCAACGACCTGAAGGAGAGCCGCTCTCTCCACGGCCTGACCCGCAGCCTGCTCCACAACATGGTGGTGGGCGTCACCGACGGGTTCAAGAAGTCCCTGGACGTGAACGGTGTCGGCTACCGTGTGGCCATGGAGGGCGGCAAGCTGGTCATGAACCTGGGCTACTCTCATCAGGTCACCATGGAGGCCCCCGCTGGCATCACCATTGAGACCCCCAACCCCAACCAGATCGTGATCTCCGGCGCTGACAAGCAGCTGGTAGGCCAGTTCGCCGCCAACGTCCGCGAGAAGCGTCCTCCCGAGCCGTACAAGGGCAAGGGCATCAAGTATTCCGACGAGGTCATCCGCCGCAAGGTGGGCAAGACCGGCGTCAAGAAGTGATAAGGAGGTGTGCCGATTATGATCAACCGTCCCAATACCAAGGCTCAGCGCCTGCACCGTCATAAGCGGGTCCGCGGAAAAGTGTCCGGCACCCCCGAGCGTCCCCGTCTGAACGTGTTCCGCAGCGAGACCAACATCTACGCCCAGGTCATCGACGATACCACGGGCAAGACCCTGGCCTCCGCTTCCTCTCTGGAGAAGGGCTTCTCCCACGACGGCACCAAGACCGACGCCGCCAGGAAGGTCGGCAAGCTGGTGGCCGAGCGGGCCAAGGCCAAGGGCATCGAGGCTGTCGTGTTCGACCGCGGCGGCTATCTGTACCACGGCCGCGTGAAGGCTCTGGCCGAGGGCGCCCGCGAGGGCGGCCTGCAGTTCTGAGAGAGGAGGAAAAACAAGCTATGCCTAGATTTGAAAGAGAACCCAAGGAATATGTGGAGAAGGTCGTGTACCTGAACCGGGTTTCCAAGACCGTCAAGGGCGGCCGTGTGGCCAAGTTCTCCGCTCTGGTCGTCGTGGGCGACGAGAAGGGCAAGGTGGGCTACGGCCTGGGCAAGGCCGCCGAAGTGGCCGAGGCCATCCGCAAGGGCATCGAGGACGCCAAGAAAAACATGGTGACCGTCACCCTGTCCGGGACCACCATTCCTCACGAGATCATCGGCGAGTTCGGGGCCGGCCGCGTCCTTCTCAAGCCCGCCAGCAAGGGTACCGGCATCATCGCCGGCGGCCCCGTCCGCGCTGTCATGGAGGCCGCGGGCGTGTCCGACATCCGCGCCAAGTGCCTGCGCACCAACAACCCCCAGAACGTGGTGGCCGCCACCATGGAGGGCCTCAAGGCTCTGCGGAGCCCCGCCGAGGTGGCCCGCATCCGGGGCAAGAGCGTGGAAGAGATCATTTAAGGAGGCTCGCGACAATGGCTAAAACGATCAACATCAAGCTCGTCAAGAGCCTGAACGGGCGCCTGGCCAACCACAAGGCCACCGCGGCGGCCCTGGGTCTGCGCAAGATCGGTGACACCACCGTGCAGCCCGATAACGAGGCTACCCGCGGCAAGATCGCCCACATCGGTTACCTGCTCCAGGTCACCGAGAACGCCTAAGGAGGTGCCACACATGAATCTGCATGATCTGTCTCCCGCCGCCGGCTCCACTCACGTGGCCAAGCGCAAGGGCCGCGGCATCGGCACCGGCAACGGCAAGACCGCCGGCCGCGGACACAAGGGCCAGTGGGCCCGCTCCGGCGGCGGCGTCCGCATTGGGTTTGAGGGCGGCCAGATGCCTCTGGCCCGCCGGCTGCCCAAGCGGGGCTTCAACAACATTTTCGCCAAGCGGCTGGAGACCGTCAACGTCTCCGCGCTGAACAAGTTCGAGGACGGCGCCACCGTCGACGCCGCCGCGCTGCTGGACAAGGGCATCCTGTCCAAGTGCGAATATGGCGTGAAGGTGCTGGGCAACGGCGATGTCACCAGGAAGCTCACCGTCCGCGCGTCCGCCTTCTCCGCCTCCGCCAAAGAGAAGATCGAAAAGGCGGGCGGCACGGCGGAGGTGATCTGACATGCTTCAGACGATCCGTAACGCGTGGCGCGTGCCGGAGCTGCGTGGCAAGATGATCTTCACCATCTTCGCGCTTCTCATCTTCCGGCTGGGCGCCTGCATCCCGGTGCCCTTTATCGACACCCAGACCCTGGGCCAGTATATGAGCCAGCAGTCGGCCAGCATCTTCGGCCTGCTGAACGTCATGAGCGGCGACGCCTTTATGTATGCCACAGTGTTCGCCCTGGGCATCCAGCCCTATATCAACAGCTCCATCATCGTGCAGCTGCTGACCATCGCCATTCCCGCCCTTGAGCGCATGGCCAAGGACGAGGGCGAGGAGGGCAAGAAAAAGATCGCCGCCATCACCCGGTACGCCACCGTGGCCATCGCCCTGATCCAGGCCTTCGGCTACTACACCATGATCAACTACTACGGCGTGGTCACGGTGAAGGGCGTCTGGCCCGCCATCGTCATCATCGCCGCCTTCGTGGCCGGCTCCGCCTTCGTCATGTGGCTGGGCGAGCAGATCACCGAGTTCGGCATCGGCAACGGCATCTCCATCGTGCTGTTCGCGGGCATCGTGTCCCGCGGCCCCCACATGGTGTACAGCATCATCACCGGCGTGCGGAACTGGGCGGCGGGCGCCGATCCCAAAAATGCCAGTGTACTGGCCCCATGGTTCATCCCGCTCATCGTCATCGGCCTGCTGCTGCTCACCGCTCTGGTGGTGTTCATCGACAACGCCGAGCGCCGTATCCCCGTGCAGTATGCCAAGCGGGTGGTGGGCCGGAAGATGTACGGCGGCCAGTCCACCCACATCCCCATCAAGGTGAACATGGCCGGCGTGCTGCCCATCATCTTCGCCCAGGCCATCGCCTCCATTCCGGCCACCATCGGCTCTTTCGTGCCGTCGGCCCAGACGGAGGGCACCGGCTGGTACAACTTCCTGCACTTCTTCCGCACCACCGGTCTGGCCTACAGCATTGTCTACTTCCTGCTGATCATCGCGTTCAGCTACTTCTACAACACCATCCAGTTCAACCCCGTTGAGGTGGCCAACAACCTGAAGAAGAACGGCGGCTTTGTGCCCGGCTTCCGGCCTGGCAAGCCCACAAGTGACTTCCTCGCCCGGGTCATCTCCCGCCTCACTCTGTTCGGCGCCCTGTATCTGGCGGTCGTCGCCCTGCTGCCCACCATCACGGGCAACATCATGAGCGCCATGAAGAGTTCCGCCGGCAGCAGCCTGTCCATCGGCGGCACCTCCATCATCATCGTGGTGGGCGTCGCGCTGGAGACCGTGAAGGCTCTGGAGGCCCAGCTGATGATGCGGCACTACAAGGGCTTCCTTGAGTAAGCCTGAGAGGTGAGCTGTATGAAGCTGATCCTGCTCGGCGCCCCCGGCGCCGGTAAGGGGACCCAGGCGGCCATCCTTAGCGAGAAGCTGTCCATCCCCACCATTTCCACAGGCAACATCCTCCGGGCGGCCGTGAAAAACGGTACCCCGGTGGGTCTGAAGGCCAAGAGCTATATGGACGCCGGCCAGCTGGTGCCCGACGAGGTCATTATCGGCATCGTGGCGGAGCGGCTGGCCCAGCCGGACTGCGCCAAGGGTTTCATCCTGGACGGGGTGCCCCGCACCATCGCCCAGGCCGAGGCCCTGGACCAGGAGGGCGTTCAGTTCGACGCGGTGGTCGATATCGAGGTGGACGACGCCGTCATTGAGCAGCGTATGTCCGGCCGCCGGGCCTGCACCAACTGCGGTGCCACCTATCATGTGGTGGCCGCGCCCCCCAAGGCTCCGGGCGTGTGCGACGTGTGCGGCGGTGAGCTGATCCAGCGGCCCGACGACAAGCCCGAGACCGTGCGCAGCCGCTTGAAGGTCTACCACGTGGAGACGGAGCCCCTGCGCGGGTTCTACGCCCGGCGGGGCCTGCTGAAGACTGTGGAAAATCAGCAGACCATCGAGGACACCACCAAGGCGATCCTCTCGGCATTGGGGCTCTGATCTATGGAGCTCATCACCCTGAAATCTCCCCGGGAGCAGGAGCTTATGCGCCGGGCGGGGCGGATCACCGCCCAGGCCCGGAGGCTGGCCGGGGAGATGGTAAAGCCCGGCGTCACCACCCTTGAGATCGACGCCGCGGTGAGAAGATTTATCGAAAGCCAGGGGGCGACCCCCTCGTTTCTGAACTACAGCGGCTACCCGGGTTCGGCCTGCATCTCCGTGAATGAAGTGGTCATCCACGGCATCCCGTCCCGGCGGATCGTCCTGAAAGAGGGCGACATCGTCAGCGTGGACGTGGGCGCCTATATCGACGGCTTCCACGGGGACTGCGCCGCCACCTATCCCTGCGGGGAGATCTCCGACGAGGCCAAAAAGCTCATCGAGGTCACCCGGCAGGGCTTCTGGGAGGGCATCCAAAACGCCCGGGCGGGGAACCGCGTGTCGGACATCTCCCACGCCGTACAGAAGTATGTGGAAGGCTTCGGCTTCTCCGTGGTCCGGGACTTTGTGGGCCACGGGGTGGGGGCCAAACTCCACGAGGCGCCCGAGGTGCCCAACTACGGTCCCGCCGGCCACGGCGCCCGGCTCCAGCCGGGAATGACCATCGCGGTGGAACCCATGGTGTGCGCCGGCGACTGGCGCGTGCGGGTGCTGAAGGACGGTTGGACCACGGTGACGGAGGACGGCAGCCTTGCCGCCCACTATGAGAACTCCATCCTCATCACCGAGGACGGGCCGGAGATCCTCACGGTCACCGAGGACGGCGCCTATGTATGACTACACGGGCTGGATCGTCCGGGCAGAGGCCGGACGGGACAAAGACGGGATCTTCTGCGTGGTGGGCGTGGACGAGAGCACGTCCCATCTGCTGCTGGCTGACGGCAAGCGGCGGAGAGCGGCGCGGCCCAAGCGCAAAAAGCTGGGGCATGTGCTGGCGCTGACCGGACAGGAGGCCCTGTATCCGCACCCGACCATTCAGAAACTGAAATTGGGAGAGCCGGTCTCCGACCGGGAATTGAGACGGGCGCTGGCCGCCTTCAAGGAGGAAAACACCCTTGGCTAAAGACGATATGATCGAACTGGAGGGCGTGGTCACCGAGGCCCTGCCCAACACCACCTTCAATGTGGATATCGGAAACGGCCACATCATCCTGGCCCACATTTCCGGTAAGCTGCGGATGAACTTCATCCGCATTCTCCCCGGCGATAAAGTCACGGTGCAGATGTCGCCCTACGACCTGACCCGCGGCCGCATCACCTGGCGGAGCAAGTAAGTATCAACGACCGGCGCGGCGCGGCCTTGCCCACGCCGCTGTCCGGGGCCATTTAAGGCGCTATTACAGGAGGTTAAACAAAATGAAAGTCAGACCGTCTGTTAAGCCCATGTGCGAGAAGTGCAAGATCATCAAGCGCAAGGGCAGAGTCATGGTCATTTGCGAAAACCCCAAGCACAAGCAGAGACAAGGTTAAGGAGGGGCAAAGAGTATGGCAAGAATTGCCGGCATTGATCTGCCGAGGGAAAAGCGAGTCGAGATCGGACTCACCTATATTTATGGGATCGGCCGCACCAGCGCCAATAAGATCCTGAAGGAAGCTGGCGTGAATCCCGACACCCGGGTCAAGGACCTCACCGACGCCGAGGAGGCCAAGCTGCGCGAGATCATCAGCCACGAGTACGTGGTGGAGGGCGACCTGCGCCGGAACGTGGCCATGGACGTGAAGCGTCTCACTGAGATCGGCTGCTACCGGGGCATCCGCCATCGCAAGGGCCTCCCCGTCCGCGGGCAGCGTTCCAAGACCAACGCCCGCACCCGCAAGGGTCCCAAGCGCACCGTCGCCAACAAGAAGAAGTAAGGAGGGATATGCGATATGCCTGCTAAGAAAGTCGTCAAGCGCCGCCGCGAGCGCAAAAACGTGGAGAAGGGTCAGGTGCACATCCGCTCCTCCTTCAACAACACCATGGTCACCGTGACTGATATGCAGGGCAACGCCCTGTCCTGGGCTTCCTCCGGTGAGATGGGCTTCCGGGGCTCCCGGAAATCCACTCCCTTCGCCGCCCAGACCGCCGCCGAGACCGCCGCCAACGCCGCCATCGACCAGTGCGGCCTGAAGAGCGTCGAGGTGTACGTGAAGGGTCCCGGCCAGGGCCGTGAGGCCGCCATCCGCGCGCTGCAGGCCGTGGGCCTGGAGGTCACCCTCATCAAGGACGTGACCCCTGTTCCCCACAACGGCTGCCGCCCGCCCAAGCGCCGCCGCGTGTGATCAGGAAGGAGGAAAACAACAGCTATGGCTAAGAATTCTCAGCCCATTATGAAGCGCTGCCGCGCTCTGGGCATTTCTCCCGCCGTTCTGGGTTACACCGGCAACAGCAAGCGGGAGTCCAACCGGAACCCCGGCCCCCAGCGCCGCGCCAAGAAGAGCGAGTACGCCCTGCAGCTCGCCGAGAAGCAGAAGGTCAAGTTCGTCTACGGCGTGCTGGAGAAGCAGTTCCGCGGCTATTATGAGAAGGCCGCCCGCAGGTCGGGCAACACCGGCGAGGAGCTCATGTCCCTGCTGGAGCGCCGCCTGGACAACGTGGTGTACCGCCTGGGTCTGGCCGGCACCCGCCGGGAGGCCCGCCAGCTGGTCAACCACGGCCACTACACCGTCAACGGCAAGCGGGTCAACATCCCCTCCTACCTGGTGAAGACCGGCGACGTGGTGGCCGTCAGCGACAAGAGCCGCTCCACCGCCCGCTTCAAGAAGCTGGTGGAGGACGACGCCTTCGCCCCCGCCCCCAAGTGGCTGGAAAAGGCCAAGAACGCCCCGCTGGAGGGCAAGGTCATCGCCATGCCCGCCCGGGACGACATCGACTTTGAAGTGGCCGTCAACCTTATCGTGGAGTTGTATTCCAAGTAACGCATCGCCGGGCGCTTGCCGCGCCCATGCGTCAGAATACGACTATACTGCCGTTTCCATAGCGGCAGCCGCCATCAAAAGGAGGGTAAACACACGATATGGTAGAAATCCAGAAGCCGCGTATCGAATGTATCGAAAATGTGGGCGAGGACGCCTACGGAAAGTACGTGGTCGAGCCTCTGGAGCGGGGCTATGGCACCACCATCGGCAACTCCCTGCGCCGCATCCTGCTGTCCTCCCTGCCCGGCACCGCCGTCACAGCGGTGAAGATCGCCGGCGTCCAGCACGAGTTCTCCACCATCCCCGGAGTTAAGGAGGACGTCACCGAGATCGTGCTGAACATCAAGGGCATCATCGCCAAGCTGTACAGCGAGGGCGCCAAGACGGTCTATATCGAGGCCATGGGCGAGGGCGAGGTCACCGCTGGCGACATCAAGGCCGACAGCGACGTGGAGATCCTCAACCCTCAGCACCACATCGCCACCCTGGGGGCCGACGGCTCCCTCAATATGGAGCTCACGCTCTCCCAGGGCCGCGGCTACGTCACCGCCGATAAGAACAAGCCCGCCCAGACCATCATCGGCCTCATCCCCGTGGACTCCGTCTACTCCCCCGTGCGGAAGGTCAACTACTTCGTGGAGAACACCCGCGTGGGCGACGCCACCGACTACGACAAGCTCACCCTGGAGGTCTGGACCAACGGCACCATCTCCGCCAGAGACGCCATCTCCCTGGGCGCGCGGATCCTCGTGGACCATTTTACCCTGTTCACCGATCTGTCCGAGACCATGGGCTCCAAGTCCACCGTCGTGGAGAAGAGCGAGACCCAGCGGGATAAGGTGCTGGAGATGACCATCGAGGAGCTGGACCTGTCCGTGCGGTCCTTCAACTGCCTCAAGCGGGCCAACATCAACACCGTGGAGGACCTGATCTCCAAGACCGAGGACGAGATGATGAAGGTCCGCAACCTGGGCCGCAAGTCCCTGGAGGAGGTCATCAACAAGCTGGCCATGATGGGCCTCTACCTGGCCACAGAGGAGAAGTGAGCCTCATCCGCCCCCTTCGGGGGCACCTTCCCCGGCCTCATCCGTCATCCGCTGCGCGGATGCCACCTTCCCCAGAGGGGAAGGCTCTTAGAGGAATAAAATTCAATCCGGGGAAGGCTTTCCGGGGTAAGTAACGTTCCCCCGCGCAAAACCGAACGAATCTATCCGCCCCACGAGGGCGAAAGGAGTTAATCGCTATGGCTACCAACCGTAAGCTGGGCCGCACCAGCGACCAGCGCCGCGCCATGCTGCGCGCCATGACTACCTACCTGCTGGAGAACGGGCAGATCAAGACCACCTACGCCCGCGCCAAGGAGGTCGCCCCCATCGCCGAAAAGATGATCGGCCTGGCCAAGAAGAACAACCTGGCCGCCTACCGGCAGGCCCTGTCCTACCTGACCAAGGAGGACGTCGCCAAGAAGCTGTTCGACCAGATCGGCCCCAAGTACGCCGACCGCAACGGCGGCTACACCCGCGTCCTCAAGATGGGTCCCCGCCGCGGCGACGCCGCTGAAATGGCGATTATCCAGCTGGTGTAAGGTAATCGAACAAGCGTTTCACGTGAAACAGACGTGAGAAAAGCCCACCCGGGAGGGTGGGCTTTTTCGTGCAACGTTGACTTTTGGGGTCAAATGTATGTAGAATAACGTCGAGGGCGCTGTTACATATGGCGGTCAAGTAACCTCCCGAAAGGGGGGATGCCTATGGAGCACGATCGGCGAACGAAAATCCTTCGTTTTGTAGTTCGCCTTCTTGTCATCCTCTGGATGATAAGCTGTGTAGTCCAGAAAGCGTACTAGCCGCCCGGCTTGCACCCGGACGGCTAGCATTTTCTATGCTGCCATCTTGAGGGCTTGACCGCTGTAACAGCGCCCTCTTTATGTTTATTATAGCACACCGCATCCGTTTGTCAAGCGGAAAAGAAACAGCTCCGCTGAGCCCGCCCCTCCGGGGCCGTGTGCAAGAAGTTGTATTGTTATGTAAACTTTCTGTAAATAATTGCGTAAAACGGGGCATTTCGTACATCATTTGTACTTTATCACCCTCTTTTAGGAGGGTGATAAAAACATGCACCAAACAACCAAATACGCGCTCAACCTGATCGACCCCGCCGACGAGTTCTCGCCGGACCCGCTGAACGAGAACGCCAACAAGATCGACGCCGAGCTGGCCTGCCGGCCCCGGTATCACCTGTTCCAGTACACCGGCGACAAGCAGCTCACCCGCACCCATACGTTCCCGTTCGAGCCGCAGATGGTGCTGATCTGGGGTATCGGCAACACTCCGGGTCCGCTGCTGGTGTTTCAGGGGCAGGAGAAGGGGATCATGGCCGGATCGACCACGTCGTCCAACCAGTTCGATATCTTCTGGAACGAAAAAACTGTCACATTCACCGCCAAAACAACCGCCGGAACGATCTGCAACGGGGACTTACTCTATCGCGGCATCGTGTTCGGATAAAAGAGCCGCCCCCCTCGCAAGAGGGGGGCGGCTCTTTCATGTGAGCAGTGAAGCGTGCTCTTTATCAGCCAGCAGAACTTACGCTGCTGATGTTGTACTCCACAACAGTCACACCGTCAGGGGCAAACACTACGAGCTTTTCGCCCTGCGTGATGTTCCCAGCCGGGGCACTGCTGGTTACCTTGTAGCTCGCCATATCCTGTTCGGTCTTGTTGGTGGCGACGTTAGTGGACGAACCGTAGTACAGGTTCTGGCCGTCCTCACCGACCAGGTTCATCAGGGCGGAGGCAGGAACGTTGGAAACGCTACCATGAGTGGTCACGGTGATGTTGGCACCCGCCACGGCGATAGTGGCATAGTTGGCCTCATCAGGCTCACCGGTGGTGTAGGTATACTCCGCCTTCAGCGCGGTGGACTTGCTGGCCACCTTGGTGACGTACACCTGAGTGGCGGTCTTCACGTTGTTCACCGTCTCAAAGGTGACGGCCACGAACACGGTGTTGTCGGCGTCCTCGAAGGAGGAGAACTTGCCCTCGGTCAGGTCATAGACCACGCCGTCAGGCACCTGCATGGTGTCGGTTCCCACGGTCAGGGTGCCCTCGTAATAGGCGGTCACATTGCCGGCGGCGGAAACGGTGGTAAGCCCACTGTTGGTGATGTCGCCGGTGCCGGACACCTTCACGATACCGGCGGTTGCACTGCCGTGAGCGCCGTTGTACACGATCTCGGTCTTCACGCCGTCCAGATACACCTCATAGGTGGTCACAGTGCCGTCAGCGGTAGTCTGTTCTGTGTAGTTGCCGTTGTAGTAATAGAGGTTCTCGTCCGCGGAGGGAGCGGTGTAGTTGCTCACCATACCGGCGGTGTAGACCAGGGTGCCGGTGCCGGTGTAGTAGCCGCTGGTCAGGGTAACGCCCTTCAGATCAGCCACGCCCACGACGACCTTCACGGTCAGCGGGTCGGTTGCTTCGCCATAGGTGCCGTCCACGAAGAAGGTCACGGAGTTGGCGTTGCCGTACACATTGGTGCTGCTGGTCGCCGTTCCTACCACGTTAGTAGCGATAGCTCCGGGGGTGGTAATGGCGGTAGTGGGCTGATACAGCAGATAGCTACCGTCGTCCTGGACCTCGTAGGCGTACACGCCGGGGTTCTGGCTCTTCAGGGTGTTGCCGGTCACAGTGTCACTCTCGGGATCAGCGTCATGGAAGGGGTTGGCAGGAGAGCCGCCCGGAGCGTTCGCCTCAGAGGTGTTGATGGTCACGACCTTGTTGGTGCCGTCGGCGAAGTACAGCAGGGCCTGGAAACCGGCCTTAGCGGTGCTGCCGATCTCGTCGCTGCCGGCGGTCTTACCAAAGGCGGCCAGATAGACGAAGCCGTTGTCCACGGCGTCCTCGCCCTCGACCAGCCAGATGGAGACGATCTTGCCGTCAGCGCCCACAACGAACCGATAGGTGTTGCCAACGGTGTTGGTCACATTGCCGCTGCCCAGCGCGGTGCCGGGGGTGGCGACGAAGCTGTTGAGGTCACCGAGCGTGCCCGTCAGTTCCTGAGCAGCGGCGAAGTCATAGCTGGCGCTGCCGAAGTTGTACTTCGTGGCGGTAGCGGAAGCGGTGGTGCCGTTGTAGACGGCCTCGATCACGTCGGCGTGCTCGACCAGAGTGGTCACGTCGCCGATCTCGGAGACCCAGACCACGTCGTTCTTGGCCAGAGGCGCATCGACGGTGATCTCATCGTCCGTATAGTTCTTGGAGGCAGTGCCGTCGTTGAGGGTGTAGGTGGTCACGCTCTTGCCGCTCACGGTGTTGGTGCGGACAGCGGTGACGACCTTCAGGTCCTTCTCCAGGACGATGTAGTAGTCGACGACCATATCGCTCTCGTTGGCGATGGCGATGGCGGTGTAGGAAGTGCCAGGCACGGTCCCGTTGGCGGCAGAGATATCATAGTCGCGGACCCACACGTTAGAGGCGGTGGCGGCCTTCAGGCCGGCGGCCTTGAGGGCCTTGGCCAGGTCGTTGTTGGCGTCCACGTTGATGGTGGCCACCTTGGCGGCATCATCCACCACGGCGTAGACCACGCCGTCAGTGCTGCCCTTGCCGTTCTCGGTGTAGTACACCTTCACCTTGTGGCCGATCAGATCCAGGCCGGCCTCGCCCTTGTAGGTCTTGGTGCCCACAGTGATGGTGCCGTTGGTGGCGCTGGTATCGTCATTCTCGGCGCAGGCGGTCAGGACGCCGGTCTCGCAGAGGGCGGTAATATCAGAACCGCTCCTGGTGATCTTGCCGCCGAACACGCTCTCGTACAGAGGAGTGTCGTTGCTGGTGCCGGGATTGAAGGTGATGGTGCCGTCGGGAGCCACGACCCAGGAGCCCTGGGAGGTGATCCGCTTGGACATGATGGTGTTGAACGCCATCTGCGCGGCGGCCTCACGGGTCAGGGGCTCGTCGTTGATGGTGCCGGCGGGCAGACCCTTGTCCAGGCCGTTGGCCCGCAGGGCGGTCATGACCTTCAGCTCCCAGCCGGTGCCGGTGTAGTTGTCACCGTTGTCGCCCAGAGCGACCAGAACCAGCTTGCCGAAGCCAAAGCCGTTGACTTCCTGGGTGGGATAGAAGTGGCCCTGGCCGTCGCCCACGACGATGTTGGCGACGCTGCAGTAGTTGATGGCGCTGGAGCCCCAGTCGGTGGCCTTCACGTCGCTGAAGGAATCAGCGGGGGGCAGGACCGCCACGGTGTCGGGGCCGAGGATCATCTTGGCGATGAGTTCGGCCGCGGCCGCGCGGGTGAGGGTGCGGTCAGGATAGTAATGGCCTTGGCCGTCGCCCTGCAGGACCTTGAGCCCGCTCATGACGTCGACGGCTTCCTTGTAGTCGATGTCGGCGTCGTCGTCATAGCTGGTGGCGTTGACGGTGACCATCACGGAGACGACCATCATCAGCGCCAGCACCAGCGCGAGGAACTTCTTCAAGTTTCTCATGGTAGGGTTTTCCTCCTTTTTTTGATTGCGAAAAGGGCCGGTTTCCGGCGCTTTCGCGGAAATTTTGACCCGTTTCGGGGCCAGCCGCCTGAGAGAATAAGCCATCCTCTCAAACGCCGATAGGTGCCCCAAAAGGCGGATTTTGGGACCCTCCGGCGAATTTTAGGGCCGCGATAGAGCGGGTTTTTCTCCTATCTGTCGGATAAAAAGCCCCCGTATGTCCCGCCGAGGGCCGGCGCGGACCCCTCCGGCCGGGAGGGATCCGCCCGCCGGAGGCCCTTTCGGCCTCCAAACTTTTTTGGCGGGAAACCCCCGCTTTGGCACAGATTGCACGTTTTTCTACAACTTGAGGATATTGTTTCACTTTTATTACAAAACACGCCGGACCCTTGACAGCGGCGAATGGCCGGGTCTATAATGGGGCCAGCCTGAGGAGGGGACTTTGGCGCTTGAGAGGATGGCTTATCCCATCCTTTCCCGCGAAAAAGTTCGCAAAATCGGCAAATTTAATTTGAGGAGGAAAAAATCCTATGAGAAACTTGAAAAAGTTCCTCGCGCTGGTCCTGGCCCTGATGATGGTCGTCTCCGTGATGGTCACCGTCTCCGCCGCGGACTACACCGACCAGGCCGACATCGATTACGATGAGGCCGTGGCGGTCATGACCGCCGTCGGTATGGTCGAGGGCGGCGATCAGGGTCAGTTCGACCCCGACAGCAACCTCACCCGCGCCCAGGCCGCTACCCTGATCGTGCGGCTGCTGCGGGGCACTGAGGAGGGCCTCGGCGCCCCCACCGCTCCCTTCATCGATGTGCCCGCCACCCACTGGGCTGCCGGCGCCATCAACTACTGCTCCCTGAACAACCTCATCGACGGCGACGGCCAGGGCCACTTCTACCCTGACGAGGGCGTCACCGGCGTCCAGATGGCCAAGCTGCTGCTGGTCGCTCTGGGCTATGACAGCAAGAACGAGGGCTTCACCGGCGCCGATTGGGAGCGCAATGTCGCTACCATCGCCCTGGGCAGCAAGGTGAATATGCTCAAGGGCGGCAACTTCGCCATCGACAAGAAGGAGATCAGCCGTCAGGAAGCCTGCCTGATGGCCTTCAACACCATCCAGGCTGAGACCGTGGAGTATTCCGGCGGCACCAACGTGACCCTGGCCGACGGCACCACCATCACCGTGAACGCCACCCGCACCTACTCCGGCGCGGCTAACCCGTTCTACACCAGGTACGACCTGAAGCCTTATGCTTCCAGCGACTCCGCCAAAGCTGATGACGACGCCTTTGGCCGCGACTCCACCCCCAAGTGGGTCAATGATAAGGGCGATGCGGTCGTTTACGCCGAGCCCAGCACGGCCACCAAGACCTACACCAAGAAGGCCGATGCCGCCCAGTTCGCGAAGGACTATCCTGATGCTCACACCAAGGTTGCCTCTGCCATCAGCGGCAATGGCGTCTATGTGGACGGTGCGCAGGATAAGACCACAAAGACTGTCAGCGCTATCGGGGGTCTGATCAAGAACGGCACCACCGTTGAGGTCTACTCTACCAAGTCCGGCGACGAAATCACCATCAACAACGTGGTGGTCATCAAGACCTATGCCAAGAAGCTGGCCGACACCGACATCAAGGCCGCTAAGGGCGAAACCCCCGCTTACATCGTTCTGGGCGGCGCTAACTATCCCACCACCGCCTACAAGGCCGGCGACGTGGTGAGCTACAACCTGGGCAAGGACGACGAGGACAACACTGTGGCCCTGAACGTGAAAGCCCTGACCCCCTCCATCACCGGCAAGGTGACCTCCACGGGCACCGATCCCAAGCCCACCGAGGCGTCCTATGTCCGCGTTGAGAAGGGCGACAAGCTCTATGCCAACGAGACGTTCACCGGCTTTGCGACCGCTCTGGCGCTGGGCAACACCCAGAAGGACGTCTATCTGGACGACGCCGGCTTTGTGCTGTTCGCCGAGGACCATAAGAACGATGACGCCCCCGCCGCCGAGACCAACTACCTCTACATCCTGACGTATGAGGCCGCCGCTGGCTCCGGCACCGGCACCATGATCGACCAGACCGGCACCGACGCCCAGGTCAAGGCCAAGGTCCTGGATCCCGCCACCGGCGAGACCTCCGTGATCGACATCGCCATCGTGAAGGACGGCAACACCTGGTACTATGCCAAAACCGACGGCACCAAGGGCGCGAAGGTCGAGAATGAAGGTATCTCCGGTACGGAGACCAAGCGGAACAACACCTTCGTCACCTACACCGAGACCGACCTGGGCTATGTGCTGGGCGATACCGTGGGCGTGACCAAGGCTGAGGACCTGGCCATCGCGCAGGGCAAGGCCGAGGTGACCGTGACCAAGGACGGCGCAAAGCGCTACGCGGACGCCAACACCCGCCTGGTCGTCATCGAGGTGGAGACCAAGGACGACGCGTCCACCTACACCGTGAAGACCGACGTGACCGGCTACACCAACTTCCCGGCTGTCAAGGGCGACGCGAGCACCAATGTCCTGGTGACCCCCGACTCCGGCGCTGTCAAGGCCATCTATGTGATCCAGAACAAGGCGAGCGAAACCACCACCCCCGTGGGCGTGTACGCCGGCAAGGGTGAGACCACCGCGGACGGCACGACCTATCAGTTCTATGTGGACGGCGCGCTGACCGACTATGTGAGCGCCAATGCGGAGCTGAAAGATACAAACGCGTCCGCTGAGCTGGCGGCCGGTAAAGTGTATGCGCTGACCGTCACGGACGGCAAGCTGACCAAGGCTGACAGCACGGAGGGCACTCTGACCAGCGCGAACCTCACCAAGGTCGAGGAGACCACCGGCCTGGAAATGGTGACCGACTCTTACGTGGTCCTCAGCGACGGCTCCACGATCCATTATCTGGCTGACGGCTGCGCCGTGTACACCACCGAGACCGACGCGAATGATAACAAAACCGTTTCCACCACCACCGTGGGCGTTGGCGACAAGGTGACCATGTACACGGACAAGACCAAGGAGAGCAAGGTCGTGCTGATCATCGTCGATGCGAAGTACGACAAAGCCGCTGACACCAGACTGTCCGGCACCGTCGTGGTGAAGGAAGTCAATGCCGGCAGCGTCACCCACAAAGAGGGTAAAGGCCTGACCAAGGATGACATCACCGCCAAGGTGGACCGTTCCGGCAAGGTGACGATCACCCTAAAGGCTGGCACCGAAAACAAGTATATTGCCGACAACGCGACAATCACCCTGACCTTTAAACCTGAGGTGAGCGGCGCTCAGATCCAGGAATCGACGAGCGCACAGAGATACGGACCCACCGTGGACCTCACATTTACCTGCGCTACCGCAAGCAATGGGACGTGGGCTCAAACGAACAACAAGGTGAAGATTCAGGCCTCTGACGGGACGGAAGGTACCGAGATTACCATCACGGTTGCAAACATCGACGGCGTTGAGGAAGACAAGGCTTGAGAGACCGATAACCTGGTTCTTTCACACCGACACACGAAAACCCCCGGACATTCGTCCGGGGGTTTTCCCTTTGTGTTCAGCTGTTGGTCCCAAGCGCGAGATAGCTGTACCGGATGTTCGAGGCGTTCAGCTGCTCCACGTCGCTCTCATTGTTATACCACTCGACGGCGTTGTCCAGCCAGGTCAGATTGACGCTCTGATACTCCGCCACCTGGCCGGTATTCGCGTTGCGGAGCCAGACCCAATTTCCGGCGGAGTAGCCACCGTTGGTCGCCACGATGACCAGCATGATCGGCTTGAAGCTGAATTGCAGCCGGTTCTTGTTGGCGGAGCCGTATTTGCCGCTGCCGGAATAGCTGCTGTGGGCGAACACCAGGCGCTTGCCCAGCTCGGCGTCCAGGCTGGTGAAGTTCTCGTTCAGCGGGTCCGGCGAGAACTCGTCGGCGGGGTCGATCAGGTTGAGCGCGTATTTGGTTGTTTGGTGCATGATTTTATCCCTCCCATGGGGAGGGATAAGGGGCGGGGGGTTGTATGGGTTTGTGCAAGGGATATTGTAGGGGCCGCCCCGCGTGGCGGCCCGCGTCTCGGTCGGGGGTTTCGTGTCGGGGGGTGTGTCGGGGGGCCGCCCCGCGTCTTGAACCGGCGATTCCGTGTCGGGGGGCCGCCCCGTGTGGCGGCCCGCGTCTCGGTCGGGGGTTTCGTGTCGGGGGGTGTGTCGGGGGGCCGCCCCGCGTCTTGAACCGGCGGTTCCGTGTCGGGGGGCCGGCCCGCGTCTTGAACCGGCGGTTCCGTGTCGGGGGGCCGCCACATGGGGCGGCCCCTACTTTTGGGGTGGTGACCCTCCGCGCCCCCTCATCCGCCCCAGTGTGCGCACTGGGGCACCTTCCCCCCTGCGGGTGGAAGGCTTAAGGGCAGTTCGGGCTTGACAACGGGCCGGGATGTGCTATAATAAACATAAAGAGGGCGCTGATACAGCGGTCAAGCCCTCAGTTTGCTAGGTCAAAAAACGCTAGCCGCCTGGGGGCAAGCCGGGCGGCTAGTACGCTTTCTGGACTACACAGCTTATCATCCACAGGATGACAAGAAGGCGAACTACAAAACACAGGAATTTCGTTCGCCGATCGTGCTCCATAGGCATCCCCCCTTTCGGGAGGTCACTTGACCGCCTTATGTAACAGCGCCCTCATACATATTATACAAGGTTCGACCCAAAAAGTCAACGTTGCACGGCAAAAGCTGCCCTTCGGGCGGCTTTTTGCGTGTTTTTGGCAACGTGGCAATAGGAGTACCAAGGCCCCCTTCGCAAAGGGCCGATTCCCCCTGTCAAGGGGAAATGGCCGTAGGCCAAAAGGGGGAGGCTTAAGGGCGGAGAAAATCTTCCGTCAGCCCTTCGGGCTGCCACCTCCTTTTGCGAAAGGAGGTTTGGCGATTCTGCCGCAACGTCGCAATAGAAGTACCAAGCTCCCTTCGCAAAGGGAGCTGGCACGGCGAAGCCGTGACTGAAGGTTTTCTCCAAAAATGTTGCCCTCCCCCATACAACCCCCCGCCCCTTATCCCTCCCCATGGGAGGGATAAAATCATGCACCAAACAACCAAATACGCGCTCAACCTGATCGACCCCGCCGACGAGTTCTCGCCGGACCCGCTGAACGAGAACGCCCAGATCATCGACGCCGCCCTGGCCGGGAATCTCCGCTGGAAGTACGGCTCCTATGTGGGCAACGGACAGAGCGGCGAGAAAAACCCCCGAACGCTGACCTTCGACTTCAAGCCGCTGTTCGTGGCGGTCACCCACGAGACCAGCGCCAGTTTCCGCGACTGGTGGGTCCGGGGCGAAAAATACGGCTTCGCCAACAGTGCGAGTACTTATCTGACCTGGACGGATAACGGGGTGTCCTGGTACTCTGCCGGTGACGGCGGCCAGTTCAACGAACAGTCCAAGAAATATTATTATCTCGTCATTGGCAGCAAGGAGTGAGTGCAAAGAAACCCCCGGCTCAATCGGGCGGGCTGGATAAGGAAACATTTTGTATGTACGGCAAGGTGCAGTCTTTCGGGACTGCACCTTGTCCGTTTTATGCGGACTGCATCCTCTTGAGGTAGTCGGCCCGCAGTTGTTCCAATTCCTGCTTTGTGGGGATGTCGATCATGCCGACGGCGGTGAAGTAGATGTCCACCTTGACGTAACAATGTCCGCTGGATTTGTCGTTGTTGTGGATCTCGATGCGCTGGATGAGGGTGTTGACGATGGTGGGGGTGAGTTCACGGACCATGGAAAACTCTCTGAGCCCATTCAGGAGCATCCGCAGGTCGATGGCGGCCTTGTCTGCTTCCTTCAGCTTTTCCTCGCAGTCGGTAATGGACCTCTCCAACTCCTTCTGCTCCGCCTCGTAGGTCGCGGACATCTTTCTGAAGCGTTCATCGGAGATCTTGCCGGAGATGTTGTCCTCGTAGATGCGGGAAATAATCCGGTCGATCTCAGCCACACGCCGCCTGGCCTGTTCCAACTGATTTTTTGCGGCCTGAAGCTCCTTCTTACGCATGACGGTTTCCCTTTGCTCCTGCATGATGAGAAAGTCGGACTCATAGCACCGCACGAAGTCGGCCAAGCCGGAGACAGCTTCATAGACAATCTTCTCCAACACTACGTCCCGAATAAAATGGATGGTACATTTCCCTCGCCCGGATTTGTAATTTGCACACCGAAAATGCTCCTGGTTCCGCTTCAAACTCTTGGCGGCGGAGAAATGAAGTTTCGCTCCGCAGTCGTAGCAGTAGACCAACCCGGAAAACAGGCTCTTTCGACCTGTGGCCGTGGGACGGCGCTTATTGCTCCGAAGCTCCTGTACCCGCAGCCAGGTGTTCTCGTCGATGATGGGTTCCTGGGTGTTAGGGATGATCTGCCACTCGTCCTCCGGCTTGCGAACCTCCTTGTGGACCTTGTAGCTGACGGTGGTGGTCTTGAAATTGACCGTACAGCCAGTGTACTGGCGGTTAGCCAATATCCGCGCTACAGTGTCAGGACTCCAGATATACGGGTCTGCCGGAGGCAGATGGCTTCCGGGGCGTCCAGCATTGAGCCTGTACGCGGTGGGGCACATAATGCGCTCATCTTCCAACTGATTGGCGATCTGCTGCGGTCCCCGTCCGGCGAGGCAGAGGGCATATATCTTCCGCACCACCTGAGCGGCAGGCTCGTCGATGTGCCATTTCTCATGGTCGTCTGGGTCTTTTACATAGCCGTATGGCACGGCGGAGCTGATCCGTTTCCCTTTGGATGCTTTCATGGCCCACACCGCTCGGATCTTCTTGCTGGTCTGGGCGGCATACCACTCGTTGAAAATATTGTGGAACGGCATCATCTCCGTGCCAGTCCCGGCCAAGGTGTCCACGTTTTCCTGGATGGCAATGAATTTCACCCCCAGCGTGGGGTACACGACTTCAAGATACCGCCCCACCTCCAGATAATTCCTGCCGAACCTGGAGAGGTCCTTGACGATGACCGTGGCCACCTTTCCCGACTCCACCAGCGCCTCCATCTCCTTGAAGCCGGGACGCTCGAAGGTGGTCCCGCTCACGCCGTCATCACAGAAGAATTGAGGATGGAGATAGCCATTCTTACGGGCGTAGTCCTGAAGGATGGTCCTCTGATTGGCGATGGAATTTGACTCAATATCCACCCCGTCGTCGTCACTGAGGCGCCCATAGAGCGCCGTGATCTTTTCTTCCTGCCCTGATTTGTTTGCTGCTGCCATGTTAACTCCTTTCCTGACAACCGGGCATTGCAAAGGCGATTTTATTTTACGAAGCCTTTTGCTCGGTTTCAAATCTGTCCAACAGGTCCATGAACTGCTCCAGCACGCACTGCCGACCATTAGGGTCAAAGTGAAGGCCCACTTCGTAAGTGGTACCCCCGATGCGCATGGTGAAGCCGTCGTAGTCCTTATAAAATTCCTCCGGGGTCAGTTCATCTTTCTCCATAACTACCTCCTTATCTGGCGTCGCGGTCGCGGCTGCGCTGGCGTTTCAGCAGGTCCAGCCCATGCATGATGTCCCTTGCGATTTGCCGGTCAGTGTAGCTTGCCGGGAAATACTTTCGAAAGTCCTCCCAACGAAGTTTGATCTGCTCCCGCTGGTTGGGCTTTTCCTCGGCCATGATCTCCGAGATCCTCTCGGCGGAGATGGTCCCCGCCTCCTTGTGCATCCGGCAGGCCTGGGAGTAGGACGGGGTGCAGTCGTTCAGGTCGATGGCGTCCAGCACAGCGTACTGTTGGCGCTCGTTCAGGAAGGACAGCTCCACGCCCACGGAGAAGGCGATACGGCCCTCGTCCATCATTTGAAGCAGCTCCGGGATGAGCTTGGTGAGGCGGATATACCGATGGATCTGGCGCTGGCTCTCATTCGCCGCCTCGCTGACCTGTGCTACGCTCCACTTCTCGCCAACTTGGCGAGAGGTCTTACCCTGGTGGGCCAGGGCCTCCAGCTTCAGTTTGTAGGCAAACGCCTTCTCGCTGGGCAGGATATGCTCCCGGTGGAGGTTGCTGTCCACCAGCAGGACCGCCGCCTCGTCCCGGTCGATCTCATGGATAAAGGCGGGGACGCTCTGCATCCCCGCCCTCTCCGCGGCGTGAAGTCTCCGGTGGCCGGAGATCACCTCGTATTCGTCTGTTCCCGCCAATGGCCTCACGATCAGGGGGGACAGGACGCCGTTCTCCCGGATGCTTTCGGTCAGGTCGTCCATCTCCCCGTCGTCCAGGACCTTGTAGGGATGACCCTCAAAGGGGTGAAGTTTTGCGATGGGAATATCTGTTGTTTTCAACGCTCATAGCTCCTTCCGTTTCGTTTTCTCTCTGTCCGCTCCTGCTCGTCCAAGAACCGCTCCAATTCCTCCCGCGTTTGCGCGGAGCGTTCCGCAATCCCGTCGCACAGGCGAAGGTCCTTTCGCAGTTCGGCGAGTTGTGCGGAAATCTCATCGCGCCTGGATTTTTGCTCGGCGGGGTCCTGGCCGGCGCGGGAAACCCGGCGTATTTCGTTGTAGAGGCCCTGGCGCTCAGTCGTCAGGGCCTCCATCTGCTTTTGGATGTCCGCTTGTTTGGCGGCCAGTTGCTCCCCGCTCTCGATGCCATTTGCGGCCAGAAAGCGGGTCTGGGCGTCCAGCCGGTCCAGCTTGGCCAGGTCCTCGCGCATAAAAATAGACACCCGTTTGGCGGATGTCGGATGGCGCTCTATGATGTGAAGTTCAAAGCAGTAGCGGCGATAAAGCGACTGGAGGCCAGACTTTTGCCGCTCATAGGGCGGCTGGCTCTCCGCTCGGAACCGCCTGACCTCCGCCCGTTCCTCTGGCGGGTACGGGCCGGCGATCTCCCATTTGCCCAGGATGCGGTCCCGGATGTCGTCCAGAGAATATCCCCGGCCCAGCTTGTGGAACCGGAAGAACCCCTTGGCCCCCGGCGGCTTCAGGCTTGGGTACTTCAACGGCCTGCCGTCCTCGCCGGTGAACCGGAACTCATAGCCCTTTGCGGACAGAAACTGCACAAATCCTTTTGGAGAGATGGTCGTGAGGATGGCGGCGTCGATGTCCGCCCGGATAGTCCCCCGGATGGTGGGTTTGTGTTCTTGCTCTGCCTTCCATTCGGCGTAGGGTTTGGACTTGTCCGCAGGATGTTCTATGATGGACAGGCCATATTCCCGGCAGAGTTCATCGGATACCCTCTGCATGTCCCGGTAGTCCTGTTCCGTGCGGTGGTATTTGAAGCCGTCCACAAAGGACACCGTGTTCAGCACAAAGTGGGAGTGCAGATGGCTCTCCTTGTCCAGATGGGTCGCCACGAGGACCTGATACCTGTCACCCCACAGCCGCTCCGCCAGCTTCACGCCGATCTCATGGGCGATTTCCGGTGTGGCCTCTCCGGTGGCGAAGGACTGATAGCCGTGGTAGGCTATGGTCCCGTCCTCTTTGCCGAATTTCCTCTTCACCGCAATCATTTCCTCCCTGGCCGTGGCCGGGGAGCAGTTGACGCCGGACACGAAGCTCCGCAGGACAGGGGCTGTCTCGTCATCCACGCGCGCGGTCTTGGCGGTGTTCACCGCGTAACCGATCACGTCCTCCAGTCCCTGCTCCGGCTGGGTGTCATACTCCGGGTCCTCCGTTTTCTTTGGGTTCTCAACGTACTGCACCACCTTATCCAAGCGGCCCTTGACCCGCCAGATGGATGTGACGGCCATGGGCGGTCACTCCATCTTCTGCGGGAGGACCACGGCCTCGGTGATCTTCCTGACTGCCGCCTTGAACTCGTGCATCCCCTCATCATACCGCTGGGCGTCGATGAAGTTCAGAGCGTGGGCCTTCTGCGCGATCTGATTCATGTTGTTGCCGATGTGGTAGAGTTCCCGCATCATGCCGTAGTAGTCTGGGGGCGGCGCGTCGCGCGGAACGAGGCCGTTGATGAGTTGGCGGAGATATGCCTCACGGGACAGTCCGCTTCGCTTGACGTTCCTGTTGAAGTTTTCGGCCTCCTTTTCATCCAACCAAAATTGAATGTGGACATTTCGCTTTCTCATGGGGTTCTCCTTTCTGTGGGGTTTTAGGGGCGCAGCCCCTGACAAGCTGCCGATGTGGTATCACAGAGGCGATGCTTGTTAAGACTTAACCGCCCTGCTATGGCATCACTTTTGATGCCAACGGGTCATGACGGCCAATCGGATCGATTTGGGCAAAAAAATAGACGGCTTTTCGCCGTCGCATGGGAAATAACCTCGCAAGACCGCAAGAAATACAACCGTCTCTGGGTTGCGGCCTTCAATTCCGCTAAAACGCTGAAAAATCTACTTGTCACGTGACAAAGTGACGGCAAAAACCGCGTTTTTTGCCGTCTTTGCTCTTTTGGGTCCAAATTGTGTGACGGCAAATTCGCACATTTTTGCCGTCACACGGGGTTTGAACCTCGCAAGGCCGCAAGAAATACAACTGACACAGGGCCATCAACACCGCAAATGTCAGTCACGCGGACTTATTGCGGTCTTGCGGCATTGACCAGAACCAAGCGCCGCCCCGCTTGTCCGACCTGACGCCCATGGCCGCCTTGACGCTCTCCATAGTCCTCTGGCTGATCCCCTGTTCTTTCAGCACATCGGACACTTCCGCCGCTGGCTTCGGTCCCTCTGCAAGAAGGGCCTGGAGCAGTACCTCTGCCTCCTGTGCCTTGGCCGCCGGTCTGCCGGGTGGCGCGGGGAAGCCGCTCAAGATGTCGTCCGCCGTCTGGTCCGTCTGCCCGAGCCATTCGATTCTCTCACCGACTGAAAAGACGACGGCTGGCCCTGGTGGGGCCAGGTTGCATTTCTGGACCGCCATGACGCGCTCATCCGGCTTGTCCTTGTCTGTCCGTGCGATCAGCAGGGCGCTCCGGGCCGCGCCTATGATGTCGATGGAGCCGATGGCGCGGTACAGCGCCTTCATACCGCGCTGCTTGTTCATGTGCCCCACGATGATGATAGCGCAGCCGGTCTCCTTCGCTGTCTGGATCAGCGGATTGAACTGTGCCCGGACCTCGTTGGCCATATTCAGGGACACATCTCCGCCGATATACGACGAAAGCGGGTCCAGGATCAATACCCTTGCGCCTATCTGCCGGATGGCACGAAAAAGGCGGTCATCCGAAAAGGTCAGCGCCTTCCGGTCCTCCCGGATAAAGCACAGCCGTTTCGGGTCACCGCCCGCCTGGAGGAACCTGGGCAGGACTGTGTCCTCCGCGTCGTCCTCCGTATTCTGATAGATCACGTTCATAGGCTCCGGCGCTACATCTGTGAATGGCAACTGTCTTCCGCTGGTGAGGATCGCGGCGAGGTTCAGGACAAAGGTGCTTTTCCCGTCTCCGGGGTCGCCCTGGACCAGCGTGATCTTCCCGTATGGGATATACGGATACCACAGCCATTCAACCTCCCGAACCGGTACGTCGCTTCCCCGGACGATTTCCAATTCGTCCATCTCTGCTGCCTCCTTTCCGCTCTTGTATGATGCTCGACATCTCCTGTTCACCTCCGAAAAATAATGTTCCCGTCTCGTTAAAAATTAAAGGCGGGTATGTATAACTGTGCTGTTTCGGAGCGAAATTTGTCGATCATCTTCGCGGAAAAGGCCATGGGAAGCTGATACGTTGGCTCGGAATAATATGTAGCGCCGGTCTGCCTGAACCCCGTTCCTGCCCCGGAGTCTCACCGCGGCGTCGCCTCGCTCATTTCATCGCAAGGTCATATCCTGTTCAGCCGATCATTCGGTTTTGGATGGCGTCCATGGACAGGAAGAAGTGTCCTCCAATCGTCCACGCTGCCATAGCTCTCGAAGGAGAGTACTGTAGAATAGCACATGGAACAGATGTTTGTCAAGAGTTTTTTCAAAATTTTCTGAATATTTTTTTGAGAGGCTGGACATACTATTTAGTTTTGAAAAAACAGCCCTGTGACCCAAAAAGAGGTCATAGGGCTGTTTTTACTCGTCGGGGATATACACGGCCACATCTTCCAGTCGGCAGTTCAAAATAGAACACAGCTTATTCAGCGTGTGCGTCGAGACTGGCATATCCGCCTGGAGGCGCTGGACGGTGGCGTGACTCATGCCATGCTTGAAGCGCAGGGTATATGTTGTTACCTTTTGTTCAGCCATAGTTTTCCACAGCGGCGCATAGCGGATCATCACAACCACCCCCTTTACAGTCCTTATTATGGCTGATATAATGGCCATGGAATATGGCTATTATTTAGCCATATCGTGGGAGTGAACTATGATGATTGAGAATAGTTGTGCCTTTACAGGCCATCGTCCACACAAGTTTCCATGGGGGTATGACGAAACTGCTACTGGGTGTATCCAATTAAAAGCGGTTCTATTTGCTAAAATAGCGGAGTTGGCCGCTACCGGGATTACTGATTTCCTCTCCGGCATGGCCGAGGGCACCGATACCTGGGCCGCGCTGGCAGTCCTCGCATTGCGTGAAAAAAATCCCGCGCTGAAGCTCCACTGTATACTGCCGTGCAAGGGGCAGGCGGACCGGTGGACGGCTTCAGCGCGGGAGTTGTATTATCAGATCCTTGATATGGCTGACGATGTGATTTATGTGAGTGAGGTTTACCACAAAGGCTGTATGCTGGAACGAAACCGTTATCTGGTGGACCACGCCGCAAAACTGCTGGCCGTCTACAACGGGGAGCGGCGGGGCGGTACGGCCATGACGGTGAGGTATGCTCAAAAACTGGGTCGAACAATAGTCTTGCTAAATACAAATGTGTGTAAAATCGAATAATGAAATCGAATAATAATGCGGCTTCTCGCACACGAGATTATGTAGCTTTAATGAAAATGATCGTTATTTTTCATTGCACTGTTATAATTCGGATAAGACAAATAGCTTAGGGCACTTTTGGTTGTTTTTTCTGCCTGTTTGTGGTATGTTTGTACTATGGTTTTGAAAGAACTGGCCCTAACTCATGAGGACAAGGTCGTGATTGTGTGATTGATATGAATTTCAAACTGGATAACTGGAAGAAGCGGCTGTTGGATCTGGGCAAACGGAATCAGCTGCTAAACTATCGGGACACCCGCAGATCCAACCTCAGAATCACGAAACCGGAGATCTTTAGCCTTTGGGACAGCTTTGTAGTCAATGAGCAACCGTTGGAGTTTCCTCTTGCCGATGATGAGCAGGTAAGCGGTGAGCAGCTGATGTTGCTGGATGGTGAAGGCACCGCAGGAGTATCTGAACCCGCTGTTTTGACCAACAAGTCCGTGAAGGATCAGCAGGCAACGCTCCGCAACCTCCGCAACAAGGCCAGGACCATTATGGAGGAGCAGGGTGTCAATGTCCTCTATTTGTCTTTTGGCTTCCTGCGCTGGACCGAGGCGGCCCAATCGCGCACTTCTCTTGATTCGCCTCTGATTTTGGTGCCTGTTACGCTGAGTTGGGAGTCCATTACCGCGCCCTTTGTGCTTTCTCTGCATGAGGACGAAATCGTTGTCAATCCTACACTGGTTTACAAAATGGAGAACGATTTTGGCATCAGGCTGCCTGAACTTAATGCTGACGATGGTTTATTCGATTATTTTGACCGCCTGCAGAATCTGGTGGCCGCACAGCAATGGGAGGTTGTTGCTGAGGTCGGACTTGGACTCTTCTCTTTCCTCAAGATCAATATGTACCGCGATTTGGAGCGGCACAGAGATGTCATTTTAAGCAATCCTGTTATCCGCACACTTGCAGGCGATGCCAGCGCAATAAGCCATGACCTCTCTTTCATAGATGGGTTTGACCATGATACGAACACCCCGCCAGAGACGACGTTCCAAGTGGTGGACGCAGATTCCAGCCAGCAGGATGCTATTGTCTGTGCAAAGCAAGGGGTCAGCTTTGTACTGCAGGGCCCGCCCGGCACCGGGAAAAGCCAGACCATCACCAATATTATTGCGGAGTGCCTTGCAAACGGCAAGAAGGTCCTGTTCGTTTCCGAGAAGATGGCCGCCCTTGAGGTCGTTCACAAACGGCTGAAGGATGCCGGCCTGGACGATTTCTGCCTCATTTTGCATAGTCACAAAGCCAACAAAAAAAGCACACTGGCCCAGCTTGGCAGCGTGCTGAATTTGGCGAGCCAAAAAGCGGCGCTGAGTGAGGAGGCATATCAAAAACTTACCCAGCTAACAGAGGACAAGACAAGGCTCAACGACTATGCAGCGGCTATTTTTTCCGTAATAGAGCCATTACACAAAACCATTTACGACGTCAATGGTGAGCTTGCCAACCTTCAGGATTATGATGAGATCATTTTCCCGATCCCAGAAGTAAGGCAGACCACTCAGCAGACTTATAATAGCTATATTCTGCGCCTTAGAAAGTTTGCCGACACCATTTCCGGGCTGAGCATAGACTATCAGGCCAATCCATGGCGCGACGCCAAAGTCGAATTCGTTACCAACGAACTGCGGCATGACATCAACGCCCATTTGGGCTCTTTGATTCCGCAGAGCAGGCGTGTCCAGGAAATTTACGATGCCATTGGTGCCTCTTTGGGAATTCCTCTTGATACATCGTATTCACAATGGGAACACAACATTGCGTTGCTGCGGACGGCGGCACAGGCTCCGAGCATTCCTACGGCATGGGTCATTGACGGTGATTTTGTTCAGTTAGAACAAACAGTCGGAGAAAGCAGGCAACTGCAAACGGAATTTCTTGCCCAGCGCGAGAAGGTGCGTGCGATTCAGGCAGAGATTTGCAAAGTCGATCCCGCGGCTGATTTTACAAAGTTCCGTGTTCTTACCTCGCAGGATGAAGTTCAAGCTCATATCGCGGCTATTCGCACCTACATTACATCCTCTGACCCGTGCTATGCGATTTGGGAGGGGTATCCAGATCACACGAAGGTCAAGGGCCTCTTTTCAAGTGCAAAGGAACTGATTGAGGAGCAACGGGCTACTGTCCAGGAAATCTCCTGCGACTACAAGCAAGACGTTTTTGGTATGGACTATGAGGCCATGTATGCCCGGTTCGACTCTGAGTATCCGCCGATCCTCAAAGTTTATAACGAGCAATATAGGCCGGACAGGGAACTTGTCCACAGTTTTTGCCAGGACAGCAGGGCTGTGTATTCAGATGCAGAAATCATTTCAATATTGGAAGAGCTTCATCGCATAGCGGAATTGAAAACGCAGTTGGGTGAGGCAAACATCGCAGAATACAATTCCATCTTGCTGGAAATCACACAGAACTATGAGCGGGATATTTTTTCGATTGATTATAATTCCCTGTATCTCCGCTTTAAGACTGAGTGTACCTCCGCACTCAAAATATTCAACGGCAAGTATCGTGCGGACAAAAAACTGATCCAAGGTCTATACCGGCAAATTGGCATAAAATTTACTGATGAAGAAATCCTCGCAGTTTTAAGTCAACTGCGCCGTTTGGACGAACTCAAGGCGCAGTTGGGCGAAGCATGCCTTGAGGAATATAATTCCCTGACGCAAAAGATCGGCCAGAGTTTTGAACCGGGGATTTTTTCAATCGACTATGATGGGATATGCTCAAAGTTCAAGGCCGTTTATCCATCAATAGTCAGGACGGTCACAGGGCAGTATCAGGCAGACAAGGAGTTTATTCAGGGCCTCCGGCTCGGCACGGGCGAAGTGCCCGCTGATGAGGAAGTTGTTGCGCTCTTGACTCGCCTCCGTCGGGTGGCAGAAATCAAGGGCCGGCTGAATGAAATGGATTCCGAACTCTCTACCGTATTTGGACCTGCGTACTGCGCAGAGAAAACCGATTTGTCCGCACTTGAGACTCGTTTGCAAGCCTATGAAATGATGGGCCAGTGTGTAGAACTTCTAAAGGGGCTTGAAGAACTTACGGTGCGCAGCGAGGCGCAGGAGGAGGATATGCGCCGGCGTTTCGGAACGCTCTATTGCGGCCTTGAGACAGACTGGGGTCAGATGTGCGGCGCGTTGGATTGGGCAAAACAATTCCGAGAGGACTATGGTTCCACCGTAATTCCCAGTGAGAGGTTTTTGACGTATATTTTCACCTCGGCCACAAAAAGAGAACTATGTGTTCAATACGCAGATAAACTTCAGACCGCTTTGAGTTCTTTCCGCCCAGAATTTGAGTGGTTCCTTGGCCTGTTCCAACCGGCGGATGAACTGTACAGCGCACGGCTTCTGGATCTGACCGCCAGAATGGAGGACTGTCTGAATAAACTGGCGTCTCTTGAGGAGTGGATCGACTTCCGAACCGCCCGCAGCCGTTGCTACGATGTGGGGCTGAAAGAGTATATAGAACAGATCGACGAAAGGAATATTTCTGCCCACGCCATTGAACCGATGTTCAAAAAACGGTTCTTCCGGCTTTGGCTGGACAGTGTTTTGCCGGAGTACCCGGTTGTAGCCAATTTCCGCCACAAGGTGCAGGAAAACACGATCCAAGAGTTTGCCCAGCTGGACAAACTCCAATTTTCCATTGCCCGTTCCCGGATTCGCTCCCGGCTGATCAACGGTCTGCCGTCCCTGGACCATTTCACCAGTGGTGTGGACGAAGTAAGCGTTCTGAAAAGGGAACTCGGCAAGCAGCGCCGCATCATGCCCATCCGCCTGCTGTTCAAGAGGATTCCCAACCTGATCCTCTCTCTGAAACCCTGCCTGATGATGTCGCCCCTCTCGGTCAGCCTGTTCCTGGAATCGGATGCATTTATGTTCGATACGGTCATTTTTGACGAGGCGTCCCAGGTCTGCACGGAAAACGCCATCGGCGCCATCCTGCGCGGCAAGCAGGTCATCATCGCCGGGGACAGCAAGCAGTTGCCGCCCACTAATTTCTTTACCGCGAATGCGGGAGAAAGCGATTTCGACACCGACAGCGATAACGAGGAAGAGTATGACGACACCGCGGGTTATGAGTCCATTCTGGACGAGGCCGCGCTGCTGCCGGAGCGCACCCTTTTGTGGCATTATCGGAGCCGCCATGAACACCTGATCGCGTTCTCCAACGCCAAGATCTATAAAAATAACCTGATCACATTCCCCTCCAATGTGGACCGCATGCCGGACATCGGTGTGGAATATATCTATGTGCCTGCCGGGTTTTATGACCGGGGCGGGCGTAAGGGCAATACCGTCGAGGCCGCAAGGGTGGCCGAACTGGTTTTCGAGCATTTCAGGAAATTCCCCAAGCGTTCCCTGGGCGTGATCGCCTTTGGCGAAGTCCAGCAGATGGCCATTGATACCGCGATCCGCAAGATGCGGTTGGAGCATCAGGAGTTTGAGCCATTCTTCCGTGAGGACGAACATGATGCGTTCTTTGTCAAGAGCCTGGAGAACGTCCAGGGCGACGAGCGGGACACGATCATCTTCAGCATCGGCTACGCGAAAGACGCCGCCGGCGTCATGCGGATGAACTTCGGCCCGTTGAGCCAGGTGGGTGGGGAACGCCGCCTGAATGTTGCGATGACCCGTGCCAAGTACAACGTCAAGCTGGTCGGCTCCATCATGCCGACGGACATCGACGTTGACCGGGTCAGCGCGGACGGCCCGAAATTGCTCCGCAGTTACATCGACTACGCCATCAACGGCCCCTCCGTTTTGGCCAGCGAAATCACCGAGCAGGACATGGTGGAGCATGACTCGCCTTTTGAGGCCGCGGTTTACAACTTCTTGGATCGGAAGGGGTACAAGCTGGCGACGCAGGTCGGCTGCTCCGGCTACCGCATTGATATGGCCGTCAAGCATCCGACGCTCAGCGGGCGCTATGTCCTGGGCATTGAGTGCGACGGGGCCTCTTATCACTCCGCACGGACCGCTCGCGAGCGGGATCGCCTGCGTCAGGATGTGCTGGAGAGCATGGGGTGGAAGATCTATCGGATCTGGTCCACGGACTGGATCAAAGATCCCATCACCGAGGGGAATCGGCTGGTCGAGGCGGTAGACGAGGCCATCTCCAGCTATGTAGAGAATTTTCCCGAACCCATCCGAAATGATGAGCCGGGGGCGGCAGCGGAATCAGATGAGTTTATAACAGTGGAGGAAAAGCCTATTGACGTAGAAAAAGCGGCAAATCCATACGGTTTTGCCGCACCGGTGGTCACTGATTTTAAGCAGCTTCCCCGTGACCGATTTGGTTATCTCAAAATGACCGACTGCGTTGAACTGCTGGTCAAAAATGAGTATCCGATCCATTATGAATTGCTGTGCCAGCGGCTCAGCCCTTTGCTGGGACGGGAGAAGGCTACATCTGTGGTCCGCCGGGAGGTTGACTATGCGTTGAGGTCTATCAAGGACCGTGTCGTGAGAAAAGGCGACTTCCTCTATCCGACGGATTATACGGAGATCCCTGTCCGCCAGGCCAACGGCAGACCCATCAAGCATATCAGCACGGATGAACTGGCCGCCGCGCTGCTGCTCGTTTTGAGGCAGTGCGTGGGCACCACCCGTGCTGCGCTGATCGACGAGACGACGAGAGCCTATGGGTTCAATCGGCGCGGGGCGAATATCGCAAGCGCGATGGATGCGGCGTATGAGCAGTTGGTGGCAGAGGGGAAAGTAACAGAGATTGATGGAAAGGTTGTCGGTTTATGAGTTATTGAAGAATTACATAATCGAGTACCTCAAATTCCTATTAGACACGGAATACATAGCGGAATGGGATCAGAAAAATAATTTCAGACAAAGGCAAGCGTGGAGATAAGACAATGAATTTAGATGATGAAAAAAAGAACTATCGTAATCTGGCAATAGAACTATTCGCCATTCAAGAAAAACTGGACCAGGGAACATACGAAGAAGCATTTGATAATTTAGCTCGGCATTTTGTTCATACATTACCACAGCTGAAGCTATACAGATACAGATCAAATTTAAATTGGAGATATTCCCTACCTATAATTGAAAGAAACACAGTGTATCTGTGCCCATTGGAAAAGCAAAATGACCCGTTTGAATTTGCATTTAATGATGATTTTGGTGAGATTGTGAAGAGAGTGCCGATATTGAGGGAAGGGAGGAATTTTAACATATTGAGCAGTGCATCGCATTTTCAAGATGCGTTGAAAAATCTATGTAAGGAATTGAATTTATATAAAAAGAAAATCTCAGTCGCCTGTTTTAGTGAAGAAAAAGACAATATATTATTATGGGCACATTATGCTAATAATCACAAAGGAATATGCATTGAATATTCTGCGTTAGATTTATTGCAGTTGTTTCAGTGTTTCTTGTTACCCGTTATATATCAAAAAGACCTTCCTACGCTATCAAGCATTATGGAAATCAATTCGTTGTCCTCATACAAATTGCGTTTGAACGTATTTCTACGAAATCGGACATATGGAACTATGAAAAAGAGTGGAGGGTAATAAAGTATTTTGATAATGAAACTGATGATCATTATGTAGAGTTTCCAAAGCCAACTGCAATTTATCTTGGGGCTAATGCAAGCAGCATATCGTGGAATAGAGTATTAAAGACTTGCGCTACAAAAAAGATACCTCTGTACGTTATGGTGCCAGATAAATATTCATTTTCTTTGACAGATAAGCTAATATATGATCCACATAAAAATAGAGAAATAATTTGAAGCATCCTGAGAATCATGAATTCCCTTGCAGATATGAAAAACACCAACGAGGAAGTTACCCATCCATAGAAAAAGAAATCCCAGGAAAGCATTTCTGCTTCCCTGGGGCTTCTTTCTTTCCCTAACAATTCCTGAGATTTGGCTGCTAAATCGTAGTCCTACTTTATCCACGCTCTCGACAAGTCGAAGTTGCTGATGGTATAGCCGTTCATCGCATTGGCATTGCCCAGGGGGAGGTTGCCGTAGGAGAAGTACATCGTCACAGTGTAGCCCGGTACGAGTTCCTGGGCCTCAGCCGCCATCTTCTCGCATTCGGCCCGGATGGTGGAGAGGTCCATGGACTTCCACCATGCCATGAACTCCGTTTTGCTCATGGAGCCGGAGTAGTCGGCGTTGAAAATCCTTTCGGAGCCGTAGTTGGTAACGGGTGTCTCCGTGACCGTCCACTGGCTGGAGAAGGAGGAAACGCTGGGCACGGGAGCCGGAGCAGAAGCGGCGGCCTTGCCAGGGTCGTTGACCACCGCCATGTTGCGGGAGCCATCATAGCTGACCTCCAGGCCGTAAGCCTCGGCCAGCGCCCGGAGAGGAGCGTAGGTGGTGCCGTTGTAGACGAACACCAGCACATCGTTCCCGTTCACATCCTTGGGCTTGAACACTTCGCCGTTGACCATGACGTTGATGGGACTGCCGGTGATGGTGAACGCGCCGCCGGCGGCCAGGGCGGGCAGAGACACGGAGCAAAGGATCAGGGCGACGACAGCGCCCATGAGGAAAGAAACGAGCCGGTTCTTGTTTTTCATGATATGTACCTCCAAATAGTTAGTATTGTGGGACCTACTCAGGAATAGATCAGTTCGTTCAGTATCACCTCCTCAGCGGCGTTGCGGATGTTGTTCATGGCACCTACCCAGGCCATCTGGTCCTGGGCCTTGAGCCGCTCTGTGACACCCTGCTCTGCCGCCATCTGGCGGGTCAGCTGCTCGAACATCTCTGTGGCCTGCTGGTTGATCTGTGCGAGGTGGGCGTTGAGCTTGCCTGAAAGAAGCATCCCGGTGTAGATCCCGTTGCGGTGCTGCCATAGGTACTTCTTTCTTCTCATTCCCCAGATACCCGTCGGGACGTCCTCCGGGGCAACCAGGTCTGGGATCAGGTAGTCACCCTCCCGGTGGTACGTCAGGTTTGCGCTCATTTCTTGACCTCCTTCCTTTGATGGCTTTATTGTAGCAGTCACCGTTCCAAAAGACGAATGTGCGAAAAAGAAAACGCTCAGAAAAGCATTTTCTGCCTTTCTGAGCGTTTTTCGCCTCTACAATGCCAATATTTAGCTTCTCAAAATTACTTCCTTATTGTGCCGGAACAATAGAGCCGGGGGCCTTCTTTGCGTAGTTCGTTGAAATCGGGGTGGCTTACTCCGCCGCGTCGGCAGTCAGGTTAGTGAGGGACCCCTTCATGGACAGGGTAATCTCATCCACGGCCTCGGTCCCGTCGGCGGAAATGACCTTCACCTTAGCGGGAGAAGCGGTCCAGCTCGAATCGTAAGTGAACGTGACGCTCACGGACTCGGCGTAGCTGTCAGCGGTGCTGGCCTTGATGCCCGCACCGTTGACCTTCGCCTTGAGGGTCACGGTGACAGAAGCGCCCTTGCCGAAGTAGGTCTCCGACTCGGAGCTGGTCTTGAGTTCCAGCTCGCCGGTCGCGCTGATCTCAGCGCTCAGGTCACTCCGGTCGGCCTTCTTGTCATCCGACTCGTGGCTCTGGGTTGTACCGGCGTTCCAGGCGGTGATCTCAGCCACGGTGGCCAGGTCGGTATCCTTGATGGCCTGGTCGGCAGCCTCGATGATGATCACGGAGATCGGGTTCTCGGCATTGATGGTCTTGGTCGGGTCGACGGCATAGGCCTTCACCTCATCATACAGGGACAGGCTGCCCACGGAGACCTTCTTGGTGTCGGTCCCGGTCACCAGATAGACCACATAGTCCGCGGCCACATCTTTTTCCTTGTTGGTCTTAAACACGATGTAGTCGTCCTCGATGTGCGTGACCTCATCCTTGGTCGAAATGGAGCCGGTGTCAGAGGTCTGCGCTTCAGCGTTAAGCAGCGCGCTGCCGCTCACGGTCAGCTTGTAGTATGTGCCGATGTTGGTCGACGTAAGCGCGGAGCCGAGGGTCACGCCGTCGCCGCTCTTCCAATAGTAGGTGGCAGGCTGGCCGTTGACCAGGAAGTTCTGGGCTGCGCCGTCAGCGCTCGTCTCACCGTCGCCGGTGAAGATGCCGTACACGGCGCTGCTGGTCTGCTTGTTGATCACCACATACACGTTGGTGGCGGCCCCGGAGGCGCCCACGATGGTGTAGGCGGCCTTGGTGCCGGTCAGAGTCTGGAAGTTGGTGTAGCCGGTGATCGTCTCAGCCTCATAGGTGGGCGCGTCAGCGGTGCCGCCCACGGTGACGACGGTCAGCTTGGTATCGGCGTTCACATACACCTTGTCGCCCGTCTCAGTCGTGAGCTGGCGGCCGCCCTGGGTGTAGTCCAGGCTGTTGTCGGCGCCATCGCCCACAACGCTGATGCCCAGCTTGCCATCATCCTGTGCCACGGCGGCGACGAAGTGTTTGTCAATAGAGCCGTAGGAACCCCCATCGTTACCGAAATCCACGGTGGCTTTGCCCTCAGCGTTCACGATTTTCCAGGTGCCGTTGTCGTTCTTCACGGCCAGATCGATCACGGAGGTCTCGCCGGTGGCGGGATCCACCACGCTGGCCACGGCCACGCCGTCAGTGCCGGTCAGAACGCTGCCGGCGGTGCCCTTCCGGGTCTCCACCTTGATCACATAGTAGTAGGTCAGGGCGGTCTCCTCCTGGGCGGTGGCGTGCTCGGTCAGGTACACCACATAGCCGTAGCTGTCGGTATACACGTCATAGCTGGTGGTGCTGCTGGGGAGAACCTTGCCGAACACGGTGCCGGTCAGTTCAGTGGCGGCCTTATAGTACTTGGTGGCAGCGCCGTCCAGACGGATGTACTTCGCGGTGCCGGTGGTGCCGGTGTGGGTCACCTTGGCCACGGTGGGCTCCAGCTTGGTCAGCTCGCCGATGACGGCGTCGCCGTCGCTATTCTGGCCCACGGTGTAGAGCACGATGTCGCCCACGGCCAGGCCGGCGTCGGGATAGCTGGCGCCGCTCAGATTGACATGGGCGGGCACGGTGTCGGTCGCGGCAATAAAGTCGCTCTTGATCAGCTTCCTCACGTGCTCCTCAATGACCACGATCTTGGTGATTACCTTTTCGGCGTTGGCATAGACCTCGACGCGCTTGCCGTTACCGGTCAGGCCCATGATCCGCTTGGCAGCGGAATCATTAGAAGATCCAAAGCTCTCGGGCACACCGTCTCTGGAAACGATGCCGGCAGCGAGCGTATCGTTAGTAACACCTTCGGTCGCGGACACAGTGCCGCTGGCAGCTTTGCCGATTTGATAGCCGGTCAGCGCGTCATTGACGGTCTTGATCTCGGTCACTTCGTCGGTGAACACGGCCACGGTGGCGGCGGCCTCGTCATAGACGGACTTGTCGTCATAGGTCCACTTTTGAGTGGTGGGGCGATCGAACTCGTCGGTGGCGCCCGCGGTCCCATCGGCGCTCACGTTCTCCAGCTTGCCGTTGTACTCGGTGGTGTAGAACGGGTCTTTGGAATAATTGCGGGTGGCGTTCACGGTGATGGTGGTGCCATCGGACAGGGTCACGTTGGTGCCGCCGGAATACTCCACAGTCTGGGCCTGGATGGTGTTGAAGGCCATCAGGCAGGCTTCCTGACGGCTGATCTCCGCCTTGTCGATGGCGAAGTTGCCGCCCTTGAGCATATTCACCTTGCTGCCCAGGGCGATGGTAGCGACATTGCGCTCCCAATCGGCGCCGGTGAAGCCCTCGTTCTTGCTGTCATAGCCCAGAGCGACCAGCAGCAGCTTGGCCATCTGGACGCCGGTGACGCCCTCGTCAGGGTAGAAGTGGCCCTGGCCGTCGCCGTCGATGAGGTTGTTCAGGGAGCAGTAGTTGATGGCGCCGGCAGCCCAGTGGGTGGCGGGCACATCGATGAAGGGAGCGGTGGGGGCGCCGAGGCCCTCCTCAGTGCCCCGCAGCAGCCGCACGATCAGGGTAGCGGCCTGGGCGCGGGTGAGGTTGCTGTCGGGGTCGAACTGACCCTGATCGCCGCCCTCGACCATACCGACGGCGGTCATGACCGCCACGGCCTCATCGTAATCGATGTCGGCCTGGTCGGTGTAGTCCGCGGCGGAGACGGTGACCATCACGGAGACGACCATCATCAGGGCCAGGACCAGCGCGAGGAACTTTTTCAAGTTTCTCATAGGATTTTTTCCTCCTCAAATTAAATTTGCCGATTTTGCGAACTTTTTCGCGGGAAAGGATGGGATAAGCCATCCTCTCAAACAAAAAATTCCCATAAAAAGTAAATATCGGTCAAAAAAAGGGAGGAAAAATCGAAAAATAACGGTCAAAAAAAGAGGAGATACAATCGTTGGGGATAAACTCCTCTCAACGGGGGCGGGCGTGAAAAAAGGAAGCGGCGCGGCCCGTCGCTTCCTTTTTGAGGGAAAATATGCTATTTTATGAGCTCCATCTGCGACAGAGGCCAGACCCGGAACAGGATCTTGCCCACCACCATATCGTCGCTGACGCAGCCCACCGCCGTATTGCGGCTGTCGATGCTGCTGGCGCGGTGGTCGCCCATGACGAAGCACCTGCCGTCCGGCACCTGGTAGGGGAGATCGATATTGCAGTTCCCGAGGGACTTCTCGCTGACGTAGGGCTCGTCCAGGGCCTGGCCGTTGACGTAGACAGTGCCGTCCTCATCGAGGTCCACCCAATCTCCGGCGACGGCGATCACCCGCTTGACCAGGATGGCGTTATTGTAGTAAAAGGCGACTACGTCCCCGGTTTTATAGGAGACGCCGTTGACCGCGACCACCACGTCCCCGTCCTGGAGGGTGTCGGCCATTGAGACGCCGGTGATCTGGAGGACCGGCAGGAACAGGACGGCGATGAGCACGGCCACGGCCGCCACGGCCAGGAGGGAGAAGATAGTGCTTCTCAGCACCCGGCCGAAATTGCTTTTGTAGCGTTCTTTTTTCAGCTCAGCCTCCAGCTGTTCGAGGCTGGGGGCGTCGGGGAGCAGTTGTTTTTCGTTCTCACTCATGCCGAACACCCCTTGTGTCCGAATCGGGAGGCGAAGGGCGCTCCGCGGCCCGGTCCGCCAGATCGCGCTCCCGATCCGCCCGGAGCAGACGTTGCAGCTCCGCGTCGGCGGCAGCGTCCGCCCCGTCCGTCCCGCATTCCGGCGGAGGAGGAGCCTCCGGCTCCCGCGGGGGCTTTGGGCCGTACTGGTCGATGAGCAGCTGGAGATTGTAGAGGTACTGATCCGCGGCCCGCTGGGCGGCGTCGAACACGCCGTTCAGCTTCAGTGCCGCCATGGCGATGGAGCCGGCCTCATCCAGTTCGATCCTGCGGCTGGCCTGCCGCTCCGCGATCTCGGCCCGCAGCGCGTGGATGGCGGCGTCTTTGGCGTCCAGGCGGCCCTTTAGCTTTTCGATGAGCTCGTCCTTCTCGTTCAGCCGCTCCTTGATCCGCTCGTTGCTCTGCCGGGTGAGCTCAAGGTCCTCTTGGGTCTTATCCAGCTTCTCCTGCAGTTCGGTCAACTCTGTCCCCTGCATGAGCAGGAGCTGCAGAAAGTCCTGCCGGCGCAGCTTACGAAGTTCCTTTTCGGTCATGGTCTCTCATCTCCAGATTCCGGACGCCCTGCTGCGTAAACGTTCGCTCAGACAGCGTATATTATACTCTTTTCCAGATATGGGGTCAATATACAATGCGGAGAGGTTCGGATCTGTGCCGGAACGCAATCGTCCGGCCATCCTCCGGCGGCCCTGCCTCGCCCGGCACCCTGTCGGTCCCGATACGGAGTGGAAACCGGTCAGTATATGATTTTAACACCGTCAACGCTGTCCACCGGCACCAGCTTGCCGTGGATCACGAACCGCATCTCTCTGCTCATGACACCTCTGTCCACGCAGGTGGACAGGAGCACATAGCAGGCGTTCGGCTCGATCTCCGCATGGGTATCGATAACGGACTGAGACAGCTGCTCGGCGAGGAAATCGTCGAACACCTTGCTGTGCCCCCGGAACACAGTGTAGACGTCCGAATAGGCCGACGTGTAATAACCGCCCAGGATGTCGAGCCGGTAGTCCTGACCGGGGGTCAGCAGCCACATCGACGGGTGTTCCTCATAGAAGCTCTGGTCCTTCCATTCATCCAGGCAGGCAAACATGGTGCCGTCGCGCATATTATGGCCGTAGATGATGGTGTTGGTGTCACTGAAATCCGTCCTGTTTTCCGCCTCGATGAAAATGGAGCCGGCGTTGCTATAGCTCCTGTCATAGAGGTGGCGCAGGTACTGGTCGTTGTCGCTGCCGTGGAGCACCGGATAGTTGATCACGGTGCCCTCGCAGTAGAGCCAGCCGATCACGTCCTCGTTGACGGCCCGCAGGGAGGCGAAGTCCACCACGATGGGCGGGTCCTCAGCTTCGGCCGGGGGCTCGTCCGCCTCTGCAGAGGGCCGGACGGTGGAACGAGGGCGGGAATCTACAAACCGGTCCGCCGCGTCCTCGTAGTTCTTCTCCCCCCGGCTGTCCTCATACCGCTTGTACATCAGGCTGCCGCCGGCGAACAGGAACACCGCCGCAAGCGCGGTGAGGACGATCCGCTTCAGCCATTTGCCCATAACATCACTCCTGCTCTTTCTGATACGCTCTGCGCTCACGTATCCTGCCGGCCAGCAGATTCAGCATGGCTCCGCAGGCGGCAAAGAGGATCAGATAGATCTTCCCGACTGTGCTGGTATAGATCTCCATCAGGCCGCCCAAAACAGGCAGATGGAGGGTCACACGCCCGATCACGGAGGTATACTCCACCGGGTTGACATCCTCCGCCGCGTTGGCGTCCCCCTTGGTGGTGATCTCCCCCTCCACCGTCTGATTCCGCACCACGCGATGGGCGATCACGCCGTCTGCGCTGAAAAAAGCGATGACATCCCCCTCCTCGATCGTCTCGGGCGGGGCATACTTGACATAGATCACGCTTCCCATCGGGATCTCCGGCTCCATGCTGGGGCTGACCACATTGTAGATCTCGTAGCCCATGAGGTGGGGGAGCGAGATGGGGACGCATGTGGCGATAGTTGCCACCAGCATCAATGTTCCAAGCAGATTGCAAAGGGCGGGAAAAAGCTTCCCGCCCTTTGTCCGCCGCTCGGGAGGCAGCGATTGTTTATTCATCGTTTTTCTGCTCCTTGTCCTTTTTCCGGAAGAACACCAGCCAGACAAGCAGGCCCAGCAGGGTCGCGCCGCCGGCGGCGATGGCGGCCTTCACGCCCAGAGACAGCGCGGAGGGCGCAGAGGGATCCGCACTGTCACCGGGGATGAAGTCGCCGGGGGCCAGAGGGACATCGTCATCGTCAAGGTCCGCAATCTCAGGGGGAGGACCCTCTGGCGTGGGCTCTTCAGGAATGACGGCGGGCGGTTCCTCGGGGGTTCCTCCGGGGCCTCCGGGGTTTTCCCCGGGATTTCCGCCGGGGTTCGCGTCAGGAGTGCCGCCCGGTTCGCCGTCCGGCCCGACCACTACCGGCGGGAATCCGCCCTCGCCGGTCTCAACGGCGGTATAGACGAACGTAAAGACGTTGTCCGCCGCGTTTTCGCTCAGCGTCTTGGTCAGGTTATAGGCCTGGGGCTGATAGCCATCGATGTACTGGAACGCCACCACGGGTTTGTCGCCCACATTGCCGTAGTAGGTCGCGGAGGGATAGAGGGTGTTCCCGTCGGCGTCCTGATAGTTGATGGTATAGGCCACCGTGCTGCCCGGGATCCCGTAGGCCACCACATAGTCCACGTCGCCGGTGACCAGAATGGAGGGAGTCGCCACAGTGTCGTTGTCCCTGCCGCTCTCCCGGATCCCGCGGACATAGTACTTGCTCTCATCCTCCAGGACCACGCGGCCGATGTCAAAGGTGACCCGGTCTCCGTAGCTGAGGCCGGTGTATTCGACCATTTCCTCACCGCCAATGGTCCCCTGGGCGCCGGCGAGGATCCGGACCGTATAGGTGTAGGCGCCTTCCCCGGTGGCGGCCGCGGCGGGTGTCGTCAGCATGAGCGCGAGGAGGACAACTGCAAGCGCCCCGCCGAGCATTTTCAGGGTCTTCATCTCACCGCCCCTTTCTCTGCCGCCGCTGGGCCGCCAGACTGTACACGGCATAGGCCAGAAGCAGCGCGCCGCTGACCGCCGCCGCGACGATGTAGGGAAGCATATCGCTGTCGCCGGTGACGACGACGGTCGTGGTGTTGTCATCATTCAGTTCCACCGCGAAATTCATCTGCAGGTCGGCCAGAGTGTCCTGGTATCCGTTGCCCTGGGTCTCGCCCTCCAGTGCTACCGTCAGGGTGATAACACCGCTCTGGCCTGTGGTCAGCGTATCCAGGAAGAAAAAGTCCTCCAGACCGCTGGTGGCCTCGTTTAGGCCCTCGCCAGCCTCGCCGATCTCATCGCCGCCCACGGTATCGCTGTCGAACAGCACATCTTCCGCCCCGTCAGAGCCCGTATAGACCAGCCGGTATGTGTAGGCGCCGCCGCTGGCGGTGTCCCGGCTGTCTTCCGGAGAGCTGAGCACCTCATTGGTCATGTACCAATTGGTGGAGGCGCTGTGCTGATTGGCCAGCCGCAGTGTGATGATGGCCTGATCGCCGGGTTGCATGCCCTGAACGAGATCATCCATATCGGAGGTCCTGAAGTTGCTCGCCAGCTCCTTCTCCCGGGTGAAGGAGACTTGCCAGTCGTCCCTGCCGGTAAAGGTCTTTGCCTGGGCGGGAAGGATCACGGCGGCCGCAAGAGCCAAAGCGAGCAGGCATATGATCGATTTTTTCATGCCGCTCCCTCCTTATCTCAGCGCCAGCGTACCGGCGGTCTCATCGATGGCGACCTCACGGCCCCAGGCGCTGAGCGCTGCCGCTTCCGCGTTGTTCTCCTGGACCGCGTCCACCTTGGCCTCCAAGATGAAGCGGACCCCGTTGTAGTCGTAGGTGATCTTGACGGTGCCGTCCGGCAGGGTGGTTTCGGTGGAATGGGCCTTCAGCCCGCCGCTGATGGTCAGCGTGTCGGAGAACGGGGGAGACTCCTCGCCGGAATCCAGCAGCCGGCTGTAATAGAGCACCGTGCGCTCCGGGGTTGTGGCGGACTCATCCAGCAGCCAGTCGCTGTCCAGGTTGACCAGGTGCAGATCGATATAATCGGGGGACAGGCCCTGGAGCTTCCTGCCGTCCTGATCCACCCAGTAGCGGTAGACGCTTACGCGGACATACTGGTTGATGGTACCGCTGTTGCCCACGCTGAGCCGCTCGTCATAGGCTTTGCCCAGTTGGACCCGCTCCCCCTCGGCCAGCATGTCGGTCAAAAGCTCGCCGGTGTTCTCGTCCCAGGTGCCGTTGGCCTGTTCGCCGTAATTGCGCCAGGAGACGCTGGCCCCGTTCTCGATCAGCGTCACGCCGATGTCATACATCTGGACGCGGGAGGCGTAGGTCTCGGAGAAGTAGGTCAGCGCGGCCCGGGCGCCTCCCACGGTGCTGAACAGCAGCAGACACGCCGCCAGCACGAACGCGATGATGGTCACGGCGGGGGAGAGGATGATCTTGCGGACGGTTTTCATGACAGGCCCCCTCCCTTCATGGCTCTGAAGCATTCCACTGCGGACAGGGGACTGCCGTCGGCGCCGTACTGGACAGGGGCGCTCTCGTACACGACCACCACGTCAAAATTATCGCCGTGGGCCACGCTCTCCGGGATGTTCTCGATGCGCACCAGCAGCTCGTCCGTGATCCCGCCGCCCGTGAGGATCGGCCTGTAGTAATACCATCCATCGCCCCCGGCCGTCCAGTTCTCGCCGGAGTAGATCAGATCGTACCCGGTGGGCGCGATGGCCCTGACACGCACATAGCAGTCCACGGTGCCGGTGCTCTCGATCCGCACATGCTTCGTCCAGTCGTAAAACTCCTCGTCAATGTGACGCTCGCCCTCCAGGCGGACGGTGTAGCCGCCCCTGGCTTCCGCGTAGGTGGTGAAATAGGCCGACGCCGAGTGGATGAACGAGGTCAGGATCAGCGCCACCGCTGTCAGGAACAGGACCTGGCTTTTTCGTTTCATCCTCGCTCCCTCCTTTACTCGATCACGGGGATGGGCGTCCAGACCCAGCCGCCTTCATCTTCAAAGTTGAAATGGTTGATGATAGCGCCGCCGTCGCCGGTGCTGCCCGTGTTGGTAAACTCCGCTTGCAGGACCTCGCCGGCCGAGATCGTGCCCCGGACCATGCCCGCGGTGGTCAGCCGGTAAGAGGCGCCGGAGTACTCCTCGGTCACCACGACCTCGGCGCCCTCGGGCAGATCCGGGACGGTGATCCTCTGCTGCCCGGCCTGGTCAAAGATCATGTTGTAGAGCGTGCTCGAAATCAGCTCCCCGCCCACATAGACGTCCACCTTGAACACGAAGAACCCCTGGTGATCGGCCACGAAGTCCGTGAGGGTCTTGACGATCTCCAGACTGCCCAGCCGCCCGTTCTCCCGGGTGGGCTTCAGCGTCATGCGCACATTGAACAGCCAGCCGCCGGGGTTGGCCGGGCTGTTGTTGCCGTTGGCGTCCACCGGCTTGCCGGGCAGGAACACCAGCCTCGGCAGATATGTGTACAGCCAGTTCCCCGTCTGGACGCGGCTGACGATGATGTCCCGGCCGTTCGCACCCTTTATCGTGCCCAGATACCGCTCGGGCCGGCTGCCCCTTACGACCACCAGATAGAGGCCGGGCTCGATCCCGCCGACAGCGCTGCCCGCAGGCGCGCCCTCAACGGTGGGAACGGCCCTGTCCCCGCCGCCCAGAGCCGCCTGGGCCGCCAGCTCTGACAGAGCCTCCAGCGCCTCGCCGACAGGGGTCGTGAGGACCTGATCCAGCCCCTCCCGGAGGCCGGCGTATCGCTCGCCCAGGGTGTACGCGTATCCGCTCCCCTCGCGCGCGGCGGAGGCCACCTGATAGAGATCGACGACGACCCCGGCGCCGGCCAGATCGCTCAGCTCCTCCTGAGAGCCGGGAATGACCGTCAATGAGGACGCCTCCCCGGCCGGCGCGGCCTGGGCCGCGCCGATGGGACCGGGTAAGACGGCCGCCACAGCGCAGATCAATAAGAGGGCTATGAGGATCTTCCCCGTTCTTTTCATAAGCGCTTCCTCCTTACGCCTGAGCGTATCGTCACTGCTTCTTCCTAAATTCGGCCAGGATCTCCTGCTTGCTCCTGGGCGCCGGCTTCCTGCGGTAGACGATCAGCATGATGACCAGCAGCACAAACAGGATGGGAATGGCGATGGCCGGCATCACCAGCCGCGGGTCGAACTTGACGGCGTCGGGCGTGACCACTACCTCCTCCGGCAGGTCCGCCACGCGGCGGCCCCGCACCAGCATCCTGTGGGTGTTCACGCCGTAAGGCGTACACGTCACCAGCGTGCAGTAGTCCTTCCCGGGCTCGATGGCCAGGTCGTCCACCTCCTCCGGCAGCACGATGCGGATCTGGTCCACCGCGTAGGTCACCGTCTGGTTCAGCACGGTGATGGTAAAGCTGTCCCCCTCCGTGAGCTCGTCCAGATCGGTGAACAGCCGCGCGGAGGGCAGGCCCCGGTGGCCGGATATCACACTGTGAGTGCCCTCGCCCCCCACCGGCAGCGACGTCCCCGCCAGATGGCCCGTGGCCACCTGCAGCACTGACTCGTCCGTGCCGTGATAGATGGGGAGGTCGACATCGATGGCCGGTATCTGGATGTACCCCATGATCCCGGTCCCGGTGATGTCCAGCATCTCCAGATATTCGGCGTACTCATCGTCCTCCAAAAGCAGCCGCACCCCCGGCGGCAGCCCGGCGTTGTATGCCCTGGCCGCCTCCAGCATGGCCTCCTCTTCCTCGGTGTTCATGTTCTCCACCGCCTCCACATAGGAGGCCACCGCCCGGGATTGGTGGAAGGAGTTCCACCAGTCGCTGACCGTGGGATACAGCATGATCGCCATGCCTACAACGAGGATCAGGAACAGGATGATGTTGGACAGCCGGTTGGCGGCGTTCCGCTTCGCCCGCTTTCGGGCCCGCTCCTCGGTCTTTGGATCGACCGGCCTGTTTTGATCTTCCTCTTTCATTGCGTCTCTCCCGCGTCTGGGATCGATTTGCTTCCGTACTGGCGTTGGCCGGACGCCCCGCGTCCGTTGCTCGCCGCGCACCACGGGAAGGTGCCAGTCCGCGCGGCAGCCCCCGGGACGGGACGTCGCCCGTCCCGGAGGCGGTAAACAGCGTTACTTCCGCTTCATGTAATCGATCAGTCGACCTTGTTGACCATGCGCTTCTTGGTCACCAGCAGCACCACCGCCGCCAGGACCAGCGCGCCGCCCACCACATAGAAGATCGTGGTGCCGATGCCGCCGGTGCTGGGAAGCACGGTGCCCTGCATGTTCAGAGCAGCCACGCCGACGACCTTGACGTCAGCGCCAAAGTTAAATTCCTTATAATTCTCAAACTCTTCGTAGGTACTGGACGCATTGACAACTTTACCGTCCTCGTCATACTCAACATACCAGCTGCTCTTATAGCCCTGAGTTGATTCGGTCTTGCCGATGACGGTGTCAGCAGTAACAGAGAAGGGGTCAGCAATCAGGTTGTAGCCATTGGGAGCCTTAGTCTCCTTCGCCCAATAAGTGCCCTTGTCCACACCCTTCAGGGTGATAGTGCCCTGTGCATTGGTAACGAAGGTGGAAGTAACTTCAGGATGGTCCAGGGGCAAAGCTTCATCGTTTTCATATGTGCCATAATAGGTGTAAGTGCCGTCCATGTTTTCAACGGCGTAGATCTTCCCGGTCAGCGACCCGTCCTCGTCCTTATTGGTGTAAATCTCGAACTCAGCATCAGCCAGAGCAGTCAGATCGGGGTTGACCTTCATGATGCCCAGAGCATAGGTGTAGGTGACGGTCTTCTTCTCGTCCTTCTTCTCGCCCCATTCCTCTCTGGTATCGGGGGTAGGACCATCGGTGACCTCATGGTTTAGACGAAATTCGGCGGTGTTGTGGTTGCCGGGGATTGCAAGGGCGGCGTCGGTATCAATTTCGCCCCGATAGGTGATCTCGATCTTATTGACAGAGCCGTCATAAATAAAATGGTCGAGGCTGCCATTGTCTTTGAGTACCGCCCAGGGAATCAGGATAGAGAAGCTGTCGGCTTTCTCGAAGGACTCAACTTCATCGTCACCATTCCACCATTTGAAAGTGTACTCACTGCCGGCAGTAAGAGTCTTCTCGCCGACCTTCACGACCACATCGCCGTCGTGATACTTCAGGCCAGAGTCAAGTTTATCGTAGATGTAATACTGCACAATCGGCTTCTCGCTGTCAGCATCATACTGCGTGGCATCAGCGCTGATAGTATAGTCGATTACATCGCCGATAGCGCCCTCGTTGGAGGGGATATCCAGTTTAGGATCTTGAGTATCAGGAGTAGTAGCGCCCTCCATGGTCTTGTTGAACGTGGGCTGCTGGTTCTTGTCGATCACAGTGGCATCAGGGTTGGTGGAGGTGATAGTCACCACAGCGCCCACGGTGGAGGTGATGAAGTAGTAGCCAAATTCCAGGCCATCAAAAACGAGTTCGCCGTTGTTGCCGGTCTGAGATTTGCCCTCCTCAGCACCGGGCAAATCGCACTCGTAGCCAGTGATCTTTTCGTCGCCATCCTTCTGGGCGATCATATGCGCTTTGAGAAACCCGATCACATCGCCTTCCTTGCCCTCTTTCACGGCCACAGTATACATATCATCGGAGTTGGGGCCGGTGAACGTGAAGGGGTTTTCCTCGCCCAGATCCTCATATCCCTCCTTCTGAGTTGCGGTCGCCAGGTAGGAAATGATGTCGTTGCCATCGGCATCCTTAGCCACGGTGGCGTCAAAGATCTTCCACGCGGTGTAGGTGGCGCCCTGGGTGCTGTTGGTAATAGTGATCTTGCCGCTCGTGGGCGCAGCCTCACTGGCGAACGCCATCGGCAGCAGGCTGACGCACATCACCAGCGCCAGCAGCACGGCCAAAAACTTACTGAACTTTTTCATTGATTTTTTCTCCTTCCTCATTTTCAAGTTTTTTGATGTTACGGACATTGGTACTTCACGGACTTGATCGCTGTAGGACTGCCTCCGGGGAGGCGCTCATTCACGCTTACGCCTCCTCCCCGCAAAGGCTATATACACCAGAGCGCAGCCAATGAGCAGCGTTCCGCTCAGAGTGTACCAGTAGGTCCCCACGCCGCCGGTCTTCGGGAGCTCGTAGCCGCCGTCGTTGCTGACCGTAAAGGTGTAGCACGTGGTGCCGTCCTCAAGTGTCGAGGTCATGAGGTTTCCATCGCCGTCAGGCTTGAGGTAATACTGGATGACCACTTCTCCCGCTTCATTGATGGTCACTTCGATGCGGATATCGTCGTGGAGGATGTTGTACCCAGGCGGGGCTTTCATCTCCCGCAGGATGTATTTCCCCACGGACAGCAGCGGGAAGGGCTGCCCATCCTCGCCGTTGACCGAACCCTTGTCCAGGCGGCCGTTCTCGTCAGAGACGCCCTGCCACAGATATGGGGTATCAGTGTCATCAGTGGCCTTCTTCACGTCCCAGGTGCCGTCGTCTTTTTCCTCGGCCTCCCACAGGGCGAACTGCGCGCCGGCCAGCTTCCTCTCGGGCCTGACGCTGTCTACCTTCTCCACCACCACCTTGTAGCCGTCGGGCTTGTTCGCGATGGTCATCGTGATGGTGGTCGTGTCGTCCTCGTCCGGGTCGGGCTGTTTGAGTTTGACGAAGTAGTTATCGTCAGTGAACCCTTCGGGGTAGTTCAGCGTCACGCCGCCCTCGTCGCTCACGGTGAACTGGAAGTCTTTTGCCTTCGCGTACCCGGCGGGGGCCTCCGTCTCGGTCATGGTGTAGGTCCCGGCGGCCAGCCAGCCGTCGAACACAAGGCCGGTCTGCTCTGCGGAAGTGTACTCGCCGTTCGGATGTGTGCTGTCGGTAACCGGATCGCCGTCCTCGTCGGTCAGCTCGAACGTCGCGCCCGCCAGGGGGTGCCCGGCGTCGTCATGCTTGATGATTTTCAGCTCGTGGGTGCGGGTGTTGGTGACGGTGAGGGTGTCGCTTCCGTCGTCGTAGGTCGTATTGGGGGTGTTGTTGTCCTTGCTGGGGTCATACTTGGCGCCCGTCCATTCAGCCGTTATCCCCGCCGCCGCGGCCTCTGCGTCTTCCACTACGTTGGTGATGCGGCCCTTTTGCACTGTGAAGGTTGCTACCAACACCTCTCCGGGACCGCCCGCGAAGCCCGGCTGAACATACTCGTAAAGCTCATACTCGCCATGTTTCAGCTTGCCGAAGTCGAGCCCGCCTTTATTGTTAGTCAGATAATAGTCTTTCGCCTTACTATACGGTAGGCATTTATCCTGATTTGCAGCCGGGATCGCCACGTCTTTTTCAGGGGTTTCTCCTTTTCTGACCAGCTTGAAGGGTATATTCGCGATACTTTGTCCCTTATCATCGATCTTCCGCAGGAAGAACCTTGTGCGCCACGCCTGGACCACGGGGTGATCGTAGGTGAGCTCCCCGGATTGGTCTTCGATCTTGAATGTCACCGTAGCCGATTTGTTAGAATGCATACCCAGCTTTTCAGAACTGGTGGCATTGCCAGGATAATCTGTACCGAGGTCTCCTTCTGTGCCTTTATAATTTGGATGTTCGGCGTAGTAGTCATACGCTTCTTCTGTCAGCCTTACATTGAAGGACAACGTGTAGGTGTATTCGTCGCTCATGCTATAGTTGTCATTGAAATGCACCGCAAGCGTTCGGGTCGCTTCATCGTAGGTCACGCTTTGGACTGCACCATTCAACTCCGTTTTCTTTGCATCCGCACGTTTATTATCAAAATTGACAGCAGGGTTACGTAAATTACCGTCTACCTTGTTGTTTTCAAGTAATGTAAATTTACCTTTCGTACCCGAACCGTCTTTCGCAAAATAGCCCGCCTGATTCCACAGGAGATATTGCTTGGTTGGGTCCGTTTTACTTGTCGCGGTGACCAGGATATCTGCTCTGGACTCATAGAGTTCCACATATTTGCTCAGCGTGTCGCTGATGGTCACACCGGTGGGGAACATAACGGACTGCAGGTACTTTTTCAGCCCGCTCGAGTTACTGGCGCTGTACGTCGTGCCGCCATATTCTTTCGCCATATCCTTCAGCAGTGTGGTGCGGTCCCAGCCGTTGATTTTTTCTTTGGACATATCGATAGCCACAGTGTGAAAGATGATGTTCGGGTTGCGTTTTACAAAGGAATTATCCCCGTCCTTGAAGATCTTCAGCGTCTCGTTGAAATAGGGAGACTCATAAAAAGTCTTAGCCGTTGAATGCCCGACGTAGTTATAAATCTGCTTAGAGCTACTACCACTATCCTGATAAGTATAAACCTCGGCGCCTGCGCCGTATCGCTTCATGCCGCTGGGGTCATCCCAGTTCATGGCACTGGCCATGTAGTAATAGACCGGGATGCCATCTGATATAAAGATAACTACTTTTTTGTGATCTTTCGTCGCCTTGGGCATATTTTGCAGCTTCTGGTCTGCCTGCCACAAACCAGCTATATAGTTGGTACAGGCCACATGATCTCCCTTATGCGGTAAGCGTCAATTCTCTCCGCATACAGCAACCCCGCCAAGCCGGTTCACTCACCAGCCTGGCGGGGTTCCATTTCAT
>CANRFT010000013.1 GCA_947629955.1 uncultured Oscillospiraceae bacterium
AACACCACCGCCAGCCGGGTGGAGCGGGCCATCCGCCACGCCATCGAGGTGGCCTGGGACCGGGGCGACCTGGAGACCCTGCAAAAGTATTTCGGCTACACCGTGTCCAACGCTAAGGGCAAGCCCACCAATTCGGAGTTCATCGCCATGATCGCCGACCGCATCTCTTTGGAGATCAACAAGCGGCGGGGATGACCATCAAAACAGCACAGCAAGAGGGGCCGGCTTCCGCTGGCCCCTCTCTTTTTCTGCTTGCCCAATCACCTTTCAAAGACGCCTGTCATATCATTGACCTGCAAAAAGATTCGTTCCTCCTCTTCACTATATGCAAGGACCGTAGTATTTCCGTTTTCAAAGGTTGCTATATAAGGGATAAGATCAGTGTCTGAATCCAAATCACCGGTGTATCTCTCCCATTCTCCCTCATAGCTTGTATCATTTAGTTTGAGGTAAAAGGTCCCTCCCACCTTGATATTGATATAGACATCCGCTGATGAAGTCAAAGTGACCTCACCATCATCGACGATTCCCATCAAATCCCACATGCCGACAATCACATCCACGCTGGGTGTGGAATCGAGTTGCTTGCTGGGCTCTGCAGTCGGTTCCTCAGACGAGACAACTTCCGGGTCAGGCTCCGCAGTTTCTACAGGTTTGAACCGCAACGCAAGCACCGCAATGACCACCAACAATACCGCTATAATGACTCCGAGAATAACAGCTCTCTTTTTATCGCCACCGCTGTCCGGAACCGGAATGATTTGCTCTCCGCCCGGCAACTGCTGGTCGGAGTTGTCCGGCGCGGAAATGTTCTGGCCGTTTTCCTGCGCTTGATTGCTCAATTCTGTATCCTTAGCAATTGCGCGAACCGGCTTGCCGCACTTATCGCAGAATACCGAATCATCACTGATCTGTGCCCCACAATGCTTACAGTACATAAAATCTCTCCTTTATTATGATCTATGTGTCAAAATCAATGATACTCACGGAACATTGTGTAATGGAACGGTCCTTCGAGACCGACATATGCCACTTGCAGGACTCCCCTGGCGCAAGGCCCTCATTGCCGACCGCATAAGTCCAATCCGTGTCAACGACAGTGCCCGCCCGCGTTTCAAACGCGCCCTTTATCTTTACGAACTTCACAGTGCTATTGCTGGTGTTGGTAATGGACCCCTCCGCAATGGTATAACTGCTGTTTGAGGACAGCGTGACGTTAGAAATCCTGAGCTGTGAGGGGGATACATAACTGGTATCCGCGTCATCGTCATAAATCTTATAATGTACATAGCAATAGGTGCTGTAGTCGAGCTGCCTGCTGCTACAGGATGGCACCACACACTTATGAGAATAACAATAGTCGCTGCCTGCAACCGCCTTGTTACTGCAGCCGGACTCCTGACATCTTCCCTTGCTCACCGCTAGAAAGATCACCGCAATCAGGACGACTGAGACGGCGGCTATCACAGCGATCCACTTTTTTTGAGGATCGCCTTTGAACCTCCTGATAATGTCGGTACTTCCTGACCCGGCCGGCTCCCGCTCCGCCTTATGCTCTTGCGGCGGCACGCTGACAGCCAAGCTTTTTCCGCAACGGGGGCATACCAAATCATCCTCCGAGATCTGGGCCCCGCAATATCTGCAAAACCGCATAGACACCCTCTCAGCAGCGGAATGCGCTCAGGTCGATAGCCGCACCGATGGCCGTAAGGATAAAACCGAGCGAAACCTCAATTGAGACCAAAAGTTCAGAGATGGCGACAATTCCCTGATACGTATATGTGTAGAAATCACCACCGAACGAGGTGGACGAAATACTCGTTCCAGCGTTCGCAATTCTATAGATCCCAATCGCAATGAAAACGGTGCCGACAATCAGACGAATCCACTTGTCGTTGGAGCTCCCGCCTGCCACAGCTTTCTTCTTTGCAGAGTCTCTTGTCTCCGTCGGCACCTGTTTGTCTCCGCTCGCTACAGGGTCCACGCTATTTGAAGACATCTCCGCAAACTCCTTTAGATTTGTTCCGCAGGAAACGCAGAACACAGAATCCTCCTCTAACACCGCCCCGCACTTTGGACAGTTCATTTTTGTACTCCTCTCTTTCCTATAGTATTCTAAATTCAATATCTTTTTTAGAATATTTATTATCTTATCAGAAAAGAATACAATATGCAAGAGGGGCGGTGAGTTTTTTGGAAAAATTTTTACCAAAAAAGCCAGAGAAGGAGGTTATCTCCATGCGTATCTCTTCTGAACTTCTTGCGGAGATCGACCGCAAAGCCGCCACTACCGATATCAGCCGTAACGAATTTATCAATCAGTGTATCAGATTTGCCCTTGCCCATTTGGACACTGACTCAAAGTAAAGTATTATAAAGAGGGGCCGGCTTCCGCCGGCCCCTCTTGCGTCCATATCCAGTTTCAGTGTTTTGCCGCCAGCAGTTCCGCACGCACGTCCCACAGCTTCTGGGACAGGTCCACGTAGTAGTTGTGGGGGTTCTCGAACCGCTTGACCTCGTCCCACAGGTTGTCCACCTCGCCCAGGCAGTAGGCCCGGATGGCCTCGATGTCGGGCAGGTCGTACACCAGCTTGCCGCCCTGGAACACAGGCACCTGAAGCGGCCGGGCGGTATAGTCTGTAAAGGTTTTTCGCTTCCAGGTTGCCTCCGGGTCGAACAGCTCCAGGGGCTGGGTGAAGTCGGGCTGCTCGTCGTACACGGTGACGTAGTCGGCCATCGCTTTCCCGGTGGTATTGGAGAACAGGCGGTAGGTCTTTTTGAAATGAGGCCAGGTGACCTTGGCGGCGTTCTCGCTGATCTTGATCTTGGGGATCACCCTGCCGTCCCGCTCCTCGATGGCGGCCAGCTTGTAGACCCCGCCGAACACCGGCTCGCTCTTGGAGGTGATGAGCCGCTCGCCCACGCCGAAGCCGTCGATCTGAGCGCCCTGGTTCAGCAGGTCCCGGATCAGGTACTCGTCCAGGGAGTTGGAGGCGATGATCTTGATGCCGGGCAGGCCCGCGTCGTCCAGCATCTTCCGGGCCCGGACGGAGAGATAGGTCAGGTCGCCGGAGTCGATGCGGATGCCGCCGGAGGTGATGCCCATCTCCTGGAATACCCGGATAGCGTTGGGCACACCGGATTTCAGCACGTTATAGGTGTCCACCAGCAGGGTGGCCGCATGGGGATAGGTCTGACAGTAGGTCTTGAAGGCGGTGTACTCGTTGGGGAACATCTGCACCCAGGAGTGGGCCATGGTACCGGTGGCGGGGGTGCCGTAGAGGGCGTCGGCCATGGCGCAGGCGGTGCCGGCGGCCCCGGCGATGTAGGCGGCCCTGGCCCCCAGCAGGGCGCCGTCCGCCCCCTGGGCCCGGCGGGAGCCGAACTCGGACACGGCCCGGCCATCCGCCGCCCGGACGATGCGGTTGGCTTTGGTGGCGATCAGCGACTGGTGGTTCAGGGCCAGCAGCAGATAGGTCTCGATGAGCTGGGCCTGGATAGCCGGCGCCCGGACGGTGAGCATGGGTTCCCTGGGAAATACCGGGGTCCCCTCGGGCACGGCCCAGATGTCCCCTGTAAAGCGGAAATCCTTTAAGTAGTTTAGGAATCCCTCGCTGAAGCATCCTTTGGAGCGGAGATAGGCGATGTCCTCCTCGTCAAAGCGGAGGTTCTGGATGTACTGCACCGCCTGCTCCAGCCCGGCGGCGATGGCGAAGCCGCCCCCGTCGGGCACGCTGCGGTAAAACAGGTCGAAGTAGCAGATACAATCCTTCATGCCGTTCTGGTAGTAGCCGTTGCCCATGGTCAGCTCGTAGAAGTCGGCCAGAAGGGTGTAGTTGACGTCGTGCTTCATGGCGCGAAGCCCCCTTTTATGTGAAATTGAGGCCATTATACTCCTTTAGAGCGGTAAAATCAACACCTCTTTGTAGGGGGCGGCCCATGTGCCGCCCCTTACATTGAAACCGCCGGATCCGGGCCGCCACATGGGGCGGCCCCTACGTTTTTCAACCTTCCGCCGTGTACGGCGCCATCTCCAGCCGCACATAATACCCCTGGGAGTGCCGGCACACCGGGCACACCTGGGGGGCCGCCGCCGCGCGGACGATCTTCCCACAGTTGAGGCAGACCCACGCCCGCTCGTCCTCCTCGGCGAACAGCTTCCCCTGCTCCAGCAGGTCGGCGAACAGGCCGAACCGCTCTCCGTGGGTCTTTTCGATCTCCGCGATGAGCTCGAACTGGTGGCCGATCAGGTCGAAGCCCTCCTCCCGGGCAGTGCGGGCAAAGCCGGCGTATACCTCCTGCCATTCCTGGCACTCGTTGTGCTGGGCCGCCCGCAGGCAGGTCAGGGCGCTGTCCGTCACGTCCACCGGATAGGTGCCGTCGATCTTGATGGTCTGCCCCGCGCAGTTCCCCAGCAGGTCCAGGAACACCTTGGCGTGGGCCCGCTCCTGGTCGGCGGTGAACTCAAAGACCCGGGCGATCACTTCCAATTGCTCCTTCCGGGCGACGCCGGCGGCAAAGGTGTATCGATTCCGCGCCTGGCTCTCCCCGGCGAAGGCCCGCATCAGGTTCTCCCGGGTGCGGCTGGACATGAAATCCACGTTCCCCTTCGTGTAGTTCTGATAAGGACTGTCCATGTGTGTACCTCCCAATGTTGATGGGGACAGTATGCCCGGTTTTGGGAAAAGTTTGCGGGGGCTGGTCCTTTTTTCCCTCTCACCCCCTCCCCCGCCCGGTCATACACTGGAGCGATGGCATTGATCGCTGGAGGGAGGATCAGGATATGGCGAAAAACATCTGGGTGATAGGGGGCGACCCCCGGCAGGGGGCTCTGGTCCGGCTGCTGGCGGAGGACGGCCACGGAGTACACCCCTACGCCCTGGAGCGGGCGGAGGGCGTCAAATGTGAGCCGTCCATGGCCGGGGCGGACCGGGCGGACTGCGTGGTGCTGCCCCTGCCCGCTTTGGGCCCGGATGGTGCCCTCAACGCCCCCCTGTCCGGCCGGTCCCACCCGCTGGAGGATATCCTGGCCCCCCTGCGCCCCGGTCAGCTGGTGTGCGCGGGGATGGTCACAGAGCCTCTGCGGGCGGCGGCCAGGGCGCGGGGGCTGGTGCTCCGGGACTACTTCGCCCGGGAGGAGCTGGCGGTGCTCAACGCCATCCCCACCGCTGAGGGGGCCATCCAGATCGCCATGGAGGAGCTGCCCATCACCCTCCACGGGGCCAGGGTGCTGGTGATGGGCTTCGGGCGGCTGGGCCATGCCCTGGTCCCCCGGCTGAAGGGGCTGGGCGCCCATGTGTGGGTGTGCGCCCGGCGGTACGAGCAGCAGGCCGCCGCCGAGGGCATGGGGGCCGGCGTGGAGGGGATGGACCGCCTGCCCGACTGGCTCTGCGGCTACGACCTGGTCATCAACACCGTTCCCGCCCCGGTGCTGGGGGTGGAAGAACTGGCCGCTTTGAAGGAGGGGGCCCTGGTCATCGACCTGGCCTCCCGGCCAGGAGGGGTGGACAAAGAATCCGCCGCGGCCCTGGGGGTAAAGGTCATCCAAGCCCTGTCCCTCCCCGGCAAGGCGGCCCCGGTCACCTCCGGGCGGTATATCAAGGACACCATCTATCATCTGATGGATGAACTGGAGGATTGAGCATGGAAGACTACCGGGTGGGATTCGCCTTCTGCGGGTCCTTCTGCACCCTTTCCAAGGCCATCGCCGCCCTGGAGGCGACGGCGGCCCGCTATACACACATCGTACCCATCGTGTCGGAGGCGGTGGCGGCCACCGACACCCGCTTCGGCTCCGCCCACGATTTCATGCGGGAGATGGAGCGCATCTGCGACAAACGGGTCATCGCCACGGTAAAGGACGCGGAGCCCATCGGCCCCAGGGGGCTGCTGGACGCGCTGGTGATCTGCCCCTGCACGGGGAACACCCTGGCCAGGCTGGCCCACGGCATCACCGACACATCCGTCACCATGGCGGCCAAGGCCCATCTGCGCAATGGCCGGCCCCTGATCATCGCCCCTTCCACCAACGACGGGCTGACCGGCTCCGCCCCCAACATCGGGGCCCTGCTGGGGCGGAAAAACGTGTATTTCGTCCCCTTCGGCCAGGACGACCCGGCGGGCAAGCCGGCCTCCCTTGTGGCGGACTTCTCCCTGGTGCCCGACGCCGTGGCCGCCGCCTTGGAGGGCAGGCAGCTGCAGCCCATTTTGACCGCCCTGCCCGCTTGAAACCCGCCGGAACTTGTGATACCATAGGCGGCAGTACAAAAGAGCGGAGGGGTCCAGATGAAGCGCAGAGAGCAGCCGGAGGCCGTCCAGGTCCGGGGAGCCAGGGTCCACAACCTGAAAAACATCGACGTGGACGTGCCCCTGGGGAAGATCGTGGGCATCGCCGGGGTGTCAGGGTCAGGGAAGTCCTCCCTGGCCCTGGGGGTGCTGTACGCCGAGGGCTCGCGCCGGTATCTGGAGTCCCTGTCCACCTACACCCGCCGCCGCATGACCGGAGCCGCCGCCGCCCAGGTGGACGAGGTACGCTACATCCCCGCCGCCCTGGCCCTCCACCAGCGGCCCGGTGTCCCCGGCATCCGGAGCACCTTCGGCACCTCCACCGAGCTGCTGAACGCCCTGCGGCTCATGTTCTCAAGGCTGGCCTCCCACCGGTGCCCCAATGGACACTATGTCCCACCCACTATGGATGTGGCGGCGGAGCGCCCCTTCTTCTGCCCCGTGTGCGGGGAGCGGGTGATCCCTCCCGGCGCGGAGGAGCTGGCCTTCAACAGTCAGGGGGCCTGCCCTGTCTGCGGCGGCACCGGGATGGTGCGCACCGTGGACGAGTCTACCCTGGTGCCCGACGAGTCACTGTCCATCGACCAGGGAGCGGTGCTGCCCTGGCAGACCCTCATGTGGTCGCTGATGAAGGACATCGCGAGGGAGATGGGGGTCCGCACCGACGTGCCCTTCCGGGACCTGACGGAAAAAGAGCGGGACATCGTGTTCCACGGCCCCGCGGTGAAAAAGCACATCATCTACCAGAACCGGACCAACGGTGCCGCGGGGGACATGGATTTCACCTACTTCAACGCCACCTACACCGTGGAGAACGCCCTCAGCAAGGTCAAGGACGAGAAGGGCATGAAGCGGGTGGAGAAGTTCCTACGGCAGGACGTGTGCCCCTCCTGCGGCGGCACCCGCCTGTCCGAGGCGGCGAGGGCCCCCCGGCTCCGGGGCATCTCCCTGGCCGACGCCTGCAAAATGACGCTGGCGGAACTCATCGAGTGGGTGGACGGCGTCCCCGCCTCCCTGCCCCCGGAGATGCGCCCCATGGCCGGAAGCATCGGCGAGGCGTTCCAGAGCACGGCGAAGCGGCTGGTGGACCTGGGCCTCAGCTATCTGACCCTGGACCGGGCCTCCTCCACCCTGTCCACCGGGGAGCGGCAGCGGGTCCAGCTGGCCCGGGCGGTGCGGAACAGGACCACCGGGGCCCTCTATGTGCTGGACGAGCCCTCCATCGGCCTCCACCCCTCCAACCTGGAGGGGCTCACCGGCGTCATGGATGATCTGGCCGCCGACGGCAACTCCATCGTGCTGGTGGACCACGACGTGAGCGTTCTCACCCACGCGGACTGGCTCATCGAGCTGGGCCCGGAGGCCGGGGCCGGGGGCGGCACGGTCATCGCCCAGGGCACCGTGCCCCAGGTGATCGCCGACCCCGCCTCGAAGATCGGCCCCTTCCTGGCGCCGGAGGTCAAGACCGAGCTGCGTGCGCGGGCGGAAAAGGACAGGCTGTTCGAGCTGGGAGCCGTCACCCTGTCCACCGGGCCCATCCACACGGTGAAACCTCTGGAGGTCAAATTCCCCAAGGGGCGGCTGTCGGTGGTCACCGGGGTCTCCGGCTCCGGCAAGACCACCATGATCTTGGAGAGCCTGGTGCCCGCCCTGGCGGCGTCGGCGGCGGGAAGGCCCCTGCCCCCTCATGTCAAATCCATCGACGCCCCCGGCATCCGGCAGGTGAAGCTCATCGACGCCACCCCCATCGGCATCAACATCCGCTCCACCGTGGCCACCTACGCCGACGTCCACGACGAGCTGCGGAAGGTCTACGCCCGCACCCCGGAGGCCAAGGCCCTGCGGTATAAGGCCGGAGACTTCTCCTACAACACTGGGGACCTCCGCTGCCCCACCTGCGACGGCACCGGCTCCATCAGCCTGGACGTGCAGTTCCTGCCCGACGTGGACATCCCCTGTCCCGACTGCGGCGGGTCCAGATACAGCCGGGCGGCCTTTGAGGTCCGGCGGGAGAACCGGGACGGGGAGCAGCTGTCCCTGCCGGAGCTGATGGCCATGAGCGTGGACGAGGCCATGGTGGCCTGCGGCGATCTGAAAACCGTCTATGGCCGTCTGTCCGTCCTCCACGAGGTGGGCCTGGGGTATCTCACCCTGGGAGAGCAGACCCCCGGCCTCTCCGGCGGAGAGGCCCAGCGGCTCAAGCTGGCCAGCGAGATGGGCCGGGGCCAGTCCGACGCCCTGTTCGTGTTCGACGAGCCCACCATCGGCCTCCACCCCCTGGACGTGAAGTCCCTGATGGGGGTGTTCCAGCGGCTCATCGACAGCGGAGCCACCGTCGTCGTCATCGAGCACGATCTGGACGTGATCCGCAGCGCCGACTACGTGGTGGACATGGGCCCCGGCGGCGGCGAGGAGGGCGGCCGGATCGTATGCGCCGGCACGCCGGAGGAGGTCAGAGCCTGCCCCGCGAGCGTCACCGGGCGGTATCTGTGAGGATGCCCCGGCGGCCCGTGCCGATTTCATCGGGAAACCTGCTTTTTTCATAAACACGGTCTTTTCGCCTTGACAGCGGCGGAAAAGTCAAGTAAAGTATAGCCGTAATATGTAAACCAAACTTCCACGGAAGCGAGGGGTCTTTATGAGGTTCAAACGCATCATCGCGGCTGTCCTGGCCGCGCTCCTTCTGGTCCTTGCCCTGACAGGCTGCTCCGCCTCCCAGGCGGAGGTCCGGGACGACGCCCCCGATCTGTCCGACGTGTACTGTCCCCCGGAGGACCCCGTCCAGCAGGACGACGGGACCTCCGTCATCGAGGACGACAACGTCCCCCTGGACGGCGCGCCGGGCGCGGACAGCAAAGCCGCCGCCTACGTCAAAGAGGCGCTGGAGCTCATCAACAAGGAGCGGGCCGCCCAGAAGCTCGCCCCGCTGAGCGCCCTGCCCGCCATCGAGACCGCCGCCGGCATCCGGGCCCAGGAGCTGGTCAGCAGCTTCTCCCACACCCGGCCCGACGGCTCCCGGTACCGCACCGCCCTGGAGGACAACGGCGTCAATGCCGGCTACACCGGTGAGAACTGCGGCATGGGCTACCGCACGCCGGACGCGGTGGTCAAGGGCTGGATGAAGAGCGCGGGGCACAAGGCCAACATCCTCAAGCCCCAGTACACCCACGCGGGCGTGGGCTATTGCGTGGACCCCAAGACCGGGTACGCCTACTGGTGCCTGCTGCTCACCTCCAACCCCACAAAGTAAAAACGCTGACCAGGGGCCGCCGCCGGGCGGCCCCTGTTTTCGTGCACCTGTTTTCGTGAAAAAAGGTGTTGACAACCCGGAACTTTTCTGCTATGCTGTTTGAGCAAAACAAAGCAGGCACAGCGCCGCTGTCCTCACCTCCCGCCGCAGGCGAAGGGGTCAACATGGTGGAACGACACGCGTGAGGCGTGCTGTTTCGTTGTGGACGTGGGCGCTTTCCGCTCACGTTTGTTTTTGTTCGACTGGAGGTGTTTGACCATAGCTAACACGGCTCATCAGATCAACGAGGAGATCCGGGACCGGGAAGTGCGGCTCATCGGGGCCGACGGCACCCAGATGGGCGTCATGTCCGCCGCCGAGGCCCAGCACTACGCCGATCAGGCCGGCCTGGACCTGGTGAAGATCTCTCCCACCGCCGTTCCCCCCGTGTGCAAGCTCATGGACTACGGCAAGTATCGCTTTGAGCAGTCCAAACGGGAGAAAGAGGCCCGCAAGAACCAGCACGTGGTGGAAGTGAAGGAGATCCGTATGTCTCCCGGTATCGACAGCGGCGACTTCAATACCAAGCTGCGCAACGCCCAGAAGTTTTTGGGCGAGGGCAACCGGGTGAAGGTCACCGTGCGCTTCCGGGGCCGTGAGATGGCCCACACCGACATCGGCAAGAACCTTCTGCTGGAGTTTGCCGAGCAGTGCGGCGAGGTGGCCAATCTGGACAAGGAGCCCAGGCTGGAAGGCCGGCATATGTCCATCTTCCTGTCCGCCAAGCCCACCAAGAAGTAATCCCCCGCGGCGCCAGACCGCCGCCTATCACACGACAAAGGAGAATACCGCCATGCCTAAAGTCAAGACCCACAGCGGCGCCAAGAAGCGCTTCAAGCTGACCAAGAACGGCCTCGTCAAGCGCGCTCACGCCTACAAGAGCCACCTGCTGAACGGCCACGGCAAGACCCGCAAGCTCAAGAGAGGCCTCCGCAAGGGCGCCTATGCCGACGTGACCAACCAGGCCACCGTCAAGCGCATGATCCCCTACAAATAAGGTCCCCACCCATTTACTCATAACAGGAGGCTGAACGACAATGGCAAGAGTCAAGGGCGCGATGATGACGCGCAAGAGAAGGAATAAGGTCCTCAAGCTGGCCAAGGGCTACTGGGGCGCCAAGAGCAAGCATTTCAAGATGGCCAACGAGCAGGTGATGAAGTCCCTGCAGTACGCCTACACCGGCCGCCGGCTGAAGAAGCGCGACTTCCGTCAGCTGTGGATTGCCCGGATCAACGCCGGGTGCAAGATGAACGGCATGAACTACTCCACCTTCATGCACGGCCTGAAGCTGGCCGGCGTGGAGATCAACCGCAAGATGCTGGCCGAGATGGCCGTCAACGACAAGGCCGCCTTCGCCCAGCTCACCGGCCTGGCCAAGGAGAAGCTGGCCTGAACTCCATAAGGACATGAAAACTCCCGGTTCCGACGGAACCGGGAGTTTTTGTTCTTACAGGGCAAAGCCCTCCAGGATGCCGTGCAGCTGCTCCAGCGCCTCCTCCGAACTGCCGTCCACATCGATATTGATGTGATACCGGAAACCGTCCAGCATGAGATCCGCCTCATAGCGCTCACAGGTATTGTATTTCTCCGGGTCCGGCATACCGTCCCCGGGCGCCAGATGGACGATCACGGCGGACAGGCCGCTCCGCGTGATATACTCCTCGGTGGAGAGCTCGTAGCCGGGGGCAAAGTACCGCCCGACAAAAAAGTCCTCGGGATCGAGGGCCTCCCCCATGAGATCGGTGTACGCCTCCGCGGAAATACTGACGGCAAGCCCCCGGGTCCACTGCTGGAAGTGGAGCCAGGTGGGGCCTGCATCGTTGGATTGCACGGACAGAAAGCACCCGCCGATGTCCAGGGCGTCGATCACCGGGTTCTCGGGCAGGGTCACCCCGCTGAACGCCTCCGCCGCCGACCAGTCCTGACCGATAAAATATCTCGTGGCGTAGGCGGGATCGGTCTCCGCCAGGGCCAGCACCTCGTCGGTCAAGGACTCCGCCGACAGGAACCGGAAGTCCCCGCCAGTCAAACCGTATCCGGGCTTCCCGCTCTCGGTTTCCTGCAGCTCCACAGATGCGAAGCCGCCCATCGCATAGACCGCCGCGAAGGCCGACCCCATCAGCAGCAGGCAGGCGCAGGCCGCGATCAGGGCCGTCCGCAGGGGCCGCGGGAAGCGGCGGGCAGGCTTTGCCTCTCTCAGTTGGTTCATGATCTCCTCCTTTTTGTCCTCATCGAGCGTCACACGCTCCATCATGTGCCGGTACTGTTCCCTCATCGTCCGACAGCTCCTTTCTAAGTAATTCCCGGGCACGGGCCATCCGGGTCTGGACCGCCGTGCGGGAGATCTTCAGGATCTCCCCGATCTCCCTCTGGTCGTACCCCTCAAAGTAATAGAGGTGGATCACCGCCCGGTAGATGGGCGGCAGGGCCTTGACGGCGGCGTAGACCTCCCGGTCCGTCGGGTCTTTGAACAGCAGGGTCTCGTCCAGTTCCCCCACGTTCCGCCGCCAGAAGGACCGCAGCGCGTTTTTGCAGGCGTTGGCGGTCCACTTCAGCAGATAGGGCTTCTCCCCCTCCGGCGGGAGGGCCGCTTTCCCCTCCGCCAGACGGAGGAACACCGTCTGGCACACGTCCTCCGCCTCCGGGCGGCTGCCCAGATAGCTGTACGCCAGCCGGAACACGTCGTCGGCGTACTTGCTGAACAACCGCTCCAGTTCCTGTGGGTCCACGTCCGTCACCCCCTCGCGTTTTTTTGAGGCCTCGCCCATATAACAATCGAACCCCTCCGATTATCACACGGCGACGCGAAAATTTTCAAGTTTTTTCACTTGGCCCCTTCCTTCCCCTTTTCAACTGTCATTTTATGTGATAAAATAGGACAAAACATGACAAAGGGGGCGTGATCCCATGTCTGTGAGCCGGCAATTCCAACTGGTATCCCTTCTCCTGGAGCGGGGCCGCACGACCGCCGGAGAACTGGCGGCGGCGCTGAAAGTCTCCCCCCGCACCGTTTTGCGGGACGTAGAGGCCCTGTCCGCCGCCGGAATACCGGTGTACACCGCCCAGGGGGCCGGGGGCGGCGTGTCCCTCCTGGACGGACACGCGCCGGACGAGGCCGCCCTCACCGCCGAGGAGCGGCGGCAGCTGCTCTCCGCCCTGTCCTCCCCGCCGGAGGGAGAGGACGAGGGGGCGCTGGTCCGGCTGTCCGCTCTGTTCGCCCGGCGGGAAAGGGACTGGCTGGAGGTCCGGCTGTCCCGGCGGGGCTCGCCCGGCCGGGATGACGAGACCTTCCGGCAGCTCAAGGAGGCCATCCTGGAGCGGCGGGGCCTGCGATTTGTCTACGCCTCCTCCCGGGAGGGGACCTGGCGGCGGAGGGTCCTCCCCGCCCGGCTGGTGTACGACAGCGGCGTCTGGTCCCTCCAGGGCCTCGATGTGGACCGGGAGGAATATCGCCTGTACCGCCTCACCCGCATCCTGCCCCCCATCGAGACGGATGAGCCCTTCCGGCGGAAGCTGTCGCCTCCGGAGGTGGAGCCCGAGGGGGATATCCCGCCCCTGTTCCGGGTAGAGGCCAGACTGCGCTTCTCCCCCGCCGCGGCCTACCGGGTGTACGACGAGTTCGGCCGGGACTGCGTCACCCCCCTGTCCGACGGCTCCCTGCTGGTAGAGGCGGTGTTCCATGAGGACCAGCGGCTGTATGGATACCTGCTGTCCTTCGGCGCGGGGGTGACGGTGCTCGCGCCCGACACGCTGCGGAGGCGGCTGGCGTCGCTGGCAAAGGCGATCTATGAATCCCACGTGGAGCCCCCGTCCCCGGCGGCAGGCTCCGCCTCAAAAACGGACGGATAATCTCGTCATTTCGGTTGATTCTCCCTCTTTGGTGTGATATGATAGCGTGGCGAAAGGGGGAACGCCGTTTTGGACCGGTTCAAAACACATCGAAACGACGTGCTCCTCATCGCCGCCCTGCTGATCCTGGCGGGGGCGCTGGCCCTGTTTTTGCGCCTTGGCCGGCACAGCGGCGGGACCGTATCCGTGACCGTGGGCGGCGAGATGGTGGCTGAGCTGCCCCTGGACGAGGACGCCTCCCTCCCCATCGAAACGGAGAGCGGGACCAATCTGCTGGTCATCGAGGGCGCCGCCGCCCGTATGGAGTCTGCCGACTGCCCCGATCTGCTGTGCGTGAAGATGGGCGCCATCCGCTGGGCCGGCGAGTCCATCGTGTGCCTGCCCCATCAGGTGGTGGTCACGGTGGAGGGCGGTCCCGACGGCGGCTTCGACGCCGCCGCCCGGTGAGGTGACGCCATGAGAGCCTCAAAGATCGCCCGATACGGGCTGCTGGTGGCCCTGGCGCTGGCGCTGTCCTACGCCGAGTCCCTGCTCCCCTCCCCCGGCGTACCTGGGGTGAAGCTGGGCCTGCCCAATCTGGTCGTCGTCTTTGCCCTGTACCGGCTGGGGACGGCGGACGCCTGGGCCCTGTCCCTGGTACGGGTGCTCCTGGTGTCCCTCCTGTTCGGCAACGGGGCCAGCCTGGCCTACAGCCTGGCGGGGGCGGCGCTGTCCCTGGCGGTGATGTGCCTGCTGAAGCGCACCGGCAAATTCTCCGAGACGGGGGTCAGCGTAGCCGGAGGCGTGGCCCACAACGCCGGGCAGATCGCCGTGGCCGTCTTTCTGCTGGAGACCACGAGGCTGGCCTGGTATCTGCCGGTGCTGTGCCTGTCGGGCACCGTGGCCGGTATTCTCATCGGCCTCGTCTCCGCCCTGCTGGTGAAACGGGTGCCGGAGTTCAAATCATAATGTATTTTAAGGAGTTCTGATCTATGGATCTGACTGTGACCGGTCTGCTGGACCTGAGCCACACCCTGGCGGGGGACTATCTCTCCCGCTTCACCTATCCCTGGGAGGCCCTGGACGGCATCAAAGCGCTGATCCTGGCCATCGGCCCCGCCCTGGGGGAGGATTACGAGGAGCGCGCCCCCCAGGTGTGGGTGCATAAGACGGCGAAGGTGTTCCCCTCGGCGTACCTGGGGGCCCCCTGCATCATCGGGCCGGAGACGGAGGTGCGCCACTGCGCCTTCATCCGGGGCTCGGCCCTTGTTGGGGCGAACTGCGTGGTGGGCAACAGCGTGGAGCTGAAAAACGTCATCCTGTTCGACAACGTACAGACCCCTCACTACAATTACGTGGGGGACTCCATCCTGGGCTACAGGAGCCACATGGGGGCGGGCTCCATCACCTCCAACGTGAAGTCCGACAAAACCCCGGTGGTGGTGAAGGACTGGGATACCCACATCGAGACTGGCCGGAAGAAGTTCGGGGCCATCCTGGGCGACCGGGTGGAGGTGGGGTGCAACAGCGTCCTCAACCCCGGCACGGTGATCGGCCGGAACAGCCACATCTATCCGGTGTCCTGTGTCCGGGGAGCGGTCCCGGCGAACAGCATCTATAAGACGGGGGGCGTCATCGTCCCCCAAAAAGGAGAATGAGCTATGGGCAAATACTTCGGCACCGACGGTTTCCGGGGCGCGGCCAACGAGGGCCTCACCGCCGACCACGCCTACCGCATCGGCCGGTTTTTGGGCTGGTACTACGGCCGGAGCAAGCGCCCTTCCGTCGTGGTGGGCAAGGACACCCGCCGGTCCAGCTATATGCTGGAGTACGCCATCAGCGCGGGCATGGCCGCCTCCGGGGCGGACGTGTACCTGCTCCATGTGACCACCACCCCCTCCGTGTCCTACGTGACGCGGGTGGACGGGTTCGACTGCGGCGTGATGATCTCCGCCTCCCACAACCCCTTCTTTGACAACGGCATCAAGCTGTTCAACCGGGAGGGCGAGAAGATGGACGAGGGCACCATCCGCCTGCTGGAGGACTATCTGGACGGCCATCTGGAACTGGACGGCCAGCCCTGGCAGGAACTGCCCTTTGCCACCGGGGAGCACATCGGCTCCATCGTGGACCACACCTCCGGCCGGAACCGGTACATGGGTTACCTGATCTCCCTGGCGGTGTACTCCTTCCGGGGCAAAAAGGTGGCCCTGGACTGCGCCAACGGCTCCGCCTGGTCCATCGCCCCCAACGTGTTCCGGGCCCTGGGGGCCGACGTGATGGCCATCAACGACCGGCCCGACGGGCTGAACATCAACCTGGACGCCGGCTCCACCCACATCGAGGGCCTGCGGAAATTCGTGGTGGAGAACGGCTGCGACGTGGGCTTCGCCTTCGACGGGGACGCCGATCGCTGCCTGGCCGTGGACGAGAAGGGCGAACTGGTGGACGGCGACAAGATCATGTACATCTACAGCCGGTACATGAAGGAGCGGGGCAAGCTGGTGACCAACACGGTGGTGACCACCGTCATGTCCAACTTCGGTCTCTACAAGGCCCTGGACGAGCAGGGCATCGACTACGCCAAGACCAAAGTGGGCGACAAGTACGTGTACGAGGAGATGGTGAAGCACGGCCACCGCATCGGCGGCGAGCAGTCGGGCCACATCATCCTGTCCAAGTACGCCCGCACTGGCGACGGCATCCTCACCGCCCTGAAGGTGATGGAGGTCATCCTGGCCCACCGGGTGCCCCTGAGCCGTCTGGCCGAGCCGGTGACCATCTACCCCCAGGTGCTGATCAACATCCGGGTGAAGGACAAACAGGCCGCCCAGGAGGACCCCGCCGTGAAGGCGGCGGTGCAGGCCGTGGCCGACCAGCTGGGGGACACGGGCCGCATCCTGGTCCGGGAGTCGGGCACCGAGCCCCTGGTGCGGGTGATGGTGGAGGCCCCCGACAAGGACCAGTGTCAGAATCTGGCCCAGGGCGTGGTGGACGTGATCCGCGCCCAGGGACACGAGGCGGCGTAATTTACCACTACACACAGCAAAAAACTCCCCGTCCATAAGGACGGGGAGTTTCGTACCTCTTGGAGTTATTCCTCCTGCATGGCCTTCGCCGCGGCGATGGCCTTCTCCTGGGCGGCGGGGGGGCAGTCCTCATACCGCACGAAGTGGAAGGTGAAGGAGCCCCGGGACTGGGTCATGGCCCGCAGGTCGATGGCATAGGAGGTCATCTCGGCCATGGGCACCTCGGCCTCCAGCACCTGCTCGCCGCTGCCGGTGGGGTTCATGCCCATCACGCGGCCCCGGCGCTTGGTGATGTCGCCCATGACATCGCCCATATAGTTGTCAGGGATGGTGACTTTCAGCTCGCCGATGGGCTCCAGCAGCACGGGGTTGGCCTCGGGCATGGCGGCCTTGTAGGCCAGCTGGGCGGCGGTCTTGAAGGCGATCTCGGAGGAATCGACGGGGTGATAGGAGCCGTCGTACAGCACGGTCTTCAGGTTCACCACGGGGTAGCCGGCCAGCGGTCCGTGGACGCAGGCCTCACGCAGGCCCTTCTCAACTGCCGGGAAGAAGTTCTTGGGCACGGAGCCGCCGAAGACCTCCTCGGCGAAGACCATCTCCTCCTCCTCGGGGTTGGGCTCGAAGCGGACCCACACGTCGCCGAACTGGCCGCTGCCGCCGGTCTGCTTCTTGTGGCGGCCCTGCTTGGACACGGTCTTGCGGATCTTCTCCCGGTAGGCCACCCGGGTCTCGCCCAGCTCGGCCTCCACGTTGAAGCGGCTCTTCAGCTTGGACACCAGCACGTCGGTCTGGATGTCGCCGGTGCCGGTGAGGACCATCTGGTGGGTCTCGGCGTTGTTGACCAGGTTGAAGGAGGGATCCTCGTCGTTGAGGCGGTAGAGGCCCTGGGCCACCTTGTCGTCCTGTCCCCGGGTCTTGGGGGAGATGGCCACGGAGTAGTTGGGCTCGGCGAAGGGCACGCCCTTCAGCTCGATGCCGCTGCCCACGGCGCACAGGGTATCGCCGGTCTTGACCTTGTCCATCTTGCCGATGGCGCCGATGTCGCCGCAGGGGATCTCCTTGACCTCCTCGGTCTTCTTGCCCCGCATGGTGTAGAGGCGGCCCAGCTTCTCGTTGGAGTTGGTCCGGGGGTTATAGAGGGTCAGATCGGAGGTGATAGTGCCGGACACGGCCTTGATAAGGGTGTACTTGCCGTACTGGTCGGCCACGGTCTTGAACACGAAAGCCACGGGGGCGCCTGCCGGGTCGGTCTTGACGGCCTCGCCGTCCACGGTCTCCAGGGGCTTGCCCTCGGCGGGGCTGGGGGCCAGGGCGATGACGTTGTCCAGCAGCATGGCGCTGCCCAGGCCGGTGATGGCGGAGCCGCACAGCACGGGGACCAGGCTGCAGTCCCGCACGCCGATGGCCACGCCCTTGGCGGTGTCGGCAGAGGAGAGCTCCATGGCGTCGAAGAACTTCTCCATCAGCTCCTCGTCGGTGCCGGCGGCGGCCTCCATCAGCTCGGCCCGAAGGGTCTCCACCTCGTCGGCCATGTCGCCGGGGACGGGCTTCTCCACCCGCTTGCCCTTGCCCATCTCATAGGCTTTGTTCGCCACCAGGTCCACCACGGTCTTGCCGTCGGGAGCGGGGGCGGCCACGGGGGCGATGGAGTTGCCGAACCGGGTGCGGAGGGCCTCCAGGGTGCCAGCGAAGTCGGCGTTGTCCTCATCGGTCTTGGACACATAGATCAGCCGGGGCAGCTTGCGGTCCTCGCAGTACCTCCAGGCCTTCTCCAGGCCCACGGAGACGCCGTCCTTGGCGGAGCAGACCAGGATGGCCGCATCGGCGGCGCACAGGGCCTCGGCCACCTCACCGGCGAAGTCGAAGGCGCCGGGGGCGTCCAGCACGTTGATCTTGCAGCCGTTATATTCCACGGGGGCCACGGCCAGGGAGATGGAGATCTGGCGCTTGACCTCCTCGGGGTCGTAGTCGCAGGTGGTATTGCCGTCGGGGGTCTTGCCCATGCGGTCGATGGCCCCGGTGACGAACAGCAGGCTCTCGGCCAGGGTGGTCTTGCCGCTGCCGCTGTGGCCCAGCAGAGCGACGTTGCGGATCTTGTCGACAGAATAGCTCATAATTCATTCCACTCCTTACGAATTGGTCAGCGCCGGAGGACATCCCTCCCGGCGCAAAACACTGCTACTCGCAATTATACAATAAAAATCAGCCGTTGGCAACGGTTATTTGAGGATTTTGACGGGGAATTTTCGGCGGGCGAAAAGCGAGGCGGCCCTGAGGCCGCCTCCGCGCGTATCGCTCCGATTCAGGACTGAAAGACGACCCCCAGCACATCTCCGTCGCTGAACTCGGGGCCCACCTCGGCAAAAATGAGCCAGGCGGCCATATCGGCGGTGCCCGCCTCCGGGACCTTCCGGAGGACGGTGACGCTGTCCCCGGTCAGTCCCCCCGGGACCAGCTCGTGGCGGATGGAGCCGCTGGGCTCCTCCAGCACCACCGCCAGCAGGCGGCGCGTCTCAAAAAAGCTGTCGCCGTAGGCGTCGGTGACGGCGGAAAGGTCGTCCTCCGGGAACAGGGCGGCAAAGGCCGCCAGGCTGTCCGCGCTCCCGATGATCCGGGCGGAGGGGGTCTCCATGCCGACGCCCCAGGTCACCCGCAGATACAAACTGTTGGTGAAGTCCCGGCGGACGGAGGGCACTATCTCCACCAGGGCGCCGGGCTCCTCCAGGATGGCCATGGGCACCTCTGACGGCGCCTCGCCGGCGCTCCGGACGTCGGGCCCGGCGGAGGTCCCCGTCCCGTGGAGCAGAGCGGCGCCGCCGATGGCGGCCACCAGCGCCGCGCAGGCGGCGATCCCCGCCCAGCGCCGCCAGCCGGGTCCGCCGGTCTCCGTCCGGGGCCGGTTTTTCACCTCATGGACGGGGACCTGGGCCTCCTGGGCCGGCAGCTCTGACAGGATCCTGACGCGAAGGTTCTCCGGCACGTCGCAGTCCAGGGACCGCAGGGCGGCGGACTGCTCCGACAGCTCCCGGAACAGGGCGGCGCACTCCGGGCAGCGCGCCAGATGGGCGTCCAGTTCTCTCCGCTCCCCGGCGGACAGCTCCCCGTCCAGGGCGGCGCTCATCAACTCGATATACTGCTCGTGGGCCACGGTCCTCACCTCCTGTCTGCCTCTTTGGACGGCGGCGGGCCGGAAAAGTTCCAACCCTCCCGCAAAATTTTCGCCAGAGCCATCCGGGCCCGGGCGATGCGGGACTTCACCGTGCCCAGGTCGATGTCCAGCACCTCCGCGATCTCCCCGTAGGACAGCCCGTCGATCTCCCGGAGCACCAGCGCCCGCCGGTGGTCCTCGCTGAGTTTGCTGAGGCCCTCCGCCACCGCCTCTCGCAGCTCCTTCTCCTCCAGCGCCTCCTGGGGGGAGAGGGCGGCGTCGGCGAAGAACAGCCCCTCCGCCGGCAGCCCGTCCAGGGCCAGATCCCACCGGCGCTTTTTCTCCCGGCGGAGCAGGTCCAGGGCGGCGTTGTCGGTGAGCTTATACAGCCAGGTGGAAAAGGCGCTGTCTTGCCGGAACATGGGCAGACACCGCCACACCTTCAAAAAGACCTCCTGGGCCGTGTCGGCGGCGTCCTCCTCGTTCCCCACCATGCGCAGGGCGTGGTGGTATACCTGTTTTTGATGGAGCTCCACCAGCGCGCCAAAGGCGTCCCGGTCGCCGGTCCGGGCGCGGCGGAGCAGTTCGGTCTCGTCCATGGCCGGCACCTCCTTTGTCATCGTATGTAGGGGCCGGCGCCCTCGCCGACCCGCCTTACGAAAACCGCGGGTCGCCGAGGGCGGCGACCCCTACGCCAGGTCCCTCTTGATCCCCGCGGTGACCTTGTAAAAGTCCTCCGCCGTCTCGATCTTACAGATCTGCTCCTTCCAATAAGACGCGTAGGGCACCCCTTTCAGATACCAGGCGTAGTGCTTCCGCATCTCCAGACAGGCGATCTTCTCGCCCTTGTACTCCCGCGCCAGCTCGAACTGCCGCGCGGCCACGTCGCACCGCTGGGGCAGGGGCGGCGGGGGCGGGACCTCCCGGCCCTCCAGGGCGGCGGCGCACTGCTCCATGAGCCAGGGGTTGCCGAAGGTCCCCCGGCCCACCATGGCCATGTCCGCCCCGGTGATGTTCAGTATCCGCACCGCATCCTTGGCGGAGAACACGTCCCCGTTGGCGATGACCGGGATGGACACCGCCTCCTTCACCGCCCGGATATAGTCCCAGTTGGCGGTCCCGGAGTACATCTGGGTCTTGGTCCGGCCGTGGACGGCCACCGCCGCCGCGCCGGCGTCCTCCATGCGGCGGGCGAACTCCACGCAGTTGATGGAGCCCTTGTCCCAGCCCAGCCGGAACTTCACCGTCACGGGGACACCTCCCGCCCCCCGGACGGCGGCCCGGAGGACCCGCTGGGCCTTGTCAGGGTCGCGCATCAGAGCGGAGCCGTCCCCGGAATTGGCCACTTTGGGCACCGGGCAGCCCATGTTGATGTCCAGCACCGCCGCCCCGGACTTCTCCAGGGCGATGGCCGCCCCTTTCTCCATGGCCTCCTCGTCGGAGCCGAAGATCTGGACGGCGGCGGGCCGCTCATCCTCCCCCAGCCGCAGCAGGCCGGGGGTCTTTTTGTCCCCGTAGCACAGGGCTTTGGCGCTCACCATCTCGCTGACGGTGTAGCAGCCCGACAGCTCCCGGCAGACGGTCCGGAAGGCCAGGTCGGTGACCCCCGCCATGGGGGCCAGGGCCAGGCGGGTATTCACTTCCACGTTTCCGATCCTCATGGGCGGCCTCCAAAATATAGTATCCACAGTGTACCACAAATCCCTCCCGAGGGCAAGACAGGTTCCGACGGCCTTTTCCGCCGGCTTGTCCTATAATATGGGAAATACTGGTTTCGGAGGGATGGTCATGCTCACAAAAGAGAACACCATGGGGGACAAGCCCGCCCACCGGCTCCCGGCGTCCCTGGCGCTGCGCCTGAGCGACTGCGGGGTGCGCTTTCTGCTCGCGGCGGTACTGGCCGGGGCGGAGCTGCTGGGAGGGCACTCCCTGTTCGCCCTGGCGCTGGTGGCGGTCAGCGGCCCCGGGGCGGAGGGGATCGCCGCCCTGCTGGGGGCGGCCCTGGGGTACTTATCCTTCCGGGGACTGGCGGAGGGCCTACGGTACGTGGCCGCCTCCATGATGGTGTACGCCATCGCCCTGGCCCTGGGGGAGTTCCGCATCTACCAGAAGCCCTGGTTCATGCCGGCGGTGGCGGCGGCGCTGAACGGGCTGGTGGGCTTCGTCTACCAGTCCGCCGCGGGCTGGAGCGCCGGGGACCGGGTGGGGTTCGTCACCGAGGTGGTCCTCACCGCCGGAGCGGTGTACCTCTACCGCCTGGCCTTTGACGTGTGGGAGAAGCGCCGGGGGCAGGAGGGCCTGTCCGTCCCCCAGACCGCCGGGGTGCTGCTCCTGGCGGTGACGCTGGCCATGACCCTGGCGAAGGTGGAGGCGGCGGGCCACTCATTGGGCCGGGTGCTGTGCGTCACCGCCACCCTGCTGTGCGCCTGGAAGGGCGGGGTCGGGACCGGCGCCGCCGCCGGGGTGGCCGCGGGCCTCGCCATGGACCTCTCCGCCGGCACGCCCCCCTGGTACACCCTGGTCTATTCCTTCCCCGGCCTGTTTTCCGGCCTGTTCACCAGGCAGAACCGCCTCCTCTGCGCCGGGGCCTATCTGCTCAGCGGGGCGGCCGCCGTCTTCTGGACGTGGCAGGGGAGCGACACCCTCCCCGCCCTGCGGGAGCTGGCGGTGGGGACGGCGGTGTTCCTGCTGCTGCCCGACAGGCTCCTCCGCCGCTTCGCCTCCCTCTCCCAACAGGAGGCCCCCGCCGGGGAGGAGCCCCGGGCCCGCCGGCTGGCCGCCTCCCAGCTGGGGGAGACGGCCTCCGCCTTCCGGGCGGTGGCGGGCTCCCTCCGCTCCGCCTTCCGCCGGGAGGCCGCCCTCAACGACGGGGACGCCGCCCGGATCTTCGACCGGGCCGCCGACAGGGTGTGCGTCAAGTGCCGCCAGAAGGAGCGCTGCTGGCATCAGGAGTACCAGACCACCCGCACCGCCCTGTCCGACGCGCTTCCCCCTATGCTGGACCGGGGAGAGGCCCGTCCGGAGGACTTCCCGCCCCATTTCGCCCAGCGGTGCACCCGGCTGGACGCCTTCCTCATGGCCGCCAACGGGGAACTGGCCGCCCTGCTCCAGCGGCGGCGGTATGACAGCCGGGTGCGGGAGAGCCGGGCCGCCGTCTGCGCCCAGTACGGGGAGCTGGCGGCGGTGCTGGACCGGGCGGCGGTGGAACTGGCCAAAGAGCCGGCGGTGGACGTGCGCCGCCAGCGGCTGGTGAAGCGGCATATGGCCTCCCTGGGGCTGGAGGGCCGGTGCGCGGTGTACGCCGACCGGTACGGCCATCTCCGGGTGGAGGTGGAAGGCCCCGGCGCGGAGGCCCTGGCCGCCCCGGAGGAGCTGTCGAAACTGGGATCGGTGGTAGGCTGTCCCCTCCGGGCGGGGGAGGCGGCCAAAGACGCCGTCCGCCTCACCCAGCGGGAGCCGCTGATGGTGATGGCCGGGGGCGCGTCGGCCGGCCGGGAGGGCACCCCTGTCAGCGGGGACGCGGGGCTCTGGTTCAAGGACGACTCCGGCGTGCTGAACTTCCTGCTGTGCGACGGCATGGGCAGCGGCGCCGCCGCCCGGTCCGACAGCCAGTGTGCCCTCTCCCTGCTGGAGAAGTTCCTGCGGGTGGGCCTGCCGGCCGAGGAGGCCCTCAAGACCGTGGGGGAGGCCCTGGCCCTCCGAGGGGAGGAGGAGGGGGGCTTCACCACCGTCGACCTGCTGCGGCTGGATCTGTTCACCGGCAGAGGCGGGGTGTACAAGCTGGGGGCCGCCCCCAGCTATCTCCGCCGGGGGGCCCAGGTGGAGCGTCTGGCGGGGGATACCCTCCCCGCGGGGCTCGCCGGAGGAAAGGCCGACGTGTTTCCCCTGGATCTGGCCGCCGGGGACTGCGTGCTGTTGGTCACCGACGGGATCGTCTCCGGGAAGGACGACCTGTGGCTGCGCTCCCTGCTGGCGGAGTTCGACGGGCTCTCCCCCCAGGAGCTGGCCGCCCAGGTGCTGGCGGAGAGCGGGAAGCGGGCCGGCGGCGGGGACGACCGCACCGCCATCGCCCTGAAGCTGGACCTGAGGGAATAGGGCGCTTCCCCTCCGAAGGCTTGACTTTTGGGCTTTGATTGGCTATTATGGAGGCAGGCTCTTATCTCACCGGGGGTGATCTCTTGAAAGACCCTGACAACAAAAAATACATCAAATTGGGCGTCACCATCGTGGCGGTCATCGCGGTGGGCCTGCTGCTCTTCTTCCTGCTGTTCCGCCTGCCGGAGCTGTCCCGGTATCTGGCCGTGGTGGTGGGCATCCTGACCCCCTTCCTCTACGGGGCGGTCATCGCCTATGTGCTGTCCCCCCTCTGCAACCGGTTCGAGGCCCTGCTGGCCAAGGTCCCGCCCCTGGCGGAGAGAAAGGGTCTTTGCTCCGCCGCCGCCATCCTGCTGTCCCTGGTGCTGGCGGTGCTGATCATCTGGGCGTTGGTGATGCTGGTCATCCCCCAGGTGTGGGAGAGCATCGTGGCCATCGCCAACGCCATCCCCGGCCAGCTGGCCAACGCCAACCGCTGGCTCCACCAGCTGCTGGAGGACCAGCCCCAGCTCCAGACCCTGTGGGATTCCGTGTACTCCGCCGCAGTGGGCAAATTCAACGAGTGGATGGAGACCGGCCTGATGCCCACCGTGAACACCCTCATCACCCAGATCACCACCCAGTTGGCGGTCTTCTTCTCTGTGCTGAAGAACCTGTTCCTGGGCATCCTGATCTCGATCTACTTTCTGGGCAGCCGGAAGCTGTTCGCCGTCCAGGCCAAAATGGTCCTCTACGGGATCCTCCCCCGCCGGGCCGCCGCCCTCGTCGAGGAGGAGGTACACTACGCCGACAGGATGTTCAACGGCTTCCTTCTGGGCAAGCTGGTGGACTCGGCCATCATCGGGATCATCTGCTTCGCCGCCACCTCCCTCATGGGCTTTGAGTCCGCCGCCCTCATCAGTGTGGTGGTGGGGGTCACCAACATCATCCCCTTCTTCGGCCCCTTCATCGGCGCCATCCCCTCCGCCCTGCTACTCCTGCTGGAAAACCCCATGCACTGTGTGTACTTTCTCATCTTTATCGTGATCCTCCAGCAGGTGGACGGCAACCTCATCGGCCCCAAGATTCTGGGCAACACCACCGGCCTGTCCAGCTTCTGGGTGCTGTTCTCCATCCTGCTGTTCGGCGGGCTGTGGGGCATCCTGGGCATGATCGTGGGGGTGCCCCTGTTCGCCGTCATCTACGATATCGCCCGCCGGCTCATCCATTTCGGCCTGAATAAGCACGGCAGCGCCGACCTGCTGCCGGAGCAGAGCGAGGCCCCCTCCCCCGCCGGGGAACCGAAAGAAAAGAAATAACCGCACAGGAGGTAAAGACATGAAGTCTAAAGTCTATTTCACGAAGAACATCACCCCCGAGTCCCTGATCCGCCTGTACGACGCCCTGGGCGTGAAGCTCCCCGGCAAGGTGGGCGTCAAGATCCACTCTGGCGAGACGGGCAACCAGAACTTCCTCCGCCCCGCCCTGCTGGGCCCCGTCATCAACCATGTGGGCTGCGCCATCGTGGAGTGCAACACCGCCTATGCCGGCACCCGCAACACCTCGAAGGCCCACTGGGACACCATGAAGGCCCACGGCTGGACCGACGCCGCCCCGGTGGACATCCTGGACGAGGAGGGCGACATGGAGCTGCCGGTGAACGGCGGCAGGCACCTGAAGGTGAACTATGTGGGCAGCCACATGAAGAACTATGACGCCCTGTTCATCCTCTCCCACTTCAAGGGTCACCCCATGGGCGGCTTCGGCGGCGCGCTGAAAAATATGTCCATCGGCCTGGCCTCCTCCAAGGGCAAGCAGCACATCCACGTGGGCGGCTCCGGGGCCGAGGGCTTCAACGCCCTGATGACCGCCGACCACGACGCATTCCTGGAGGCCATGGCCGACGCGGACAAGTCCGTGATGGACTACTACGGGGACAAGCTGGCCTTCCTGAACGTGATGGCCAACCTGTCGGTGGACTGCGACTGCTGCGATGTGGCCGCCGACCCGGAGATGGGCGACGTGGGCGCGCTGGCCTCCCTGGACCCGGTGGCCCTGGACCAGGCCTGCCTGGATCTGGTGTACAACTCCCCCGACCCCGGCAAGAAGGCCCTGATCCAGCGCATCGAGTCCCGCAACGGCCTGCTCACCGTCAAGGCGGCCGCGGAGCTGGGCCTGGGCTCCACCGAGTACGAACTGGTGGACATCGACTGAATTTGGACATGACAAGAGGGCGGCTGAAAGCCGCCCTCTTGTTTTTGTATCGTAGCTCCGCCGCGCCCAAGCCTTCCACCCTTCGGGGGGAAGGTGCCCCAGTGCGCACACTGGGGCGGATGAGGGGGCAAAAAGGGTCCGCTTGCCGTATCATCAAAACGGCGGCAAAACCTTCGCTCCCCCTCATCAGTCAGCCCTTCGGGCTGCCAGCTTCCCCCCGGAGGGTGGAAGCCTTACAGCACCTCTTTGATCGTCCCGCCCCCCAGGACCACCCCGTCCCGGTAGAGGACGGCCGCCTGTCCGGGGGTCACGGCCCGCTGGGGCTCATGGAAGCGGAGAATCACCCGGTCCCCCTCCGCCGTGACGGTCACCGGCTGCTCTTTCATCCGATACCGGGTCTTGACCTCCGCCTCGAAGGGCTCCGACGGCGGCAGGGCCATCCAGTTCCAATCCTCCGCGATGCAGCCGGAGCTGTACAGGGCGCTCTCCGGCCCCAGGGTCACGGTGTTGGCCGCCATGTCCTTGGCACAGACGTACACCCGCTCCCCGGCGGGCACCCCCAGGCCCCGACGCTGGCCGATGGTGTACCCGGCGGCCCCCCGGTGGGTCCCCAGCACATTCCCGTTCAAATCTATGAGGTCGCCGGGGACGCTTTTCTCCCCCGTGTGCCGCTCGATGAAGGAGAGATAGTCCCCGTCGGGCACGAAGCAGATGTCCTGGCTGTCGTGCTTGTGGGCGTTGACGAAGCCCTCCCGCTCCGCCAGGTCCCGGACCTCCCCCTTGGTCATCCCCCCCAGGGGGAACAGGGTGTGGGCCAGCTGGTCCTGGGTCATGGCGTACAGCACATAGCTCTGGTCCCGGCTCAAATCGGCGGCCTTTTGGAGCAGATACCGCCCGTCCCGTTGGATGATGCGGGCGTAGTGCCCTGTGGCGATGTAGGCGCACCCCAGCTCCTTCGCCCGGCGGTACAGCCGCTCAAATTTCAGATACCGGTTGCAGTCGATGCAGGGGTTGGGGGTCTCGCCCGCCCGGTAGCTGTCGATGAACTTCCGGATGACCTTCTCCTCGAAGTCGTCCATAAAGTTGAAGGTGTAGTGGGGGATGCCCATCCGGTAACACACCGCCTTGGCGTCCTCCACGTCGTCCAGGGTGCAGCAGGGGTGGCCTTTGTCCAGGCCGATGTCCTCGTTGCCGAACAGCCGCATGGTGGCGCCGATACACTCATACCCCTGCCCCATCAGCAGCAGGGCCGCCGCGCTGGAGTCCACCCCGCCGCTCATGGCCACTAAGACCTTTTCCGCCATTCCGCCGCCCCCTTTTCGTGAGATATCGCCCAAATTATAAGGCCCCAGCCCTCCCCTGTCAAGGGATGGGCCGGGGCCGCTGTATTTTGGATCACTTATACTTGACGGCGGTGCCGTAGGCCACCACCTCGGCGGCCCCCTGCATCACCGACGACGAGCCGTAGCGGATGTTCAAAATGGCGTCGGCCCCCAGGGCCTCGGCCTCGTCCACCATCCGCTTGGTGGCGATCTGCCGGGCCTCGGTGAGCATCTCGGTGTAGCCCACGATCTCGCCGCCCACCAGGGTCTTCATGCCCGCCATAAAGTCCTTGCCGAAGTGCTTGCACTGGACGATGGTGCCCTTCACCACCCCCAGGGCCTCGAACTCCTTATCGGAACCGGGGATATAGTCAATATTGAGCAGCAGCATCTGATTCTCCTCCTTCGATTTCTTTGAAACGCGCCCGCAGTACCCACAGGGCGGGCAGGAACATCAGGACGAAACCGGCGGCGCATATCCCCAGGGCGACCTGGGCCGCCAGGGGCATATCCGGGATGAAGCAAAGGCCCGCCATCACCGCCGCCGAGCCCAGCATGATCAGCCCGTAGAAGGCCACCCCCAGGGCGGCGGCCCGCTTCTTCCGGCGATGGGCCGCCTCAATACTTTCTGGCCTCATCTTCCTCCCCCTTTCCGATCTCCCGGATGCGCTGGATCAGGGCGTACAGCACCCCCACGATGACCAGCACCGGCACGGCCCCGATGAGGATGGGCACCCAGATGGGCGGCGCGCCCTCCGGGAAGGACGTCCAGGCCCACACCAGCACCCCGATGGGCGCCGCCATCATCGCCATGATCGCCAGGGCGATGATAATGGGTGCCACGTATCGTGTGATCTTGTCGGTCTTTTTCACGTTCACAAACTTGGTCCCCTCCTGTTCTTTTTGGGCCATGCGCGCCAGCACCCCGTCGGCGTCCAGGGTGTCCAGCCGGGCGTGGTCCTCTTTCAGGGAGGCGCACAGCTCCGCCATCTCGTCCAGGCTGGCCTTGCGCCGCTCCAGCTGGATCACGTGCCGGTCCATGGCGTCCTCCAGGGTGAGCTCCCCGGACTTGAGCCGCCTGATCTCCTCGATGGGCACGTCCAGCATCCGCAGCAGCCGGATCTTCTTCAGCCACTCCACGTCGGCCTCGCCGTAGTCTCGGTAGCCGTTGTCGCTGTTGCGGCCGGGGGTGAGCAGCCCCTCCTTTTCGTAAAAGCGGATGTTGCCCTTAGTGATGCCCGCCAGCCGCTCCACCTCGTTGATCTTCACGGCCTTCGCCTCCCTTCTGAGCCCACCGTACACCTTCCACCAAGTGGAAGGTCAAGTGTTTTTTTGCGTTTTTTTCAAATTTTGATAGACGCTCCCCGCCAGGCAGGCCGCCAGCACCGCAACGGCCGCCGTGGCCGCCTCCGCCGCCGCGATGCCCGCCACGGCGTTCAGCGTCACCGCCAGAAAGTCAGCCCCCGCGTGGAGCAGGACGGCGGCGAAGTACAGCCAGCCCTTCCCGGGCTGCCGCGCGGCGGCGAACACCAGCACGGAGTTGCTGACATGGAGGGCCACCGCCAGCACCCGCTCCAACGCCGTCCAGAGGAACGTCCACGCCGGGACAGCCGCCACAGTCTCCGCCGCGGACAGCACCGCCGGGTCGGTGACGGCGCCGCTCCCCGCAAGCAGCAGCACAAGCAGATTGTTCAGCATGGTGACGCCCACGATCAGCACCGCCTCGGCGCCGCCGTGGCCCGCACCATAGGCCAGGGCCGTGGCGGGCGCCGTGTGCTTTTTCAGCAGGAACCGGAAGGCAATGAGCCGCCCCGTCTCCTCAAAGAGCCCCGCCGCCAGGCCGCCGTAAAGGCCATAGAGCCAGACATTTCCCTGGATCGTCCCGCCCAGGGGACCGCCCAGCACCAGAGTGTGGAGTATCTGCTCCAGCACCAGGGCGGAGACGACAAAGGTCCCCGCGCCCACCCAGAAGGCGGACCAGCTCCCCCCTCTCCCGCGGTACCACAGCATCAGGCCCAGGGGCAGGGCCAGCGTCAGAAGTCCGGTGGACACGATCGCCGCGATCTGCATCGCTCTCACTCCCCCTCCGTTTTTGGGGCCGATGCCCCCGTTCAACGTCAGCGTACACCTTCCACCAAGTGGAAGGTCAAGGGGTTTTTGAAAATTTTCCGAAAAAATTTTTTCGGGGCCGGAAGTCTCCCCCCCGGCCCCGCTGTTTTCAGGGGTCACTGTGCCTCGGGCAGCAGGGGACCGGACAGGTCGATCTCCCCGTAACGGCTGACGTTCTCGCCCTCCACCAATATCTGCACCTGCTCCACCGCATCCAGGCTGCACAGGGTGTCCACCAGAGACTCGATGACCAGCTCCCGCTCCTCCGCCGTCTCCGGCATCTCGTCCAGCAGGGCGGAGGACACATTGACCGAGCACACCCCGCTGTCCATCCAGGCGGCGTGCACCGTCAGATCCGGGGGCAGGATGGGCGTCAGCGCCTCCCCGTTCTCCGGTCCGGCCACAAGGGCCTCCAGCACCGCTTTGGCGGGGGCCTCGTCCTCGGTGAGGCGGAAGGTGCGCACCTCATAGCCCAGGCCGCCGCTGGCCATCGGGAAATAGAGGGTGGCCGGCACCTCCACCGGCTCCTCCTCGGCCCCGGAGAACACCACGTCTCCCGCCCGGAGCACCCGGCCCTGGGTCTGCCCCTCCACCGTGATGCGCACCCCGTCGATCCCGCTGAGCTGGGTGAGGGTCAGTGCCACGCAGTAATCCGCCAAGCTCCTGTCCACCCCGCTGAGGACGGCATAGGGGGTGGACAGCTCCACTCTGGCCACCCGGTCCTCCACCGACCAGTCCAGCAGGGCGGTGCCCGCCGGGGCGAGGGGACGCAGCTCCGTATCGGCGGGCGGGCCGGCCAGCAGGGCGTCCATCATGGCGGGGACGGTCTCCTCGCCTTCAAAGTCCGTCTCGGTCAGCGCCGAGCTCAGATCGTCCCGGCCGGAGGGGAACCACAGGGACAGCCCGCCCTCCGCCTCCGTCTGGCCCTGCCCACAGGCGGCCAGGAGCAGCAGCAGGGCCGCCGAGAGCAGGGCGGCGATCCTCTTTCTCATTTCACGCCGCCTCCTTCCCCCGTGAGGGCCGGGAACTCCGCGTAAAAGACGGCGCCCCGCCCCGCCGGATTGGGCTCGGCGGTGATGTCCCCGTTGTGGAGGCGGGCGATGTCCCTGGCGATGGACAGCCCCAGGCCGGTGCCGCCCCGCTCCCGGGACCGGGCCTTGTCCACCCGGTAGAACCGGTCGAAGATCCTGGGCATGTCCTCCGCCGGGATGCCCACGCCGGTGTCGGCCACCGACAGCACCACCCTGTCCTCCTGCCGGAAGACGGCCACGTCCACCCGGCCACCCGGCACGTTGTACTTGATGGCGTTCTCGATGAGGTTGAAGGCCACCTGGTAGAGGTCATCCTCGTTAGCCAGCAGGGCGCAGGCGGGCTCCAGCCGCCGCTCCAGGGTGATGCCGCCCGCCTCCGCCAGGGGCAGGAGCATATCGGCCACCCGGGCGGTGACCGCCCCCAGCTCCACCGGCTCCCGGGCCCGCTCGGCGCCCGCGTCCAGCCGGGTGAGAGTGAGCAGCCGCTCGCTGATGCGGGTGAGCCGGTCGGCCTCGTCCCCGATGTCGGACACGAACTCCCGGACGGTGCCCATGTCCACGCTGTCGTTCTGCAAGATGGAATCGGTGAGCAGGCGGATGGAGGCCAGAGGGGTCTTCAGCTCGTGGGACGCGTCGGACACGAAGCGGCGGCGGGCCTCCTCGGTGGTCTGGAGCCGCTCCGCCATCTGGTTGAACTCGTCGGCCAGCTGGGTCATCTCGTCTCCGCCCCGGATCACGGCGCGGTGCCCGTACTCGCCCCCCTGCAGCCGACGGATGGCCGCCAGCAGCCGGCCGGCGGAGCGGGTCAGCGCCTCGGAGAACAGCAGGGCCAGCACCGCCGCCACCAGGCCGATGACGATGGAGATATTTCTCAGGTTGTTCTGGATGGACAGGAGGATATCGGCCTGCTCGCTGTCATATTCATAGAGGTACACACAGCCCAGCACCTGCCCCCGGTACACCACCGGCGCGGCGGCGCGGCCGCGGAAGGCCCCGTCCCGGTACTCCAGCCGCCACACGTCCTGTCCGTCCAGGGCGGCCACCACCTCTCCCATCAGGGCGAAATCGCCGGCGCGGTCGTCCAGAGTGGAGTTGTCGTAGAGGATGCGGCCCTCCCGGTCGGTGACCAGCACCCGGGTGGCCTGCACGTCCTCCAGCAGGGCCATGGTCTGGCCGGCGGTCTCGGCGGTCAGCGTCTCGGACACGGACAGGGCCGAGCCGATGACCAGGGCCTGCCGACGCAGAGCGGCGGCCTTGGAGGAGAACACCATATCCTCCACCATGATGAGGGGATAGGTATTCATCACGATGATGATGGCCGCCACCACCAGCAGGTAGGTGAGGGCGTATTTGGCCCGGATGGACCGCCAGAAGGGGACCCGGCTGGTCCGCTCCCGCTCCGCTCTGGTCTCCCGCTGCCGCGCCGCTTCTGCCATGGTCTCCCTCCTCTCTCCGCGTTAATCGAACATATATTTCACGTGAAACACAGGGCTCCGATCATTGGCCGCTGCTGAAGTAGTAGCCCACGCCCCATTTGGTCATGATATACTCGGGGTTGGCGGGGTCGGGCTCCAGCTTTTCCCGCAGCCGCCGGATGTGGACGTCCACGGTGCGGAACTCGCCGATGTACTCGTAGCCCCACACTAAGTTCAGCAGGTTCTCCCGGCTGTACACCCGGCCGGGGTTGCGCATGAGCAGGGCCATCAGGTCGAACTCCTTGGCGGTGAGCTCCACCCGCGCCCCGTCCCGGAAGGCGGAGCGCTCCGCCAGGTCCAGGGTGATCCCGCCCCGGACCACCCGGTCCTCGTCCTTCTTCTGCTGGGCGGCGGTGCCGGCCCGGCGCAGCAGCGCCCGGATGCGGGCCTTCAGCTCCAGGATGTTGAAGGGCTTGGTGATGTAGTCGTCCGCCCCGCACTCGAAGCCGATGATCTTGTCCGCGTCCTCGCTCTTGGCGGTGAGCATGATGACGGGCACGTTGGAGAACTCCCGGATCTTCATGCAGGCCTGGAGCCCGTCGATCCGGGGCATCATCAGGTCCAGGATGACGAGATCGTACTCCCCCGCCCTGGCCTTGTCCACGGCCTCCTCGCCGTCATAGCCCGTGTCCACCTGATAGCCCTCGTTCTCCAGATTGAATTTGATCCCCTTGACCAGGACGCGCTCGTCGTCCACCACTAAGATCTTCGGCATTTGCCTATCCTCCAGTCGTCACATAGTCCAGCAGGCCCTCTAAGATGCCCTCGCCGATGCCCTTCACGTTCAAAAGCTCCTCCGGGTACCGGAAGGGGCCGTGCTCCTCCCGGTAGGCGATGATGGCCGCCGCCTTGGCCTCCCCGATGCCGGGCAGGCTCATCAGGGCCTCCGCGTCCGCGGTGTTGATGTCGATCCGATCCTCCTGGGAAACGGTCTCTCCCGCGGGAGTGGAGACAGCCGCCGGGGCAATGGCCTCCAGCGGCGCTGACCGCAGAGCGCGCAGCCCGAAGATGGCCAGCATCACGGCCAGCGCCAAAAGGACGGCGGCCAGCACGCCCTTTTCCCCTCTGCTCAGGCCCATGGGACCGCCCCCTCGTAAATATTCTGTAAACCGGTTGCGCGGTGAAAAAATCTCTGCTATAATTCGACCATAGACGCGCGCAGCCACATCTGAACTCAGTATATCACACTTTCAGGGAGATTGATATGAAAAAATATCGTTTTGCCGCGATCCTTCTCGCGCTGATCCTGCTGGTGTCCTCCACCGTCCTCCCCGCCGCGGCCCTGGAGCCGGAGGGAGAGCCCCACGCCACCGCCGCCCTGGTGGTGGACGGCGACAACGACGTGGTCCTCTACGAGTACCACGCCAGAGAGAAGCGCTACCCCGCCTCCGTCACCAAGATCATGACCTCCCTGGTAGTGCTGGACGCCGTGGAAAAGGGAGAACTGTCCCTGGACACGGAGGTCACCGCCTCCGCCGCGGCGGTGGACGTGCCCTTCGGCAGCTCCACCGCCGATCCCCCCATCAAGGCCGGAGAGGTGATGACCATCGAGAACCTGCTGTGGTGCGATCTGCTGCCCTCCGCCTGCGAGGCCTGCAACATCCTGGCCGAGGCGGTCACCGGCCTTACCGGGGACCAGGCCTCCATCGCCTTCGCCCAGCGGATGAACGAAAAGGCCGCCCAGTTGGGCATGAAGGACTCCCACTTCACCAACCCCCACGGCCTCCACGACGACGACCACTACACCACCGCCTATGACATCTACCTGATGGCCAGGGAGGCCATGAAGAACGAGATCTTCCGCACTATCGTCGCCTCTCCCAGCCACACCATCCCCGCCACCAACATGACCGGCGAGCGCACCCTCTACACCACCAACGGCCTCATCGGCGGCTACTACGTGAACGGCTACCATTACTCCAAGGCCATCGGCATCAAGACCGGCAACACCAATGAGGCGGGCCGCTGTCTGGCCTCCGCCGCCACCGACGAGGAGGGGCGCACCTTCTACTGCGTCATCCTGGGCTCCGAGTACGTCCGGGACGACGACGGCACCCTCCACGCCTACTCCTTCTCCGAGACCACCCGCCTGCTGGAGTGGGCCTTCGACAACTTCCGCATGACCACCCTGCTGGACGCCGAGAGCGCCGACACCATCCGCTCGGTGGATGTGACCCTGTCTGACGAGGTGGACCACGTGCTGGTCCAGGCCACCGGATCCATTCAGGCGGTGATGCCCTCTGACTACGACCCGGCCAGGGCGGAGCTGCACTTCGACCTGCCCAAATCGATAGAGGCCCCCGTCACCGCCGGGGATGTGCTGGGCAAGGTCACCTTTACATATGAGGGGAAGGAATACGGCTCCCTGGACCTGGTGGCCGCCGACAGCGTAGAGCGCTCCGAATTTCTCTACAACATGCAGCGGCTGGAGGATCTGTGGGCCAAGACCTGGGTCAAGGCCCTGGTTATCGGCGGAGCGGTCCTCCTTCTGCTACTGATCCTCTGGCTGATCTTCCTGCGGCCCAGGCGCCGCCGGACCTACGCCGGCGGGGGGAGCCGGAGGCGCTCCACCTACCGGGGCAGACGGTGATATCAAGAGACCGCCCGACAGACGCCGGGCGGTCTCTTTGTCAGTTGTCCTCGCTGACCAGCGCCTCGCCAGCCAGATAGATGTCTCCCGCGCCCACGGTCAGGATCAGGTCGCCGGGCCTGGCGATCTCCCGCAGCTTCGCGGTGACGTCCCCCAGGGTGGGGCAGTACACCGCCCCCGGGATCTCCCTTGCCAGGTCGGCGGAGGAGATGCCGATGTCGTTGTCCTCCCGGGCGGCGTAGATCTCCGCCAGGATGGTCACGTCGGGCTTTTTCAGGGCCTTCACGAAGTCCCCGAACAGGGCGTGGGTCCGGGAGTAGGTGTGGGGCTGGAAGGCGCACACGATCCGTTCATAGTCCAGGGCGGCCGCCATGTCCAGCAGGGCGTTGAGCTCGTCGGGGTGGTGGGCGTAGTCGTCGCACACCTCGGCCCCGTGATAGACCCCCTTGTACTCGAACCGCCGGCCGGGGAGGCGGAAGGTCCGCATCCCGTCCTCCACCGCCTTGCCGGGCAGGCCCAGGGCGATGGCCGCCGCCGTGGCGGCGATGGCGTTCTTCACATTGTGGATGCCGGGGACAGACAGCTCCAGGTGGGCGTACACCTGGCCGTCATGCACCACGTCGAACAGGCCGAAGCCCTTGTGCATGTTCAGGTGCTCCGCGTGGACGTCTCCCCTCTCCACGCCGAAGGTGAGCACCCGCTTCGTCTCTCCCGCCAGGGCATCCATGGTGTTGGGGTCCTCGCAGTTGGCAACGATGACGCCGTCCTCTGGCACCTTGTCGGCAAAGGCCCGGAAGGAGCGCTTGATGGCGTCCAGATCCTTGAAGTAGTCCAGATGGTCGGCCTCCACGTTGAGGATCACCGCCACGGTGGGGTAGAAAGACAGGAAGGAGTCGCAGTACTCGCAGGACTCCAGGATGATGGTGTCCCCCCGGCCCACCCGGTGGCCCGCCTCCAGCAGGGGCAGGGTGCCGCCGATCATCACGGTGGGATCCTTCTCCGCCGCCATAAAGATGTGGGTGCACATGGAGGTGGTGGTGGTCTTGCCGTGGGTGCCGGAGATGCACAGGGCGTTCTTATAATCCTGCATGATGGCCCCCCAGGCCTGGGCCCGCTCGAACACGGGGATGCCGGCGGCGCGGGCGGCGGCGATCTCGGGGTTGGCGTCGTGGACGGCGGCGGTGCGCACCACGCAGTCGGCCCCCTGAACGCTCTCGGGCAGGTGGCCGATCACCACGGGGATGCCGATGGAGCGCAGATGACGGACGGTGTTGCTCTCCCGCTGGTCGGAGCCGGTGACCTCTACCCCGGCGCCGTGGAGCACCTCGGCCAGGGAGGCCATGGACACCCCGCCGATGCCCACCAGGTGGGCCCGCCTGCCGGGACGAAGGTATTCGCGGATATGATTGGCTGCCATATACATTACCTCTGTCATTTTGGCGCAAACAGTGCTTGCATCTGCGCTCTGGATGGTATATTCTAAGCAAGCGGGCGGGTTTTTGACACAAAAGACCGCCCCGTGTCCCGCAAACGGTGGTATTATACTACATCACCGGGGAAATGGCAACAGGAAAATCCGGTTTTTATCCCTCGCCCGTCATTCTGCCCCGGACACTCCATTTTACACGAAAGAAGGCCCCTTTTATGAGACGTTCCCTCCTGCCGCCCCACGCATACCATGTCTGCAAGGTCCTCCGCCGGGAGGGCTTCCAGGCCTATCCGGTGGGGGGCTGCGTCCGGGACCTGCTGCTGGGCCGCACGCCCGAGGACTGGGACGTGTGCACCTCCGCCCTGCCCGAGCAGACCGCCGAGCTGTTCCCCCGGGTGGTGCTGTCCGGGGTGAAGCACGGCACCGTCACCGTCCTCACCAAGGGCAGCGCGGTGGAGGTGACCACCTTCCGCACCGACGGGGAGTACTCCGACGGCCGCCACCCAGACGGCGTCACCTTTGTCAACGACCTGGAGCGGGACCTGTTCCGGCGGGACTACACCGTCAATGCCATGGCCATGGACCTGGACTACACCATCATCGACCCCACCGGCGGCCAGGCCGATCTGAAGGCAAAGCTCCTGCGGGTGGTGGGGGACCCGGAGACCCGGTTCACCGAGGACGCGCTCCGCATCCTCCGGGGCCTCCGGCAGGCAGCCCAGCTGGGGTTCGCCATCGAGCCGTCGGCCCTGGCCGCCATGGAGAAGTGTGCCCCCCTGGTGGAACAGATCTCCGATGAGCGGCTGGTGATGGAGCTGAAAAAGGCCCTCCTCTCCCGCAACCCGGAGGGGGTGGGGGAGTTCGCCCGGCTGGGCCTGCTGGACCGGTTCGCCCCGGTGCCCAGGGAGGCGGACTGGAGGTCTCTGCGCAGAACGCCCCCGGAGCCGGTGGCCCGCTGGCGGGCGCTGGTGCGGCTCACCGGCCTGCCCATCCAGAACATGCCCGTGGGCCGGCAGGTGAAGAACGCCATCCTCCACCCGGAGCGGGAGGCCCTCAGGACTCTGGCCCTGTCCGGGAACGAGCTGTTCGAGCTGGGGTACACCCGCCGCTCCATCGGCCCCACCCGGCGGAAGCTGGCCCAGCACATCATCCGGCACCCGGAGGACAATACGAAGGAGAAATTGCTGGCGTTTTTGGGGAAGGCATAAAACGAGGCCCGTCCGGTCACCCGGACGGGCCTTTCCCGTATCCTGTTCAGTCAGCCGGTGACGGTGACCATCGCGCCCTCCAGGCCGCTGGCAGTGACCCGGTAGCGATGCGCGGCGGAGAGCCCGTCAAACGTGACCGCGGCGTTTCCGCGGTCCACATCCTGGATCCGGATGAAGCTGTCGGAGTTCTCTGTGTCCCACAGCATGACGCTGCCCTGGAACTCGCCCGTTTTCTCCACCTTCACCCGGATCTGCTCCGAATTGGTGTAGAGCGCGCTGCCGCCCAGCTCCTCCGCCGAGGCGGTCAGGCTGCCCTGGGTCAGGTCAAAGGCCGCCGTCTCCACGGTGACAGGCGGAAAAGTGCCGATGATGGTGATCCCGCTGTCATACTCCCCCTGGATGACGCCCGCCACGGCCTCCGGGTCGAAGGTCAGGGACACGTCTCCCACGTTGGCCCAGGCGTTGAAATCGTACTCATAGCTGCCGGAACTGTAGGAGGCGCTGGTGCCGCAGCTTGTGCCGTCCACCGTCACCGTGCCCACGTCGGTGCTGAGGTCATAGGGAATGCTTTTGTCCGCGCAGTACAGGGTGGCGCTGATGTCTCCCGTCTCCACGCTCAGATAGCTGTATCCGCCGGAGGCCGGCAGGCCGTCAAAGGACACGTCCCCCACGCTGGCGTGGAGGGAGAGATAGTCGCTGACGCCCACGATCCGCTTGGCGGTCACGTTCCCCACCTCGGTATCCACATACAGCTCATGACAGGGCGGCAGATCGCTCACCGCCGCGTCCCCCGCGCCGTCCACATACACGCTGACGTTGTTCAGCTTCCAGATGGCGGGGATGGCCACAGTGAGGGTGCCGGCGGCCTTCTGGTCGGACTCCCCGTTGCCGTACCAGTCCACATACAGATACTGGCCGTCGAAACCCCAGTCCAGGTTGTCCCCGTCGGTGCTCATGCCATTGGTGCGCACCGAGGGGGAGCTGATGTCCTCCGGGTGGAGGTCCACGTTGACCCCCTCCGCGCTGATGTAGACGTCGACGCCGCCCTCATCCACGGTCACCTGCTCGGAATACTCCGGTGCCGGTTCCTGCTGGACCGGCACGGTGGTCACAAACTCCACCGGATCGTACACCCTGTGAAAGCCCATGAGCTGGGCCAGGGGGCTCAGGGCCATCAGCGGGATGGCGATGGCCACCACGATGACCGCCCCCACCAGGATCTGCCACATCCGGGGGCCCCTGCGCTTCTGGCCGTAGCCCCGCTCCTCCGCCAGGCGGCGGGCCAGGGTGGCCGGGTCGCCCAGCTCCTGGATGACCGCCTGCTCGTTCTCCTCGCCGGCGTCCTTGAAATATTCCTCATACCACCGCAGGATGTCCCACCGCTCCTGGTCGGGCACGTACCGCTCCAGGTTGTCGGACAGGCGGCTCAGATAGGCCCTTTTATCCATGCTCGTTCTCCTCCTTCAGCAGCTCGTCCACGCCGTCCCGGAAGCCGATCCACTCGCCCCGCCGCTTGTCCAGGCAGGTCCGGCCCACCGGGGTGATGGCGTAGTACCGCCGGTTGCGGCCCTGGAAGGGCCGGTCGTACACCCGGAGGTATCCGTCCCGCTCCAGCCGGCGGAGCACCGGGTACAGGGTGGACTCGGAGATGTCCAGCCGCTCCTTCACCCGCTGGGTCAGCGAGTAGCCGTAGGCGTCCCCGCCGGACAGCACCGCCAGCACGCAGGCGTCCAGCAGAGGCGTCCCCATCGCGAACGCCATATCAGCCCCTCCCTTCTCTTGTGCAATATTATACAGTATATAATATTATCTGTCAAGGGGAAAATACAGAAAGGGACCGCGTGGCGGTCCCTTTTTCGTACGCGCTCCGGCCTGCCGCAGGTCAGATCTCCCGCCGGCCCTCCATGGCCCGCATGAGGGTGGCGTCGTCGGCGAACTCCAGGTGGCTGCCCACCGGGATGCCGTAGGCCAGCCGGGTGGTCTTCACCCCGAAGGGCTTCAGCAGCCGGGACAGGTACAGAGCGGTGGTCTCCCCCTCGGTGTCCGGGTTGGTGGCCATCACCACCTCCTCCACACCGCCGGCGGCCACCCGTCCGATGAGCTGCTGGATGCGCAGATCGTCCGGCCCCACGTGGTTCATGGGGGAGATGACCCCGTGGAGCACGTGGTACACCCCCTGGTACTCCCGGGAGCGCTCCATGGCCACCACGTCCTTGGGGTCGGCCACCACGCAGATGATGGAGTGGTCCCGCCGGGAGGAGGCGCAGATGGGGCACTCCCCCTCCCCCTCGGTGAGATTCTGACACACCGGGCAGCAGCCGATGGACGCCTTGGCGTCCAGGATGGCGTCGGCAAAGGCCCTGGCCTCCTGCTCCGGCTGGTCCAACACGAAAAAGGCCAGCCGCTGGGCGCTCTTGCGGCCCACGCCAGGCAGCCTGGCGAACTGCTCCACTAAGTTTTCCAGCGCCGCGGGAAAATAGTCCATGATCGTCCTCCGTTATCGGGCCGCCGCCCGCAGCACCCCGATGGCCGCCGCCGGGTCCTTCGCCCCGTATACCGCCGAACCGGCCACCAGCACGTTGGCCCCGGCCTCTATGACCCGTCCGGCGGTGACCGGGTCTACCCCGCCGTCCACCTCCAGATCGCAGGCGGGATTGTACTTCTCGATGTACTCCCGCACCCGCCGGACGGTGTCCAGCTGGCTGTCCATGAATTTCTGGCCGCCGAAGCCCGGCTCCACCGTCATCACCAGCACCATGTCCAGCCGCTCCAGATAGGGCAGCACCGCCCTGGGGTCGGCGATGGGCCGCAAGGCCACCGCCTTTTTGATCCCGTGGGCCTCCATGCGGTCCAGGGCGGCGGCGATGCCGGTGGGATGATCGGCCTCCAGATGGACGGACAGCAGATCGGCCCCCGCCTCACAGAAGGCGTCGATGAACCGGACCGGCTTCTCCACCATCAGGTGGACGTCCAGGAACAGATCCGTACACTTGCGGATGGACTTCACCACCGGCACGCCCACGGTGATGTTGGGCACAAAGGCACCGTCCATCACGTCCACGTGGAGCATGTCCGCGGAGGACACCCGTCTGATGTCCTGCTCCAGATTGCAAAAATCCGCCGAAAGGATGGAAGGGGCGATCTTGACCATGCCGTTTCCCTCGTTTCTATAGTTAATTGTGAGGCGGCCGGGGCCGTCAGTCGGGCGGTCCGCCACACCGAAGGGCCTGTCTCCACATAGGATAAAGCACGCGGATGTTCGCCGGGCGCCCCGGCGGGCGGCTCCCCATGCCCCCCGCTCGCGCCCGCCGCGTGAGGCAGCCGGCGCGCCGCACCTGTATAGCCGTCCGGCGGGGCATGGGCCCCGCCGGGCGGCAGTGGAATCCCGCCGCCCGGGACAGGCCCTCAGTTGGCCCCGGAGAAGGCCACCTCCACCACCGCGTATCCGGCGTTCAGAAGGGCGTCCATGATCTCTTTCTTGTGGGCGTGGCCAAAGGCCTCCAGGGTCACCTTCAGCTCCACCCCCGCCTGCCGGTTGATGTTGACGAATTGGTTGTGCTCCAGCTTGATGATGTTGCCGCTGTGTCCGGCGATGAGCTCCGCGATGCGCAGCAGCTCGCCGGGCCGGTCGGGCAGCTGCACCGAGAAGGTGAAGATGCGCCCCCGGTTGATGAGCCCGTGCTGCACCAGGGAGGAGATGGTGATCACGTCCATGTTGCCGCCGGACAGGACGGGGACCACGTTGTCCCCGTTGGCGGGCAGATGCCTCAGGGCCGCGATGGTCAGCAGGCCGGCGTTCTCCACGATCATCTTGTGCTTCTCCATCACGTCCAGGAAGGCGTCCACCAGCTCGTCGTCGTCGATGGTGATGATCTCGTCCACATTTTTCTGGATATAGGGGAACACCTTCTCCCCCGGGGTCTTGACGGCCACGCCGTCGGCGATGGTGGAGATGGGGTCCACCGTCACCACATGGCCCGCCTCCAGGCTGGCCTTCATGGAGGCCGCCCCGGAGGGCTCCACCCCGATGACCTTCACGGAGGGGTTCAGCAGCTTGACCAGGGTGGCCACCCCGGCGGCCAGACCGCCGCCCCCGATGGGCACCAGGATGGCGTCCACGTCGGGCAGGTCCTTGAAGATCTCGTAGGCGATGGTGCCCTGTCCGGTGGAGACGGTCAGGTCGTCGAAGGGGTGGACGTAGGTGTAGCCCTTCTCCTGGCTGAGCCGGGCGGCCAGGGCGGCCGCGTCGTCAAAGGTCTCGCCCTGGAGGATGACCTCCGCGCCGTAGTCCTTGGTGTTGTTCACCTTCACCAGGGGGGTGGTGGTGGGCATGACGATGGTGGCGTGGATGCCGGCGGCCTGGGCGGCGTAGGCCACCCCCTGGGCGTGGTTGCCGGCGGAGGCGGTGACCAGCCCCCTGGCCTTCTCCTCCTCCGTGAGGGTGGAGCATTTATAGTACGCGCCTCTGATCTTGTAGGCCCCCGTCACCTGCATGTTCTCCGGCTTGATGTATACGTGGTTGCCGGTGGCCTTGCTGAAAAAGGGGCTGTACATCAGATCGGTGCGGTGGAGCACGCCGTCCAGCACCTTCCGGGCGGCCTTGAAATCGTCCAAAGTCATCACGGGAAAAACTCCTTTCCCGCCGGCGGGGGGATTCTCCTTCCGGCGGGCATGTTATCGGGGATATTATACTGTAGTTCCCCTGAGAAAGTCAATGGCAAGAGCGCCTTTCCCTTGACAGTTCGGGCAGCTGGGAGTAAAATACATACTGAACTAATTTGATCATATCCGAAAGGAGGGGCGGCTGTGAACTACGTGAAGGTAAAGTCAGTTCTGCCCATCTATTTTGTGGGGGCGGTCTGGCTGATCTGGGCCCTCCTCTTCCCGCTGTACCGGCCCATCCACTTCGTACTGGCGGCGCTGGTCTCCGCCATCGCCTACTTCGCGGGCAAGATCATCTTCCCGGACCGGGGGTACACGGTGAACCCGGCGGGCCAGCCCCAGGCCGCCCAGGCCCAGCCCAAGGCCCAGCCCAAAAAGGCCGAGCCCGCCAAAAAGTATCCCCCCGAGATCCAGGAGATCGTGGATGAGCGCGCCCGGGCCATCTCCGAGTTCAAACGGCTGAACGACTCCATCGCCGACGCGAAGGTGTCCTCCCAGATCGACCGGATGGAGGTCACCACCGGCAAGATCATCGACGCGGTGGTGGACACCCCCGCCAAGCTGCCCCAGATCAAAAAGTTCATGAGCTACTATCTGCCCACCACCATGAAGCTCCTCAACGCCTATGACCGGATGGACGCCACAGGGGCCTCCGGGGAGAACATCGACGGCACCAAGGGCAGGATCGAGGACATGCTGGAGACGGTGTGCAGGGCCTTCGACAAGCAGCTGGACTCCCTCTACGGAGCCGAGGCGCTGGACGTATCTACCGATATCACCGTGATGGAGCAGCTGCTGGCCCAGGAGGGGCTGGCGGGCATGGACATCAACGACGTCAAGGCCTCCCCCTCGTCCGGCGCGGCCTCTGCCGCCGCCCGGAGCGACGACATCCAGCTTCATTTTTGAACCAGACGAAACAAACTCAACATAGATTTTGAACGGAGGAAACTGACATGGACGATCTGAACATGACCCCTGAACTGACCCTGGAACCGGACAGCGCTCCCGCCGCCCCCGACATCCCCGCCGCGGCCCCTGTGACCGCCCCCGGCGCGGCCGCCGCCCAGGCCCCCGCCGCCCCCGACATCTCCCTGACCTTGGACTCCCCCGCTGACAGCGCCGCCAACGACGCCGCGGCCGCCCAGGCCGCCCGGGACGCCAATGCCGTCCAGCTGGACGAGTCCATGCTGTCCGAGCCGGAGAGGAAGATGGTCAACGACTTCGCCGAGAAGATCGACATCACCGACTCTACCGTGGTCCTCCAGTACGGCGCCGCCGCCCAGAAGAACGTGGCCGCCTTCTCCGAGAAGGCCCTGGGCAGCGTCCGCACCAAGGATCTGGGTGAGGTGGGCCAGGCCCTGTCCTCCCTGGTGGTGGAGCTGAAGACCTTCGACGAGCCGGAGAAGACCGGCATCTTCGGCTTCTTCCAGAAGAAAAAGCACGACGCCATCGCCCTCAAGGCCAGCTATGACAAGGCCAGCGTCAACGTGGACAAGATCGCCTCCATGCTGGAGGGCCATCAGGTCACGCTGATGAAGGACATCGCCATGCTGGACCAGATGTATGAGCTGAACACCAAGTATTACAAAGAGCTGACCATGTACATCCTGGCCGGCAAGAAGGCCCTGAACAAGGCCCGCGCCGAGACCCTGGAGCAGCTCCGGCAGAGGGCCCAGCAGACCGGCGCCCAGGAGGACGCTCAGGCCTACAACGACTACGCCAACCTCTGCAACCGGTTCGAGAAGAAGCTCCACGACCTGGAGCTGACCCGGATGATCTCCGTGCAGATGGGCCCCCAGACCCGGCTCATCCAGAACAACGACACCCTCATGCTGGAAAAGATCCAGTCCTCCCTGGTGAACACCATCCCCCTGTGGAAGAGCCAGATGGTGCTGGCCCTGGGCCTGGAGCACTCCCGGGAGGCCACCGCCGCTCAGACCGCCGTCACCAACATGACCAACGAGCTGCTCCAGAAGAACGCGGATATGCTCAAGATGGGCACCATCGCCACCGCCAAGGAGGCGGAGCGGTCCATCGTGGACATCGAGACCCTCCAGCACACCAACCAGCAGCTCATCTCCACCCTGGACGAGGTCATGCAGATCCAGAAGGACGGCGCCCAGAAGCGGGCCGCCGCCGAGCAGGAGCTGGGCCGCATCGAGGGCGAGCTGAAGCAGAAGCTGCTGGAGCTCCGGGGCTGATCGAGCATGAACACACTGAAAAAGCCCGCGGTAGCCTGGTCCATCGTCATCGTGGTCATTATCATCGCCGTGGCCATCGGCCTGTTCAAGGGCAGGACTGCGGACCCCGCGCCCGCCCCCGGCACCGGCGGGAATAACCCCACCGTTACCACCTATATCCACGACGACGCGGGCGTGCTGTCCTCCTCCACTGAGAACAAGCTGGCCGACATCACCGCGGGGACCATCAACGACTACGGCACGGCCATCGCGGTGGTCACCTGCAACTATGGCAGGGACGATCTGGGCGACTACGCCATGGACTATGCCGAGGACATCGGCCTGGGCGAAAACGACTTCATCGTGGTGCTGGACATCTCCGGGGAAAACTACTGGCTGGTGCAGGGCTACGGCCTGGTCCCGTACTTCACCGACCAGGACTGCTCCGACTACGCCTACGACTACATGGAGCGTGACTTCGCCCGGGGCGACTACGACGGCGCCGTTCTCTCCCTGGCCCGGGCGCTGTCGGACTGGTACGCGGACAACTTCTGAATCGAGCGCATCGCTGGAAAGGAGGTCACTTTATGGAGATCCTGCTCCTTATCATCCTGGTCGTGGTGCTGATCCTGGTCATCGAGGGCTCCCACCGCCGGCGCTACTTCGGCGGCTACTACGGCCCCAACTATGTCTACCGCCCCTTCTTCATCTTCCCGCCCAGAGCTCCCCGGCCTCCCCGGCCCAGACCGGCCCCCGGCCCCCGGCCCGGCGGCTTCAGCGGTCCCGGCCCCAGACCCGGGGCGGGCCCACGGCCCAATCCCCGGCCCAGACCCAATCCGGGCCCCAGGCCCGGCGGCTCTTTCAGCGGAGGACGCCCCTCTGGCGGAGGCGGACGGCCCGGCGGCTCCTCCTTCGGAGGCGGGCGGTCCTCCTTCGGCGGTGGCAGATCCGGCGGCTCCTTTGGGGGCGGCCGCTCCTTCGGGGGCGGCGGCCGGTCTGGCGGCGGCTTCGGCGGAGGCCGGGGCGGCGGACGGCGCTGATCCTCACGACACATCACACACCCCAGGGAGGGCGAGGTCACCTCGCCCTCCCTTTTTGCCGTTTTTCCCAAAAACGGCCTCCGCGTCCCGACGGAAACCGTCTGTTTCCGAGAAAATAAAAAAAGTCCGCAAAAGGGCGGATGCGTGTGGTATAATCACCGTGTTCAACGGATCTGATACAGACTGCCCGCCGGGCGGCGGGCAACACATCCAGAGAGGATGATACATTTTCATATGGGAATCGCGGACATTATCTCCCTGTTGGGCGGGCTGGCCTTCTTCCTGTTCGGCATGTCCCTGCTGGGGGACGGGCTGAAACGGGTGGCCGGCGGCCGGATGGAGACCATCCTGGGCAGGCTCACCTCCAACCCCATCAGCGGTGTGCTGCTGGGCGCCGTGGTGACGGCGGCCATCCAGTCCTCTTCCGCCACCACCGTCATGGTGGTGGGTTTTGTCAACTCAGGGCTGATGCAGCTGTCCAACGCGGTGGGCATCATCATGGGGGCCAACATCGGCACCACCGCCACCGGCTGGATCCTGACCCTGGCCGGCGTGCAGGGCGAGGGGGGCTTCTCCTCCGCCACTGTGTTTGCCCTCATCGCCTTTGTGGGCATCATCCTGTTCTTCTTCTGCAAAAAGCAGATGAAAAAGAACGTGGGCCTGATCCTGCTGGCCTTTTCCGTGCTCATGAGCGGGATGCAGGCTATGAGCGCCGCCATGGACCCCCTCAAGGAGAGCCCCACCTTCATCCACTTTTTGGGTGCGGTGTCCAACCCGGCGCTGGCGCTGCTCTTCGGGGCGGCGTTCACCGCCGTCATCCAGAGCAACTCCGCCGCCGTCGGTATTTTGCAGGCCCTGGCCGTCACCGGCGCGGTGGACTACGAGACCGCCATCCCCATGATCCTGGGCATGGGCATCGGCGCCTGCGCCCCGGTGCTCCTCTCCGCCATGGGGGCCAATAAGGAGGGCAAGCGCACCGCCCTCATCTATCTGTACTTCAACATCTTCGGCTCGGCCATCATGCTGATCCCCTACGCCGCGGCCAGCGCCATGGGGGTCTCCGCCCTGTTCGCCCCCGCCACCGCCTTTGGCATCGCCGTGGCCAACACGGTGTACAAGCTGGCCGCCACCGTCATCCAGCTGCCCTTCACCAATGCCATGGTCCGGGTGGCCAAGGCCACCGTCCGGGACGACCCCTCCGACGGGGAGGACGCGGAGTACGAGGAGAATCTGCTGGACGAGCGCTTCCTGGCCTATCCCCCCCTGGCACTGGAGCAGAGCGGCCGGACCATCCAGCGGATGGCCGGCGCGGCGGCGAAGAACCTGAACCGTTCCCTGGAGCTGTTCAGCGCCTTCAACCAGGAGAAGTTCGACAAGATCCAGAGCCGGGAGAACGTGGTGGACCGGTACGAGGACCGGCTGGGCAAATACCTGGTGCGGCTCAACGGCGGCGGCGTCCAGCTCTCGGAGCGGGAGTCGGTGCTGTCCTCCGAGTACCTCCACTGCCTGACCAACCTGGAGCGCATCTCCGACCGGGCGGTGAACCTGTCCGCGCTGGCCAAGGAGGCCAGCGAGAAGGAGATCGCCTTCTCCCCCGAGGGCAACACGGACATGGCCCGCTGCGCCGACGCCGTGCGGGAGATCCTCTCCCTGGCCCAGACCGCCCTGGCCGACAACGACGCGGAGACCGCCGCCAGGGTGGAGCCTCTGGAGGACGTGATCTCCACCCTGTTGGAACAGGTGAAGCTGGGCCACATCCGGCGGCTCCAGAGCGGGGAGTGCACCCTGGAGACGGGCTTCATCTTCAACGACTATATCAACAACCTGGAGCGCGTGGCCGCCCACTGCTCCAACATCGCCCTGGCGGTGCTGGAGGTCAGCGACAGCGCCGCCCTCCAGCCCCACAACTACACCAAAGGCATCCGCCGGGACGACCATCCCGTCTTCCGCAAGTGGCTGGCGTTCTACCAGGACAAGTATCTGAATCTCCCCGAGAAATGACCCGTAGGGGCCGCCGCCTTCGGCGGCCCGACGCCGCGGGCCAGTTCCCGCATACCAGAATACGCAAAACGGCGGAGGCCCGGATGGACCTCCGCCGCTGAACTGTCAGGGGGACCGGGCCGCCCAGAAAGGCGGCCTCTACTTTTTCCCGGCGGGCTGGCCGGGCTCCGCCGTGTCGAACACGGCCTTGGCGCTGGCGGCGAGACCCGCCAGCCCCTGGAGCTCGCTGGGAACGATGATCTTGGTGGCCCGGCCGTCGGCCACCTTCTGCATGGCCTCCAGCGCCTTGATCTTGATGACCCCGTCGCCCGGGTCGGCCTCGTTGATGAGCTTGATGGCGTCCGCCGTGGCCTGCTGCACCTTGAGGATGGCCTCGGCCTCTGCCTCTGCCTCCAGGATGCGGGCCTGCTTGGCGCCCTCCGCCCGGAGGACGGCGGCCTGCTTCTCCGCGTCGGCCCGGAGGATGGCGGACTGCTTTTCGCCCTCGGCCACCAGGATCTGGGACTGCTTCTGGCCTTCGGCCTGGAGGATGGCCTCGCGGCGCTCCCGCTCGGCCCGCATCTGCTTCTCCATGGAGTCCTGGATGTCCCTGGGCGGCATGATGTTCTTCAGCTCCACCCGGTTCACCTTGATGCCCCAGGGGTCGGTGGCCTCGTCCAGGATGGAGCGCATCTGGGTGTTGATGTGGTCCCGGCTGGTGAGGGACTGATCCAGCTCCAGATCGCCGATGATGTTCCGGAGGGTGGTGGCGGTCAGGTTCTCGATGGCGCTCATGGGGTGCTCTACCCCGTAGGTGTACAGCTTGGGGTCGGTGATCTGGAAGTAGACCACCGTGTCGATCTGCATGGTCACGTTGTCCTTGGTGATGACGGGCTGGGGGGCAAAGTCCACCACCTGCTCCTTCAACGACACCGTCTTGGCGATGCGCTCGATGATGGGCACCTTGAAGTGGAGCCCCACCCCCCACACGGCGTGGAAGGCGCCCAGCCGCTCCACCACCACGGCCTTGGACTGCTGGACCACCTTGATGTTGGCGGCCAGGATGACCAGGATCACCACGATGATGATCAGCGGGATGGCGATGCCCAGGACCGCCCCCGCGTCGATCGCCAGCGCTAAACTCAACATTTCACTGCCTCCTTTACCGTTTGCACATAGACCTTGACGCCCTCGATGCGCATCACCCGCACCATGGATCCCTTGGGGATGACCACGTCGCCGCAGCTGCGGGCGGTCCAGGCGATGCCGCCGATGATCACAGAGCCGATGCCCTTCACGTTGTCGATGGTCTCGGTGACCAGGGCCTCCGCGCCGATGACCCGGTCGGCGTTGGTGGGTTGGGTCTTGCTGTTGACGAACCGGGCGGCCAGCGGACGCACCGCCAGCAGGCACAGGATGCTCACCACCAGGAACAGCACGATCTGCAAAATGAGCCCTCCGCCCAGCATGGCGGCGATCAGGGCGGCCAGCGCGCCGGCGGCAAACCAGATAGCGGTCAGGCCAACGGACACGGCCTCTCCCGCCACAAACAGCAGAAGAAGGACCAGCCAGACGATCCTTTGGACCAGCACCGGATCAAGCATAAAACCACGCTCCTTTCTTGCTGTGTGCATTATACCACAAAGCGCCGCAAATTGGAATACTTTTTTTGTAAAAATTCATTGCAAATCCTGCCAGTTTCCATTATACTGTTGGCAGGCCGAATATCTTCACTATTTTCTCCGGACGGTGCAGTTTATGAACCAAACCCTTGATTTTGTGATCCCCGCCCTGATGGGCACCGAGAGCTGCGCGGCCTACGAGCTGAAAAAGCTGGGCCTGCCCGATGTGCGGGCCGAAAACGGCCGGGTGCTGTGCGCCGGCGGTCTGGCCGACGTGCCCCGGATCAATCTGAATCTGCGCACCGGGGCCCGGCTGCTCATCGCCCTGGGCTCCTTCCCCGCCCGTACCTTTGAGGAGTTGTTCCAGGGGGCCGCCGCCCTGCCCTGGGAGGACTATATCCCCCGTGAGGGCCGTTTCCCTGTAAAGGGGTACTCCATCACCTCCCAGCTCCACTCGGTGCCCGCCTGCCAGTCCATTTTGAAAAAGGCGCTGGCCAAACGGCTGGGGGCGGCCTATGGTCTGGAGGTCCTGCCCGAGACGGGGGCGCTGTACCAGGTGCAGTTCTCCATCCTGAAGGATCAGGTCACGCTGATGATCGACACCTCCGGGGACAGCCTCTACAAACGGGGCTACCGGGCCCAGGGGGTACTGGCCCCCCTCCGGGAGACCCTGGCCGCCGCCCTGGTATCCCTGTCCCGGTACAGGGGCCGGGACCCCTTCTGCGACCCCTTCTGCGGCTCCGGGACCATCCCCATCGAGGCCGCCCTCATCGCCAAAAACCGGGCCCCTGGCCTCAACCGTACCTTCGCCGCCCAGAAGTGGCGGCTCATCCCCCAAAAGCTGTGGCAGGAGGCCGCCGATGAGGCCCGGGACAAGGAGTTCCATGGGAGCTATGACATCTGGGGCGGGGACATCGACCCGGCGGCGGTGGAGCTGTCCCGGCACAACGCGAAGCTGGCCGGGGTGGATGTCGCCGTCCGGTTCGAGGTGGCTGACGCCGCAAAATTCCACCGGGACGACCTCAGGGGCCGGGTTGTGACCAATCCCCCCTACGGGGAGCGGCTCATGGAGAAGAAAGAGGCGGAGGAGCTGTACCGGGCCTTCGGCAAGGCGGTCAAGAAACTGCCTCCGGGCTGGCAGGTGGGAGTACTTTCCTCCCACACCGAGTTCGAGCGGACCTTCGGCCGGCAGGCGGACAAAAAGCGGAAGCTCTACAACGGCATGCTCAAGTGCGACTACTTCATGTACGGAGTGTGAGAACGCCATGAGACATCTATTCATCATCAACCCCACCGCCGGCAAGGGCAGCCGGCAGGTAGATCTTGTGGCCGCTGTCAAGGCTCTTCCCTTTCCGGCGGAGATGGTCTACACCCAGAGGGCCGGGGACTGCGAGCGGCTGACCCGGGAGGCCGCGGAGCGCGGCGAACCGGTCCGCATCTACGCCTGCGGCGGGGACGGCACCCTCAACGAGGCGGTGAACGGCGCGGCGGGGTATGACAACGCCGCCGTCACCAACGTGCCCCTGGGCACCGGCAACGACTTCCTGAAAATTTTCGGGGAGGGCCGGGCCCGGTTCAACGACCTGCCCGCCCTGGCCGCCGGCCCCCAGACGGCTATGGACCTCATCGACTGCAACGGGCGGCTGGGCATCGACATCGTCTGCGTTGGGCTGGACGCCCGGGTGGCCGCGGAGGTCCACAGATACAAGTCCCTTCCCCTGGTGGGGGGCATCGGGGCCTACATCCTGGCCCTGGGGGAAACTGTGTTCCAGGGGCTCAGCCAGCCCATGACGGTGCAGGCGGGGGACCTGCGCCATGTCGGAGAGACCGCCCTGGTGTGCGTGTGCAGCGGCCGGTACTACGGCGGCGGCTTCATGCCCGTGGGGGACAATATGCCCGACGACGGCCTGCTGGAGGCGCTGGTCATCCCCAAAGTGAGCTTCTTCACCTTCGCCCGGCTGGTGGGCAAGTACGCCACCGGGCATTACCGGGAGTACCCGGACAAGATCCTCTACCGGCAGGGGGCGGACGTGACCATCCGCTCGGAACAGGATCTCACCGCCGTGGTGGACGGCGAGGCCATGCGCGGCAGGGAGTTCTCCATCCGGCTGTCGGAGAAAAAGGTGAATTTCTTCTATCCCGCCGGCGTAAAGTATTGAGGTCCCTTCCCTTCTGTGCGGAATGACGAATTTTAGCACTCCCCCGGACCGATTGTGAACAGAAAGTGAATTTTTCAAAATCAGCCCCTGTTTTTTTGAAAATAGGGGTTGATTTTTTCCTGCGATGGGGGTATTATCTAAATCGTGATTAGCACTCAGATAAAAAGAGTGCTAACCCATGTGTCTGTTTACAAAACTATATTCTATATAAGGAGGAACCTGTTATGAATCTCAAGCCCCTGTCTGACCGCGTCATCCTCAAGGCCGTGGAGCCGGAGGAGACCACCAAGGGCGGTATCATCCTCACCTCCGCTTCCAAGGAGAAGCCCGAGATGGCCGAGGTCATCGCCGTGGGCCCCGGCGGCCTGGTGGACGGCAAGGAGGTCGTGATGACCGTGAAGGTGGGCGACAAGGTGCTCACCAGCAAGTATTCCGGCACCGAGGTCAAGCTGGACGGCCAGGAGTACACCATCGTGCGCCAAGGCGACATCCTGGCCATCGTGGAGTGAATCTGCTTCGCAGATTCACCGTAGGGGCCGCCCCCTGGGCGGCCCGCCGGACAAAACGGGGCGGCACGGAGACCACCCCCTGCACCGGCAATAAAATTGAATTTTATGGAGGTAATGCGATATGTCTAAGATCATCTGCTACGGCGAGGAGGCCCGCCACGCCCTGGAGCGGGGCGTCAACCAG
>CANRFT010000014.1 GCA_947629955.1 uncultured Oscillospiraceae bacterium
CGTGACGCGTCGCTAGTACCAAAGGGCTATGCCCGTCTAGGAAAATCCCCCGGCTTCGCCGGGGGATCATTAATTGCGCGATCACGTTATTCCAGACCGGTCTCCCGGCAGAGCCAGTCCACACACCAGGCCACAATCTTGTCGCAGCCGGCCTTTTTTACCTCCCCACGTGCCAGGATCGACTCCACCAGCGGAGCGCAGTCCACTGCGCCGTGGGCCGCCCGGAACCGGTCGATGAGCTCCAGCCGCCGCGCCTGGGGCAGCCCCAGCCCGCCCATTACGGCCAGCGCCCCCACCAACGCGCCGCAGGTGAGGCCCTCTCCCATGCCGCCGCCGAAGTTCAGCGTCAGGTCGTATGCCTGCTGCCGGGTGAGGCCCAGTTCCTCCGCGAAGGGTACGATCACCGATTGGGCGCAGTTGAAATGGACGTCGGTCCTTGCCCGCAGGGCCGCCATGTCCTCATGCCTGGTCATGGAAATCGCTCCTTTGTATCGTGTGGGGGTATTGTATCATACTTGCGGGGAAAAGGCAAAAGGAAAGAGACGCGGAGGGCACGTCTGACGGTTTGTCCCTGGTAAGCGCTTGATTTTTCCTGCTGCTATCACTATACTGAAGATACAAGAGTTCTCATGGCTGCTTTTGTGCATGCTCATTCAAAATGAGGAGGAACGCGTATGCAAAAAAGAATCTTGGTACTGATCCTGGCCGCCGTCATGGCGATGGCGATGACGCCTGCTGTGAACGCCGCGGAGTCGGATAAGCCTGCAGCGTGGTTCCATGTCCGGTCGGCGGATGATATGGTGGATGCGATTGCGCGCGGTCTGCCGCTGATTGTACTTGAACGCGATATTGATACTGGAACGGAATGGTTCCAGCTCCGCAGTGATGCCAAGATCGACTTGAACGGGCACACTTGGACGGCGGATAGGAGCGGCTTCAGAGGAGACGGAGTGCTGAATGTTTTTGACGGAGCGGAGGTTAATGTATCTGGAGGCGTCATCGACAGCGGCGGCCCCGGCAATACCGCCATCCATGTTTTTAAGGGCTCCCTGTCTGTCCAAAATCTGGAGGTGACCGGCAGCGTCGCTTGTAATGAGGGCAGTACCATTAAAACGATCGAAAACTGCCAGATCGACGCGCTCCAGAGCATCTTGGTCTGGGGCACTCTCCAGCGGCTGCTCCGCAGTACAATCACCTACAGCGGAAATGACCTTTCTGTCGGAATCACCGTGGGCGTTGATGGTCATGTAGAGGAAATCGACGGGTGCACCGTCAGCAGCGTTGACGGGGGAATATCCTGCGCGGGTCGGATCGACCGGATTGGCAACTGTACAATCACCGCCATAAACAAGGGCGCGGAGGCAATCTATTTGAGAAGCGGCTATGTGGGCACGGTCAGGGGCTGTTCCATCAGTAGCACCGATGGTGACGCGATTCGTGTTGGAAATGGGCTGGCAGAGGCGCGGATCGATACGATTTCCGAGTGTACGATCAGCGGTATGGTTGGAATCGTGGTTTCACATCTCGCGGCGGTGGATACCGTTGCGGATAATACCATTGCCGGACACTTTCCCGCCTATCTGGAGCCCTACGGGAGGGGGCTGGAGGTCAACGGGGCTGTCGGCACCCTCTATGGCAATAACTTTGACTGCGATCATATCTTTCTCATGCTCCATCCCGGCGGAACGGTCAGGGGCGTGACCTACAATACCACCAACTGCGGCGCATTTATCCATGAGGACGGAGAGACAGGCCTGTTTTACGGGAATACTATCCAGCCGGAGAGCGGCGCCGCTGTTACAAACTATGGTGTGATTCACGGTTTTGGAAAAAACACCTATGCCAGCCTTGAAAACAAGGGAACCATTCTCGACTACGGCGGTTTGCCCACCTTCGCCGCCAGTTACTATAATACCGCCGCCATTACGGACACCGGCGATTTATACGTATGGGGCCGGAACGACACCGGACAAGTGGGTAACGGCGGCCTCTCCACAAATCAGATTTCATCCGGCCTGTATGCCTATGCCATGCCCACCAAGGTGCTGAGCCACGCCGCCACGGTGTCCCTCAGCGTTGAGCCCGGCCTGACCGCCGCTATTACAGACAACGGCGACCTGTATCTGTGGGGCTATAACTACGCTGGGCAGGTGGGTAATGGCGGCGGCGGAGACCGCACCTATACACAGGGAGACGGAACGGTCGCCTACATCCAGAGCACGCCGGTGAAGGTACTGGAGCATGTGACCTATGTCCTCCCCCTGGCCAACGCGGCGGCGGCCATCACAGACAGCGGCGACCTGTACACCTGGGGCTGGACCTATATTGACGGCGGCTTCGGCCCCCAGAACACACCGGTCAAGGTCATGAGCGATGTGGTCCAGGTTTATCGCGGCCAGTTCGAGCATTTCTGGTATGCGGTCACCGCCGGTGGGGAGCTCTATGTCTGGGGCGATCTCCAGTCTCAATCGGTCGATTGGAAGCTGATCGACCCCAAAATCACAGAGGCTTCCGTGACTGTGGATGGCAAACCTGTTAGGCATAAGATCGTCACGGAGCCCGCACGGGTGGATTTCCCGTATCGGGTCGCCAAATTCGACTTCTCCGGCTCAAATGCCTGCTTCATCACCACGGACGGCGTGTTCTATGAAATTGTGAATGGAAGTCCCTGGTGGGTGGCCGACCATGTGGCCGACATCTGCCTGGGGGGCAGGTCTGATATGTATTTGACAGACGGCGGTGAGCTGTATCAGCGTTTTGACGGCGGTCAGTGGACGTTGCTTCTTAGCAATGTGGTGGACATTCAGGGATCTGGAATCCGCTGGTCTGCCCTGACTGGCGGCGGATCTTTGTACAGCGCGTGGAAATCGGACGGCAGCTCCGAGCCGCTGCTGGAAAATGTGGCCGCCATCGTCTCGGACCATACCGCGCTGACCTTTGACGGAGAGTTCTATGCGTGGGGCGATAATCTCTATGGCATCGTCGGGAACGGCACGGTGAGCGGGTTCAACGGACCGGCTGTTACAGAGCCCTGCCTGGCGCTGAAAGGTGTGGCACTGCCCGGAAGTACCTCCATTGATCCCACAAAACCTGTACTCCCCACCTTCCCCGACGTGCCCGCCGACGACTGGTACGCCGACGCGGTGAAGTATGTGGCGGAAAACGGCCTGATGAAGGGCGACGAAAACGGCAATTTCAATCCCGACAGGGACATCACCCGGGGCGAGGTAGTCACCATGCTGGCCCGCCGGGACGGCGTGGACACCGACGGCGGCACCAACTGGTTCGACAAGGGCATGGAGTGGTCGGTGGGGGCCGGCGTGTCCGACGGCACCAACCCCACGGTCACCATCACCCGGGAGCAGTTCGCGACGATGCTGTACCGGCTGGAGGGCAGGCCCGCCGTGGACAAGTCCGTTCTGGACAGCTATCCCGATGCCTCCGACATCCACACCTGGACCGATGTGCCCGAGGCCATGGCCTGGGCGGTGGAGACCGGCCTTATCGGCGGCACCGACAAAGGTCTGCTGGATCCCCAGGGTCCCGCCAACCGTGCGCAGGCCGCCGCCCTTATGCAGCGCTGGTGTGAGCCCGACAACTGAACAAACGCATATGCGTGAAGAGAGCCGCCTGTCACTGACAGGCGGCTCTCTTCACGTTCACAGCTTTTGCGCGACCCACAAAATGATCCCGTACACCACGCTCGCGCTGATTCCATATGCCAGCACCGGCCCGGCCACGGTGAACAGCTTGGCGCCTGTGCCGGTGACGAACCCCTCGCTTTTGAACTCCAGGGCAGGGGAGACCATGGCGTTGGAGAAGCCGGTGATGGGCACCAGGGTCCCCGCGCCGGCCCGCTTGGCGATGTCGTCGAACACGCCCAGGCCGGTGAGCAGGGAGGCCAGAAAGATGAGGGTGATGGACACCCAGGCGGCGGCGGAGTCCCGGTCGGCGCCCATGCTCTGATAGAGGGTCAGCAGGCCCTGGCCGCCGGCGCAGATGGCGCCGCCCACGGCGAAGGCCCACAGCATATCCTTCCAGATGGGGGAGGGGCTGGCCTTGGAGCTGACGTACCGGTTGTAATCCTGATCGGACATTTTTTTCATGGGAAACTCACCTCTGCGGGCAGTATTCCCAGAAACGGCGGGATTATCCGGTGGTCGATTTTTCGTGCTCCTCGGCCAGACTGCGGTGGCCCAGCCCCCGGACGCGGTAGTAGAGGAGGGTGAACACGCTGCACACCAGCCATCCGGCAGGGTAGCCCATGGCCAGGGGCAGCAGGGCGTTGTGGGTGAGCCGGGCCACGAGGAACAGGTAGATCTGACGGAACACCACGAAGGAGCCCAGCATGATGAACATAGGGGCCTTGCTGTCCCCGGCTCCCCGGAGGGCTCCGGCGTAGATCTGGTTGACGCAGCACAGCACATAGAAGGGGGTGAGCGACCGGAGGAACAGGGCGCCGTACTCCACCACCTCGGGGGACTTGTCTTGGTCGATAAAGAAGGTGACCACCTGGGGGGCGGTGAGGATGACCAGAGCGGAGACGATCACGGTGACCACCATGGACATGGCCAGGGAGACCCGGACGCCCTGTTTGGCCCGGTGGGGCTGGCCGCTGCCCAGGTTCTGGCCCACGAAGGTGGTGGCCGCCAGGGAGATGGACTGCATGGGCAGGAAGATGAGCTGGTCCACCTTGGAGTAGGCGGTCCAGCCGCCGGTGCTGCCGGGGGCCGCGCCGAAGATGTAGGACTGGACGATCACGTTGGAGAAGGAGGTCACCGCCATCTGGAGGGCGGCGGGGATGCCCACCCGGATGATCTGGCCCAGCAGGTCCATGTGGAGCTTCAGCTTGCGGAGGGACAGCCGGATGCTGGACCTGGCCCGGAACAGAGTCCACATGGTGAGGACGGCGGAGATCCCCTGGGCGATGATGGTGGCCCAGGCCACCGCCTGCACGCCGTACAGGGCTCGCTCCGCCGGGTCACTGGGGGAGAAGCAGATGACGAACACCAGGTCCAGCACGGTATTGAGCACGGCGGTGACCACCAGGAAGTAGAAGGGGCGCCTGGAGTCCCCCACCGCCCGGAGGACAGCGGCCCCCATGTTGTAGAACAGCAGGCCGGCCATTCCGGCAAAGTAGATGGTGAGATAGGCTTTGGACTCGGGGAACACGTTGTCCGGGATGTTCATGAGCCGGAGCATGAAGGGGGTCATCACCAGGCCCAGCGCGGTGAACGCCACCGTCAGGATAAAGGTGAGGACGATGGAGGTGTGGACCGCGTCGCTGACCCGGTCGTCCTTTTTGGCGCCGTAGTACTGGGAGATGACCACTCCCGCGCCGCTGGACAGCCCCATAAAGGATCCGATGAGCATGTTCACGATGGGGGCCACGGTCCCCACGGCGGAGAAGGCGGCGTCGCCCACATAGTTGCCCACCACCCAGGTGTCCACCATATTGTACAGCTGCTGGAACAGATTGCCCACCAGCAGGGGCAGGGAAAACATCAGAATATGTTTGAATACACTGCCCTCGGTCATGTCCACGTCGTGGCTCTTGACCCGGGGGGCGGGAGACTGCTGGGACTGTTTTTCGATTTCTTCCACGGGATCGCTTCCTCTATCTGTTTAAAAGTCGAGTTATCACCAGGACCGCTGGAAGAAACGCGCCAGCAGGACCACCATCTCCGCCCGGGAGGCGTCGCCCTGGGGGTCCAGCCTGCCGTCGTCGGTGCCGGTGATGATGCCGGTCTCCACCGCCCAGGCCATGGCCTGAGGGAGATCCTCCCAGTCGGAGTGGATGGCCCCGGCGTCAGGATAGCCGTCCAGCAGGCCGGGGTCCGCGGAGGGCCTTCCGGCCACCCGGTAGAGCATGACAGCCATCTGCTCCCGGGTGATGGTGGCCTCCGGATTGGTGCCGTCGGACACGCCCCGGGCCACCGCCCAGTCCATCCCCGGCTGATACCAGGGGTCGGCGCCGGCGGTGTCCACGCCCGCCTGACGGGCCAGGAGGGTCATCATCATCCCCCGTGTGGTGGTCATATCGGGGGAGAAGGTGGTGGCGGTGGTGCCGGTCATGAGCTTATGCTGTACGGCGTAGCGCACCGCGTCGGTGTACCAGCTGTGGATGGGCACGTCGGTAAAGGGCACGCCGTTATACACCGTCACCTTGACGCTCACCGTTCTGCCCCCGGCGGAGGCGGTGATGGTCCCGGACACATTGGCGTCGGCGGCGGTGAACCGGCCCTGCCCGTCGATGGTCCCGAGGTCCGCGTCCGCCTGCCAGGTCACGTTTTCGTCGCCCATGGCCACGGGCAGGTTATACCACGTGCCGGAGGCGGTGAGGTCCACGCTGGCCCCCGGCTCCAGGGTCAGGGACGAGGCCGCGCCGCCGTCCTGACGGGTCACGGCCAGGGTACTGAGGGTATCGGTCACCCGGACGGGCAGGGGATCGCCGCCGGCGCTGATCTGATAGGTCCCGGCAGCCGTGCCGGCGGTGTAGACGGCGGACAGTCCGCTGCCGGCGATGGTCCCGCCCTCGGCGGTCCAGGCGGGGGAGGTCCCGTCCGCGGAGGTGCCGGCGGCGTCATAGGCCTTGGCGGTCACATCCAGGCTGGCCCCGGTGAGCGCCACCTGGGTATCGCTGGCAAGATAATAGCCGGGGTCCAGGATGGCGCTGCCCGCCGGGACGGTGAGCAGGATGGCGTTGTTCACCGAGCGCTGGCTGCCGCCGGAGGGCCGGTTGAGCACCGTGAAGGAGGAGCTGCCCGGCAGGGTGGCGCCGATGGTGGTGGAGCCGCCCCCGTCCAGGGCGGCGGCGGTCACGCAGCCAAGCTCCTGGAGCCGCTGGGCCACCTGGGCGTAGGTGGCGCCCACGGAATGGCCCTTCTGCCGCCCGTCGATGGTATAGAACACCGCCGTGCCGTCGGCCTTGATGCCGATGGCGGTGTAGGGGTTGGAGGCGGTGGGCAGATTGGACACGATCTGGCCGCCGCGCAGAAGGGAGTACAGGCCGCTGACGCCGTACTCCGCCTCCTCCCAGCGCTGGCTGGCCCCGCTGACGGTGACGGTGACCAGGTCGCCGGGGCGGAGGTCCCGCAGGCCGGTGAGCAGCTTGTCATTGCCGCCGTACACGTTGGCGTAGAGCATGTACCGGCCCTCGGCCAACACGCCGTTGAAGGTGTCGCCGGCGGCGGTGTCGCAGATGCGCTCCACGGCGAAGGTCAGCGAGCAGTCCATGGTCATCACGCCGCCGGACACCGGGGTGAGGGTGATGGCGACGCAGTCCATGGAGGAGCTCTTGTTCACCCGCGTGTTGAAGTCCCCGTTGTAAAGGTATAGGCCGCCCAGGTCGTCGCTGTTGCGCAGGGCGTTGAAGCCGGCGATGGGCTGGCGGTACGGGGTGACCACCGGGATGCCCTCCGGGTCGGCCGGCGGCTCGCTCTCCCCCTCCGCCGGCTCTCCGGGCGCGGGCTCTGACGGCTCAGGGTACTGGAAGGTGGTGGTCTGCCAGGAGGCGGTCTTGACGGGGACGCTCTCGTCGATGAACACATGGCCGTCCCCGGTGAAGCCCACCATGGCGTAGTTGTAAAGGTCCAGGGAGCGGACCACGCCGTCGGTCATCAGGGTGCCCACGATGGTGCTGTCGGGATTGAAGAAGCCTCCGTTGATCGCGCCCACCACCCGAAGGCCCTGGCGCTCCACGGCGGCGGCCGCCGCGGATACGGTGCTGGAGCTGGTCACATAGGCGCCGCCGTAGACCATCGGGGTCACGCTGCCGCCGGGGGTGTAGGTTATGTAGTGCTCGGCGCGCAGGTCGCTTTTGGAGGCCGACCACATGTACCGGCTGGTGAGGGTGGTTCCCTGGGCCAGGGTGACGGACCGATCCGTCAAATTGGAGCCCAGGGCCTGGGAGGCGGAAACGGGCTGGGCCGCCGTGAACAGGATAAACAGAGCGAGGGCGGCCGCGGTCAGCCGCCGGATGGCATTGGATCTCATGGGGACCTCCTTTGGAAGGGGAAACTGACACAGTATCTGATATCATAGCACAGACCCTTCCGCTTTGCAACGGAAGGGTCTTCCTGTTTTGGGAGTCACTGGCCTTTGGAGCCCATGGGGTCGGCTCGGAGCCGCTCCAGGGTGTTGGCCAGGGAGTTGGCCTCCTGCTTTTCCAGAAGCTCGCCGATGAGCCGGTTGGATAAGAGGAAGCCCTCCGGGGTAAAATGCCAGCGTCGGCCCGAGCGGGTGGCCCAGCCCCTCTGCTCATATTCCGCCAGCTTTGCCGCGATGGGGTCGAAATTCATGTAATACTCCCGGCGGTACTCCCACTCCTCGATGCCGTGGGTGGTGCGCATGCGGAGCATCAGGTACTCGTTGCCCCGCTCCCGCTGGGGGATGCGGTCCATCTCGTCCAGCAGCCTGTCCCCCTCCAGCACGCCCCGGATGTAGCCGTCCACGCTGCGCACGAAGGAGTAGCGGCAGCCGCCGAAATCGGAGTGGGCGGCGGCCCCCAGCCCCACATAGGGCTCGCCCATCCAGTATTTCAGATTGTGCCGGGACTGATACCCCGGCCTTGCGAAATTAGAGATCTCGTACTGTTCATAGCCCGCCTCGGCCAGCCGCTCCACCGTCCACAGATAACGGTTGGCCTGCTCGTCGTCGTCCGGGAGGACTAAGCCCTCCGCCACCCGCTTCGCCAGCGGGGTGCCCTCCTCCACCGTGAGCCCGTAGCAGGACAGGTGCTCCGGCTCCAGGGCCAGGGCGTCCTGCACGCTCTGGATCCAACTCTCCGCGGTCTGCCCCGGCAGGCCGCAGATCAGATCCAGGTTCAGGTTTTTGATCTTGGCCTTCCGGGCGGCGGCCACCGCCTCTTTCACCTGATAGAACTTGTGGGGGCGGCCCACCGCCTCCAGCTCGTCGTCGTTGGAGGACTGCATCCCCAGGGACAGCCGGTTCACCCCCGCACGGCGCAGCCGCACCAGGGTCTTGTAGTCGGCGCTGTCCGGGTTGGCCTCCAGGGTGATCTCCGCGTCCCGGGACACGTTGAACCGCTTCTTCACGGCGGAGAGCAGCTCCCGCAGGCGCTTTTCCCCGTACCAGGTGGGGGTGCCCCCGCCGATGTAGACGCTGTTCACCACCTGCTTTTTGGCCAGGGGGGCGGTCTCCGCGATGTGCCTGAGCAGGGCTTTCTGATAGTCGTCCATGCGGTCGGCGCAGTTGGCCACGGAGTAGAAGTCGCAGTAGTCGCACTTGCTCCGGCAGAAGGGGATATGCAGATACAGGCCCAAAGTATTGCCCATAGGGAAGCCTCCTTTCCCGTAATGGGGACGCGACGGTGGGCAGTATCATAATTATACCCCTTTTTTTCCCGTCTTGCAATCCCGGCGGGCGGATTTCGACGGAAAACCTCAAATATGATTTTGAAAATCATTTCTTATAATTTTAACTTGACATCTCACGTAAAAAAGAGTAGTATCGTGATAAGGGAAATATACCCCGTGATTTTGAAAAGAGGCGGCTGCTATGGAACAGGCCATTGAGCTGAGCGGGTATCGGGATGTGCCGAGGCACAGGTCCCGGCCCATCGAGAAGGGCAGGGACCCCTACGACGGTCTGCGGCCCTGGTCGGCCATCACCCACGGGATCGGCGCGGCGCTGGCCCTTGTGGGGACGGCGGTCCTGATCGTCAAAACGGCCCTGGCCGGCGGCGGTCCCTGGAAGATCGTGTCCTTTGCCATCTACGGGGCCTCCATGATCTGCCTGTATCTGGCCTCCACCCTGTACCACTGTGTGAACACCTCGGTGAAGGGCAGGGTGGCCCTGCGGAAGTTCGACCACGCCTCCATCTACTTCCTCATCGCCGGGACCTATACCCCGGTGTGCCTCACCGCGCTGCGGGGGCCCTGGGGCTGGTCCATCTTCGGGGTGGTGTGGGGGCTGACCATCGCCGGGCTGGTCATGACCTTCGCCTGGATCGACTGCCCCCGGCAGCTCACCGCCGGAATCTACCTGGCCATGGGCTGGCTGTCCGCCATCGCCATCTGGCCTCTGTGGAAGGCCATGGGCTGGAGGGGGATGTTCTGGCTGGCCCTGGGCGGGGTACTCTACACTGTGGGCGGGGTGTCCTACGCCCTGAAGTGGCCGGGCCGGGATAACCCCCGCTTCGGCTGCCACGAGATCTTCCACGTGTTCATCGTGCTGGGCTCCATCGCCCATTTCATGCTGGTCTACAGGGTGCTCCTTCCCCTGTAGGACGATACCTCTGAAAGGCGGGGCCCCGGTCTTCCGAATGGAGGCCGGGGCCCCGCCGCGCTGTAAAAAATTGCCCAAACAGGCAAATTGCCCCCGAAAACCGTTGCGGCGGCGGGCGATGTGTGCTAAAATCAGGCTATACGACAAAACGTCCGGGCCGCCTGGGCCGGACGGGAACGGAGGAAGGACCTATGAGCGAGACCACGGCCAGCCGCACCATCCGGGTCATCGGGCACCGCAACCCGGACACCGACTCTGTCTGCGCGGCCATTGCGTACAGCCGCCTGAAGGAGCAGATCGACCCCGAGCACACCTATCTGCCCTGCCGGGCGGGGATGCTGAACCGGGAGACGGAGTTCGCCCTGAACTACTTCCAGGTCCCCGCGCCTCAGCTGTGTACCGACGTCAGCCCCCAGGTCCGGGACGTGGACTTCCGCCGGCGGCCGGGCGTGGACGGGGAGCTGAGCCTGCGCCGGGCCTGGATGACCATGCGGGACGAGCAGTTGGACACCCTGTGCGTGGTGGAGGGGAACGGCCTGAAGGGGATCATCACGGTGAAGGACATCGCCACCGCCAACATGGACGTGATGGACACCGGCGTCCTGGCCGAGTCCCGGACCAGCTATAAAAACGTGGCGGAGACCCTGAACGCCGAGGTCCTGGTGGGCGACATCGAGGGCAGGGCGGTGGAGGGCCGGGTGATCATCGGGGCCAGCAGCCCCGAGCAGATGGAGCGGTTCATCTCCAAGGGGGACATCGTGATTCTGGGGAACCGGGCGGAGGGGCAGCTCACCGCCATTGAGATGGACGCGGCCTGCATCATCATCTGCGCGGGTTCCAAGGTCTCCAGGGCCATCTGTATGCTGGCGGAGGAGAAGGGCTGCATCCTGATGCGCACCGGCTACGACGCCTATGTGGCCGGGCAGATGATCCCTCAGGCGGCCCCCATCCGGCACTTTATGGTGTCCGAGGGCCTGCTCACCTTCACGCCGGACAGTTCGGTGGAGGACGTGTCCAAAGTGATGGCCACCGTCCGGCACCGCTATTTTCCCATCCTGGACCGGGACGGGGCGTACTTAGGGGTGATCTCCCGCCGGAACCTGCTGAACCTGCACAAAAAGCAGCTGATCCTGGTGGACCACAATGAGAGATCCCAGGCGGCCGAAGGGCTGGACGAGGCCGAGGTGCTGGAGATCATCGACCACCACCGCATCAACACCCTGGAGACCGACGGGCCCGTCTACTTCCGCAACGTGCCCGTGGGCTGCACCTGTACCATCGTCTATCAGATGTATCAGGAGAACGGCGCGGTCATCGACCGGGCCGCCGCCGGGGTGATGCTCTCGGCCATCCTGTCCGACACCCTCATGTTCCGCAGCCCAACCTGCACCCCCGTGGACGAGGCGGCGGCCAGGGCCCTGGCGAAGATCGCCGGGGTGGACCTGGAGCGGTACGCCGACGCCATGTTCGAGGCGGGAGGCGACGTCACCGGCAAGACCGCCGAGGAGATCTTCAACGGGGATTTCAAGGTGTTCAGCAGCGGCGATATCCGCCTGGGCGTGGGTCAGGGCAGCTATATGTCCGAGAAGAACCGGAAGGCCAGCGAGGAACTGGTGCGGCCCTATCTGGAGGTGGCCCTGGGCAAGCGGAGGCTGGATTACGTGTTCTATATGTTCACCGACGTGCGCGCCTCCGCCACCGAGCTGGTCGGAGCGGGGGAGGGGGCCGACGAGGTGATGCGCCGGGCCTTTGATACGGAGCTGCGGGACGGCGTGGCCGTTCTGCCCGGGGTGGTCAGCCGGAAAAAGCAGATGATCCCTGCCCTGATGAAGGCCATCAAGCAGCTGGCCGACGAGCGGTGAGCCCGCGGAGCAGGGCGCGCCGGTGAAGGCCCCTGGGGACCGCATTTTCACAGATGCAATAAACACCCGCGGCGCGCGCCTTTCACGCCGCGGGTGTTTTATTGCCGGCATGGGCGCGGCGGCAGGATCTTGTGTTCTTTTTACAAATTCTTCATTTTTTGTATTGTATAAATCCGACAGTTATGATAAAATGAATACAGACTGTAATTCAGAGAGGAGAGATCCCCATGGAAAAGCCCGCCGGTCCGGCCCGAACCCTGAAGCTCAACTACAAGCGTACCTTCCTCATCGGCTTCGCCTTTTTCGGGATACTGCTACTGTGGCAGGTGTACGACGCCTGGTGTCCCACCTTCCTGACGGATATCTTTGCCCGGCGTATGTATTCACTGTCCTCGGCGGAGCTGAAGGGCGCCGACCCGGACAAGCTGCTGAACGTCCAGTGGATCGTGGGCATCATCATGGCCTGCGACAATCTGGCGGCGCTGATTCTGCTGCCCCTGTTCGGCTCCCTGTCGGACAGGACCCGCACCCCCATCGGCAAGCGTATGCCCTACATCCTGGTGGGCACCTTCGTGGCCGCCGTGGCGTTTCCGTTCATCCCGCTGTTCTTCCACTACAACAACATCATCGGCATGGTGGCCATGATGGCGATCGTGCTCATCTTTATGATGATGTACCGCAACCCCGCCGTGGCCCTGATGCCGGACATCACGCCCAAGCCCCTGCGGGCCAAGGCCAACGGGGTCATCAACATCATGGGCTACCTGGGCGGCGCCTTCGGGACGGTGCTGGGCATCTTCCTGGTGCTCAGCAGCTACATCAACGCCCCTGACAACGCCCGGAACCTGTGGACCATCGAGCTGCCCTTCCTGATCGCCAGTGTGCTCATGGTGATCTCCGCCCTGGTGCTGTACTTCACTGTAAAGGAAAACGCCATCGCGGAGGAGATGAAGGACGATATGGCCTTGGGCGAGGCCCTCGCCGCGGTGGAGTCCCCCGTGGACGACGGGCCCATGAGCCCCGCCAACCGGCGGATGCTCCTGGCCATCCTGGGCGCGGAGTTCCTGTGGTTCATGTCCGACAACGCCATCGGCACCTATATCGGCAACTATGTCATCTACTACCTGAACTCCGCCTCCAGCGCCACCAGTACGCTGACCATCGTGGGCGGGGCGGCGTCGGTGGTCGGCTTCGCCACGGCGGGGCGCATCGCGGACAAGATCGGCCGGAAGTGGACCATCTCCGCCGGCCTGGCCTGTACCCTGGCGGGGCTGGCGCTCATGTGCTTTGTGGCCCCCACCGGCCAGGTCTCCGGCGCCAACGGAGAGCACGCCTTCCCGGCGCTGCTGTTCCTGGTGTGGGCGGTCAAGGGCTTTGGCATGGCCCTGGTACATAACTGCTCCTTCCCCATGGTGGTGGAGCTGTGCTCCTCGGCGAACATCGGCCGCTTCACGGGCTACTACTACGCGGCCAGCATGTCCGCCCAGACCATCACCCCGGTGCTGCTGGGGCTGGTGCTCAACGCAACCCTGGCCTGGCGCGCGCTGCCGATCTACGCGGTGATCCTCACCACGGCCAGCTTCTGCGTCTTCACCGCCCTGGTGAAGAACATCAAGGCCGGGGAGGTGGCCAACGCCCACGGGCTGGAGGCCCTCGGCGGCGACGACTGATTTATCTGAGACCCGTTATCTGTGAAAGGGCGCCCGCGGGACGTAAGTCCCGCGGGCGCCCTTTTGTGCTCTGTCACCGCGGCCGGGCACGGCCTCAGCCCTTCTCGCTGAACAGGTCCCGCAGCAGGGCCATCATCTTGTCCAGGTCGATGGGCTTGGGCAGATGCCCGTTCATGCCCGCCTCCATGGCCCGCTCCTTGTCCTCCTCAAAGGCGTTGGCGGTCATGGCGACGATGGGCAGGCCGGCCAGCGCCGGGTCCTCCATGGCCCGGATGGCCCGGGTGGCGGCGTAGCCGTCCATGATGGGCATCTGGATGTCCATCAGGACGAGGTCGTAGTGCCCCGGCCCGGACTGTGCCACCATATCGCGGGCCTGCTGCCCGTTTTCGGCGCACTCGATCAGGAAGCCGGCCTCCTGCAGCAGCTCGGCGGCGATCTCCCGGTTGAGCTCGTTGTCCTCCACCAGGAGGATGCGCCTGCCCTTGAAATTCTCCTCCTTCGGGATGGCGGCGGGCTCCGCCGCGGAGAGCGCCTCCGGGGACTGGCCCAGGCTGCGCTCCAGGGCGCGGTGGAGGTCGGAGGCGAACAGGGGCTTGCTGATGAAGCCGGTGACCCCGGCCCGGCGGGCCTCCTGCTCGATGTCGGACCAGTCATAGGCGGACATGAGGATGATAGGGGAGTCGTGGCCCACGATCCTGCGGATCTCCCGGACGGTCTCGATGCCGCTGAGCTCTGGCATGGACCAGTCCACGATATAGACCTCGAAGGGGTCGGCCATCTCCACGGCCTCCGTGGTGCGGGCCACGGCCTCCCGGCCGGACAGGGCCCACTCCGCCCGCATCCCGATCTTCCGGAGCATTTTGGACACGCTCTGGCAGCAGATCATATCGTCGTCCACCACCAGCCCCCGGAAGCCCTTCAGCTCGGCGATGGGGTCCATCTCGTGGTGATCGGCGGAGAAGCGCAGCTCCAGCGTCACGGTAAAGGTGGTGCCCTTTCCCTGTTCGCTCTCCACGGTGATGGTGCCGCCCATCATATCCACGATGTTCTTGGTGATGGCCATCCCCAGGCCGGTGCCCTGGATGCCGCTGACGGTGGAGGTCTGCTCCCGTGTGAAGGGGTCGAACACGGTCTTGGCGAACTCAGGGCTCATGCCGATGCCGGTGTCGCTGACCCGGAACTCATAGACGCCCCGCTTGGAGGTCCTGGAGGGCCTTTGGGTGATCCGGACGGCCACCGTGCCCCCGGTGGGGGTGAACTTGATGGCGTTGGAGGTCAGGTTCAGCAGGATCTGATTGAGGCGCAGCTTGTCGCAGTAGATCTCCTCATCGGACACGTCCACGGTGTCGATGAACAGCTCCATGTGCTTGGCGTGGATGTCGGACTGGATGATGTTCCGCAGCTCCTGGAGGATGTCGGCCAGGTTCTCCGGCCGCTCGTTGATGGTGACCTTGCCCGACTCGATGCGGCTCATGTCCAGCACATCGTTGATGAGGGACAGCAGGTGGTTGGACGCCTGGGCGATCTTGGCCAGGTAGTCCTGGGTCCGCTCCCGGTTGTCCAGGTGGGTGGTGGCCAGGGCGGTGTAGCCGATGATGGCGTTCATGGGGGTGCGGATGTCGTGGGACATGTTGTTGAGGAAGGCGGTCTTGGCCCGGTTGGCGGCGTCCGCCGCCTGGAGGGCCCGGGACAGCTCCTCCGTTTTCTCCTCCAGTTCGCCGGTGGCCTGGGCGATCTTTTTCGTCAGCTGCCGCTGGTTCCAGGTCCGCACCGCCAGCATGGCCAGGGCGAAGAGCAGCAGCAGCACGAAGAACACCGCCACCACGCTGTAGATGGGGTTCTTGTACAGAAAGGCCACCAGGCTGACGCTCTCCGCCCGGACGGCGTCCATCTCACGGGCCACGATGGCGTCCAGCTCGGTCTCAGCGAAGCTGTCCGCCCCCTTGTCCAGAAGGGAGAGCAGGTAGCGGCCGTTGGGGACGCCGCTGCCCACGGCATAGGCCATGGAGGTATCCCCGAAGACCACGGAGGTCAGCCGGTTGCGGTCGTCCTGCCGGACGTACTGCTCGGCGGCGTAGGCGTAGAGGAAGGTGGCGTCGGCCTCGCCGTCCAGCACCGCCTGGACGCACTCCTCCGACGTCTTGCAGCGGACCAGCGCCTCCTCGGGGTAGCGGCTGGCGATGTAACCGTTGATGGCGTCGGCCCGCTCCATGGCCGCCACCCGCTCCACCTCGCCGGTGAAGCCGTCCAGGGTCACCCGGGCGAAGGTGGTGTGGAAATAGGGCACCGTGATCTTATAGCCCTCCTCCTCGGCCATGTAGTAGTCGCCGGCGAAATCCAGCACCACGTCGGCCGCCCCCTCCGCGCGCAGGGCGTAGTACTCGTCCCGGTCCTTCACCGGGACATATTCATAGGTCAGACCCAGTTCCCGGGCCAGCCGGTCAAAAATGGCGGGGAGGATGCCCCGGGCCTGGCCGTCCTCAAAGTAGCAGTAGGGGGCCCGGTCCGGGTTGATGAGCAGCCGCAGGGGCTCGCCGGAGGCCCGGCGCTCCTCCAGGAAGGCCCGCTCCCCGGCGTTCATGATGATGGAACCGCTCTGGTCGGTGGCGTAATACTTCTCGTGGAGGGCATCCCGCCAGTTGGGGTCGTGGAGGTCCATCTCGTTGATGGCCTCGTCGATCCGGGCCATCAGGTCGGTCCGGTCCTTCCGGGTGCAGATGTAGAAGGGGCTGGAGTCAAAGGAGTCGAACAGCCACTCGTTCTCCAGCAGCCGCAGGCTGCCGGTGACGGCGGCGTCCACCGCTCCGCTCTGGAGGGCGGCGGTGAGCTCGTCCTGACCGGCGAAATACACGGGGTGGTATGTAAAGCCGTGCTGCAGGGCGAAGCGCTCAAAATTGGCGTTCTTGGAGTTGCCGTCCAGCATCCCCACGGAGATGCCGTCGTAGGTGGAGTAGTCCCCCTCCACGATCTCCTGGTTGCCCGCCTTCACGGTGAAGATAGTGGAGTTGACGCCGATGTCCTGGGCGGAGAAGAGGAACTCCTCCTCCCGCTCCGGGGTCTTGGAGACGGAGGTGACCACATCCACCTCGCCGCTTCGCAGCATGTCCAGGGCGTCGGCGTAGGACCCTTCGTACCCCACGTACTCGTAGGACCATCCGCCGTGGATGGCCAGCCGCTGGAGGAACTCGTAGCCGTAGCCGCTGCGGCGGCCGTCCTCCTCGATGATGTGGTAGCCGGAGAAGGCGAAAAAGCCCACCCGGAGGACGTCCGTCTGTTCCGCCGCGGGCTGCGCGGCAAATGTGTTGAGGGGGGCTGCCGTCAGCAGCAGCGCGGCCAGCGCCAGGCACAGCAGGCGAGTCCTCTTCATAGAGCGTTTCCTCCTTACGTGGTCCGGTTCGGAAAAGGGATTTCATTGTACTTTACGGGGGCGGAATTGTCAAGGCCTCCGCGCGGCGCGGCACGGCAAAATGCCGGAACGGAGGGCAGCAGCGCGGGGCAGGGGGGAGCGCCGGCAGGCGGGACCGTCCGGGCGGCTCAGGAGCCGGAGAGGGTGCCTTTGACGCCCAGCTCCTCCAACGCCCTTACCGCGTCCTGGAAGGAGGTAAAGACGATGCCGAGAAAGCCCAGCCGCCGCGCCGCCGCTACATTTTGCTCCGTATCGTCGATAAACACGCACTCTTCCGCTTTCAGAGAGAACCGCTCCAAAAAGCGCGTGTAAAAGGCGGGGTCGGGCTTGGTCATCCTCTCCCGGAAGGAGAGCAGGCCGCCCTCCATATAGGCCATGAAGGACAGGGAATCCCCGCACTCTTCATAAGCCTTCCTGGAATAATTGGACAGATAATAGGTCTTGTATCCCCAATCGTTCAACGTCCTGATCCACGGGGCGGCATAATCGCGCACAGTGAGCATACCGCTGATGTTCGCGTACGCTCTTCGCAGGGCGCTTTCCATCTCCGGGTCCAGGCGGATAAAGGCCGCTATGGCCTCCTCCTCAGTGATGTCGGCCCGCTCAAACTGTTCCCAGTAGGGACTGAGCACAGACGCCTTTATGATCCTCCTGATGGTCGGGGCGTCAAACCCTTTTTGCGCGAGAAATTCTTTGATCCTGAAATCAGCAAGCACGTTTCCGATGTCGAATACGATGTTTCTGACCATTCGGCAGTCCTCCGATCCGCAAATTCTCTGTGAGATTGTGAGCATTATAATATGAAAATGCGGCAAAGTAAAGTGGAATCAGCCCGTCAGAACGGCAAATCAGAGCGCTTCAAAAAGCCGCCCGCTTTTTCGTGTGTAATTCCGTGTGCAATTTTTTGATTTTTGATGTGTACAGCCTGTGTAATCCGACAGTCAGATTGTAGACACCAAGACCGCCGGAGCGACTGCCGCTCTAAGGAAAAATCCGCAAGGCCCTGAAAACAGGGACTTGCGGATTTGGTGCGCGAGGCGGGAGTCGAATTGCGGACCGGTCAGGTTATCCAGTTTTATCCTGTTCTGAAAACCCTTGCGGTTCAAGGCTTTCCGGCGTTTGTTCCTGTTATTTCCTGTTGATTGAAACCCACCAGTAACGAACCAATAAGGCTAAAAATAAGGCTAACTTTTTAAGGCTGCGCGGAGCATACCGAATGACTCATATTTTGCAGGGCAGGAAATCTAAGGCCTCCTGCCCTGCGTTGTCAAGCATGGAAATATTAATTCCCTTTTTCAATCGCTCGTGTCTTATTTGGGTTGACTAGTGCAAATCACGCCAGGAGCAGGTCGGCGGCGGAGCCTTTTCCTTGTTCCCATGAGTATTGTTCATCCGCAACTGGTGGAGGGGGCCCTCCAACAACTGGATGGGGCATGTCCAAGACGAAACAGTAGTCACTTGTCGATAGTAGTGCCGGAAAATGAGCAGATCACTGCTGGCTGCTGCAGGTTTTCAGCCTGCGGTAGATCTCCAGCCCGTCTTTTCGTCCGAAACGGCGCAGGGCGTCCAGATAGATCACTTTTGGCGACGCTCCCGCCTGAAGGGTATCCTGGATCTCTTCCAGACGGTCAGCATACGCGGTGCCCTCAAATGCCTCGCGGAGCATCTGCCGGATCTGAAGGCTCTCCTGGTAGGCGGCGTAGAACTGGCCGATGTCCAGCGTTTTGCGCTGGGTGCGAATCAGGTTCGCCCGCGCGGTGTTCTCTCCCGCCGCGGCGATCCCCTGCTCGACGCTGTCGCTCAGGATCACCCGGTGCTTTGTCCCGGAGCGCTCCTGCCAGTAGTCCCGGAGGGCCTTGAAGCCGGTGTCGCCGCTGATGACCACGGCATTTTTGCATTGCTCGGCTCCGAACAGCTCTCCGACCTTCGTGGCGATGTAGAAGTCGAGGCCGTTCTTTCGTTTTTCCAGCAGCTCGCAGACCTCGAACCCGCAGCCGGAATTTTTGATGTTATCCAGATGCCGCCGTTCCATCGTAGGGGAGGCGGGGCCGTAGAAGACGATGACGTGATCTGTGGGCAGGAGATATTCGCTGCCCCGCATCCCGGAGTTGTGGACATTTTCGTAGTCGATCAGGAAATACATAACAACGCCCCCTCGACCACAGTATAGCACAGATGGCGGCTGCGGTCGAGAGGGTGTTAGAGCGCAAAACGGGTTGCGGACAACCGCTGACACAAAGATTACATGCTAGGGTTCCTGAGAAACCTCTTCCTCCTGCGGGACAACGGACGCTGAGTCAGTTTGAGATCCCGCTTGGTCCATGTAAAGCCATTGGATTGTGTACTCCGTTTCGGTAGCATCGCCAATGTTCTTCACGTAGTCCTTCAAGAGCGCTTTCACTCGCTGTTCCGCCTCTGCCAGGAGTGTGCAGTCGGTGGAGGCGGCCTCTTTCAATTTAGCCTGAGCCTCACTGAATGCCCGGGTCTCGTCTTCTGCCGTTATTTTTGCCGAATCCTTCGCCACAATATAGGAATCTTTGGTCAGAGAAGCGGAATCTACACGGCAGTTCAATACCTCTACTGGTGGTAAGGTAATAGTCACGTGGTCTTGATCAACCGTAAATTCCATCTTAGAGGCATCAATTCCCAAGCGGACCACGCCGCTGTACTCAATCCAGAATTTTTTATCCTGTTTCCAGAATAAAATGCCCGCCGCATCCTTTTCAAAATACTTCGCCACATTGTGATAGTAACAGTCCATCACCGCAAGCTCACAGATGTATTCCATCTGCGATTTTTCGATCCCTGGCTTGACAGGAGATTCTTTGGTGCCGCATGCTGTGCATGAGAGGAGCATCACCAGCGCCGCAAAAAAACTGATCCACTTTTTCATTTGACGCCTCTCCTTACTCAATGACCAACGCATAAGCGTCACCCCACTGTTCGATAAACGGCTCAACCAGTGCTTTGACGGTATTTTTTGCGTTCTGGTCGGCTAATTCAAAGATTGCATCTTCTATTTTGCTCTCCGCTTTCACATCGGCCTCGCACGCTTTAAATGCGGTCTCTGTTACCGTGCTGGTGTTGGCTTTGTCATTCATGAAGATGTAATCTAAAGACGAAATGTCTACATTGGCCTCGGTGATGTATACGTCCGGAATCGTGACATGGATCGTTTTCTTTCCCGCTTCATCTTCTGAATCCACTATATTGATGTTAAGCTGATCCAGGTTGATGCCGGCCTTGACAGTTGCCTCATAGGAGACATAATAATCGATCTGTTCAGGTTTCTCGTTGTTGTTCACCTGGGCGATTCCATTATATACCGCCGTAAATGTGGACAGCTCACTGACATTGATGATTTTTTTCAAAGTCGAATCCGTTACTACCTCCGGCTCCTGATTCGGTTTCCCGACCGTCTTCGGCATGATGGACCAAGCCACAAAAATGGCAACAGCGATAACTGCTGCAGCGACAAGAATCGGTAGGGTTTTTGCTTTTTTCTTTGAAGATGTCGTTTTTTCCTCAGACATACGGTCATTCCCTCCTTGAATGTGTAAAGCTGATAGCTTTTTCTTTATACTGTAACTGAGCGGAAAAATGGGATGTCTGGATCTGCGGTTCACATTTTCTTTTTCATAAAAGCCAGATCAAACAACTGGTCATTCATTACAGCGTTCTTAGCTCCAGATCCAACTTGACCACCTGCATCCAACGCAGATGGACGAAGTGAAATTTGGGATCTCCGTTTTCATCCAGGAGACCGGTAGGTCTGCGCCCGGAGACGGATAGCAGAATCGGCCTGTTTCCCGCCAGCCTGAGCAGTTCAGCCAGAGGCTTGATCGGCAGCACGGCGCACACCGCGTCCGCCTCCCTCACAGCCGGGGCCAGATCGGCCACATCCTCCACCGTGTCGGGCCAAACGGTCAGGCGAACCGGCCCACCCATGATCCGACGCAGGTCCGCCATCTGTCTCTCTGTCATTCTGTGGCGGGAGATCCACAGCACATTCTTCGTCTTTCCCTCGCCTCCTTCCCGCTCCTTGCGGCGCGCGCCCTCAAAGTGGGTCCGCTGGGCCATACCGGCGCAGCGTTACTGCCCGGAAGCAGCTTTTACCATCTCCGCGACGGAGCCCAGCCCCGCTCCGATAAGGGCACCGATACAGTTTCCCACCGCTTTGCCCAGCATTCCGTTTCCACCCGCGTATGAGGCGATGGCCTCTCCGATGGTTCCGCCGACCCTGCGGCAGACTTCCACGATTTCTTCCAGCTTCATATGAACATCTCCTTTCACTTGCCTTCATATCACTCTCGGATCATTCGGGCAGTTTTTCAGGGCATGCGGGAAAAATTAGTGCGAACCTCTCGTTTTTACACGGGGAAACACACTGTCCGGAAAGAGGTTCGCACCGCCAGATGGCGGCCAAGCGGAAGGATTTTTGCTCTTTCTTGACAAAAACACTTGCATTTTTTACGTATGGTGATAAAATATAGATGCGGGTTGTGGAACTCCCACAAAAACGCCTGACTCGGGTTGTGCAGTTTTGCTGACGCAACCCGCACCCCTCACGGGGACGGCAACCGGGGGACCTGGCCAAGCCCATCATCAAAAACGTGACGCAACCCGCACCCCTCACGGGGACGGCAACTTGATGGCCCAGCAAGTCAAATAGACCCCGATGGACGCAACCCGCACCCCTCACGGGGACGGCAACACGTGGGCGGAGGAGTTGGACGCGCCCGCCCGGCGATGCAACCCGCACCCCTCGGACGGCAACGTGCTGCTCCTACGGCTGCCCCGCCCGCCGTCCCGACGCAACCCGCACCCCTCACGGGGACGGCAACCTCAACGGCCTTGATAGCCTCGTCGAGCTTGGCGACGCAACCCGCACCCCTCACGGGGACGGCAACCCGGCGTTTGCTTCGCCGCTCTCCACCTTTTGGACGGTGACGCAACCCGCACCCCTTGCGGGACAGCAAAAAAGACTGCCAGCCAGCATTCTGCCGGTTGACAGTCTTTTTTGCTCTGATTTAATTTACCTTTACCCCGCCCATGCCCAGGGTGGTTTTGATCCCCACTCCGGCATAGCCGGAGAACAGCAACAGAGCATTGGCAAAATCCCGCTGGAAGGCGGATAAGCGGTTTTCCAATGTGAGTTCGCCCACAAAACCGGGAATGGAACTGCCCTTCAGATAAAACATCCGGCTTTGGAGCCGGAATTCCCGGCACCGCAGCCCATCGGCCAGCGCCTCCAGGCCCTCGCCGTCCTCGTCCTCAATGACGCAGCCGGGAAAGGAACCGTTCCACTTTTTGATTAGGCTCTGCACGATCAGTCGTGTGGTGGGGAGATTCAGATACCGGCTGCGGCTTTTAAACCCGGTAGCGGTGCAGAACCGAAGCCGGTGGAGGCCGCTGTGGGCGGCGCCCATATCCAGCAATGTCTCCACATCCGGCACCCGTTCGCACAGCCGGTCTGCCACACGAAGGGTGACCTTATCCTTTTCCAGATAAAACTCCCGCGTTTCCTCCAAAATTGGGGAGAGGGCGGCGCGGCAGCTCTCCCCCAGCAGGTTCACTGTCCAGATCAGATCCTCGCCCTGCCGGGAGAGAAACTGGCTCACTGGGGTGACGCCGTCCTCGTGGACGTCAACGCTGAAAGGGGCGGGCGCCATTGCCAGAAGCGCCGCATACAGGCGGTATCCCCACTCCGGCCGGGGCCGGCATGGGCTTGCCGGCAGGAGTGTCAAACGGTATTGGGTCAGCATTGAATATACTCCTTCAGAAAATCACGATAGGATGACCGCTGCATGGAAATCGCGGAAGTGTTGACGTTTTTATGTTCCACTTTCTTCATATAGGCTGCATATACATCCAGCGGCAGAGGCTGCCCGGGAGGCTCATCCATTGTGCGGCCATCCACCAGATCTCCGTAACGCTTCAAGTCGCTGTTTATGATCTCTACCGCTGTTCGGCAGCTCCGATACAGGATATAATCCAAAAACTCCGTTTTAATTGCTGCAAACAGATCCCGTTCATGACGGATGAACACCTGGCCGTGGCTGCTGGCCTGGAGGATCTCAACCGCGCTGTCTGTGAAAAAAAGGCGATAATAGTTGATTCGTGTTGGATTGTTTGCCCGTCCGCTCAGCCGTTCAGGCAGCGTGAGCATGAGCGTCAGCAGCTCCAGAGTCATGTCGTCTAATGCGAGTTTGTTCCCGCCCTCGCTGCTTTTGCCCGGGATAAGGCTGCCCATAGTATCACCGGAGTCATCGCCTATAGGCATATCCAGCGAATCATGTCGTGTCTTGACCGCGATTTCCTTATCTGTCCTGTCTGAGATTTTGGTTTCCCGTCTCCCGTCATAGTCCTGCCGGACAAGATCCTTTATGCGGTATCCCAGTCGCGCGGCAAGAAAATCGCTTAGAGCGCCAGCCTCCGCATTGAACGCCTGCCAATCATTCAGGAAAAACAGGCCCATCGCGTCAGCCTTCTTCGGGAACACTTCCATAGCCAGAATAAAGATTTCGTTTTGCAACGCCATTCTCGCCGCGTCGCATCCCTCCGGGGGCAGTTCACACCATTTTCGCCCGATCTGGTCCAGACGTTCTCGTTTGTCCATGGCCACGTCCTCCTTACAGCGCGAGGATGCGGTCAATGGTCTCCTTGGGGTTCTTTACGCCCCGGTCAGCCAGAACCCGGACAATCTCATCCAACTGGATCAAGGCGGTCATATCGTATACACTGGCCCGGGGGGGCTGGACGGAGCGGTCGACCAGACCATAGACGATACAGGAGATGCTGGTATTCTTCTTGACGCGATAGGCGTATTGCACCGCCATCATCACGGCGGTGGACAGAGGCTTGGTGCCATAGGTCATGCAGGCGAAGAGCTCGTCGTCGTCCTCCACAAAGTCGATGAGCTTCTGGAAGGTAGCTACATGCACTGCCACGCGCTCGTCTGTCTCCACAGAGATCTGCTCCACGCCTTTGGGGCAGCAAAATCCACGAACTGCGCAGAGCTGATCCAGTTGGGTCTGGAATACGGCGGCATTGCGGCGGCCGTCTTCATTGTCGGTCATGACGGCGATGACCCGGAAACTCTCTCCCGGCTCCACATAGCCGTTCACCGCTGTGAGGATGGGGAAGCAGGTGGCTTCCTCCATCTGAAGCCTGGTATTGCCCACGGCACCGTATTGATAGGACTTCAGCTGTCCTTCCCCCTGTAACGGAACTACGGTAAAGAATTTTTTCATTTGCGATGCTTCTCCTTCCTTTTGGTGGGGGACAGGCGGTCCAGCGCGGTCAACAGGGCTTTTTTGATATCCTGCACGGACAGCGCCTCCAATTTTTTGTATCTGGGCGAGGAAAGCCCGGATAAATACTTCTCTAGGTCCTTCTGATTCTCTGTCCCAGAATCATTAGCGTGGTTAATCATATTCCGGATACTGCGGATATAAAGATAGTCTGTTAAAATGTCGTGCATTGCCATATATGAGCAGTGGAACTGAAACAAACCGCTTTGTTCCATCTTCTGCTGCAAACGGCTCAGGGCATTCTGGGGGGGATTATACTGGAGCATCCTTGTCAGTCGCTCTCGGAAGCATACCTCTTCAATGCTCTCGTAGTTCTTCTTGTCTAATCCCTCAAACGCCTTTGGACTTGCCTCAAGAATATCTGGACGATCCCGCAGAATATAGGCGGGTATCCGCTCCTTATAGAGGGTGAGCGCTTGTTGGATCATGCCATTCTCCACGCACCAGCGGATGATACCCGGCATGGTCATGCTCCGGCCGAATTTTTCTCGGAAGGCGGGGATCAAAACGCACATGAGCGGATCAGAACAATTCTCGACCTCATTCAAGGCCATATTAAAGGCATCCATCTTTTCGTCAAGATTCTGCGTCTGGCAGATTGAGATGGCCTCCGTCAGATCTTTCATGGAGTCTACCAGCAACTTGATCTTTGAATCCTTGGTATTCTGGTAATATGCACTGAGGCTCTTTACATTGCCCATGCTGGACAGCTCCTGCATCCCGCCTACCAAATCAAACATACCAATCAGATGAGAGATGTCCTCCACCCGCTTGGTCTGATAATTGCTGTACACAGCTCCTGCGGTGGAAACGCCCCGGTAAGTAAGCACCCGGCTGAGCAGCAGCAAGTACATATTGGCGTTGCGGAAACCGCCGGTGGTATCAAGGTAGATGCTGTCGCCTGTCTGCACATACTTGTTCACAATCGCAGGGATGGCTGTCTCTGCGAAGTTTTGGTTCTCGTCATATTGGACCCCAATCACTTTTACCGTTAAGCCATCTCTCCTCAGCAGCGCACCGAGCCGCTTTACGCCCGCTTGAGCTGTCTTGGTCGCCACACAGATAACTTCGATGATGTCGCTGTGAGCTTTCAGCAAATATCGCACAGGAGCGTCGTTGGTCTGAGTTCCGAAAACCGTAGTTCCATCTGGACAGGTGTATTCTCTGGGAGTTCGGAGCAATCCAACGACCTTTCCTTTCTTGTCCTTCCTGTACCGGAGATTGCTGAGGAACAGAATGATTTTCTTTGACATTTCTATACCTCTTCGCCTCACAGCCTGCCGAACTTCCGCCGGAGAGCCTCATACGGATCTTCCGGGGCCTGGGCAGCCAGATTATCTGACTTTTCAGCTTTCTCTCGCACCGTTTTCACATCCGGCAACACGGCTGTCAAATTTTTATACTCCGATAAGTCCATATAGCTGGTGTCCAATCCGCAACGAAGGGGTCTATGCATAAAGAAAAAGTCCTGGATCGCATCCAAACTTCGGATAGACGGTGCTTTCTTGGGCTTTTTCACTCGAAGCTGCTCGCTGACCCACGCATCATATTTTTGAATATATTGATCCACTTGCTCGTCATTAACAGCGATAGGTCCGTTGCACAGCCCATCAGGCTTATACAGAGCTTTCATATCATACTCCCGCAGACTGTCGATTGTCAGCTTCATCCGGCCAAACCCGTAAGGCTTGCCCATACCAATGCTCTGATAGCAGCCTTCCTCCAGCCGCAACGCCCATAACAGCAGCCCAAGCTCGTCTTCGTGGAGATTTTTATAGCGGATGACCCCGCGGAAAACAGTCCCCGCAGGCAGGGGGCGCAGGGCAGAACCGACCCTCTCCTTTCCCTCGGGAACCGGCGGCGCTTTGGCATCTTTCAGCCAGTAGAGCTTAAACCCCCGAAGGTAGAACTCGTCGGCGTTATAGTGCTCACCGTTTACCACATATCCGGTGTACCAACTGGGTTTGGGCTGGCCCAGGATGGTCCTGACCGGCGCACTCTCTCTGGGATCGCCCTGTGCGGCAAAATCCCCGAAAGACACGCGGGAGCGATACGAACCTTTGTCCTCGGCAAATCCCAAGACTGCGTGGATGTAGTCCAGTGGCGTACTTCCAATGCAGCGCTCTGTCTGTGGTCCAGGCAGGCCCTCAGACAGCGTATGGCTGTAGCCGATGCGGAGGAAGAGAGACATACCAAAATAGGTGTGGCCGTTGCGCTGGATGTAAAAGACCGGTTTTTCCTCCCCCTCGTCAGGCAGTGCCCAGAAGCGGGCCTTCTCCTTCCCCAGCACGTTCCGGCGGACCTCGAAGTCCTCCGCGTAGGAGAACCAGTCCACCTCGGAGATCCGCACCGGGGCAGCGGTTTCGTCGGCGGCGGGGAACAGGTAACGGGCGTTGGGCTTATTGCCCACCGCTTTCCCGGTATAGAGAAGCACCCCCTGCTCCATACCGGGCACCGGGTCTGCCGATCGGCGCAACTCCTTCACCCGCCCGCCTTCCGCGATATAGGCGACAGGGACCGTCTTTGCCTCCCCTTCGCTGAGGCCTGCCGCTGTCAGAGCGGGATTGCTCCGGGGCACGCGGAGATAGCTGTCCTTCGTGGGCTGGATGTAGAGACTTTTGCCTGCCTGCCGGAGATACCCAGTCTTTACGTCCTTAGGGACAGAGAAAGACTTGCCCGCCGTGTCTTTGCCGGTCTCGATTCCCAGCGCTCCCTGATAGTATTGCTTCAGCGGGTTGGCGGCACTTTCCCTCGCCGCCGCCATCTCGCGGAAGTAAATCTGATAGTTTTCCAAGTCCTCCTCGGGCTGAATCAGTCCGAAGCCCAGGATCTGCATATTCTCCCGAGCCATGCCCCGAATGGTGGAGCCGGGCAGCATGAGCTGACCGTTAGGGCCTCTGAAGAAATGTTCGTTCCCATCCGAGACGAACACCGGTGTTTCCGCGGTCATGGTCACGTGGATCTCCCCGGTCTTCAATACCGGATCGATACTATCGTGACGAGGCAAATCCTCCGCGTTACCGTAGCGGATTAAAACGCGCTCAACTCTGCTTTTGCCGGAACAGATGTTAGTGCCGGAGTTATTTTTGCTGTGGAACGGTACGAAGTTATATGGCGCATGCACGCCTCGTTTCTCACTCATAGCGTTCCCTCCCATCTTGTCAGGTGAGTGGAGGTCAGATTTACCTGCCCGTCCTCATCCGCCTCCAACGTGTAGCTGACGGTAATGCTCCTTCCGAACCTTGGGTTCTCGATCTCATAGGTGCGCTCGATGACAGAGTCATCAGTTTCAGAGATAAGCTGGACCGCCCTGAGCTGCCCACCGGTCCGAAATACCCGGATCTCCTTCTTACTGTTGAAAAAGCGGACTTCAATGAGGTCGTCCTGATCGATTTGCGCCGGAGGTGGCCCCAGCGACACCACGCTCAAGGTGCGCACAAGCGCCCAAGGCAGGGCGGCTCCCCAATCCAGCGCCTCCCGCACCGTGATGATTTCAGTCTTCATCTGCTGTGCCTCCCCATGCCTTCAGCCATTCCGCAGCCAACCCCTCTGGGTCGTCCAGTGTACACACCCGCGTCTGGTCAAATTTCAGAGCGGTCCGCCGCCCGTCAGGCGCTGTCGCCTCAATGGTATCCACTGTCACATAGCCCCGTCCGATAGAACCGCCGCTGCCCAGATTGTACAACCCCAGCCCTAGATCCCGAAGGGCAAACAGCAACAGAGCGCAGCCTAAAGGTTCCTCCGGCGCCGCAACGCGCAACGTCACAGGGCCGCTGATCGGTTCTTCCTTGAAGAGCCCGCCCCGAATCACTCCTCCGGTGAACTTGTTAATGCGGATACGGGTGATCTTCTGTTTCCTGTTTTGATCCATCCACATATCCTCAAAGCGAACCCTGCCGGCTTTTCCGTTGTCATCGGCTCCGGCACTCCGTCCAAACAGATTATCCGTCTCACTCTCATTTAACCCGTTGAGCCGTGCGATAGCCTCCGTACGGGCCCTGATTGCTCCCTTGATGGAGGATCCGGGCAAAACCGGCCGTCCACCCTCGGATTGGTTGGGAGTATAGCTGCCGTTCTCGTCCTGCTCCAAAATTGCGGCGCGGATCAGGATGTTGTCCGCTCTGCCGGTTACGGTAAACATCACCTCCCGGCGGATTTCAGCCTCAGCAAGGGCCAGCGGCACACCATCGTTCGCGTCGTCCAGCCACGCCTGGCGATCCTTCTCGTCGGTCATGTCAAAGCACCGCTTAGTAACGGTCGTCAGCGCTACCCGGCCAAAACCGTTGGACTTCTGGGCCCCCAGGCGGATCTCTCCGCTGTTCATGGCCGCCAGCATTTGCTCTACAATCGTGAGTTCATCCGTATTAGCCTTGGTGCCCAGCCATGTCAAGGTAAATCGCAACCTTGCCCCGATCCCGATATGAGCGATGTCAAACTTCTTGCCAGTTCCAGGTTTCTTGTCACACTCAACCGTCATAGCCTTTTTGTCGATTTTCAAGCGGGGCCTGATATACTGCTGCGCATCCCGGGAAAAGTGTCCGTCTGAGACAATCAGCCGACCTGTCTGTCTCTGATTGCCAAAGAGAGCGTCCACTGTCTGGGAGGAATTGGCCTCAAGCCATCCGCGCAGGGCCCCGGCGAGAGAAGTCCCCTGAAAGAATGCCTGGCCCGAGGTGTCCCGGAGCACCGCCTCCACGTCGCCGTCTGCTCCGCCGGTGCGCAGAGGCGTCCGACATTGGACCGTCACATCGTAAATGACCGCATATGTAAATGCCGCGCTCATCTCAGCCCGCCTCCTTCCCTCTGCGGCTGTAGTTGAACAGCTGACACAATAGCTCCAGCCGCGCCGTTGGGGTATCCGTGCAGGGGACCCCAATCGTCACAGAGATCGGCTGCTCCGCCACGGTACGGATCAGCCGGGAGATATTGGCGAACCGTGCCCCATGCCGCGCGCCACGATTCTTCTCGTTTTTGTCCAGAAAATCATACAAGGCATCAGTATTCCCGTCCTGCCCCATGGCCTCCTCGCACAGGGCCTGGATCGTTCCCAACTGGCTCCTGGACAGGCCGCCGCGATACACATTCTCTGCGTTCTTCATGATCCAGTTATATTTTGCCCGGCGGGCCCTGGCGGCGGCGGTCTCCGCCCTCGAGATGTCTTTTCCTATGGCCTTTTTCCGCGTCAATCCTTCAAAGAGGGCGGGGCGGAGAAACAGCACCTGCCCAAAACCCTCAGCGGTACGGACGCCCAGACCGGCCCGCTCGACCGCCCGGAGTGTGTCCAGAGCCGGGGCCCGGTTGCAGCGGAGCTTGAAAACGCTGCCCCGGTCATACATGGGCACAGCGGGTTCCCGGCACTGCCAGGTCCGGTTGTAGCCGCCGTATTCCGTTACGGAGGTGGCACACAATTCCATCTTCACCTCGCCGACCCCCAACAGCCGGGTCAGTTCCGGCAGATCCAGACCGCAGGGCTCGCCGTTCGGCCCCAGCATGGCCAGGGGAGACAGGGCCAGCAGGTAGAGGGTCGTTCCCACATCGGCCTGACTCCGGCAACCGTAGGCGGAGATCCAACCGGGAGCATCTGCTCCCTCCAGAGCGGTCACCCTGCATTTCCCGTGACCCTCATACCGGTCCGCGCCCAGCCAGACAGTACCGGCAAACACCCCAGATATCTTTTCAGCAAGGTCCGATCCATCCAGCGTGATGTATCCGGTGAACTCCTGGCCGGCCTCCAGATAGCGGGTCTGGAAGGGACGGGTGTCCTCGCCCTTGGCCACGTTCCGCTGGATGCGGGTGACGCCGCCGGTCCGGGCGCTCCAAAAGCGGACGGTATCTCTATCCAGGGCGCAGAAGGATCCCAGCCCGGCCCGTTTATAACCCGGCGTGACATCGCCTGTTTTGAGTACGGATTGAAAGTCCGTCTCATCTTTGTTCTCATAGAACCCCTTAATGGATGGGATGGCCTCCAGGCCGTCAACGCTGGGAACGGCGTCGGAGAAACGGGTCCTGTCGGAGAGCAGCTCCCGCCGGTGGGCCTTGAACCAGTCCGGATCCCGCAGGGACAGCTCGCTGAGGACCATGCCGCGGATGGAGGAACCGGGGATGAACCCCCTGGTCTCCCAGTTGTTGCCACGGCTGCGGCTCAAATCGGTGATGATGAGCGGGGTCTCGGTGCGCAGCCGGTAGCGGATGCAGGCAACGCCGGACAAACTGCGCTCCGCTCCCGACGCCATTCCCATATTCTCCGCGCTGAACCGGACCTGGCCGAAGCCCCGGCTGCGCATGGCGCCGGTCCACTTGATGCAGGCAAGGGCATTTTGCAGCAGAGAGACGTCCGTCTCCGCGCACTCGAGAAGCCCGGAGAAGCGCAGCCCCCGGCGGATACAGGAGGCGGTACGCAGGCTGCCGGTCTTAACCACGCCGCGTTCCAACTGCGTGAAGGTCCGCAGGGCAAAGCAGTCATCGGGCTCGGCGGGAGGCTCATCCAGGATCAGTGGGGTGAGCTTGACCCGGCGGTCATCCGCCGTTCCGGCCCAGCCGGATTCGCCCATGAGAATATCAACTGCGCCCTCGTCTTCCCCGGACCAGGCCAACCAGTTGGTGAGGCTCTCCCGCAGCAGGCCCTTGAAGGCGGTGCCGGGGAGATAGGGGTATCCGGAACCATCCACCGCCACGGCGATATCCTCGCCGCCGGGAATGCTGAAGCCGGAGCCGAAAACGGCGTCGGACAGCAGTTCCATGGTGACGCGCAGTTCCGCTCTCGCGCTCATGCTTCCACCTCCTCAAAGGGCGTATAGTGGTCCATCATCTCGATGGCGTCGAAGAACAGACAGCGCTTTTCGCCGCCTATATCCGTAAAAGCAGGCTTATCCAGTTCAATCTTTTCTGCGAACATCCGTTTATAGTAGTCCCACCGGGCGTCGGGGTTTTGGTATTTGGCCTCAAACCCGTGGTAGAGCAGATCGCTGATCTGCCTGTCGTGGATGAAAAACGTGCTCTCCACCTCTCCCTGTTTCAGCGCGGTGCGCAGCTCCTTGATCTTGCTCCGGGCAATCCTGCCCTTTTCCTCCTGGAGGGCCCGGCAGAGGCCCCGGACAAAGGCGTAGTCCCGGACGCCGGCATCCCCGCACCCCCGGGGGACCAGCACCGTCACGGGGCGCAGCTCCAGCCGGGCGCCGTCCTCCGTCCAATAGTCTTCCCGCAGCTCGGACAGGCTGTCCTTCAACTGGCCGAACTCGATGTGCCAGTCCATGGCGGAGATCCGGCCCTCCGGGTCCAATCCCGCCCCGAACTTTTTGGCACTGGAGCACAGCTCCTCCGCCAGATCATAGGCCGCGTGGAAGGGAAATTTGGTGTGGACCAGGGCCACTCCGGCGCAGGCGGCGTAGGGCGGCTGCCCGCCGGCGTCCATCTGCGAGAGCTCCTCCAGGAATATCCGGGCGCACTCCAGGCCGATGGAGCCGGCGGACACGAGGCACACGTCGTCTCCGGCCAGGATCACCGGGCGGACGGCAAGCCGGGGACAGCGGTCCGGAAGCTGCCGGGCCACCCGCTCCGCCATCCGCCGGAAGGCTCCCTCGAAGCTGTCCTGGATGTTCTTGCTGAAGGCCCGCAAGGCGGCGCAGCAGGCGTCCCAGTCCCCATCCTCCTTATGATAGATGCGGTCCACCCGCTTCCCCATGGCGTTGCCGTCGATGTGGATCACGGCGATGAAGTTGTCGTCCCCGGCCAAATCCTCAAATTCTGTGGGAAATGTCCAGCCCTGGGGCAGAAGCCCGGGAAAGCCCTCCCGGCGGGGCGCGGGCCGGGTTTCCGCACCGAGAAGGGCCGGCCGGTGGGTCTCCTCCCCCAGCGTCTCCACGCCGAAGCTGAGGCGGCGGAAGGAGGACCGGCGCAGGGACTTTTTCCGCTCCAGCGCCTTGGACAGCTCTTTCAGGTTCTCGCCCGGGGTCCTGGCCGGGTCGTAGGGCATCTGCCTGACGAACAGCTCCAGTCCGTCGTACCGGCGCAGGACGGCCTCGGTCACCGTCTTCGCAAAAGCGGTGGCCTGTTCCCGGCCCTCGAACTGGAGGACCGTGTGGCCGCCGCCGGAGTAGACCATGTTCTTCTCCTCGCTGAACAACTCCTCAGCGGTCTCCCGGAAGAACGCGCTGCTGGTGACATAGGCAATGTCCATTGAGCGGGCCGCGTTTTCCCGCAGCTTATTGCTGGAGAAAATGTAGTCTTGCTTGCGCGATACCTCCAGGATCATCAGCGTTTTTTCCAAAGCGCTCGCCTCCTATTGACTGTTTTTTCTATTATATCACCTTATTGGGAAGAAGCAACCAATATCTCCTCCTGATGTTTCGCCTCACACCTGTTACTCGCGGCTCGAAACGGATAATTCAGGGCAGGCGGCAAATTCTTTCAAACCTTAAATATAAAAACAAAAGCCCGATGGTCAAAAAACCGTCGGGTTTTGTCTTGCACCTGTGGGGTGTGCGGCCCTCGTCCGATCCGTGCAGTTTAACGTTCCCTTTTGTACCAGTTGCCGTCCCCGTGAGGGGTGGGACTGCGTTACTTCGACATCGATTACAACAAATACAGCTACCTGTTGCCGTCCCCGTGAGGGGTGCGGGTTGCGTCGGCGGCCAGCAGGCCGGTGTCCGCGGAGGGCCTGTTGCCGTCCCCGTGAGGGGTGCGGGTTGCGTCCCTTTCTGTTGCCCTCGTTACCTCCGGGGCGGGTTGCCGTCCCCGTGAGGGGTGCGGGTTGCGTCTGTATCTGATGGTATGTGTGACAGTAGGTCTCGTTGCCGTCCCCGTGAGGGGTGCGGGTTGCGTCGAAGGTTCGTGAGTTGAAGACCAAGAAGTCTAAGTTGCCGTCCCCGTGAGGGGTGCGGGTTGCGTCGGACTAAGCCGAAACGGCCCGAAGGGCCGTCCGGTTGCCGTCCCCGTGAGGGGTGCGGGTTGCGTCTCAGAGCAACGCCTACAAGTTCCTTGCCCATTCCCTGTTGCCGTCCCCGTGAGGGGTGCGGGTTGCGTCGGTCCTCCGCCATCTACTTCGTGCGCCGGGCGGTTGCCGTCCCCGTGAGGGGTGCGGGTTGCGTCTGCTCGTTGGAGTTGTAGGCCTGCTTGCCCGCGGTTGCCGTCCCCGTGAGGGGTGCGGGTTGCGTCCTGTGGATCATCGAGTGCGAGCTGGCCTGTCGAATTGTTGCCGTCCCCGTGAGGGGTGCGGGTTGCGTCCGTCTCCCACTTGGTAACGGCGGACTGGTCCACCGTTGCCGTCCCCATGAGGGGTGCGGGTTGCGTCACCCGTGTTTAGACCGCTAAACCACGGAAAACCGTTGCCGTCCCCGTGAGGGGTGCGGGTTGCGTCAGCAAAACTGCACAACCCGAGTCAGGCGTTTTTGTGGGAGTTCAACAACCCGCAACTATATTTTATCACCATACGTAAAAAATGCAAGCGTTTTTGTCAAGAAAAAGCAAAAATCCTTCCGCTTGGCCGCCGTCCGACGGTGCGAACCTCTTTTTTGACAGTGCGTTTCCCCGTGAGAAAACAGGAGGTTCGCACAAAAATTTTCAATTTCCCTGAAATTTTACCGCCGGCACACGAGAACGGAGTGTAAGGCAAGGACGAAACCCAGCCGGGCTCCAGATTTCTCAGGGAAAGAGCCGTAAAGAAACAACATATGAAACGGAGGTGAAAAAATGCTTCTGACGATCCTGACATCGTTCTTCATCGGGGGTTCCGTTGGCGCCTCTATCGGCGGCGCAGTCGCCACCATTACAGGCGGCAGCGTGGTAATGGGCTCCGCGGTGGGCACCTGTGCCGGCACGGGCACGGGCCTGGTGGTGGCTTTTTCTTGTTTGTCCCCAAAAGAGGCGCGGGTTGCATCAGCAAAACTGCTCGACCCGGTTCAGGCGTTTTGAACAAGAAAAACCAAAGATCAGATGTTCCCCAACGCGCTATTCAAGACAAGGGCCCGCCTGCCCTCGCGGACAGGTGGGCCCTTTATCCTTACAGCTTATCCTTCGGCGGAGATCGTCACCACCGGTTCCGCGATCACATCCCGTTGGTTGTCCTTGATCGTCATAGTCATCTCCATTTCGGAAATATCGGCAACCTCGGTCAGTCCGTTTTCCTCCAGGCTGTCTCCTTCGATTTGCACATCCATGATCCGGCCCCTGCCGGGGGCGACGGGTCGGTCAAAGGTATAACAGTCGGTCATGTAACCGTTGACAGAGAGGGAACTGCGTCCGACAGTTACGGTAACAGGTTCCGTATACCCGTTCTTTACCAGGAAAAGGGCGTGAAGATCCTCGCTGTAGGACGACTCGTCTTCTACCAATCCCTTATAAATTACCTGAATACCGCCCTCATCGTATACCGTTTCGCCTGATCCATCATAAGAGACATTGACGCCCGGGATACTGAAGCTGAGTTCCCCTGCCGCGCCTACTTCCTTGTAATCAGGATCCAACGCCTGGATCGACAGTGTGATATCACCGTAATCGGTCAGCCCGAAAGTGCTCCAATAGGCATCGTCCATCATTGAGGAGATATTTAGGCTGAAAATGCGACGGCTTCCAGCACTGATGGAATCTGACGACCAGGACGCATGGATCATCAGCCCGTTGATATAAATGTCCCCCATGGATGCCAGAAGCGGTTCGGAGGCGTTGTTTTCCACCTCCAGGAAGAGGGCTCTGTCCCCGTCTTTATTTGTGAGCAGCGTCTCCGAGATCACGCGAAGTCCGTTGTCGTTATAGAGTTCGTCATTCGCAAAATAGTCTACAGTGAACCCATATGCAGCGGCAAGCCAACCGCTGTTGATTGCGGACTGATAAGTATCCTCCGAATCATCATAACTGGCCGCTGCAGAAGTTTGAATTTGGCGGGGACCTGTTTCCAAATAGGTTTCATAATCTTCGTCCTTCAGCTCAAAGCTAAGTTCGATGTCGGCGATTTCTGTGATCCCTAACGCAATGAGCTCATTTGCACGAAAGGTTAGGGTCGTGTTTGCCTTTTTCCCAGCAGCAACGCTTTCAGACATAAATCCGCCGTCGACCATATATCCGTTAATTGAGCGAGGACAGTTGTTATGACTTGCAAAGGAAAGTTCCTGATCGCTGTTATTTTCCAACAGCAGCGACAGTTCCGCGGAGCCGCTGGTGTAGGTCAGCTCCGTGGCGGTGATCTTCACGTCCTTTTCATCCACCAGCACGGTTTCCTCGATGGTGGCCTGTTCCGGGAACATCTCCGGCACTTCACCTCCGCCGGAGGGCTGGTCTGTCTCCTCCGGCTGGGGTGTGGTTTCCTCCTCCGACGGCTGGCTTTCTTCGATCTGGGACTGGCTTTCCCGCGCAGGTTGGTCACTGACAGACTGCGTCCCGCCTGCACAGGACACCAGGGGCAGCAGCATGACTGCCGCCAACAGCAGAGCAAAGATCTTTTTCATGTGAATTCCTCCTCGTTTGTTGTGGCTTTATTGGATATGGGTTCCGCGGGGCTGTGGCCCAGCAGTTCATCCACTGAGATGCTGAAAACGTCCGCCAGTTGGATCAGGTTCGCGATGCCCGGTTCGCCCCGATCCGTCTCCCACTTCGTGACCGTCTGGCGGGACACGCCGACCCTTTCCGCCAGCGTTTCCTGGGAGATTTTCGCCCGCTTCCTCAATTCTTTGATCCTTCCGGACAGCATCCATATTTCGCCTCCAATCCAGTTTATAAAATATCAGACTGCATGCGGTGGTTCCACCAACTTGTGTTTGCAATTTGCGAGTTTTTAGGGGGACATCGGCCCCAATGCCCCAGTTCCGTTCGCAGATGCAGCAACGCCATTTTGTTTCCCTCCGTTTCACAGGATATGCGAAGGCCCGCCGCGGCGAGGCGGCGGGCCTTCCATCATGGGCGTTGTAGATTTCGCGGGAGAGAGGCAAAGAACGCTGCGGGTAGCGACCAAGTTATAGGTTGTATTTCTCCTAACGCTGTGCTATAATAACGACAGAAAGGACGTGGTTCGTATGAAAGTCAGCACCGGAACGCTGGTCTCCATCACCGAGGCCAATCAGAACTTTTCCAAGGTGGCCCGCTTGGTAGACGAGAAGGGCTCCGCCGTCATTTTGAAAAATAACGTGCCCCGCTATCTCATCGTTGAGTTCAGCCGGGCGGAGAAGGTCCAGCAGGCGGAGGACGAGGATGTGCTTGCCATTTCCGCCCGCCTGATGGAGGAAAACCGCGAGGCGTATGAGGTCCTGGCGCAATGAAGGTCCTGAGCAAACAGCAGATCCTTGTCCTCCACGAGCAGCTTTTGGCTCAGACCGGAGGGCTGCCAGGAGTCCGGGATGAGGGGCTGTTGGAGTCCGCGCTGGAGGCGCCCTTTCAGGGATTTGGCGAAACGGATGCCTACCCGTCCCTCCAGCAGAAGGCGGCCCGGCTCTGCTATGGGCTGGTGAAAAACCACCCCTTTGTCGACGGAAACAAGCGGATCGGCGCTCACGCCATGCTGGTGTTTCTTGCGCTGAACAGGATAGAGCTAAGTTATTCCCAACAGGAGCTCTCTGAAATCGTACTGGCGCTGGCCTCCGGGGAGCGGGATTATGATGAACTTTTGCGGTGGCTGATTGCTCATCAAAAGGGTTAACAGCATCAAAAGAGCATCAATCGCAGAGGAAAGAAGCTGGTGCCCTCCCGCAACCGCCCAAACGAGCGGGAACCTCCCCACTGCAGTGATTTTTCAACAGCCAATTCAAAACCGAGTGCCGAGAGACGATGCTATGGCTTTTACCATGAGTATCTGCATTTTATCACAGATTCAGGATGTCATCTGTTTCACCGGGATTGGTCCACGCATAATGCAGAGTTATGCGTAGACCTGATTCTCCCCACTTACATAACGCTTACGCATAATGTAAACGCCTTTTTTGTCCGCGCATAACGCAGACTCAGGTCTACATAAGTAGTTAAATAATTCCATTTTCCAATCCTGTCCGCAGCCGGGGTACCGTGTGCATGAGGCAGATACCATTCTGCGTTATTTGATGCCGTCCTGTACTTAAAGTCCATTAAACCGGTATATTTTCAGCGTATTTGAAAAAAGTAAAGCACTTTTTGGTATTGCGGCGCGCCCTTCGACATTGTGTTAGAATTAGGCTGTAGTTAATAGATAGCGTTTCTCCCGCGCAAGGGAGCTTACTAAGCAGTGAGCCTGGTCCGCAGAGCGTGACAGGCACAACCTCTCCGCATCTGATGCGTGATGTTTTTTGATCCAGTCCCCGTCCTGGGGACCAGCTTTGAGCGAAAGGATTGCCTTTTAGAGACTGACAGAAGATCGCAGGGGGTGCTATACCGTACCGACCTGATGCGGATTTTCACTTTTTAGGCTGTCGGCGTTTTGCCGGCGGCAAGACTCGGCCCTCACGGGCGGTTTTAGTTGGAACATCTCCAACTATACAGCGGTCTTTCGCCGTGCTATACTTGTCCTGTAATTAGGGCGGAGTAAGATAGGGCGGAGTAAGGTAGGGAGGAACGGCGTTAGGGAGGGGCAAAGTGCGCCCTTTCGCCGTCCGCATAGACTGAAGAAGCTAATTAGATGACTGACCTGCCAGACGGTGAACTTTGCCGCCATGTGGGCAACCGCAATATCTCCGTAACAGCCCCACGGGGCGAACAATAGAAAAGCCAGGCGCTCATAGGGAGTGCGAGAAGTTTGTTGATGGTTTGACGACTTTTCGCGCTCCCTTTTTGCGCTTTTTGAAAGGTTTCCGCTCATCGGGAGCAAGCCCGCGGCCCTGCCAGCCGCCGGCCAGGGAAACACGCCGTAGAATAGGACGAACTGCCAGAACCCTCCCCGCTTTGAGGTTTGCGGGGACCCAGGGACGATAACCTCGGAGGCCGCCGGCAAACGGCCTCACCTCTCACCGTTCCGGCGCAGCGTCGGTCCGGCAGCGTGAGAGTTCGCGTACCCCCGATCCCAGCCGGAGGGATCGAAGGACACCCGCGGCGATTCGCCGCAGCCGAGTTCAGCGGCCGGTGTCCGCAGCCGCCCATCCGGGCAGGGAACATCGTTCCCCATGCTGTGTTCGTACTGACCAAGGCACAACTGAAAGAGAGACAGGTATCGGAACAGAGTTCCTCAAGCTTGTCATTTCAAGGGTTTCAGCCCTGTTGAAGATGCTCGTTTCAGTGGAAACGAGCCGGAAACGGACAGAGCTGCCAAGGGGTGGACTGCGCCCATCTGAACTTATATTTTGAAGATTAAGGAGTTTTTCATATGAAATCTGACATCAAGAATAAGGGCATTTATGGGGCCCTCGTGGACCAGCTGGACAAGCTGGCAAGGCACAATCGGCAGGGCAGCTTCCGAACCAAAGATCGGTATTATGAGGCCATGAAGCGGTTCTGCAAATTCCTCGCAGATCACTACCGCCTGCAAAAGCTGTCCAACATCAGCGGCAAGCACCTGGTCAGCTACGTGGAGCAGATGCAAATGGCCGGGAAGGCCGCCTCTACCATCAAGACCGATCTGGCCGCCATCCGGTTCTTCCATGACCTGATGGATACCAAACGCCGCCTGCCCGGCAACGATGAGCTGGGCATCCAGCTGGAGCGCCGCCGGTTCGGGCAGAAGGACCGCACCTGGACGCCGCCGGAGTTCAACCGCCTCCTGATAGCCGCTCTGTCCGAGGACCGCTATGACTACATCCTGGCCTTCTATCTGGCCCGCTACGCCGGCCTCCGGGTCCACGAGTGCTTCCGCATCGACACCGCCATCGCGGAGGACGCTCTGCGCAAAGGCACCATCACCATCAAGGGCAAGGGCGGCAAGGTCCGCACGGTGCCCATCAATGAGCAGATCGCCGTCGCTCTCCGGGAGCAGCTTCGCCGGACGGCGCGGGGCCACAAGCTGCTGGTGCCCGATGATATGCCCACCGACGACGCCATTTATGGCGTCCAGAAGTTCCTGCTGGATCATCGGAAGGAACTCCGCGACGAGGGCGATGACCGGCCCTTGACCTTTCATGGACTTCGCCACAGCTTCGCCGCTGAGCAGTATCAGCGGCTGGTGGATGCCGGCACTCCCGAACTGACGGCCCACTTGGAAGTTTCCAGGCTCCTGGGCCATGAGCGGCCCGATGTCACGGACATCTACCTGGCGTCGGTGAGGAAGGGTGGTCGTCTTGGAGACTAAGTATCGCTCCTTCGACGAGCTACCCCTGACCCTCCGGGTAGAGGATCTTATGCCCATCCTCGGCATCGGCAGGAACACTGCCTATGAGCTGGTGCGGTCCGGGCAGATCAGAAGCGTCAAAATCGGGAGGCAGATCCGTATCCCCAAAGACGCTGTTGTAGAGTATTTGAAACAAAATTAACAGTTCATCTGTTGACCGTGGGCCACGCGGGGTATATCATAAAGTTACGGTATGCCCCGCGTGGCGAAAGGAGGAAATATGCCACGCACAAAAACAGCCGGCCGGGGCACTAACGGCGCCGGCTCGATCAGAAAACTCACCACTGAAAAAAGCGGGAAAACCTATGTCTATTGGCAGGCCCGATATACCGCCGGTTTTGACCCGGCCACAGGCAAGCAGGTACAGCGCTCGATCACCGGCAAAACAAAAAAAGAGGTAGCCCAAAGACTGCGTCAAGTCACAGCGGAGATCGACCAGGGGATGTATCGTGAACCGTGCAAGCTGACAGTCAGCGAATGGCTGGATATCTGGCAGACCGATTTTCTTGTGTCAGTCAAGCCCCGCACCCGGGATTGCTACCAGACTGTGGTCGATACCCATTTGAAAGACCGTTTCGGTACTGTGAAGCTGGACAGCTTGCGCCCCCATGAGATACAGCGGTTTTACAATGAACTGCAGAGCGTGAAGCATCTCTCCGGCAAGACGGTCCATAACATCCACGGCGTCTTTCATAAGGCACTGCAGCAGGCCGTGGAACTGGGGTATCTCCGGGTCAATCCTGCCTCTGCCTGCAAGCTGCCCCGCAAAGAGCGGGCGGAGATCAAGCCTCTGGACAGCGACATGATCCATAAGTTTCTGGAAGCCTGCAAAGGCCATCGCTTTGAGAGTGTCTACATCGTCACCCTGTTCACTGGGCTGCGAGAGGGCGAGGTGCTGGGGCTGACCTGGGACTGTGTGGATTTTGCCAAAGGGACTTTGCTGATCAACAAGCAGCTCCAGCGGGTGCGCCGGGGTTCAGGCACTTTTCAGTTCATCTCACCAAAGAACGGGAAAAGCCGCTGCATCACACCGGCGCCGTTTGTCATGGAGGTCTTGAAGCACCAGAGGGACCGGCAGAAGTTCTGGAGGTCGGCCGCGGGCTGCGCATGGGAGGACAGCGATCTGGTGTTCACCAATGAGCTGGGTCATAATCTGTCGCCGCAAACGGTCTACCTCCATTTCAAAAAGCTGGCCCGGCAGGCGGGATGCCCGGACGCCCGCTTCCACGATCTGAGGCATAGCTACGCCGTGGCTGCCCTTCAGAGTGGGGATGACATCAAGACCGTGCAGGAAAACCTGGGCCATCATACAGCGGCCTTCACGCTGGACGTTTACGGACACGTCACGGAGCAGATGAAACAGGCCAGCGCGGCCCGGATGGAGCGGTTTATCCAGAGCGTGACGGACGTTTCCGCACAATAAGGCTAAAAATAAGGCTAACTCCGGGGGAAGGACAAGGAAAAACCCCCGAAACTCCAGTAGTTTCGGGGGTTTTCCGATGGTGCGCGAGGCGGGAGTCGAACCCGCACGCCCTTGCGAGCACTGGCACCTGAAGCCAGCGAGTCTACCAATTCCACCACTCGCGCGGAAGGGCTGACGTTTTCTCAACGCAAGGCATATGATAACACGCCGGACCGGGATTGTCAACAGTTTTTTTCGCTCTTGACAAAAAAGAAATGCGAGGCTATAATAGGCTCTGCAATGCGGAAAGCGCGCGTGAAATTGCACATGCGGATGTGCTGGAACTGGTAGACTGGCTAGCTTGAGGTGCTAGTGGCCCACGGCCGTACGGGTTCGAGTCCCGTCATCCGCACCACATCGAGTGTTCATAAGGGACTTGCCTTATGGGCACTCGATTTTTTGTTGGCGAAAGGAGCCGTGCGACTCGGCAGAGAGATGAACAGGGGAGGGCGCCCTGCGGCGCTGTCTCTCCGGAACCGCCGGCAAAAGGCATAAATTTTATAAAATTTGCAAAAAAAGCCTTGACAACATCACTGAGACTATGGTACGGTAAAACTGATAACTGAACAGGTTGATGTGCAAAAGGCAAACCTGTCGAAAGGCGGGGACGCAAAGCCACGGGTCTAAGGTCTTGTGACTATGACAGCCGGTTACCATTTCCTTTGTGCTCTATATGGGGCGCGGGTCGTCAAATGATAACCGCTGATGGATTCATCAGTGGTTTTTTTAAAGGCCGGCCACCCATCGACATACTTTATACTATAATGATGCGGCAGGAGGAATTACAGTGGAGACCATGAGAAAATACTGCGCGCTGCTCTTGGCGGCTCTGATGACCTCTCTTCTGCTGGCCGGCTGCGGCCAGACGGGGGGGACTCCTGCGGCCGCTCCGACCGAGGACCTGGACGAGCTGATGCGCGAGGCCTTTGTGGACGAATATGTTCTCGACTCCGTAGATCTGGAGGATGAGGAGGTCGCGCTGGCGGGATCCCCGCCGGCGGTGCCCACCTTTTTGAAGGTGAGCGCGCCGGGCCGGGAGGTCAAGAAGAACAACAAGGCGGTCATAGACTACTCGAACGTGAAGGACGGGTACGTGATGGTGCGCTATACGGCGTCCACCACGAAGCGGCTGAAGGCCCTGGTGCAGGGCCCGACGACCCAGTACCAGTACAACCTGACGTCGGGCGAGTGGACGGCGCTGCCGCTGTCCGACGGGAACGGCTCCTATCAGGTGGGCGTGTATGAGAACGTGAAGGGCACGTCCTACTCCGGGGTGGTGGCGCAGAAGTTCAAGGTGACGCTGACGGATGAGTACGCGCCGTTCCTGCGGTCGAATCAGTACGTGGACTTCGAGGCGGCGCCGAACACCGTGGCGAAAGCGGCAGAGCTGTGCAAAGGAAAGGACGACGCCCTGGATAAGGTAAAGGCAGTCTACACCTATGTGGTAGGGAACATGAGCTACGACAAGAAGCAGGCCGCCACGGTGAAGAGCGGGTATCTGCCGGTGCTGGACACGGTGCTGAAGAAGAAGACGGGCATCTGCTTCGACTACGCGGCGCTGATGGCCGGGATGCTCCGGAGCCAGGGCGTGCCGTGCAAGCTGGTAGTGGGGTATGCCGGCACGGCGTACCACGCCTGGATCAACGTGTGGTCCGAGAAGACCGGGTGGATCAACAACGCGATCTACTTCGACGGGACGAAGTGGCAGCGGATGGACCCGACATTCGCGGCCTCGGGGAAGCAGAGCGCGTCGATCATGAAATACATCGGGGACGGCGCGAACTACAGCGCGAAATATTTCTACTGATAACCCCATAGACAGGAGGGCCCGCGGGCCCTCCTATCTGTGCATATGAAGAACGGGGGAAGATGCGTGATGAGTGCGGAAGTATTGAGAAACGAAGAGATCAGCGAGGTGTGCATGGGGCTGTCCATGCTGCTGCACGCGGGCGTGGGGGCCGGGGACGGCCTGGCGCTGCTGGCGGAGGAGGAACAGGATGGCCGCAGCCGCGATGTGCTGGCCCGGATGGCGTCACAAGTGGACGAGGGCGCCTCGCTGGCGGAGGCGTTCCGGACGTCGGAGCGTTTTCCGGACTATGTCTGCGGACTGCTGGAGGTCGGCGAGCGGTCCGGGCGGATGGAGGAGGCGCTGACGGCCCTGTCCCGGCACTATGAGGACCGGGCCAGGCTGAACCGGCAGATCCGGTCGGCGCTGCTGTACCCGGCGATCCTGCTGGTGATCATGCTGGCGGTGATCGGGATCCTGCTGGTGAAGGTGCTGCCGGTGTTCAACGACGTGTACGCCTATCTGGGCGGCAGCCTGACGGGGATCGCGGGGGGCCTGCTGCAGTTCGGGCAGGCGCTGGACGCGGCGATGCCGGCGCTGTGCGTGGTGCTGGGGATCGTGGTGCTGATCGTCGTCCTGTTCGCCGCCGTGCCCGCGTTCCGGGAGAAGCTGACGGGCTTTTGGCGGAAGCGGATGGGCGATAAGGGCGTGTCCCGAAAGATCAACACGGCGCGGTTCGCCCAGTCCCTGTCCATGGGGCTGAGCAGCGGACTGCCTCTGGAGGAGGCGCTGTCCACCGCCGCCTCCCTGCTGGACTCGGTGCCCCCGGCCAAGGCCCGCTGCCTGGACTGCATAAAGCGGCTGGAGGCCGGAGAGTCCATGTCCGACGCCATGAAGGGGTCCCAGGTGCTGCCGCAGGCGGAGTGCCGGCTGCTGGAGCTGGGGCTGCGGAGCGGGACCGGGGACGCGGCGATGGAGCAGATCGCCCGGCGGCTGACAGAGGACAGCGAGATGGCGCTGCAGGAGCTGGTGGGGCGCGTGGAGCCCGCGCTGGTGATGGTGACGTCGATCCTGGTGGGGCTGATCCTGCTGTCCGTGATGCTGCCGCTGATGAACATCATGTCCGCGATCGGGTGAGATACGATGAAGAAACAGATGAAGAAACGGCTGCCCGGCCTGCTGCGGGGGCTTGTGACGCCCCTGATCGCGGTCGCGGTGCTGATATGCTTCTTTGCCGGTGTGTCCAATCTGGAGAGCGGGAGCGGCGACGAGGGAAAGCGGCAGCTGGAGGAGTCGATCCGGCGGACGGCTGCGGCGTGCTACGCGACAGAGGGGATCTATCCCCCGACGGTGAGCTACATGGAGGAGCACTACGGGCTGCAGGTGGATGAGAGCAGGTACTTCGTGGATTATCAGGTGTTCGCGTCCAACCTGATGCCCACCTTCACGGTACTGGAGCGGAGCGAATGAGCGTGGAAAGGGCTGAGAAGTCATGAACCAGCGGCGGCAGAGGCATCAGATAGACGGACTGATCACGCTGGTGCTGTTCGGCGTGTTCGCGGCGTGTGTGCTGTCGGTGCTGCTGACGGGAGCGAAGGTGTACCGGGAGCTGACGGCGGAGGACCGGGCGGCCGGCGACCGGCGCGTGTGCGCGCAGTACATCGCGACGAAGGTGCGGCAGGTGCCGTCAGGAGACGCGATAAAAGTGGAGAGCGAGGCCGGTCTGGATGTGCTGTCCTACGCGGAGGAGATCGAGGGCGAGCAGTACATCACGCGGATCTATTACAGCGACGGATGGATCCGGGAGCTGTTCACCTTCGGGGAGGCGGAGTTCTTCCCGGAGGACGGTGAGCGGATCGCGGAGGCGCGGGGGCTGTCCATGGAGCTGGAGGACGGCGTGCTGCGCGTGGAGATCGAGGACGCGGACGGGATCGGGACGGAGCTCGTCCTGGCGCTGAGAGGAGGCGCGGGGACATGAGGAGCAAGGCGCCGCTGGCGCTGATGGAGCAGGCGGTGATGGTGCTGGTGTTCGCCCTGGCGGCGGCGCTGTGCCTGCGGGTATTCGTGTGGTGCGACCGGACGTCGGATCGCGGGATCGCGCGGGACCGGGCGGTGATCGAGGCGCAGAACGCCGCGGAGATCATGAAAAACGAGGGGTCCGGCGGCAAGGACATGGAGTCCGTGCTGGACTCCGTTGCGGAGAAGCTGGGCGCCTCCGATGCCGCCGAGGGACAGGAGCCGTGCGTCCTGATCCTCTATGACAAAGATTGGAATGTGGCCGGAGAGCGGAACGCCGCCTACGGCCTGTGGGCGGAGCCTGCGGAAAGCGGAGAGGCGGGCCTTGCCATAGCCCACATCTGCGTGAGGGAGCTGGGCGACGCCGAGGCGCTTTTTGAATTGAACGTGGCCTGGCAGACGGAGGTGGGAGCATGAACGAGGAGAAGAAGCGGTTCTCCCCCCCCACGGTGGGCGGCAGCTCGCTGCTGGTGATCTTCGCGGTGCTGTGCCTGACGGTGTTCGCGCTGCTGTCCCTGTCCACGGTGCAGGCGGACGACCGGCTGGGCAGGGCGTCGGCGGAGGCGGTGAGCGGCTACTATGAGGCCGACACCCGGGCGGAGGCCATCCTGGCCCGGCTGCGCGGCGGGGAGCGACTGGAAGGGGTGGACTTTGCCACGTCTGCCGCCGATCCGGGCCGCACCACCGTCAGCTATGCCTGCGCCATCTCGGAGACGCAGGCGCTTCGGGTCCGGGTGGTCTTTCCCAACGGACTGGGAGACGATTACGAGATAGAGGAGTGGCAGGCGGTGTCCACCGCCGATTGGGAGCCGGAGGACGGGATCACCGTCTGGGACGGCGAGACATTCGAGTGACAAGGGGGCCAAATGAGATGGAGATCACAGAATATCTGCGCGTCGCCGTGGAAAACGGCGCGTCCGACCTGTTCATCGTGGCAGGCGGACCGGTGAGTTACAAGGTAAAAGGCGCGATCCGGAGCGTCGACGGAGAGAAGATCTTCCCCCAGGAGGCGGAGCGGCTGATCCGGGCGCTGTATCAGGAGGCGGGCCGGGACATCGGCCGCTATCTCCAGAGCGGGGACGACGACTTTTCCTTCGCCATCGGGGGCCTGGCCCGGTTCCGTGTGAACACGTACCGGCAGCGGGGTTCTATGGCGGCGGTGGTGCGTGTGGTGGCCTTCGACATCCCGGACTGGCGGAGCCTGCACATCCCGGAGGAGGTCATGGCTCTGGCGGAGGTGGACCACGGAATGGTGCTGGTGACCGGGACGGCGGGAAGCGGCAAATCCACCACACAGGCGTGCATCATCGACCGGATCAACAAGACCCGGAGCTGCCACGTGATCACCCTGGAGGACCCCATCGAGTACCTGCACCGGGACCAGAAGAGCATCATCAGCCAGCGGGAGATCGCCATCGACACGGAGAACTATCTGACGGCGCTGCGGGCCTGCCTGCGGCAGGCGCCGGACGTGATCCTGCTGGGAGAGATGCGGGACCACGAGACGATCCGCACGGCCATGACGGCGGCGGAGACAGGACACCTGCTGATCGCGACGCTGCACACCAACGGGGCGGTGAACACCATCGACCGGATCATCGACTCCTTCCCGCCGGCGCAGCAGGGACAGATCCGGATCCAGCTGAGCACGGTGCTGCACACGGTGGTGTCCCAGCAGCTGATCCCCGGAGTGGACGGGGGCATGGTGCCGGCTTATGAGATCATGCACATGAACAGCGCCATCAAGAGCCTGATCCGGGACAGCAAGAGCCATCAGATCGATAATGCCATCGCGTCCGGGGGCGCGGAGGGGATGCTGTCCATGGACCAGTCCATACTGAACCTGTGCAAGGCGGGGCTGATCGACAGGGACACCGCCCTGGGCTACGCGGTGAACGCCGAGCAGATGAAGCGGCGCATCGGGTGACCGGGCAAGAGGAAGATACACGGAGGCGCGGTCCATGGAAAGCGGCAAAAAGAGCAGGTTGGGCAAGGTGCGGATCGTATTGGGCGTGATCTGCCTTGTGGTATTCTGCGTATCGGCGTATATGATCGCCTCGCAGCTGATCGAGGAGAGACGGGAGGCGAACGCGTTCCAGGATCTGATCGACCAGATCGAGCAGGCGGAGCCGTCCAAGAGGCCGGACAGCACCGCGGCGCCCCAGCAGAGCGGGGAGCCCGCCGGCGAAGAAGACCCGCCGGAGGAGCCTGTGGACGACGTCAGCAAATATCAGGTGCTCTATGAGCAGAACCAGGACCTGTTCGGATGGATCCGGATCGACGGCACCATCGTGAACTACCCGGTGATGCACACGCCGGAGGACCCGGAATACTATCTGCGCCGCGCGTTCGACGGGAGCCACTCCACTGGCGGCGTCCCCTTCCTGGACGCGGAGTGCTATCAGGACTGCGGGAATTACATCGTATACGGGCATCACATGCGGAACGGCACCATGTTCGCCACGCTCTCCGAGTACGCCGACGAGGCGTTCTGGCGGGAGCACCCCACCATCCATTTTGACACCCTGGAGAAGGCCGGAGAGTACGAGGTGCTGGCAGCCTTTTATGCGAAGGTCTACCGGCGGGACGATGAAAACGTCTTCCGCTACTACAACTACGTCGATCTGACCGATGAGGCCGTCTTCGACGAGTACCTCGGCTGGATCAAGGAGGTATCGCTCTACGATACCGGCGTGACGGCGGAGTTCGGAGACCAGCTTTTGACCCTTACCACATGCAGCTACCACACCACAAACGGCAGATTCGTAGTGGTGGCAAGGGAAAAGACTTGACATCCATCAAATCAAAAACAGACAAGCCCAAAACAAAAGGCCTCTGACCGGGTCGGCAGACCCGGTCAGAGGCCTTCTCTTATTCGGGAAAAACAGCGATCCGAACCCATCTCCCACAGGAAACGGGTTCGGATCACAGGGGGTTGGTACGGATATTCATAAGGGATTCCGCAAAACATCAAAAATCCGGCGCTGAACACACATGCCGAGCTATGATACAGCAGACACAAATTGTATTAAAAAACCTATGAAAACGCTCAGAAATGCTTGATATGCTCCCCCTATAGTAGACAGTGAAAAGGAAAACACTGTCGAGATAGGGGGAGCATATCCAATTGAAATGTCAATACTCGGTACACCTGACATTGGAGAGTAGTTCATTTTTTATATTGCTCGGATATTTATAACGGAGTCTTTTTCGTTATCGCAACAAGTCTTTTATTTTAGACTCATCCCCTGAAAGCATTGACAGAAAGAATTGCCACGCCCAAGACCGTCAGGACGACGCCCAC